>JAVBNF010000044.1:0-34249 GCA_031551725.1 Bacteroidales bacterium
AAAGCTTTATGGTGACGAAAGCATTGAGGTCCACCTCTTCCCATTCCGAACAGAGAAGTTAAGCTCAATAGCGCCGATGGTACTTGTCCTAAAGACTGGGAGAGTAGGTAGTCGCCGCCCTTACTAAGCCCCTTTACAGAAATGTAGAGGGGCTTTTTTATTGTATAGACCTCAGAGATTTTTTGTACCTTTGTCATGAACGATGAAGAGTTTGTTTAAGATATGCATCATTAAAAAAATCTAAATAGTTATGAGTTACCACATTGCTAAAATTGAAAAAAAAACAGACACTCTCAAGATATTTGGTTTTGAAGAGCGTAATCCATATATCTATCCACAAGACGAACAAATAATAGATTTTGAAATTACCATATTAGGAGTCAAATGCTATCAAACAAACAAACTGTACAGTTTCTCGGACGATGCCGATGGTAAATACGAACAATCTACTATGAATCGCCATACAAAGGTAAAAGTGTACGAGAAATCAATAGTTTTGTAAGAGAGCTTATAGATTCCAATTATGGAGAGTTTGAAAAAGTATTAAGTCGAAAATCACTTCGACACTTCATAATCCAAGATCAAGATAGTGTTGTTCATGTTTTGAGCAACACCGAACCAATTATTCGTATGGCTAAAGAGCTTGGTGTCACAAATATTTTATACAAGCAAGGACGGCTGGAATGTTAGAGGAAAACCTGCGACAATAATACGAATATTAAGAGTTATAAATTGAAATAGAGTATGGAATATTATCTTTTTAAACAACATAGCCTTGCCAGATGTATTGCCCCTTTACAATATGAATGGTTAATTGATGGAGAGTGGACACAAGACAGCCGGAGAACATTGGCATTGAATGATGCCTTGATGGATTATGGCGATTATAGTATATCTGACCAAGACCACATAACACAGGAAATAGCAGAAAAACTTATTCAAAACGGGATAACAGTTTTACAAGGAAATGTTGGCTATGGAACATTCTATCGTGAACCTAAAACGATTCAATTAAGTAATTGGAAAAAGCCCGATTTATTAAAATAACATAAAATAAAATGTCAACGTTAGTAAAAGCTATAGAAATAGCAATTTCTGCTCATAAAGGTCAAAAAGATAAATCAGGTACAGAATATATTCTACACCCTCTTCGCGTAATGGAACGAGGGAAAACAGAAGTCGAAAAAATTTGTGGTGTATTGCACGATGTTGTTGAGGATAGTGATTGGACTTTTGAGACACTTGAAAACGAAGGGTTTTCAGCCGAAATAATTGCGGTATTGCGTTATGTTACCAAAAAGTCGGAGGATGAAGATTATGACGAGTTCATAGACAGAGTTACACAAAATCCTATTGCCATACAAATTAAAATCAACGATTTACTTGACAATATGGACATAACTCGATTTAAAGAGCTTAATGAATCAGACTTAAAACGTTTGAATAAATATTTGAAAGCATATTGGAAGTTGCGAAAGGAAATATACAAAAACGGAAGTTACAATAATTAAAAATAGAGTAAAAGAATTATGAAACTATTATTAATGATTGGCTCTGGAAGCTTTATTGGCGGAATTTTACGTTATTTATTGACACAATTGGTTCAAACTAAATTTTTCGTAGGTTTGCATATCGGAACATTGGTCGTTAATCTATGTGGTTGTTTTATGATCGGGATTGTTTTCGGGTTGATGAATAGGATTCATGCTCCTCAAGAGTGGCGTTGGTTTCTAATGACCGGTTTGCTTGGCGGTTTTACAACGTTTTCAGCCTTTTCGAATGAAACCGTTTGTTTGCTAAGGGCAGGACAGTTAATAACAGCCGGATCTTATATCTTTGCAAGTGTGTTTTTGGGATTAATAGCAACATATATTGGACATCTTATAGCAGAGTGAGTTTTACAATGAGGACGGTTGAATACATATTTTTAATTGTTTTTTGTGTAATTGCATGTTCATTTGCAAATGCTCAAAATAAGAATAACGATTATCAAGTTGTTGATAAGAAAATGACGCAATTTTCCAATGCCAAGAATGTTTCATCAACGGTCCAAGTGGCGGTTTATATCAATGACAATTTTCAACGGATATTGATAAGTTAAGGGATTGTTATAGAATTTGATTTGATGTTTTTCTCCATCAGCAAGTTTAGCATTAGAAGAATTAAAAAAAAACTTGACAAATGTGCTTTTGTATCTTATATTTGTACGATTAAGAATATCTGAATATGATTAAAAGAACTTGTTTAAAAATAAAATCGACTTCATTGTTTAAAGAATTGTCTGAGCATGCTCCTAAATGGTGGGAATTATTAAAACAAGATAAGGAGATTTATATTGAAATCAGAAAAGATGGATATATGGATGCTTATTATAATGGCGGTGCCATTGTGAAAGAATTACGGTATTCGAGTAGCGATTTTAAAGCAAAGATCCATGCTAAATATTTAGGCGAAAAAGGAGATAAATATACAAAATGTCCATTGGATATTTTAGATGAAAAATTGTTAGAAAAAATTAAGAAAATAATTAGAGAAGAACATTATCCTCAAGGCAGTGAAAAAGGAATTCAGGCCAAATTAATCGGAACGGATGGTTTTTATTTGGATTCGGAATTTCAATATGATAAAGACAGAATTGACTTGGTATGGTTAGATGTTGTAGATAAAAAGATTATATTTCAGGAATTGAAACATATTTCAGATGCCCGTTTGCTCAAAAAAATAGATAAAAAAGGGTTAGCGAATTTTGATGATGAAGATATTTTGCGACAAATGCAAAAGTATGAAAAAATTATTGAAGAAAAAAAGAACGATCTTTTAGAATATTTTAAAGAGCTTTTTAAGAAAAAAAAAGAATTAGGGATTTTATCAAAAAAAATGGATGCAATTAGTGATTTGTCGGATTATACAATAGAGGGTAAGCCTAAATTACTTATTGTAGATTACGAAGAACCTTATGCTGAAAATAGCAGAAAGGCACAGCGAAAGAAGAACATAGAAAGCAAGTTGAAGAAAAATAATATTTCCTATTCTTTTATCAATTTGCATCCTAAAATTACAATACATCGTGGTATTAATCAAATTGGAGGCTGTATTACAGAAATTGCAACCGATACATCTAAAATATTGATTGATTTGGGACATAATTTGCCGAAAGGAGATTATGTTTCGGAAGATATATTTGCAAGTAAGAATGCAATAGAAAAACTGACAAGAAATTGTAATGCCATTTTTTATACACATTACCACGGCGACCATGTGGATTTATTTAAATATGTGCCCATGCAAATTCCTCAGTATATCGGTGAAACTGCGAAGAAAATAATGCAATGTAAATATGAGAAATTATCAAAATATCCAGAGCGAACAAGCATTACCAGATATGATGTTGAACTTTTGAATTCTTTTCAAACATTTAGAGCAAAAGATCGAATTTTGATAGGAGATATTATCGTTACACCTTATTTTGTTAGTCATTCTGCTTGCGATGCATACATGTTTTTAATTGAAGCCGCAGGCATACGTATTTTACATACGGGAGATTTTCGGGGACATGGATATTTAGGTAGCGGATTGATGAAAATCCTGGATTATATTGTACAAAAGCCAATAGATGTTTTGATAACAGAAGGTACTATGCTTTCGCGAATAGACGAAAATGTAAAGCGGGAATTTGATTTACAGCAAGAAGCTGTTGAGCTAATGAAGGAGTATAAATATGTTTTTGTTCTTTGTTCATCAACAGATGTTGACCGATTGGCAACTTTCTATCAAGCAAGTACTCAAAATGCCAGAAGTTTTTTGTGCGATGAGTATCAAAAAGAGATTTTAGAAATTTTTGCAAGTACAACAGAGCTGAAATCAGAAGTTTATAGATTTGATAAAATTAATTTTTATAAACATGGACATGAAAAGCAATTGAAATTGATCAAAGATAAGGGGTTTTGCATGTTGGTAAGAAGTAAACATATCGACCGGATTAAAGATCTCATTGCACAACTTCCCAAAGAGAAAGTGTTGTTTGTTTATTCAATGTGGGGTGGATATTTGAATGAAGGGATTCATCGGAAACAAGAATATGTTGAATTGTGGAAATTATTTGTAAATCGGGAAGAACTTCATACTAGCGGACATGCAACAGCGGCAACACTTGCGGAAGTTTGCAAAAAAGTCAATCCAGTTTCTGCAATTATTCCAATTCATAGTGAATTTTCGCAAAATTTTGATAAATTGAGAATTTCGGACGAATTGAAAAACAAAATTATTACGAAGACGATGAAAATGAAGAATGTTAAAATAATCATACAGAATTGATTTGTTAAGAATGAAAAATGTCGTACTTTCGTAAAAATTAAAAAGATTAATCATGTTAAACGCAATACTCCTTGGATTTCTTTCCGGATCAGCACTCTTAATCGGTGCGGTTTTCGGACTAAAAATGACGATCGGTAAAAGAGTCATTGCCGCTGTGATGGCCTTTGGCGCCGGTGTATTGATTTCTGCATTGTCCATCGATTTGATGCTTGAGGCGTTCGATCGTAGCCATGATGCATGGACGATTGGACTGAGTTTTCTCGGCGGTGCCTTGGTATTTGTGCTCGGCGATTATTTTATCGATAATGCCGGCGGACAACATCGCAAAAGCATGCATGCTGTTAATGGAGACAATAATGATAATGAAGATAACTCCGGAACCGCTATTTTCCTGGGAACCTTGCTCGACGGCATTCCCGAATCATTTGTGGTTGGTGCATCCATTGCAGCCGGTGGAGCAACAGGCTTGGTTTTTGTTGCAGCCGTATTTTTGAGTAATTTACCCGAAGGGATGTCTGGAACGATGGGAATGAAATCATCCGGAATGTCTAATCGAAATATTGTGCTTTTATGGATAGGAACGCTTGTTGTGACAATACTTTCATCGATGGGCGGCTACTTGTTTCTTGGCGATGCTTCGGAAAGTGTAAGTGCCGGTGTCAAAGCCTTTGCGTCCGGCGCAATCCTTGCAATGCTTTGCGATACCATGATTCCGGAAGCCTTTAAATTCGGCGGTAGGGCGGTGGCATTAATTTCCGTATTCGGATTTTTACTGGCGTTTTTATTAAGTAAGGCAATTTAGTACTTTTCAGAAACTGTTTAAATTTTGACAGGATGAACAGGATTAACATGTTTCTTATTTTGCCGAAGGCAAAATCATCCTGTAAATCTTGTTAATCCTGTCTAGAAAGAATTTTTGTTTAATTTTTAAGCAGTTTCTCAAATAAATAAGGAAAAAACATTTAATTTAATCAAAATTATTACCTTTGTAAAGTAAAAATCAAAAACCAATTTTATGAAAAAAATTATTTCATTTGCATGTATTACGGTTATGGGATTTGTAATGTTTTCTTGTGGAAGCAAGCCGAATAATAGCGTACAACCTGAAACCATTCAAGAAATAGCAATTGCAGATTCAACTGCTGCTCAAGTAGATTCGTTGTTCGCTTTAATAGCCGATCAACTTCCTACATATCCTTTTAAGGCAATTAAAAATGGTGCCATTACCCTTTCCGATCGTGATAAAAAGATAAAGCCTGATTATTTAATGCCTTTATCAAAAGCAGCGCATTTACAAACGTTAACACAAAAACATATTGCCCTTAAGATTTATGTAATTGATCGTGCTGTTGCAGAATGGTACGGGATGAATACGAATGAATATACGGAAGTAATTGCAAAATTGATGGCAGATGTGGATGTGAGAGAATTTCCTTTCCGTGAAGGAATCGATTGGAAATCTCCGGATGCGAATAAGATTTTTCTCGAAAGAACGCACGCCGTTATTAAGGAACATAAAGAAAAAGGCGAATTGAATTATTTTATTGAACGTGTTGCTGCATCATTGATTGAATGTACTTATTTGTTTGCACAAAATCCGGAAGTATATTCAAAAAATCTCACAGACGATAATTTTGCTGCTCTTTCGTATCAATTAGGGGTGATGCATTTGATTGTGGATAAAATGTCGGATCTTTATCCTGATATGGCGCCCATTCGCAACGTGATGGATATTCTCGAACCTATAAATGCGGATAACAAAAAATTATTTTTAGAGCAACTGAAAGCAGTTACTCCTCAGCTTACTGAAGCACGTAATAGTTTGATATAGGTTTTATAAAATATGAAAAACGCGTCTTTGATAGTTCAAGGACGCGTTTTTTATTTTTAATATAAAAATTATAAAATGTTCAAGTGAAAAATCTTCGAAACGCCCATCACCACAATCTGCAAACCGATACAAAAAGAAAAGAACGCCACAAGTTTGTTGATGATCATATTCACCGTATCCCCCAGGCCTTTTAGGATTTTTGGGCCGTGAAGAAGAAAAATATAAAAGATTAAGCAAATAATCAAAATTGCGAGTCCGATAATTGCTACGCCCAAACTTGTTTGCCAAAAATTACCTTTTATAGTTGCGGACGCCAGTAAGGTTAAAACAACCGAAATGCTCCCCGGACCAAAGCTGAAAGGAAAAGCAATCGGATAAAATAGTTTACGTTCAATATCCGCCATTTCAACATGAGGAATTTTCATCTCATCGTTATTTGCATTGGTGGCCAATCGCGCCCAGCCTGTACGGCAAATAAGCAAACCTCCACCAAGCTGAATCACAGGAATTGCAAGTCCGAAAACCCGCAAAATAAGGTGGCCGGCTATTAAACTGCCAATGCCGATAGCCAAGCAATTCACGATTACTTTTCGAATTGCTGATCGGCGTTGAAATTCTCCCAAATCGCCCATAAAACCATTTACCACAATTGAGTTTCCGATGGGGTTCATCACTTGAAACATCGCCATGAACGATGTTAAAAATAAATAGGTGAAGTGTTCGGTATCCATACTTAAGGAATATTGGTGTATTTATGCATTTGAATAGACAAACGCCATTGCGGATGCTGCTTGATATATTCAATAATCATTGGTGTCACTTCTGCGCGTTTCGACCATTCGGCCTGTAAAAGCAATGCGCAATTTTTATTCACTTTCGGAGCGAGACTTTCGGCCCATTCCAAATCATTTTCATTTTCAATAATGACCTTGAGTTCGTTTGCACGAAGATAATTTTCATTTAGCGGAAGCGCTTGCTTTTTGGGTGAAATACAAATCCAATCCCATTGTCCAGTACGTTTTTCGGAGCCGGAAGTTTCTAATGAAAGTTCGCATCCCATATGGCGTAAAGTCATGCACAATTCATCCAAATTATGCAGAAGCGGCTCGCCACCTGTGATTACAACCATTTTGGCGCCAATTTGTTTTACTTCTTTCACTAAATCACTTACCGAACGCTGTGGCCAAGCGTTCATATTCCAGGCTTCTTTTACGTCGCAAAACGGACAGCCGATTTTACAACCGGCCAAGCGGATGAAATACGCCGCCCGACCACTATTCAAGCCTTCGCCTTGCAAGCTGTAAAAAGATTCCATTATTGGAAGTAATTGTCCCATTGTTCTATAGTTTCTAGTTTGTCATGGCGAGCACCGCAGGTGCGTGGCCATCTAAAAAATAACGGAACAATCGATTGCTCAATCATTCCGTCATTTATAAAATTAAAAAATGCTCTATGCGGGCATACGTTTCGATTTGATACGAGCTTTTTTGCCTGTAAGTCCACGCAAGTAAAAAATACGAGCTCTACGAACAACACCGTGCTTGTTCACTTCCACTTTGTCGATGAAAGGCGAGCAAACGGGGAAGATTCTTTCTACGCCGATGTTTCCAGAGATTTTGCGAACGGTAAAAGTTTCCGTATTTCCACTACCTGTACGTTGAATAACAACGCCTTGGTATTGCTGAACACGTTCTTTATTTCCTTCAATGATTTTATAGTGAACCGTGACTGTGTCGCCTGATTTAAACGCAGGAAAATCTTTGCGTTCGGTAAGCGTATCAACGAATTTCATTAATTCCGGTTTTCCCATGATGATATCTGTTTTTTTATAAATTACTACTTTGAAAATTAAAACAAGCAAACTATTTTACTTGATCTACGATTGCTTTGAACGCTTCCGGATGATTCATCGCCAAATCGGCCAAAACCTTACGGTTAAGTTCGATATTGTTTTTGTGGATGTTGCCCATGAATACGGAATAAGACATTCCATATTGGCGAACACCGGCGTTGATACGAGTAATCCAAAGATTACGGAAACTTCTCTTTTTAACTTTTCTGTCGCGGTAAGCATACAACAAGCCTTTTTCAAGCGAGTTTTTGGCTACTGTCCAAACATTTTTTCTGCGTCCGAATTGACCTTTGGTCATCTTCAACGCTCTTTTTCTGCGTGCCCTTGCGGCAACAACATTGACTGATCTTGGCATTTTCTTTTTGTTTTTTTTTCGTTTCGGCGCCTCCATTCAAGGAGAACTTTCCAGCCTGAAACAAGGTTAAAAAAATTTTAAAACTAGCAAACGAGCATTGCTTTTACATTGTTCACATCGGCTTTATCAACAATAGCACCGTAAGTTAAATTACGTTTTTGCTTGGTTGTTTTTTTAGTCAAAATGTGACTTTTGTAAGCGTGCTTTCTTTTCAATTTGCCTGTACCGGTGAAAGAAAAACGTTTCTTTGCAGCGGATTTAGTTTTCATCTTTGGCATTTGCTTTACAATTATTTATTTGGTTAATTACTTGCTTGTTTTTTTGGTACGACAATCATAATCATACGTTTGCCTTCCAGTTTGGGTAATGCTTCCGGTTTGCCATATTCTAAAAGAGCTTCTGCAAATTTTAACAATTGCGCCTCTCCTTGTTCTTTGTAAACAATGGTGCGACCCTTGAAAAATACGTCTACTTTCACTTTCGCACCTTCTTTCAGAAACTTAATCGCATGATTTAATTTGAAATTAAAATCGTGCTCATCCGTTTGAGGTCCGAGGCGGATTTCTTTTACCACAATCTTAGCCGATTTAGCTTTGATTTCTTTCTGTTTACGCTTTTGTTCGTACAGAAACTTTTGATAATCAATAACTCTACAAACAGGAGGATTTACTGCCGGCGAGATTTCTACTAAATCCAATCCTGCTCCCTCTGCAATTTGCAAAGCCTCTTTAATCGGGTAGATCCCCGGTTCAATATTTTCGCCCACCACACGAACAACAGGAGCTGTAATGTACCCATTAATCTTGTGAAGTGCTTCTTTTTTAACAAATTCACGTCTTTGGAATCTGTTGTTTGATTTTGGAAATGGTGCTGCCAAAAAATTTGTTGTTGGTTAATAAATATTAGTTTTCTTTTATTGCTTGATGAACCTCATCATTTACAATCTTAATAAAATCGGCAATCGGCATGCTGCCTAAATCGCCTTCGCCGTGTTTTCTTACGGAAACAAGGCCTTCGGCTTCTTCTTTTTCACCGACGATAATCATGTACGGAATTTTTTTCATTTCCGCATCACGGATTTTACGGCCGGTTTTCTCGCTGCGCTCGTCAATCATACCGCGCAATTCGCCCTCGGTTAATTGTTGTTTTACTTTCTCAGCGTAGTCCATAAATTTATCGCTGATCGGCAAAATCGTATATTGGTCGGGAGTGAGCCATAACGGGAAATTACCACCGGTATGCTCAATCAGTACAGCCACAAAACGTTCCATTGATCCGAAAGGAGCGCGGTGAATCATCACCGGACGGTGTTTTTGATTGTCGGCGCCTGTATATTCAAGGTCGAAACGTTCCGGCAAGTTATAATCCACTTGAACGGTTCCTAATTGCCATTTACGGCCAATTGCGTCGCGAACCATGAAGTCCAACTTCGGACCATAAAAGGCAGCTTCGCCTGTAACCACTTCGGTTTTCAAGCCTTTTTCTTCGGCTGCTTCGATAATGGCACGCTCGGCTTTTTCCCAATTTTCATCGGAGCCGATATATTTTACCTTATTATTAGGGTCTCTTAATGAAACTTGTGCCGTAAATTCAGGGAAATTCAAGGTTTTAAAGATATACAATATAATATCGATAACCCCTTTGAATTCGTCTTTCAGCTGGTCGGGTGTACAGAACAAGTGCGCGTCGTCTTGAGTAAAACCGCGTACACGGGTCAAACCGTGAAGCTCGCCGCTTTGTTCGTAGCGGTAAACTGTTCCAAATTCGGCAATGCGAACAGGAAGGTCTTTATAGGAGTGAGGTTTTGCTTTGAAAATTTCGCAGTGATGAGGGCAGTTCATCGGTTTGAGGAAAAACTGCTCGCCTTCAACCGGTGTATTGATGGGCTGAAACGAATCCGCACCATATTTTTCGTAGTGGCCGGATGTTTTGTACAAATTCACATTGCCGATGTGTGGACACATTACCAATTCATAACCGGCTTTGCGTTGCACGGCTTTGAGGAAGTTTTCCAGACGTTCGCGTAAAGCGGCGCCTTTTGGCAACCAAATCGGCAAGCCTAATCCCACTTTTTCTGAGAACATGAAAAGTTCCAACTCTTTACCGATTTTGCGGTGGTCGCGTTTTTTTGCTTCTTCCAAAAGCGTTAAATAATCGGTTAATTCCGATTTCTTCGGGAATGTGATTGCATAAATACGGGTAAGCTGTTTGCGTTTTTCATCGCCGCGCCAGTAAGCGCCTGCAATGCTGAGCAGTTTCACAGCTTTGATAAAACTTGTATCCGGAATATGCGGTCCGCGGCAAAGGTCGGTAAACTCGCCGGTTTGGTAAAATGAAATTGTTCCATCTTCCAAATCATTAATCATTTCGAGTTTGTACTCGTCGCCTTTTTTGCCAAAATAGTCTAAAGCCTCTTGTTTGCTCACTTCTCGACGCATAAACGGAAGTTTTTGCGCCGCAAGTTCGAGCATTTTATTTTCGATTTTTTCGAAGTCATCCGAAGAAATCGTATGATTCATGAAATCAATATCGTAGTAGAAACCGTTTTCGATATCGGGGCCGATACCGAATTTCACGCCGGGATAAAGCATTTCGATAGCTTCGGCCATCACGTGAGCGGAAGAGTGCCACATGGCGGCTTTTCCTTCTGCGTCGTTCCACGTAAGTAAAACCAGCGAAGCATCCTCATTGATGGGGCGCATGGCATCAACAACCTTGTCGTTTACTTTGGCTGCCAATACATTCCGTGCCAAGCCTTCGCTGATGCTCTTGGCAATATCCAAAGCGCTTGAGCCTTTGGCATATTGTTTCACGGATCCGTCTGGTAATGTAATGTTAATCATGGTCTTAAATATCTTAATCCTGAACTCAATTCAAGGAGTGCAAAGATACGTAATATTTTGCAAATATGCAAGCAAATTTTAATGATTAATGGTTAATTTTTAATGGTTAATGAGGACAAAGCGTCTTTTATCATTAGCCACTAATAATTGTTTGAACGCGAAGCTCATTAACCATTTGTCATTAATCATTAACAATTTTTTTGTATTTTTGCAGTCTAAAATCTGTGATAACATGAATAAAATAGCCTTAATCACCGGAGCTACTTCCGGCATTGGAAGAGCTTGTGCTCAACGTTTTGCGCAAGCAAATTACGACTTAATTTTAACGGGACGCCGCAACAAAGAACTCGAGGAGTTAAAAGCTGAATTGTTAGCGCATTATAAAATTCGAGTATTGACCTTGAATTTTGATGTGCGTTCTTTGAAAGAAGTTGAGCAAAACCTTGGAAATCTGCCCGAAGAGTGGGCCAATATCGATGTTTTGCTGAATAATGCAGGTTTGGCTGTGGGTTTGAATCCGTTGCAGGAGGGTGTTGTTGACGATTGGGAACGCATGATTGATACCAATGTAAAAGGACTTTTGTACGTAAGTCGTGTGATTTCGCCAAAGATGGCGACTCGCAAGCAAGGACATATTATTAATATCGGTTCGATTGCCGGAAAGGAGACGTATCCGAACGGGAATGTGTATTGCGGAACGAAAGCCGCGGTGGATGCTATAAGCAAAGGCATGCGGATGGATTTGGTGCAACATGGAATTAAAGTGACGCAGATATGTCCGGGCGCTGTGGAAACAGAGTTTTCGATTGTCCGTTTTAAAGGCGACCAAGAACGTGCCGATAATGTTTACAAAGGATTTCATCCGCTTTATGGCGAAGATATTGCCGATGTGATTTATTATTGTGCATCTTTACCGGCTCATGTAAATATCAATGATTTGGTCGTAATGCCCACTGCACAGGCAAGTGCAACGGTGTTTAATAAAAATTTGTAATTCGGATTTTTTTTGTATTTTTGCAAAATGATTTACGATGTACGAGATACGATGTACGAAGGAGAACTCG
Organism: Bacteroidales bacterium; assembly: GCA_031551725.1. Classification (GTDB taxonomy): domain Bacteria; phylum Bacteroidota; class Bacteroidia; order Bacteroidales; family P3; genus JAVBNF01. The sequence goes on from JAVBNF010000044.1 coordinate 12,260, forward strand.
TTACTAAAAAAAACAATATTATAGAAAAACACTAATTAAACATAAATAAAGAAAGCGTAAGCTTTAATTCTTTTTTTCGAAAACGTCCAAAACTTTCAATGACTAAAGAATTAATAAGCAATACGCTCATGCTGTGTTCCGGCGTGAGTTGTATCTTATTTTAGTCATGGGTGCTTGGACGTACCTCGAAAATAATAAGAATTCAACTCGCGCCTTTTTGTTATGCATATACAGACCCTTCGGGTCTTGTTGGAAAATGATTAACAATTAAATACAACACAACATGAAAACAAATTACAATTTACAATTATCGGCTGCTGCTGTACGGGCGTGTTGCATACGCCCACAAAAAGGGCAGGGGCAAGCCCTGCCCCTACGGATTGCACGATGGATTTTTCTGCAATTCTGCATTTTTGCATTTCTGCCGATTTTCGCCCAAACCCCCGCCCCCGATTTCACCGACTCACGCGATGGCGAAACCTATAAAACCGTGCTTATGCCCGATGGGAAGCGCTGGATGGCGGAAAACTTGCGGTATCGCAAGGACTTGGACAATCCGGTATTAGGCTACAGGCCTGTTACGGAAAACATTGCCGCGCCTGGAACAAATTTGCAGAAGACTTATTATTGTCCCGGCCCCGGCCCATTTCCAACTTCACCCAATATAAGTACAGCATCGCAAGCCGATCCTTTGCGCTGCGAATATGAAGGATCGCTTTATCCCTTTTGGACGGCTTACGGACAGAATAATGGTACAAGTGCGGTAACAACAACCAATGCCGGCGAACAAGGCGTTTGTCCAAGCGGTTGGCATTTACCAAGTGACGGCGAATGGACAAAATTAGCAACAATATTAAGTAATAATTTTTCAAGTCTACAAGTTCTGAATGCAGGGCGAAGGGATTATACAGGTATTTATGCTGATCGTGGTTTAAAAGCCTATTTTTGGACAAGTTCGGGGAGCGGAACTGCTGCCGTTTCCCGTAGCTTTTCCGGAGGATTCATTACCAGAAATGCTTCCCAACCAGCCTCCGACGCGTTGTCTGTGCGCTGTGTGGAGGGTAGTTGTATCGAGAACTTTTCAATTAGTTTCTCTGCCGTACCTGATAATTCCTGTGAGAATATTCCGGTATGGAACGAAATAGGAATTCTTACTGGGCCCAAAACAAGAACATATAATTTATCAATTCCTGCTTCCGTAGGGAATTGGACGTATGCCGTTAGTATGACTAACTATACAACATCGGGAGCGCCAACGGTATCTATTTCCGGGAATGGAACGGCTTCCGCATCGGTCACTTTTACGATTAACAATCCTGTTGTTGGAAAAACATTCACAATTCTTATAACAGCCATTAATCCGATATGCTGCGGACAGTTATCCGAAACACATACTTTTACACTCAAAGAAGTGCCTGTTCCGAACACGATTGTCGGCAATGAGGGTGTAGGGGCCATTAAAACAATGACGGACGTGCGCGATTGCAAGGTGTATTCGATTATCAAAATGGGCGATGGCAAATGGTGGATGCGAGAGAACTTAAATTATCAAAAAGGTTTGACTTTTCGTTCGGTTCCCAATGTGCCTTTCGCATCAACAACCAATGGGATTCCTGGTATTGGTAATTTCTGGTGTCCAGGTAACCATACAACAACGACAACTACGCTTTCTCATTGTGTTACATGGGGGGCGCTCTATACTTGGGAAGCTGCTGTTTCTACGGACGGAATCGGTGTATGGTCGGAGCCTGCTGCTTCACAAATGTATACGGGGGTTGGAAGCGGTAATCCAGCATCTGTTTTAGGTCGTGGTGTCTGTCCACCGGGTTGGCATATTCCATCTGATAGAGAGTGGGGAAATATGTTAAATGTAGTAGAAACCGGAACGAAGAATCATAATACGGCCGGGGCAGGTTGGATTGGTACTAATGCCGGTACAATCTTAAAGGATCCCAATTTTACCAATGGTATTAGAGAAGCCACAGGATTTTCTGTGCTTGCTACAGGGTCTCGCAATTACGAGGGTACGAGCTTTTACGGCAAGGGACTATATTCCTACTTTTGGTCGGCTTCGGGCTATTCTTCGATGTACGCATGGTTCCGTCAATTCAGTTCGAGCAGTGCAGGTGTCTTCCGTAGCGGCAACGGCAGTCGGTCTTGCGGCATTCCCGTTCGTTGTCTCCAGGATTAAATTGATGTACGATGTACAAGGAGCACTCGTCAGTAGGAAATAACCGGCTCGCACGCACAGCCATGAGCGTCCGAAAGCAAAATCCTCGCATCCTTTTATGGTGTGATGCGGGGCGCTTTCGGTTTAAGCCGGACAAACCTAACAGGTCTTAAAATCCTGTTAGGTTTTGTTTTAAGTTAGGAAAAAGACCTGTTAGGAGAAATACTGCGAAAATCTGCGAAATTTTAAAAATCTGCGATAAAACGTCAGCGAAGTTGAATCTACGTCCTCAAAATTATTAATTTTTAATTCTTAATTATTAATATTTTTCGTATCTTTGACCTTTTAAAGTAAAAATAACTCATTTTATGAAAATTGCCATTGTTGGAACGGGCTACGTAGGATTGGTAACCGGCGCATGTTTCGCAGATGTGGGTATTGATGTTACCTGCGTGGATATTGACAAGCAAAAAATTGAAAATCTCCGCAAGGGAATTTCTCCGATTTATGAACAGGGTTTGGATGAACTCTTGGCAACCAATATCCAAAAAGGTCGCTTGCACTTCGAAACTGAACTCAGAAATAGCGATCGCGAGATAGAAGTGATTTTCTTAGCCGTTGGAACTCCTCCGGACGAAGATGGAAGTGCCGATTTGACTTACGTTTTAAATGTTGCTTCCGAAATCGGTAAAAATATGCAGGAATACTGTTTGGTTGTTACCAAAAGCACAGTGCCTGTTGGAACAGCGCAAAAAGTAAAGGCGCAAATCTTGGAAGAACAAAAGAAACGCGGGGTAAATATTCCTTTTGATGTAGCTTCTAACCCCGAATTCTTGAAAGAAGGCTCGGCAGTAAAAGATTTCTTGTATCCCGAGCGTATTGTTGTGGGGATTGAATCTGAAATAGCAGAATCGGTAATGAAACGCCTCTACAAACCATTTACGTTGAATGGACATCCGGTGATTTTTATGGATATTCCGTCAGCTGAAATGACCAAATATGCTTCCAATGCCATGTTGGCAACACGTATCAGCTTTATGAATGATATTGCTAATTTGTGCGAATTGGTTGGAGCAGATGTAAATATGGTTCGCCAAGGTGTTGGATCCGACAGCCGTATCGGTAGCAAATTCTTGTATCCGGGTATTGGATATGGCGGTTCTTGCTTCCCCAAAGATGTAAAAGCCCTTGTAAAAACTGCCGATAATGCAGGTTACGACATGGCTGTTTTGAAAGCTGTGGAAGATGTGAACTTCCGTCAAAAAACATTATTATTCGAAAAATTCAAAAAACATTTCAACGGAAATATCCAAGGAAAAACCATTGCCATGTGGGGATTGGCGTTTAAACCCGGCACCGACGATATGCGCGAAGCACCCGCATTGGAGTTGATTGAAAAATTAACCGAAGCAGGATGCAAAGTAAAAGCATACGACCCTGTTGCAATGCACGAAACACAACGCCGTATCGGTGATAAAATCGAATATGTTGATAGCATTTATCAAACTTTAGAAGGCGCCGACGTTTTATTTTTAGTTACCGAATGGACGGAATTCCGTTTTCCGGATTGGCAAAAAGTAAAATCCATGCTCAAAGAAGCCGTGGTATTCGATGGTCGTAATATCTACGATAAAACCGAACTCCAAAAAGAAGGTTTTGCATATTGTGGAATTGGCATTCCGATGAATAAAACTAACTAAATAGCAACTGGATTGCCACGTTGAGCTGGCAATGACAAACCAGAAATTTATGAAAAAAATACTTGTTACCGGCGGTTCCGGTTTTATTGGTTCCCATTTGTGCGAACGCCTTTTGAAAGAAGGAAATGAAGTTTATTGTTTGGATAATTTTTTTACCGGACAAAAAAAGAATATCGTACATTTGTTGGATAATCCTTATTTTGAGCTTATCCGCCACGATGTAACGGCGCCGTTTTTTATCGAAGCCGATGAAATTTACAATCTGGCTTGTCCGGCTTCTCCTGTACATTATCAATATAATCCGATTAAAACGATTAAAACTTCCGTGATGGGAGCGATTAATATGTTGGGATTGGCCAAACGTGTGAAAGCAAAAATATTACAGGCATCAACCAGTGAGGTTTATGGAGATCCTTTGGTGCATCCGCAAGGTGAAGAATATTGGGGGCATGTAAATCCGATCGGCATCCGTTCCTGCTACGACGAAGGAAAGCGTTGTGCCGAAACATTGTTTATGGATTACCATCATCAAAACAATGTGAAGATTAAAATCATCCGGATTTTTAATACATACGGTCCGCGCATGTTTGAAAACGATGGGCGTGTGGTTTCTAACTTCATCGTACAAGCATTGAAGGGCGAAGATATCACTATTTACGGCGATGGTAAACAAACCAGAAGTTTTCAATATGTGGACGATTTGATTGAAGGAATGATCCGCATGATGAATGCGCGCGATGAATTTATTGGTCCAGTAAACATAGGAAATCCCAATGAATTTACCATGTTGGAACTTGCGGAAATGATTATCAAATTAACGGGAACGAAATCGAAAATCGTATTTCGCCCGCTACCTTCCGATGATCCGATGCAGCGCCAGCCGAAAATCGATTTGGCCAAAAAAGAGCTCGATTGGGAGCCCAAAATTCAATTGGAAGAAGGATTGATTAAAACTATTGATTATTTTAAGACAGTAGTTAAATAATTATAAATTGTTAATGGTTAATTATTAATGAGCTTCGCATTTAGTATCTAATTTGTATTTCATTAACCATTAACCATTAACCATTAATCATTAACCATTGCTATGAGAATACTTGTTACCGGTGCCAACGGCCAATTAGGAAATGAAATCAGACAGCACGTCAGCATGCTTCCGCAGGCCGATTTTGTATTTACAGATATTGCAGAATTGGATATTACCAACGAGCAAAAAGTGGATATTTTTGTTGAGCAATTCCGTATCAACTATATTGTCAATTGTGCTGCATATACCGCTGTTGATAAAGCCGAGCAAGAACAAGATAAGGCGCATTTGATTAATGCCGATGCGGTTGCGAATTTAGCGAAAGCGGCAAAAAAACATCATGCATTTTTAGTGCATGTTTCCACCGATTATGTGTTTGATGGAACTGCTCACAAGCCTTATGTGGAAAACGATCCGGTCAATCCTACAGGAGCTTACGGCGTGACAAAACTGGCAGGAGAGGAGGCTGTAAAAAAACATACCGATCATGGAATTATCATCCGTACATCTTGGTTGTATTCCAATTTCGGTGTGAATTTTTTGAAAACCATGCAGCGTTTGGGTGCCGAAAAAGAAATGTTGAATGTCGTATTCGATCAAGTCGGAACCCCCACAAATGCCGGCGATTTGGCGGAAGCCATTTTGAAAATTATTCCACAAACAAATGATTGGAATGAAGGCGTACAAATTTATCATTTCTCCAATGAAGGTGTTTGCAGCTGGTACGATTTTGCTACGGAAATCATGTATTTGTCGAAATTAAAATGCAAAGTATTTCCCATTGAAAGCAAGGATTATCCTACGCCCACAGCGCGTCCGCCATATAGTGTGTTAAACAAGGCAAAAATCAAACAACGCTTCAACCTTCAAATTCCACATTGGATTGATAGTTTAGCCAAAGTGGTGCAATCGCAAAAGAACTAAGAAAAGCTTATTTTTCTTTTAAATATTCTTTATTAACAATGTTTTGCAATTCTGCATAAGGAATTGTGAATTCGTACAAACCGTCAACTCTACAAGCTATTTCGTAAAGATTGTATGAAAATTTAATACCTTCTTGGGTGAATTCAAATTGACTTGGCATTGAGAATTGGTTGTTCTCAAACATCAAACAATTATAATCGTTCAATTTTGCGGTGTCAGGAATCTTGTATGTTTTACGGAATGCTTTTTCAGCCAAGGTCAAGAATGTTGCTTGATCGGTAATCAATTCATTCATGCCGATTTTTGTTCCATTTTGTTTGTCAAATGTAGCGCAGAATTGGCCGTAATTTGCATTCGCGCCACACGTGTACATGTAATACGTGTAAACAATGGAGATGATTTTAGCATTTTGATAATAACGATCGGCATTTACAAGGATTTGACTTCCGGGACAAGCGCTGCTATCTTCCGGAGCCGGATTGTAAGCTGTTTCCGTTGTCTTTTTCGATTCTTCCCAGCCTTGAACATCATCTGAAACAAAACTGCTTTCGTATATTTGTTTCATGATTTCCAAACGACCGGCTTCAATCGAATCTTTAAGCGGACTTGATACTTGGGAAGCCATAAAATAACTGCAAGTGCTGTCGGCAAAAACAGTTTTTTCTAAAACAACATGAACGTTTTGTGACGGTTTACATCCCGAAAAAGTCAGAAAAGATGCACCGATGATAACAAAAAATGTTGTAAATACGACGTGTTTGATGAACGTTTTCATGATATTTTATTTGAGAATAGGTTGTAAAGGTACATAAAAATTTTGAAATAAAAGTATATTTATAAAGAAAATTATTAAATTGTAAAAAGTGTTTTTATTTGAGATTTTCAAACGTTTAACATGCCGCGAAACCCTCTAACTGCATAGTACGAAGAGGCGCCATTATGATATACAAAAGTATGTCCATAACGGAAATCGGCAAAGAGGGCGCCGCCGAGTTTGCGGATTTCGGAGGGCGTTTGGAGCCAACTGGAAGTTTTGGTATCGAAATTTCCAACTTCCTGTAATTTTCTATACGCTTGTTCTGTCAATATTTCTATGCCCATTGCTGTTGCCATATCCATAGCGCTGTTTGCCGGTTTGTTTTCTTTTCGTGAAATCAAGGCTTCTTGGTCGTAGCAAAGGTTTGTGCGGCCTTTGGGTGTTTCCGGCGAGCAATCAACGAAAAGATATTCACCTGTTTTTTTGTCAAAATCAATAATATCCGGCTCACCGCCGCTTTGTTCCATTTCGTTTAACGACCATAGTTTTTCAACATTCGCTTCCAATCTCGTTTGCACGTGTTCCCATATTACATTGGGATGGCGGAGCATGTTTTTTTCAAAACGGGATTTTAAAACATTGATCAGTTCGTCTTTTTGTTGCTGTGATAAGGTTTTTGTATATTTTTTCATGACGTATCTTTGTTTGCTTGTTATATATAAACAAAGATATGTGATTTTTGTTGAATAAAGTCCACTTTCCACCAAACAATTTTTTACTATTTAACAAATTTTATGTATATTTGCGAAAAGTAAAATGTAATTTTATGAATACAAACATCGACCCAAACGTTCTTGAGCGCTCCAAACAGTGGCTCGAACCTAATTATGACGCGGAAACCCGTAAACAAGTACAAAAACTCATCGATAGCGATCCGGCTGAACTTACCGAAGCCTTCTACCGCGACCTCGAATTTGGTACCGGCGGACTTCGCGGCATCATGGGCGTAGGAACCAACCGTATGAACCAATATACCGTGGCAATGGCTACACAAGGCCTTGCTAATTATATGAATGAACAATTTTCCGAACTGCCGCTCAAACGCGTGGCAATCGCTTGCGATTCGCGCAACCGCAGTCAGGAATTTGCAAAAGTAACGGCTGAAGTCTTTGCTGCCAACGGCTTCAAAGTGTATCTGTTTGAGGGCATTCATCCAACACCGGAACTTTCTTTTGCCATTCGTCATTTCGGATGCCAGGGTGGCGTGATGATTACCGCTTCGCACAATCCCAAAGAATACAACGGCTACAAAGCATATTGGAACGATGGCGGGCAACTTGTTGCGCCTCACGATAAAAATGTGATTACCGAAGTTCTGAAAATAAAATCCATTGCCGATGTACAACGCGAAGAAGGCAGCAAAATGATTGAAATGGTCGGTGCCGATGTTGACCGTGTATATCTTGATAAAGTGAAAGCGCTTTCCTTATCGCCCGAAGCTGTCAAATCGCAAAAAGATTTGAAAATCGTTTACACACCGCTTCACGGAACGGGCGTGCATTTGGTGCCGCAAGTGCTTAAAGAAATTGGGTTTGAGAATGTAACGATGGTCAAAGAACAAGCCATTCCCGATGGTAATTTCCCAACCACGCCTTCTCCCAACCCGGAAGAAAAAGTAGCCCTTCAGATGGCGTTGGATGAAGCGAAGAAAATCGGTGCTTCGTTGGTAATGGCCACCGACCCCGACGCAGACCGCGTGGGAGTAGCGATTCCAAAAGACGACGGTGAGTTTGTTTTGCTCAACGGCAATCAAACTGCATCTGTTTTACTTTACTATTTGTTGAAAAAATGGAAAGAAAACGGATTGCTTACCGGAAAAGAATTTGTAGTGAAAACCATTGTCACTACTGAACTTCTTAAGGATATGGCCGAGAAATTGAAAGTAGAATGCTTTGATGTTTTGACCGGTTTTAAATTTATTGCCGACATTATTTTGAAAAACGAAGGCAAGAAAACCTTTATCGGCGGCGGCGAAGAAAGCTACGGCTTTCTAATTGGCGATTTTGTTCGCGATAAAGACGCCGTAAGCGCTTGTATGATGATTGCCGAAGTGGCTGCTTGGGCCAAAGCGCAAGGCAAGAGCTTCAACGACATCCTCTGCGATTTGTATATGGAATACGGATTTTACAAAGAAGACTTGTTATCCATCACTAAAAAAGGCAAAGCCGGACTGGAAGAAATCCAGCAGATGATGGTCGATTTTCGCAATAATCCGCCCAAAGAAATTGCAGGAAGCAAAATCGTTTTGATAAAAGATTATCAACAACAAATTTCCAAAGATTTAAAAACCGGTAAAGAAACAAAAATCGATTTACCGAAATCGGATGTATTGCAGTTCTTCACCGAAAGAGGCGATAAACTAACTGTTCGCCCTTCCGGAACCGAACCCAAAATCAAACTCTATTTCGGCGTCAAAGCGGAACTCAAATCGAAGGCGGAGTTTGAAATGGTTGAGAAACAACTGGCAGGCAGAATTGATGAAATGAAAGGAATTATTAATTGTTAATTATAAATTGTTAATGAAGCTGCGCCTTTTGCACGCTTTGCGTCATTAACAATTTATAATTAATAATTAACAATTATGAAAAAGATTTTATTGATACAAACCGCCTCTATCGGCGATGTCGTTCTTGCTACGCCTGTTGCGGAAAAATTGCATGCATTTTTCCCCGATGCGAAAATTGATATTCTGGTAAAAAACGGAAACCAATCGTTATTCGTCAAACATCCGTTTTTACACAAGGTTTGGGTATTCGACAAATCGAAAAAATACAGAAATCTTTTTCATTTAATTAAAAACATTCGCAAAGAAAACTACGATGTAGTTATAAATATGCAGCGTTTTTTTACGAGTGGATTGATTACTATGCTTTCAAAAGGCAAGCAAACCGTGGGTTTTGATAAAAATCCGCTATCGTTTTTGTTTACGAAAAAACTTCCACATCTGATCAGCGCAAGCGGAACGATGCATGAAACCGAGCGTAATCTAACGCTCGTTTCGCATATTACCAATGACGATTTGAGTTTTCCTATTCGTCTGTATCCAACCGATTCCGACAAAAAGAAAATAGAAATCCATACCAAAGCCCCATTTATCACGGTTTCACCGGCATCGTTATGGTTTACCAAACAATATCCGCTTGAAAAATGGGTAGATTTTGTAGGCTCGCTTGATCCGGAATTGATTGTGTGTTTCCTTGGCGGAAAAAATGATAAAGCGTTGTGCGATGAAATTATCAGTCGCTCCGGGCATTTCCGCAGTCAGAATTTGGCCGGGCAATTGAGTTTTCTGGAGTCTGCAGCCTTGATGAAACATGCAAAAATGAACTACGTTAATGATTCGGCGCCCATGCATTTTGCATCATCTGTCAATGCGCCAACAACGGCTGTTTATTGCTCAACTGTTCCGCAGTTTGGTTTCGGTCCGAAATCCGACAATGCAAAAAATGTTGAAATTCGTTGCACGCTCGACTGCCGTCCTTGCGGCTTGCACGGCTATCGCGAATGTCCGAAAGGCCATTTTAAATGCGCATTACTAATTGATACGAATGAACTGCTAACTCAATTAGGAATTACGAATTAGGAATTTACAAAATACTGATTCGTTCTCTAATTCCTAATTCCTAATTCCTAATTCCTAATTAAAATGGATGTAGCATATACGAAAGACATTCTTCAAGCTGGTGGAATTTTGTTATATCCCACCGACACCATTTGGGGATTGGGTTGCGATGCATGCAATGCCGATGCGGTTTCTGCTATTTATCGCTTGAAAAACAGGAGCGAAGACCACAGTTTTATTGTGCTTGTCGATAGTTTAGAAATGTTGAAGAACTATGTGGAGACTTTGCCCGCAAATATTGAAAGTATTCTGAATTCCGAACAGCGTCCGCTTACGATTATTTATCCGAAAGCGAGAAATCTTGCGTCAAATGTGATTGCACAAGACGGCAGCATTGCGATCCGCATTCCGAATCATGCTTTTTGCAAAGAACTTATTCGCGCTTTTGGAAAACCCATTGTGTCCACTTCGGCCAATATTTCAGGCGAACCGGCCCCCGCGAAATTTACAGAAATAGCAGCAATTATCAAGCAAGGCGTAGGTTTTATTGTAGATGAAAAATACGACACTGCAATCGAAACACAATCGTCAAAAATTATCAAGATAAATGATGATGGAAGTGTACAAATTATTCGTGCTTGATTTCTCAAACTTGCAATATCCCAATAAATTCGTATCTTTGCAATATAAACAACAACAAATGAAGAGAATTTTTCTTACAGTATTATTTTCTATAATCTTTTTCGGCGCTTTTGCACAAGAAGCGGCATTGGGTTTTCGAATGGGGATGACAACCTCTTTTATGTCGGTGGATGAACCCGATTTGAGCGGCTATGAAGTGCGTCCGCGTGCCGGTTTGATGGGTGGAATTGATGTGGATGTGCCGTTTACGCCGATGTTTTCGTTTCGCCCAAGCATTAATTTTATACAAAAATCTTTTTTAGTTGATTATGCACCCGAAGCAACAGGCGACTCGCTGTTTGCGAATTTCCGTATGGGGATTATTGAAATTCCCTTGAATATTGTGGTGCGTTTTGAACAATATAAAGGAAATTTCTTTATTGGTGCCGGACCAACGCTGGCATTTGGTGTAGCAGGAAAAGTGCTTACTAATGCCCATGATGCCACTGATCCTCTTAAAATTGTTTGGGATGGAAAATATGAACCGCTTGACGATGATTTTCATCTCAACCGTTTCGATATAGGGATAAATCTAATGGCCGGGTATCAAATGTCGTCAGGATTTACGATTACACTCAATTATAATAAGGGATTTTCAAACTTGGACCCCAAAGAGAATGCAAGCCTGAAAACCTCCTATCTCTCCTTGAATTTGGGATTTCTTATGAATAATTAGGAGTTTAAATTAGGAACTAAGAAAATCGTTCTTATTCTTAATTTTTAATTTTTAATTCATAATTTTTAATGTATTCATCAAATAAGCGCGTTACATATTTTCCGAATACATCAAATTCCAAATTTACAATCGTTCCCGGTTTGAAATTGTGGAAATTGGTTTCGTTGTGAGTGTAAGGAATAATCGCCACGGAAATAAGTCCCGGTTCTGCATCAACAACGGTTAAACTTACGCCGTTGATAGTGATTGAGCCTTTTTCTACTGTGAAATGTTCTCCTTTTTCATAACGAAAATAATACCGCCAGCTGCCGTCTTCTTCCACTACTTTTTCACAAACTGCCGTTTGGTCAACGTGTCCTTGCACTACGTGTCCGTCGAAACGGCCGTCCATACGCATCGAACGTTCCAAGTTTACTTCCGTACCTAATTGCCATGTGCGTAAGTTGCTGCGGTCAAGCGTTTCTTGCATAGCTGTAACTACATAGCAATTTTTTTCTTTGTTGAGTTTAACAATAGTCAAACAAACGCCGTCGTGCGCCATACTTTGATCAATTTTCAACTCCGGCGCCATCTTGCTTTCAATAGTAAAATGCACGTTGGTGCCTTCTTTTTCGATACCGACCACAATGCCGGTTTTTTCAATAATTCCTGTAAACACTTTTTTAATTATTAATGGTTAATTATTAATGGTTAATGGAGCGAAATGCTTCTGGAAATGTACCATTCTAATCTAATATTTTTTTCACTACTTCCTTTTTTATTTCTTTTTCTCGGAATAAATTTTATCATTATATATTCAAAATACGATAGGTAAAGTTCATTAATAATTAATAATTAATTATTACCTTAAAATCGTTACGCTTCCCGTTAGTTTCTTTTCATATTTTCCAATCCAGCCGTTAACTTCGATGTTTGCAATATAATAATAGGCGCCGTCCGGACAATTTTGTTTGCTGTGTATGTCTTTGCCATCCCATTTAAAATCCGGGTCGGTTGATTCGAACACCAAACGTCCCCAAGAGTTGAAGATTTGAATGTTGAAACCTCCTGCAAATTCGTGCGAGAAAGCCTCAAAATAATCATTATAACCGTCATCATTCGGAGAGAAGAAATTCGGCAGCGAATAATCCATACATCGGTCATAATCCACGCATGCGCTGTCGCTAAAATCGCTTTTCATTCTTTGCGAATTAATGGCACGGATGCTGTAGCAACCTGCAATACTGCTCAAGTTTTGATGTAAATAATATTCCTCAGACGTTGTTGTAAGCAGTATTAATTCTGCATTTTGATAAGGCTGATAATATACTTCATAAGATGTGATCATTTCTGCGCAATCCTCATCAATCTCCCAAGAAACCAAGTTTGAGGCCGGATCGCAATTGGTTTGAACCGGAAACATTTTAGGTGGACAAGGTGTGTCGAGCTCCGGAATTGCAGAGGTAATTTGCGAGTAATTGATCAATGTTTCTTTGGAAACATTCGGTTCGTAACTTCCATAAGCGCGCAGGCGATAACTGTATTTCTCGCCATTCACAACATTTGAATCGGTATATGATAACGAACTGGTGATGCCGATGGAATCAAACTGACTGCCGTTTTCGCGCTCAATTACGAAATAATGATTGATCCATGCTTGCGCAGAATGCCAACGCAATTCACATCTTTTATTTTTTCCAACTGCATTCAAATATAACGATTGTGCTTTACGTGAACTGCCGATGCGTGTAAGTTGATTTTTTTCATACAGTTCGATCTTGAATTCATAACGATTGGAAACCGTATTAAGTCCTGTAACCATGTAGGTTGTATCGATGGATGAAGAAATGGAATCGATGAAATCCAAATGCATGCTTCCCGGCGGATTGCCCCAAATGTAATAGAAATAGTTGTCGGGATTGCTATCCAAAATACTTGCCGGACGCTGCCAACGCAGATAAATAGCGCCGTTTGCGGCATTGGTTGCTCTTACATCTACATTTAAAACCGTTGGATTATCCGAATTCAAAATTGCACATTCTTCGTTCGAAGGCACGCTGGTGTAATTGTCTTTGCATAATACCAAAACAACATAGCAGTAAGTAGTTCCGGCAATCAAATCGTCTTCATCAATCAAATAATCGGTAAAATTCAAGCTGTCGATATTGGGAATTGTGGTCACTAAGACATAACTCGAATCGGCAAAATTATCACAACTGTTGTGTGCCGAAGGGCCGTGTCCTTCTTTACGATAAATTTGGTATCCGACGGCCTCTTCGCATTGGCTGCGTTCCCACGTTAGAGAGAATAAAGAACGTCCGGATGTTACCGAAAGCAATTTCACCGGTGGTGGAAGTACACGTATGTGCATTGTTTTGCTTGAAAATAAATTCGGGCTACCGTTGTCGGTTGCTTTGAAAAAGAATTGATAATTTTGAGCTCGTACGTCGGAACATTTCGGAATCCACGTTAATGTTCCTGTTGCCGGACTTTTACTCTTTACGGCAGAGAAATGAATATCGGCCGTAGGGTTTTGGAAAACTTCGCCGTTTACGCTTAACGTGATGATGTCGTTTGTATCGGGATCACTTGCGTAGATGGGCATACGCAGCGTATCACCTGCAGTGATACAGGTGTCTGTGGTAAAATTGAGCGAGGGTGGTTTATTTTTACAAACTTGAGCCTCTAACTGCATGTCTCGTGTAACTGAGCCGATTTTTACGCCTTTGCGATATTCTTCAATGACAAATGCAATATTATAAACACCTGATAAAATAGGGCTATCCCAAGTGATTTCACCGCTTAATTCGTTAATGCTGAACTCCGTGCTTGAAGCAGGAAGTGTGTAACCCGGAATTTCTGTGCCACCAAGCCCTTTACAATTTACTAAACGAAACGACAAACTGTCGCCATCCGGATCGTAAGCCTCCGGATTGTAAATATACGGAGTGTTTAAACAGGCTTGTTCCATAGGTTTGTTGAGCAAAATAGGGGAGTTGTCGCCCGAAGTCAAGAAGCTGCTAATGGTCAATGTTGTAGATATATACATGGCCACGTCTACGGAATTCGGAATATTGATAACACCTGCATTCCTGTTTACATCTTCCATTGAAATGATATATTGATTGGGGCCCGGAAACGTATGTTGGATGACGTACCAGTTTTCTTTGACGTTATAGTCGGGATAGGGATATTGACCGGATCGCCCAACAGTATCGTAATTATTATTCCCCCATGAAATAACAAGTACATCGCGATCGGCAACATTTATGCCGGTAGAATAAAAAGTATGAATTGTAAATTCGTAAGTATAACCCGAAATATGACGATAGGTAATTTCTGCCGTACGTTGATGAGTGGCATACAGCGAAAAGCTGAAAGCAAGGCAACATATTAAGCAATAAACACGTCTCATCAAGTTTGTGGTTTTGAAAAATATACGAAATCCGAAATTCCCAATCCGAAATTCTAAATTTAATGCAAATATACGATTTTATGTCGGAAAAATTTCGTATATTTGTAAAATTAACCTTCTATCCTATGAAAATACGCGCTTGCTGCCGTTTTTTGGCCTTACTTTTTTTTACTGTATTTGCAGTAGGCTTGAGGGCTTTTGCCGGAAATTATGCAGAAGAAGACAAAGAGGCTTTGCGTAAATTCCTACTACAGCCATCTGCCTTCGCAGGAGTTTCAAATTTCGATTTATATTTTAAGGCTTCTCTCAACGATACCTCTTCGAAAATTTATGTGGACACTTCACGTTGGGAGATTGATGAAAATTGGGTGACAAAAATTTCCGGAGTTACTTGGACTGTAAAATCGCCTAAAAAGATGAAATCAATCATGTGGAATTCATTTAGCTACCTGTATTCATATAACTATGGCGGTTTTCTTGATTTGGAAGGCTGCGATTCTCTGGTTTCGATCGATTGTTCCCATAATTACTTTACACGCATTAATTTATCTGGTTTGCACAATTTAACCTCATTGAGTTGTTATGACAATCGGATTACTTCTTTGGATTTAAATGAAAATAAAAAATTAACAGAGGTAACATGCTATTCTAATAGCCTTTCCTCTCTAAAAGTCGATAGTTGTTTGTTGTTGAATACATTGCGTTGTTTTGGTAACTCGTTGACAGCGCTGAATTTACAAGGAAATCCGGAGTTGAGATATTTAGATTGCGAGATTAATAAACTCACATTTTTAGATTTGAACAATAACAAGAAATTGAC
Organism: Bacteroidales bacterium; assembly: GCA_031551725.1. GTDB lineage: Bacteria > Bacteroidota > Bacteroidia > Bacteroidales > P3 > JAVBNF01. The sequence continues at coordinate 28,031 of JAVBNF010000044.1, forward strand.
GAGTGTGGATTGCTCGTCGAATCAAATATCAACACTTAACATCGACAGCTTAAGTTTATTAACTTCATTGGATTGTGCTTCTAACCCACTACCCAATTACACTTTCGAGAATTTTCCTAATTTAACTTATCTTAATTGCTATAACATCGGTATTGATACACTGATCATTACTCATAAGGAGCTATTGCAGTCTCTTTATTGCAGTTCTAATCCATTTAGGGCGTTGAATGTGGATAGCTTTCCAAATTTAGCTACATTGTATTGTGATAACTCTGGGTTAACAGAGTTAAAAACAGATTGTAATTACAAATTATCAACTTTGAATTGTGGTGGAAATCAAATTACGAATCTTGATTTATCCAAAAACAAAGAGATTCGTTATTTGAATTGTTCATCTAATCTACTAACAGAAGTCAATACGGATAGTCTACCTGTTTTGATCGAATTCCATTGCTATAGAAATCAAATTACACAACTAAATACAGATAATAATGTAAAACTTTGTACGTTATATTGCTATAATAATCCTCTAATAGGTATAAATATTGATAAAAACGTAGAGTTGACGCGTTTGGACTGTAGTAGAACCGGGATTTCTTCGCTCGATTTAACGAAAATTAATAAACTTGACTGGCTTTGTTGTGCCTATAATCCATTAGGCTCGTTGAATGTGGAAAATCAACTGTCTTTGACTTATCTTAACTGCGATTCTACCGGATTGACGGCTTTAAATGTTTCTCAAAACACGTATCTAAAGGAGCTTTATTGTAGTGTTAATCGTCTGACAGTCTTAGATTTGATACGCAATCGCAATTTGACGGATTTGGGCTGTGCAAATAATTTACTTACAACCTTAAATGTCGGAAACAGTACAAGTCTTACTTATTTATCTTGTGAGAATAATCATATATCGGCGCTGGATTTAAGCCGCCATAATTCACTAAATGCTGTTTTTTGTAATGATAATCAGTTGTCAAAACTCGATTTGAGAAGCAGTGGGGATTTAGCTTATCTAAATTGTGCTAACAATCAGATTTCGGTGTTGAAAACATCAAGTTCTCTTTTTTATACGATAAAGATCGATAATAATCGACTTGTGTTTTCGTCTATGCCTAATCCGCAAACTTATAGTTATTACGCAACCAAATCAATTTTTCCGCAATCCGATACTGTTGTTGCAAAGTATAATTATGATATTTTGGATTTTAGAAAAGAGTATTTATTTAAGAATAATAACGGAGATACATTTTACACAAGGTTTAACTGGTTTTATTTGAATGGAAATGTAGAAACCCCTGTGTTGCCCGGGCACGTTCTACATATCGGAGATGGCAAATTTTTGATAGATACTTTTTTTATCGGGAAAACACTACGCAGTAAAATGAGCAATGCTGCTTTTGGATCGGGAATCATTACATGGGATTTGAATATTACCAATTCTAAATATCACCCTAAAGATAAAGAGGCTTTACGCAAATTTTTACGTCAAACTTCAAACAATGAAACGAAGTTAAATCTTAATCAGTTTGGCACTTCGGCTGCTTTGGATACTTTATATTGGTACGGAACCGATGCTTGGGTAGAAGCATTGAGCGGCATTCAATGGGATAATCAAGATTCGCTTAAGCGCATCCTCACACTTAATTGGCAGAATAAGAATTTAAAGGGAACTTTTGATTTTGAAGGTTGTGACTCGATTTACGATATTAATGTATCAAATAATTTTATCTCAAATATTTATACATATCAAAATAAATTGCTCAAAAAGTTGAACTTCAAATCAAATGACGTTTCTTATATCTATATCGGAAATAATCCAGCTTTGTCTTATTTGGATTGCTCCAACAATAATCTGTATAGTTTGACCTTGCGATATAACGACAGCTTGGAAACGGTGTATTGTTCGCACAATTATATTTCCGAATTAGACATTAAAGATTCGTTTGAAATTCGCAATTTTAAATGTGATTTCAACAAATTTCGTTTTTCAACTTTGCAATATATCAAACATAAGCCGCTTCTTCCTTCCGATATTTTTATATACAGTCCGCAAGATACTTCTTACTATTGGAGTAATTATGATATTATTGTATTGAAAAAAGAATATCTGATTCAAGATGTGCCAACCGTTTTCCATTGGGTGGATTCACGAAACCGTTTAGTCGACAGTTTGATTCATGATAATGGCGACAGCACATTCCGGGTGTCGAAAAAATTGAGTGGGGAAACTATTTATTGCCGGATGACCAATCCACTTTTTCCGGATCTTACTTTGATTTCGCGCATCGTCATTTATGAAATTGCGGTTGTCACTGGAGAGCCTGTCGATTCTACCGATGTCTGCGAAACCAAGTCTTTCACGCTGAGTGTACAAGCTAAATATGCGCAAAGTTATCAATGGTATAGAAATGGTACCCAACTCTACGGAGCAACAGCTTCTTCATACACAATCAACTATGCATCCGTGTGGGATAGCGGACAATACGTTTGTGTGGTTACATCTTATTATGGCTCAGACACATCAAAGCCCGGACGGATTTTTATGCATACCAATCCGATTATTTTGAAAGATGTGCAAGACATTACACGGAAAAAAGACAGTCTTATCCGTTTCGAAATTTCGACGGATAATACATGGACTTTCCAATGGCAATTTCAAGGGAGGAATATTGTTGATGCACAGGATAGTTTCTACATCATCCCTTCTTTGCAAGACGAAAATACCGGATATTATAAATGTATTCTAACCAACGAATGGTGTTCAATTGATAGTAGAGCAGCATCATTGATAATGTATAAATATACACAAATCATTGTTTCCGAACTTGAAGTGGATGGTAAAGATATTCGTACGATAATAAAATTAGATACCTTTACATACAACCCACGGGTTGATACATTCCACATTCACGCCGCTTGCGGACAAGAGTATGTGAATATTGGAATCTCAAATATTTCTTATGCTTCAACACAAATCAATGCTCCTTCCGGCGACGGAACATTTGCAAACGGCCGTTCTACTATTTCAGGAACTTTTTCGTTGGCTAAATGCGGACGAAATAATTTTGAAATAGTTTTGAGCGCTCAAAGCGGAACATTGCGGAAACGCTATATCATTGTCGTTCACAAACCAATTAAAGACAATATCTTTTTTCCGTGGGACAATGTTCCTGTGGTTAATTGCAATGTTGAAACAAACGGCGGCTATGATTTTGCGCAATTCCAATGGTATAAAGATGGAAAAATCATTAAGGATGCTACGCACGCTTATGTTCATAATCCCGAAAAAGGTTCCTATACCTGCATGATGCACACAAAAACGAGAGATGATATTTATACTTGTCCGCTGATTGTGAATAAAAAAACGGCAGCTGCAATTAAAGTATTTCCGAATCCGGTTGTGAAAGGACAAGCCCTCACCGTTGTGAGACCTGAGCAGAATGTACAAGAAATCAAATTGCAAAGTTTAAGTGGGAAAACACTTTGGAAACAGCAATTAAGTAATACATCGGAAGCCATCCACATCAACGAACATCCGGGTGTGTATCTGATAGAAATCAGCCGGGTCGGACAAGCACCTTCATTTGTGAAAATATTAGTGCTTGATAAATGATAAAATGTTCGCTAAAACATAATCTCATTTGCGGTGTCGCATTTCTGTTTTTATTCGGTTTTGCGCAAGGTGCCTTTGCAAAACCACCACCAAAACCGCAATATTCCGCAGAAGACAAAGAATTATTGCGCCAGTTCTTACGCAAGCCTTCGGCCGAGCCCAAGAAAACCAATGCTCAGATTTTTAGGCTTACCAAGCGAGATACTACGAATTGGGAGGTGAGCGAAAATTGGATCGATAAAATCGGTGGAGTACATTGGAGCGATAGCGTTCCGTTTCAAATGGTAAAAATCGAATGGCTTGATAAGAAAAAAGCAGAACAACTAAAAGTCGCTAATTATGAGTCTTTAATTGTTGCTATGGAGCATTATCAAGAGTATTTAAAACGTAAAAAAGAGGGTAAATACGACTTTCGGATGTTTGAAATCCTTAATAATGACAGATATGTGGGAGTTCAAGTCGGAGGAGGATATCAATCGCTGCTTTATAATGTCAATGCTGCAAGCAAAAGCAATAGTGGATATGGTTTTAATATCGGATTTTTTTATAAAATCCGTTTTAAAAAATCGCCGTTTTTTCTGTTGACAGGTCTTGACTTTGATTATTATCAAACGACGTTAAAAATGAATAATTATCAAGAAAAAAGTTTACACGTAACGCCAAACGGCTTTGATTTTGATTTTATTGTCGATTATCACTCTTATCAAGAAAAGTCCGGTATTTTTTTTGTGAATGTTCCTTTGATGCTCAATTTTGAAAGAGGAAAGCTGTATCAAATCGCTTGGAATGTTGCAGCCGGATTGAAAGTGAAAATCCCTATTTATGCAAAATATTCAGGTGATGGAACATTGAGTACTTCGGGCTATATCCCGTCTTTGAATACCACCATTCGCAACATTCCCGAACTTGGGTTCGAAGATAACTTTTCAATGAGTAGCGACGGGAAATTCGAATTAAAACCCGTAATTGCAGCTTCTTTTCAATGCGGATTTTTTGTTCCGCGTTATTTTGAAAACAAACTTTATGTTGGAGTGTATTTTGATTATGGGCTTAACAACTTGCAGAAAAACCAAGAATTGATGATTGTTTACGCCCAAACAGAGCCTGCCAATTTCGAATATGGCAGCGTTGCGCAGGCTGCTTCCAAGTTATCGCTGATTGTGTTGGGATTAAATTTAAAGTTGCGTTTTTAGATAAAAAAAAACCGGAACATTGCTGTTCCGGTTTAGAGGCGGTCGTTTTCGTTGAATTGCCCCAATCGAGCTTGTTGAAAGGCTTGATTTTTATCTTTGGGTTGCTTACTCAGCAACAACTTCAAACTTAAGGTCTGTTTTTACTTCGCGGTGCAAATTCACCTTCGCAGTGTGAACACCAACACCTTTGATGTCATTCGCGTCAATTGTAATTTTTTTGCGGTCAATATCAATATTGTGTTGAGCTTTCAACGCCTCTGCAATTTGAATTGCATTGATAGAACCGAAAATTTTACCGGTAGCGCCAACTTTAGCACCAACTTTTACAGTGATTTCTGCTAACGACTCAGCAACTTTCAACGCTTCGTTTTTCAATTTTTCTTCTTTGAAAGAACGTTGTTTCAAGTTTTCTGCGTGAACTTTACGCATGCTGTCGGTAGCCATAACTGCAAAACCTTGAGGCAGCAAAAAGTTATTGGCAAAACCGTTTTTTACTTTAACGATATCGTCTTTGTAGCCCAATTTTGCTACGTCTTGTAATAAAATAACTTCCATTAATCTGTCCTCCTTTTATTTTAATAAGTCTGCAACGTAAGGCATCAACGCCAAATGTCTTGCTCTTTTAACGGCTTGCGCTACTTTCTTTTGGAACTTTTGAGAAGTTCCTGTTAAACGGCGTGGGAATAATTTACCTTGCTCGTTAACGAACTTCAAAAGGAAGTCAGCATCCTTATAGTCGATGTATTTGATACCGCTTTTTTTGAAACGGCAGTATTTTTTCTTTTTCGTATCAACCGCAATCGGGGTTAAATACTTGATATCTGTTTCTTGTGCCATGTTTTCTCTAATTAAAATTATTCAGCCAATGTTTTACTTGCTTTTTTCTCGTTGCGTTTCTTTTCGTTGTACGCTACTGCAAATTTATCCAATTTAACAGTCAAGAAGCGCAACATACGTTCGTCACGACGATAAGCAGTTTCTAAAGTGTTGATAACCTTGCCATCTTCTGTTTTGAATTCAATCAAATGATAGAAGCCTGTGCCCTTTTTTTGGATTGGGTACGCCAATTTGCGCAATCCCCAATTCTCTTGGTGAACAATCTCTGCACCTGCGTCTTTGATTAAAGACTGGTACTTTTTTACCGCTTCCTTCATCTGTTCATCAGACAAAACGGGAGTCATAATGAAAACGGTTTCGTAATGAGCCATGTTTTTGATTTTTAATTTGTTAATAATTCTCCGAAAATTTTCGGACTGCAAAGATACGAAAAATAATTAAGAATTAAAAATTTTTCGAAAATAATACTTTGGGGTGAAAAAAACGTAGAGACGCAATGCATTGCGTCTCTACAAGAAGGACAAACGTTTTCAACGAAGCTCAGCCGCAACACGTGCGCCTACGAAACGACCGCCG
>JAVBNF010000072.1:0-6858 GCA_031551725.1 Bacteroidales bacterium
GTTCGGGGGCTTCTACGGATAACTTTGGTTTTAATATAATCCCGGCCGGATATCGCGAGCAAAATGGCTCTTCTTATGCTTCAAGAGGAACGGCTACTTATTTTTGGACTTCAACGAAATCTGCAACCGCGAACTATGCAATCTATCGTGGTTTTTCAAATACAGTAGGCCAAGCCGGACGTTGGGATGGTTTTCGTTCTTATGGATTGTCCGTCCGCTGCATGGAAGGCGAATATACACTTAGTCCAATCCTTCAACAAAATTCAAACAATACCTTTTGTGAAGGCGCCAACACTTTTGTAACAGTAGATAATACGACGCTTTATACAAGCTATATTTTTAACATAGATGGTGTAGATAAAGCAGCTGTAACAACACCTTATATGTTTATTTCGCCCATCACAAATGGAACAACAATCAAGGTCAAAGGTTTGACATCTGAAGGTTGGAGCGGATATTCAATTCCTATTACCGTGAAAACGGTCGATTGCAGTTGTACAAGTACTTCAATTGCCGCACCGGAGCTTGCGATTAATACAGCACCCTCAACAGCCGTAAATGCGGTTTTGACAACCACTGCAAGTTGTGCGAATTGTGTGGTGGACTGGTATCCCGCAGCAAGCGGAGGGACAGCATATTTGAGCAATACAAAGATTTATGCGGCGGCTAACTATACCCTTTATGCTGCTACTCGAGATTTATCCAGCGGTTGTTCAAGTGCAGACAGAGCCATGGTTTCCATTATCCCCTATTCGGGGGCGGCAGCACAACGTGATTTGATTGCAGGAACTTATCAAATGGAATGTTGGGGGGCACAAGGGCAAAATGGAACCGGGGCAAGAGGAGGCTATGGAGGATATAGTAGAGGAATTTTATTTTTAGAAAAAGATATAACCGTTTTTGTTTATGTGGGGACACAAGGTAGCTCATACAATGCTACAACAGCCACTGTAGGAATATTTGGAGGAGGAGCATCTGATATTAGACTTGAATCACCTGCATTATGGAATACAGCCTCTTCTCTACGAAGTAGGATTATGGTCTCTGGTGGTGGTGGTGGCGGAAGCAGTATTGTGACAGGAACAGGCAATTCTGTTGCAGATGCAAATGCCAATCGCACGGCAGGTGGAGGAACTGCAGCCCCTAGTGGTACATTTAATAAAACAGGTAAGGGAGGAGCACAAACTGCCGGTGGGAATGGAGGTGCCGCTGGATATGGCCCCAATGGGGAATTTTGTTGGTCTGCGGGAGCAAAAGGTCAGTTTGGAATAGGTGGTGCAGGTTCTAAGGGTGCTGGAGGTGCATGTGGTACAGCATATCTTTCAGGGAGTGGGACAGGTGGCGGAGGATATTATGGAGGAGGAGGGGCTGGTGACGGAGATGGAACTCCTAACGATGGTGTAGGAGGAGGAGGATCATCCTTTATTTCTGGTCATTCTGGCTGTAATGCTATAAATGCTTCTGGCATACACACGGGACAGGCAATTCACTATAGTGGACTGGCATTTACGAATACATCAATGGTAATAGGAGCTCGTGCTGGTAAGGGAACTGTCGTTATTATCCGTACAGGAAATTAAAAAAATACATGTTGCAAACAAGGTGATTTTGGTTCATCAAGCCCGCAACGCTGCTGTTTGCGGGATAAGCTGTAGAGACGCAATGCATTGCGTCTCGATCATTGCCGAATTTTCAAAGGCAAACTTGGTGGTTTTGTACATTGCACGTGCTGCGGTGGACGTTGTTGAAAGGGTTTGTTCTTTTTGTAGAGGCAAGGCACGCCTTGTCTCTACACCATTGCCGTTGAATTTTCATTCAGCGGCATTTTTTTGTGTTTTGTTTTGATTTATTCCCATGATTTGAAAATTTAACATATTTTTAACGTTTATTAAGAAATAATTCGGGGTGTCATCGCGTTTATATATATAAATGAAATTTTATATAACGTGATATGAAAAATGATTTAAACAAACATCACCGCCGAAGCATTCGCCTGAAAAATTACGATTATTCATCAAATGGGGCCTATTTTATTACCATTTGTTGTCAGAACAAAGAACATCGATTTGGAGAAATTAGAAACGGGAAAATGATATTAAATGCCCATGGTCAGATTGCATTTGACGAATGGTTGAATTTATCCAAACGGTATCACCATGCGGAATTTGATACGTTTCAAATAATGCCCAATCACGTGCATGGCATTATCGTGTTAAATTCCACAACCCCCACCGTAGGGGCACCCCTTGCGGGTGCCCTTGACCATGATATTGCCAACGGCAATATCATCAACGGCAATATCATCAATAATAATGCGATTAACGGCGTTGCCGTTAATGAAACGAGGGCACCCGCAAGGGGTGCCCCTACGGCCGTCGTTATCGGGAATATTGTGGGTGCGTACAAATCGTTGGTGGCAAATCGATGTTTGGAAATATACAAATCACAAAATCAAATGATTGGTATTTTTTGGCAACGCAATTATTACGAACATATCATCCGAAATAATCATGCATTTGTGACAATTTCGAATTATATTCTTAACAATCCCAAGAAATGGACAGAAGACAGATTTTTTGTGAGAAAATTTATTAGGAAAATTTCGTGAAATTTTGTAAATTTGTGGATTGTTTTTCATTACAATGAGTAAAAAGGATCTCATACACCGCTTGAGCACGCTGAAAAATTTCAGCAACGGCAGTTTAATCGACCTAAAAGAAGCGATTGAACACTATCCGTATGCACAAGCGTTGCATGTACTGTATTTGCTCAATTTGAAGAAATTAAAGGAAGACACGTTCGACCTTTATCTTCCGAAAACAGCCATCCGCATTAGCGATCGCACCTATCTGAAACGGTTGGTGGATAAAGTAGAAACGGAAAACAAACCTTTGAAAATGGCTTCAGCCGTTAAGCAAACGCCAAAAGACCTAAACGAAACCATGGCTTTGCTTAAAAAATACGAAGGTATTTCAGCACAACTAAATGCCCTGCCTATTCCGCGTAAAGCCGATGCAACCATTAGTGATTTCCTTTCTTCAATTGATATTCCTAATGCCAAACAAAAGGAGTTGCAAGATGAACATCGCGAACAAGTAATGTCTCGAATTAAGCAACGTTTGAACGAAATTTCGGGCATAACTGGAGTCGAAACGCTGCCAACACCTAAAGCTGCGTCAAAGAGAAAGCAACCAGATGACCACGCTGCGCTGGCCATGACGAAACCCAAAACTGCAAGCAAAACCAGAAAGTCAAAGCCGGATGGCCTCGTTACGCTTGCCATGACGAAATCCGTCACCCATCGCCAATCCAAAAAGAAACCTTTAGCGGAAGACGATATTATCAACCGTTTTTTACAGGCCGAACACAATATTGTGCGTATTCAAGCTGAACGCGATTATGAAAATTTAAGCATTGATCCTGAGGAGCATAGTCTGAAAGAGAATTTGAATGACGGCAGTGAAACATTAGCAGCATTATACCTCAAACAAGGCGCTCCCGACAAGGCCATTGAAATTTATAAGGCTTTAAGTTTGAAAAATCCAAAAAAAAATCGTTACTTTGCAAAATTAATTGCGGAAGCCGAGTTGGAATTGAAACAGCAAAGCAAAAAAAACGCACGTAAAAAATCATAATTCATAATTTTTAATTCATAATTAAACATGGTTCTCTACATTATCATCTCGATCTTTGTTTTTGTATGCTGTTTGTTTCTTGGCATATTCGTATTGGTTCAAAACCCTAAAGGCGGTGGCTTATCATCAACTTTCGGTGGCGGAAACCAAATTATGGGCGCACGTAAAACAGCCGATTTTCTTGAAAAAGCAACTTGGACACTCGCTATTTCCCTAATGTGTTTGAGTTTGATTTCCGCTTTTGTAATCCCACGCGGCAACGGTACTCCCGATGCTCCTCAAACCGGAATCACAGTGGATGACAATGTAGCGATGCCTACTATGCCGCAAATGCCCGCTCCGGAACAACAACCTACACAAGAATAAACAGAACTTCAAATATAGAAAGCTGTCTTCGGGCAGCTTTTTTTAAATTCGCACATAAAAACTTAAAAAATAAAAATATCATGGGTTTCATTTCAGAACGTATCAACAGAATGGCACCGTCGGAAACATTGGCGATGTCGAACAAAAGCAATGAGCTCAAAGCTCAAGGCAAAGATGTGATCAATTTGGCTGTTGGTGAGCCGGATTTCAACACTCCGGAAGTGGTTAAAACCGCCGCCAAAGTTGCGATCGACAAAAATTTCTCCCACTATCCTCCCGTTCCCGGCTACATGGACGTGCGCGAAGCTATTGCCGCTAAACTGAAAAGAGATAATGATCTCGACTATAAAGCAAACCAAATTATGGTCTCTGCCGGTGGTAAACACGCGTTGATGAACTGTTTGTTGGCAACCGTTAACCCGGGCGACGAAGTGATTATTCCTGCTCCATATTGGGTTTCTTATCCAGAAATGGTACGTTTGGTAGATGGCGTGCCTGTTTTTGTAAAAGGCGGCATCGAGACCGATTTCAAGGTAACTGCTGCTCAAATCGAGAAAGCAATTACTCCGAAAACAAAAGTATTGATTATGAACAGCCCGTCGAATCCGACAGGTGGCGTTTATACTCCCGAAGAAATTAAAGACATTGCTGCTGTTGTTGCCAAACATCCGCAATTGATCGTGATTTCGGATGAAATTTACGAATTGATTATCTTCGAAGGAAAATATTCTTCGTTGGCACAATATCCGGAAATCAAAGACCGTGTGATTGTGATGAACGGCGTTTCCAAAGGCTTTGCCATGACCGGCTGGCGTATCGGATATACGGCTTCTTCTGTTGAATTGGCCGGCGCAATGAACAAAGTTCAAGGGCAAATGACTTCGGCTGCTTCTTCAATTGCACAACGTGCAACCTTGGAAGCCATGTTGCAAGATCCTACCAAATCTGAAGATTTGAAAACCATGACAACCGCTTTCCGCGAACGTCGCGATAATGTTTTAGGATGGTTAGGACAAATTCCAGGTTTGAAGTTGAACAAACCAAGCGGTGCTTTTTATATTTTTGTAAATATGCAAGCCTTGATCGGCAAAAAAGCCGGTGAAAAACAAATTAAAACCGGTGCTGATTTTGCTGATTATTTATTGGATAACTATTATGTTGCCTTGGTAGGCGGCGATGCTTTCGGTGATCCCGAATGTTTCCGTATTTCTTACGCAACAGACTTGACGAGTTTGAAAAAAGCCTGCGACCGTATCAAAGAAGCGGTAGAAAGCCTAAAATAATTGTTAATTATTAATTGTTAATGAAGTTTCACCTTTAGTAACAAATTCCGATAATGAAGAGCGATGGAAGAAATTCTGTCGCTCTTTTCATTTAAAGTAATTTCTTAATAAATGTTAATTTTTTGTTAAATTTTTCATAACCTATTGTGAAAGTTAAACGAAAAGATTACTTTTGTAGAAAAACTATTATGGCTTATTCAGCAATAGATATAGCAAATAAAATTTTGAGTAGTGTCGCTTCAGATTCAGGCGATCTTATTTCTAATATGAAATTGCAAAAGATGTTGTATTATCAACAAGGTTTCCATTTGGCTTTTTTTAAAACCCCATTGTTTGAAGAAGAGATAGAAGCATGGATGTACGGGCCTGTTGTACCAGCTGTTTATGAGCACTTTAAAGAATATGGCAATCAAGGCATAGAATATAAGGATACCCCCATAGAATTAACAATCGAAGAAGAACGTTTGTTTGACAACGTTTGTCGAGTGTACAATAAATATTCTGCTATCGGGTTAATGGAGATGACTCATGAAGAAGCTCCTTGGAAAAGTACGCATACGGGTGTGGGGCAGGTAATTTCTAAAGACAAATTAACATCTTTTTTTAAGAAAAGATTAAAATGAGCAAGACATCTCGCTCAAAGAAAAAATCAAAGAAACAAAGCGGCAAAGAGCAGTCAATTATTAAAAACCCTCAAAAAAAAGGTCCTCATAAAGAAGATTTATTACATGCTGAGGCGCCTCTTTTTGGTTTCAAATATCTTTCAAGACACTCTATAAAAGATTGTAAAGACCCTCATTTTTTTTATACTTTTTTAATTAGGTTGCAGCAGCTTTCTGAATTGGGATGGACTGAAATCCGAAAATCCCATAGGCATAGTTTTGGAATAGAATCTATTCCTATAGAGAAAATTAAGCCTCAACTTCCTTCTTGTATTACTCCGGAAATAAAAGAACTTGATGTTTTTAGAGCAAATGGAGACAATCGCCCTTTCATCGGAATACAGGTTCATAATGTTTTTCAAATATTGTTTATTGAGACATGTTTTGGTGACATATATGATCACTAATTTTTCATAGATTCGCAATTGTCATATTTTTGTAAGGTTTTTTATTTCAAAAATTATTTATACCTTTGCAGAAGAAATTTAAAAATACTTTATAGAGGAAAAAACATAATTATACATAAATAGAAAAGCGTAAGCTTAAATTCTTGTAAAGAAAACCGCTAATTTTCACAACCAAAGAATTGATAAGCCATACGCTCATGCTGTGTTTCGGCGTGAGTTGTGTCTTGTTTTGGTTGTGGGTTCTTAGCGGTACCTCTTTACAAATAAGATTTCAACTCACGCTTTTTTATTTGATTCAAAGGCTAATGATAGCCAGATGAGCACGCGGTTGTGCCACTGGCCATGACATCAACAATTAAATAAAACACAACATGAAAACACAACTACTTCGTGGCAGAAACGCAAGAATGCAGAAATGCAGAAAAATGTTCTTCTTCTGCGCTTTTGCATTTTTGCACTTCTGCTTTACTTTCGCCCAAACTCCCGGCTTGCCGTTGTACGACAA
>JAVBNF010000064.1:0-6759 GCA_031551725.1 Bacteroidales bacterium
GTTCGGGGGCTTCTACGGATAACTTTGGTTTTAATATAATCCCGGCCGGATATCGCGAGCAAAATGGCTCTTCTTATGCTTCAAGAGGAACGGCTACTTATTTTTGGACTTCAACGAAATCTGCAACCGCGAACTATGCAAATTATCGTGGTTTTTCAAATACAGTAGGTCAAGCCGGACGTTGGGATGGTTTTCGTTCTTATGGATTGTCCGTTCGCTGCATGGAAGGTGAATATTTTATGAAACCGATTTTATTGCCGAACGAAAATCAAACGTTTTGTAATGGATCCAATACGTTTGTGAATGTTGAAAATTCATCAAATTACAGCAGTTATATATTCAATGTAAACGGTGTTGATAATGCGGCCGTGACAACTCCTTATATGTTTGTTTCATCAATCACAAATGGCACAACGATCAAGGTTAAAGGATTGTCAGCCGAAGGTTGGACAGGATGGTCCAATCTTATTACCGTGAAAACCGTGGATTGCAGTTGTACAAGTACTTCAATTACCGCTCCGGAGCTTGCGATTAATACGGCACCTTCAACAGCCGTAAATGCGGTTTTGACAACCACTGCAAGTTGTGCAAATTGTGTGGTGGACTGGTATCCTACAGCAAGCGGAGGTGCAGCATATTTGAGCAATACAAAATCTTTTACTTCCAGTAATTATACCTATTATGCCGCTGCGAGAGATTTAAGCACGGGTTGCACAAGTGCAGACAGAGCCATAGTTTCCATTATTCCTTATTCGGGAGCAGCAGCACAACGAGGTCTGATAGCAGGAACTTATCGAATGGAGTGTTGGGGCGCACAAGGAGGACAAGCGTATGGTAGTCCTGGATATGGAGGATATACTAAAGGAACGTTAGCGTTGTCTGAATTGAATAGTTTAATTGTGCATGTGGGACAGCAAGGGTTGAATGTTGTAAATTCTAAAACTGGAGGAGCCGGCGGCTATAATGGAGGAGGAAGAGCTGGAAATGCTGCTGCTGCTGCCTGCGTATGTCCATCCGGAGGGGGAGGAGGCGCGAGCGATATTCGTTTGATGAATAGTGATAACTCTTGGAACAATCAAATTTCTTTGCGGTCGCGAATTATGGTTGCCGGTGCCGGGGGAGGAAGTGCTAATAATCAAAGAGCCGGAGATGGCGGTTTTCAAGGTGGAGCTTCTTATTATACGTACATAGCTGTATGTGGAGGGGCAAGCGGAAACAGGGCTTTAGGAGCTACTCAAACAACAGGTAATGCATTTGGTATAGGAGGAAATGGTGTAACGCCCACATGTACAGGATCATGTGCAGGAGAGGGTACCGGTGGTGGTGGTGGTGGTTATTGGGGAGGAACAGCATATGCCGTTACGTGCCCGACTAACACATATAGTTCCGGAGGCGGCGGAGGTTCTTCCTATATTTCCGGCCATTCTGGCTGCAATGCAATTAATAGTTCCGGCACACATACCGGCCAACCAAATCACTATAGCGGATTAGTATTTTCAAATACTTCCATGGCTTCCGGCGTACGCTCCGGAAATGGAACGGTGGTAATTATCCGCACAGGAAATTAAAAAAATACATGTTGCAAACAAGGTGATTTTTGGTTCATCAAGCCCGCAACGCTGCTGTTTGCGGGATAAGATGTAGAGAAGCAATGCATTGCTTCTCTATCATTGCCGAATTTTCAAAGGCAAACTGGTGGTTTTGTACATCGCACATGCTACGATGTACATTGTTGAAAGGATTGTCCTTCACGTAGAGACGTTGCATGCAACGTCTCTACGTGTTTCCGTCGGTTTTAATCGACGGCTTTTTTTTATGTTTTGTTGAAAAATTGTTCATAAATTCCCCTTCGAAAAATGAATAAAATGGGGTGTCATCGCGTTTATATATATGAACAAATTTTTATAACTATGAAGACAAATGAAACAATTCTTTATCAAATGCCGAATGGAGCATCTCAAATTGAAATACGGTTTGAAAATGGGGAGATCTGGTTAGATCAATACCAGATCGCAATGCTGTTCGATACAGACAGGACATCTATTCTTAAGCATATAAAAAATATATACGAAACTGAAGAATTGGAAATAAATTCAACTTGTGCAAAAATTGCACAAGTTCAGATGGAGGGAAAACGGAAGGTTACTCGCCATATATTGTATTATAATTTAGATTTAATTATTTCTGTCGGATATAGGGTTAATTCCAAACGTGGAACTCAATTTAGAATTTGGGCAAATAAAGTACTTAAGGATTATTTTATAAATGGTTATGCCATCCAACGCCCCGTTTCAAAACAGGAATTCGATAATACAATTGCGGAACTGGAACAGCAAATTGTTAATTCGGAGAAGTTTACTGAAGAGCAAATCAGTGAAGTGTATAAAACCCTTGCCGATTTTTTTAGTCGAAAACAAATGGAAGAGAAACCGCGCAAAAGAATTGGTTTTGAAATATCGAAATCGGACAAATAGCTGTTGATTGTCAATATATTAACACTTTGTTCATTTTTTTTTGCTCACAGACTGTTTAAATTGCTGAAAATTGCTTAAATTTGCATAATTGTCAAAAATTGAAAAATAATTTTTTATATGAAATTTATAGTAAACAGCCAAGCATTACTTAGAAATTTGCAAACCATTAGTGGTGTGGTAGGTACAAATCACACTGTGCCCATTCTGAATAATTTTTTGTTCGAATTGGAAGCCGATAAACTTACGGTTACTGCGTCGGATTTGGAAACAACCATGATGATCAGCATGCCGTTGAGCGAAGTAAATGGCGAAGGAACCGTTGCTGTGCCTTCCAGAATTTTGTTGGAAACGCTTAAAACGTTCTCTGATATCCCATTGATTTTTAATATTAACGACGAAAATAAAGCGATCGAAATCACTGCAGGAGAGGGTAAATATAAACTTGCGGGCGAAAATGCCGAAGGTTTTCCCGCTCTTCCCGAAATGGAAAATACCACCAAAACCGAAATCAGCTCATATGTTTTGGTAAATGCAATCAATAAAACCATTTTTGCTACCGGAAATGATGATTTGCGCCCGGTAATGTCCGGTGTATTTTTCGGGCTTTCTCCGGAAGGCATCACTTTTGTGGCAACCGATGCGCACAAGCTCGTTCGCTACAAACGCTTGGATGCCAAATCCGAAAACGAAGTGTCATTCATTGTTCCGAAAAAACCGTTGAATCAACTCAAAAACATCCTTGGCGCTCGCAAAGAAGAAGTGCAGGTGAGTATGGATTACAATGATAAAAATGCATTCTTCGCCTTCGATAATTTGTCGATTATTTGCCGTTTGATCGACGGTAAATTCCCCAATTACGAAGCTGTTATCCCGAAAGAAAATCCGAATAAAATGACGGTGGATCGCATGGGATTCCTAAATGCTATCAAACGTGTATCTATCTTTTCGAGTCAATCGACTCCGCAAGCGCGTTTGAAAATCGAAGATAAAAAGCTAACCATCACCGCAGAAGATTTGGATTACGCCAACGAAGCTAAAGAACGCTTCACGTGTAACTACGAAGGCGAACCGATGGAAATCGGTTTCAATTCCAAATTTTTGTTGGAAATGTTGAACAACGTAGATACCGACGAAATCTGTATCGAGATGTCACATCCAACCCGCGCCGGTATTCTTTTACCGATCGGAAACCAAAATGCCGACGAGGACATTTTGATGTTGGTAATGCCGATTATGCTTAACCAATAAGAGTTTAAAAAGTTCAGAGAGTTCAGGGAGTTTGGAATGCATTCTAAACCTTCTGAACTTTCTAAATCTTCTAAACTTTTGAACTTAAAAAAACACAAACACAAAATAAAACATGGCTAAAATTAAAGGAGAAATCGTCGTTGACACCGAGCGATGCAAGGGTTGCGAGGTCTGCTTGACCGCCTGCCCACAAGCGGTGATCAAGATGTCGCCCAATGTGAATAGCAAAGGGTACAAATTTGCAGTAATGGCAACCGAAGACTGTATCGGATGCGCGAATTGCGCTGTGGTATGTCCGGATGGAGCAATCACAGTTTACAAAATGAAAATTGAAGAATAATATGGCAGAGATTCGCTTAATGAAAGGTAACGAAGCAGTGGCAGAAGCTGCTATTCGTTCCGGTTGCGACGGTTATTTCGGTTACCCGATCACTCCGCAATCCGAAGTAATGGAATATTTAATGGCAGAACAACCCGAAAAACGCACCGGAATGGTGGTTTTACAAGCGGAGAGTGAAGTAGCTGCCATCAACATGGTGTATGGTGGCGCAGGCTGTGGCAAACGCGTGATGACTTCTTCTTCAAGCCCCGGTATGAGCTTGAAACAAGAAGGTATTTCGTATATGGCCGGTGCAGAACTTCCGTGTTTAATCTTGAACGTAGTTCGTAGCGGTCCGGGATTGGGAACGATCCAACCTGCACAATCCGACTATTTCCAAGCAACTAAAGGCGGCGGACACGGCGACTATCGCTTGATCGTGTTGGCTCCGTCTTCTGTTCAAGAAATGGCTGATTTCGCACCGCTTGGTTTCGACCTTGCGTTTAAATATCGTATTCCAACGATGATTTTATCGGATGGTGTAATTGGTCAAATGATGGAAAAAGTAGTTCTTCAAGAACAACGTCCGCGTTTTACCGATGCAGAAATTGCTAAAAACACGCCTTGGGCTGCTGTTGGCAAACCTGCTTCTCGCCCACACAACATCATCACTTCGTTGAATCTCGTTCCTGAAATTCAAGAAGCACACGTTCGTCGTTTGGAAGAAAAATATCGCACCATCGAAGAAAACGAAGTGCGTTTTGAGGCCATTCAATGTGAAGATGCCGACTATATTTTGGTAGCTTACGGTTCGAGTGCACGTATTGCACAAAAAACCGTGGATTTGGCTCGTGCCGAAGGCCACAAAGTAGGCTTGTTGCGCCTCATTACCTTGTTCCCGTTCCCAACGAAAAAAATTGCCGAACTTGCTCAAAAAGCAAAAGGATTTATGGCTGTTGAAATGAGCTTGGGACAAATGGTAGAAGATGTACGCCTGGCTGTTAACGGAAAAACCAAAGTTGAACACTACGGCCGCGTGGGTGGAATGATTCACTCTCCGGAAGACGTGCTCGCGGCGTTTAAAAAACAATTATTATAAGGAGGATTAAAGAAATGTCAAATATAGTTTCACCTGAAAATTTAGTTTATCGCCGCACGCCGTTGATGACGCCCAATACCTTGAGCTATTGTCCGGGTTGCGGTCACGGAACCACACACCGTGTGATCATGGAAGTGGTTGAAGAAATGGGTATCCAAGAAAAAACGGTGGGCGTGGCTCCTGTAGGATGCTCTGTGTTGGCTTATGATTTTATGGATATTGATATGGAGCAAGCCGCTCACGGCCGTGCTCCTGCTGTTGCTACCGCTATCAAACGCTTGATGCCGGATCGTTATGTTTTCACGTATCAAGGCGACGGCGACTTGGCGGCCATCGGTACTGCCGAAACCATTCACGCTTGCAACCGTGGCGAAAATATCGTGATCATTTTTGTGAATAACGGTATTTATGGTATGACCGGCGGACAAATGGCGCCTACGACTTTGGTTGGTATGAAATCGGCTACTTCTCCGTTCGGACGTGATGTTGCGACGATGGGAAGTCCGATGAAAATCACCGAAATGATTGCCATGTTGCCCGGTGTTCGTTCAGTTTCTCGCCATTCGGTGCATACGCCCGGAAATGTTCGCAAACTGAAAAAAGCCGTTCGCAAAGCATTCGAAACGCAGCCGGAAAACAAAGGCTTGGCATTTATCGAAGTAGTTTCCAACTGTAATTCCAACTGGAAAATGACTCCGAATGAAGCCAATAAATGGATGGAAGAGAACATGTTCCCTTACTACCAACTCGGTGATATTAAAGTAGATGGTCAATTAGTAACAAAATAATGTTTAAGGTTGAGGGTTTAGAGTTTAAAGAAATTTTACTCTAAACCTTAAACTCTAAACTCTAAACACAATAACAATGACAGAAGAAATCATCATAGCAGGCTTTGGCGGACAAGGAGTTTTGTCGATGGGAAAAATCCTCGCATATTCCGGCGCCATGCAAAACAAAGAAGTAAGTTGGATGCCTTCTTACGGTCCTGAAATGCGCGGTGGTACTGCAAACGTTTCCGTTGTAATCAGCGACGAGCGTATCAGTTCTCCCGTATTAACCAAATTCGATACGGCGATTATTTTAAATCAACAATCGTTGGACAAATTCGAGGCGGCTGTAAAACCCGGCGGATACTTGTTATATGATCCGAATGGTATTACTAAATTTCCGACACGTAAAGACATCAATATTTATTCAATTGATGCAACGGAAGAAGCCAACAAAATGGGCATGGCAAAAGTATTTAACATGATCATTTTGGGTGGATATTTACAGTTGAAACCGGTTGTTTCCGGCGAATTTATCCGCAAAGGATTGGAAAAATCCTTGCCCGAACGTCATCACAAAATGATTCCGGAAAACGAAAAAGCAATCGAAATCGGAAAAACTTTGGTAAAAGAAATCCACAAAGCATAATTGAAATTTTATGCAAAATAAAAAGGCGGAATTCTTTGAGTTTCGCCTTTTGTTTTAAAAAGAATGTCTAGTCCTGAAATAGCGTTACACAAAAAAAACGTTATGGAAGAAAATACAGGAAGCGAGTATGTTAAGCGCACACAGAAGGATTACAGCATGTCTTTTAAATTGCAAGTAGTTCAGGAGGTAGAACATGGCGAGTT
>JAVBNF010000021.1:0-106476 GCA_031551725.1 Bacteroidales bacterium
TCGCGCGACTGCAACACCTATTCCATCGTTCTTATGCCAGACAATAAATGGTGGATGGCCGAAAATTTGAATTATCAAGCCGGATTGAAGTTTAATGCCAATTCCAATAAGGTTGGCGGCGATGTTACCACCTTTACATCCACAACCAACGGAACACCCGGCATTGGCAACTTCTGGTGCCCGGGAGCAGCAAGTGCAACAACAGCTTCGCTTTCTGACTGTGATACTTGGGGGGCTCTTTATACTTGGGAGTGTGTCATGCGAGCTGATGGCCTTGGTTCTTGGACAGAGGGTTCACTTTACACCAATTCTGCATCCGGCAATCCATCTTCTTTTTCAGCACCCAGGGGCATATGTCCCAATGGTTGGCATATACCTTCTGATGCCGAGTGGGGTAACATGTTAAATGCGGTTGAAGCACAGTTTGGTGGTACGCAAGACCACAACACTGTAACAGTAGGAAATTGGGCAGGTACCAATGCAGGTACAACCTTAAAAGCAGCCAACTTCACTACAGGTGTTAAGCAAGCCACAGGCTTTTCCGTGCTCGCAGCAGGCTATCGTCACTACGATGGTTCGTATTTCGGCAGTCGGGGCATAGGCGCCTACTTTCTGAGCGCTTCCGGCTATAATAGCGGTAGCGCGTGGCGCCGCCTATTCAACTCGAACGATGCTAAGGTGAACCGGGACAGCAACCGCAGGGCTTTCGGCTTTTCCGTTCGTTGCCAAAAGGATTAAGGATGTACGAGATATGATGTGTGATTTTCAGTTGGACAGACCTAACAGGTCTTAAAATCCTGTTAGGTTTTACCTTAAGTTGAAAGTTAAAGACCAGTTAGGAAAAAAATCTGCGAAAATCCGCGTCATCTGCGCAAATCCGCGATGAAATTTCGCCGCAGGCGAAGTATTACATTTTTTCAGGAGCAGAAATACCGAGCAAATGCAAGCCCGATTTCAATACTTGTCCTGTGAATGCACATAAAGCCAAACGGAATTTTCTCAATTCTTCGTTTTCTTCACGCAAAACAGGCGTATCTTGATAGAAGCTGTTAAACTCTTTGGCCAGTTCGAAAATATAATTTGCAATCAAGGCCGGACTGTATAAATCGCCCGCTTGACGCACTATTTGCGGAAAATCGTGCAACAATTTGAGAACGGATTTTTCTTTTTCGTTCATCGAAATAGCTTGCATTTTCGTATTTAAAACTTCCGTTTCAATGTCGGATTTATTGAGCAATGAGCGAATACGTGCGTGCGTGTATTGAATGAAAGGGCCGGTGTTTCCATTGAAATCAATCGATTCGTGCGGATTGAACAACATGTTTTTCGTTGGGTCCACTTTCAGAATGAAATATTTCAATGCGCCCAACGCCAGTGTTTCATATAATTTTTGGGCTTCTTCGCTTTCGAAGTTGTCGATTTTTCCGAGTTCTTCGGTTTTCTGGCGAGCGGTATTCACCATTTCCTGAATCAAATCATCGGCATCCACAACCGTTCCTTCGCGCGATTTCATTTTACCTTCGGGCAATTCCACCATGCCGTAAGAAACGTGTTCGATGGTATCGGCAAACGGATAATTCAGTTTTTTCAAAATGATTTTCAATACATCGAAATGGTAATTTTGTTCATTCCCTACAATGTACATCATTTTTTGCGCTTCGAAATCTTCGTAGCGGAGCTTGGCCGTTCCGAGGTCTTGCGTCATGTAAACAGACGTTCCGTCGGCACGCAAAAGCAATTTTTCGTCCAATCCGTCTTCGCGTAAATCGGCCCAAACAGAAGTGTCGGGACGTTGATTCAGAATGCCCTTTTGAAGGCCGTCAAGAACCATTGATTTTCCCAATAAATACGTGTTGGATTCGTAATAAATTTTATCAAAATCAACACCCAGACGTTTGTATGTGACATCAAAACCTGCATACACCCAGTTGTTCATCTTTTCCCACAAAGCGCGAACATCGGCATCGTTTTGTTCCCATTTGCGAAGCATTTCCTGTGCTTCGAGCAAAATGGGCGCTTCTTTTTCGGCTTGTTCTTGGGGAATATTTTTTGAAACTAAATCTTTAATTTCCTGTTTGTAGGCTTTGTCAAATTCAACATAATATTTACCTACGAGGTGATCGCCTTTAAGCCCACTGTTTTCGGGCGTTTCTCCGTTTCCATATCGCATCCATGCAACCATGGATTTGCAAATATGAATACCGCGATCGTTCACTAAATTTACTTTCTTTACAGGATGTCCGTTGGCTTTTAAAATTTCACTGACAGACCATCCAAGTAAATTATTCCGGATATGTCCTAAATGTAGAGGCTTGTTGGTGTTTGGCGAAGAATATTCAACAACAAAAGGCTTTTCCGCAATAGCGGCATGATAACCGAAGTTGTTGATGTTTTTATTTTCATTCAGAAAATCCAAATAATATTGTTCGTCAATTACAACATTCAAAAAGCCTTTCACCACATTAAAACCTGTGATAAAATTGCTGTTTGCCTGTAAGTATTGACCGATGATTTCGCCACATTGTTCGGGCGATTTTCGGGCAATTTTCACAAAAGGAAAAATCACAACCGTAAGGTCGCCTTCGAAATCCTTAACTGTTTTTTGTATCTGGATATTTGCGGAAGCAACTTCCGTTTGAAAAAGTTCTTTAACGGCAGCTACTGTGAGTTCTGCTAAATGTTTATCAATCATCGCTACGTTGGATTGCTAAGCCGGAACGTGCGCTACCGGGGCTTTTGATGATTCCTTCCGGCGAATTTTTAATAAAATTAAGAATCAAATCGCGCTCTGCGCTTTGAGGGAAATTTGCTTCAACCGATTCAACTGCTTTAGAAAGTGCAAGGTCTTTCAAGAAAATATGACGATAAATATCTTGAATTTCATTTACCTTTTCTTGTGTAAATCCGCGTCGTAACAAGCCCACAGAGTTGATACCTGCGTAGGATAATGGCTCATTGGCGCATCTTACAAAAGGAGGAACATTTTTACGTGCAAACGAACCGCCGCTAACATAGGTATGTGCACCGATAGTAATAAATTGCTGAACGCCGACCATTCCGTTAAGAATAGCCCAATCTTCAACAATGACGTGCCCTGCCAAAGTAACATTGTTAACCAAAACGCAGTTGTTTCCGACAACGCTGTCGTGGCCGATATGCACGTATGCCATGATCAGACAGTTGTTTCCGACAACGGTTTTGCCTGTTGCTTGTGTGCCGCGGTTGATAGTTACACATTCGCGAATGCTCGTATTGTCACCAATAATGGTAACGCTTTCTTCGCCGATAAATTTCAAATCTTGAGGGATGGCAGATATCACTGCTCCGGGAAATATTTTGCAATTTTTACCGATACGCGCACCGCTCATTACCACGGTGTGTGGGCCAATCCATGTGCCTTCGCCGATTTCAACGTTTTTATCTACGTATGCAAACGGTTCGATAACGGCCGAAGCGGCAACTTTAGCTTCGGGATGAACAAATGAGAGATTACTCATAGTTGTTTTATTGTGCTTTTTGTGTTTTTTCAGGATCTTTTGCTAATTGAGCAAGCATCTCGGCTTCCATCACGACTTTGTTTCCAACGAAGGTGGTTCCTTTCATATTCACAAGTCCGCGACGGATGGGGGAGATGAGTTCGAGTTTGAAAACCAATGTGTCGCCCGGCACTACTTGGTGGCGGAATTTCACATTATCAATTTTCATAAAATAAGTTAAATAATTTTCCGGATCCGGCACAGAGCTTAATGCTAAAATACCGCCGCATTGCGCCATGGCTTCGATTTGTAATACGCCCGGCATTACAGGCTTGTCGGGAAAATGTCCAACGAAAAACGGCTCGTTCATCGTCACATTTTTAACACCAACAACGTGGCTGTCGCTCATTTCCATCACTTTGTCAACCAACAAGAACGGCGGACGGTGCGGAAGGAGTTTTTTGATTGCATTGACATCGTAAAGCGGTTCGGCATTCAAATCGATTTTCGGAACATCTTTGTTGGCAATTTCTTGCAACATCGTTTGACGGATGATTTTTGCAAATTCGACGTTGGATGCGTGTCCGGGACGGCCTGCAATGACGTGTCCTTTGATGGGTTTTCCAACCAAAGTCAAATCGCCGATGAGGTCCAAAAGTTTGTGGCGTCCGGGTTCGTTTTTGAAGTTCAGTTGAACATTATTTAAAATACCTTCTTCCAAAACTTCAACGGATTCGCGGTTGAAGAGCTTCGCCATTCGGTCGAGTTCTTCTTTTTCCACTTTTTTATTTACGAAAACAATTGCATTTTCCATGCTTCCGCCGCGAACTAAGTTGTTTTTCAACAAAAATTCGAGTTCGTGGAAAAATACGAATGTGCGGCAAGGGGCAATTTCTTCTTTAAATTTATCTAAATCGTGTAAAGATGCGAATTGCAACGGCAATACCTCTACATCATAATCAATCAATACCGAAAGTTTGTATCCACGACTGTGAACAATTACCATTTCGATTTTCTTTTCCGGATTTACATAGCATAAATCTTTTGGGATGACGTAGTATTCGCGTTCTGCGGATTGTTCAACGGCGCCAACTTTTTCAATGGCTTCAACAATGAAACGGGCGCTGCCGTCCATAATCGGCATTTCGGGGCCGTCCACTTCAATCAACGCATTGTCGATGCGCAAGCCGGCCAGTGACGCAAGCACGTGTTCAACGGTGCTTACGCGAACGCCTTTGCTTTCGAGTGTTGTTCCGCGAGAAGTATCCACTACGTTTTCGGCAACAGCATCAATAGGCTTGGAGCCTTCGATATCCGTACGAACAAATTTATACCAATGATTTTCGGGAGCCGGTTTAATGGTTAGATTAACTTTTTCTCCCGAGTGTAGGCCTACGCCTGAAATATGTACAGGTCCTTTAAGCGTTCTTTGAAATTCTTGCATATTACTAGTATAATAAACCTTGCAAAGGTACGAAAAAAAAGGCAGAAATCAAATTATTTTCCAAATGTCGGATTATTAATGAGATGGCAGGCGGCGAATGAGTTGTTTGTCACCTGTTACTGTTATTCTCTAAACGTTTATAATAATTAACAATTATTTTATTATCTTTGTACATTCATTCTTAGCAACGTGTCTAAACGCATCGAATTTTATATTACCTTTTTCATGAGCCTGTCCTTGGTGGGATTGCTTGTTTTTCAATATTTTTGGATGCAGGAATCGTTAAAGGTTGAGAAAAATAACTTTACCGCTTCAGTGGGAGAGGCCATGCAGGGCGTGATTTTACAATTGGAGAAAAAGGAAGTGCAGCATCAAATGCAGCAAAATGTCCGTCGTAAAGCCCTTCTGCAGCGTATTGACTCTGTTAATACCAATATTAATTTGCTGCTCAAGCAAAATCCTGATTTACTTTTCGAAGAAAGCGTACAGGAAATAGCAGGTTTGTATACCACTGACGAAAGCGGCAGCTTGTTATTGCAGCCTGATACAACAGTTGTTCATGATGCGGCAAATGCTGAAGAAACGCCGAAAAAAGAACAACAAAACCGGGCCAAAATTCGTCGTGTGCGTAAGTCCTATCAACAACTTAGACATCAAAAAGAGCAATTAATACATAAATTGGGTTTGATGGATGAATTGTATCAGGAAGTGATGAGCTATTCATCGTCTCAGCCGCTCGAACAGCGCATTCATCCCAAAGAATTGGATACTTTAATTGCTAAAAATCTTCGTTTAAAACATATTAATGTGCCCGTTGAATGGGGTTTGTTCAATGTTAAGCGGAGCAAATTAATTATTCAGCGTACCGGAAAATATTCCAAGCAATTGTTGGATAGTCCTTATATTTACAGCCTTTCAACAGCGAATACTAATGCATCCGACGATTATTTGATCGCTTATTTTCCTACCGAACGGCATTATTTGTTTTCACAAGTTCAATTTCTATTAATCGCTTCGTTTTGCCTGTTTGCTATTATTATTTTCGTATTCGTATATATTCTTCGGAAAATAATTCAACAACGGAAATGGACAGAAAATCGTAATGATTTTATCAATAATTTAACACACGAAATTAAAACGCCGGTTTCCACAATTTCCTTGGTTTGTGAGGCTTTGGGCGATGAATCAATACGGAAATCGGATGCCATGCTCGAAAAATATATTGATGTTATTCGTCAAGAAAATAAACGATTATCGAGTTTGTCCGAACAAATTTTACAGTTGGCGCGCTTGGAACATCAGCATTATCGCCTCTTTATGTCGATAAACGATGTACATGCAATGATTAAAGAAGCTGTGGAATTGATGAAATTGCAAGTTACTCATCGTGGTGGAAATATTGAACTTCAACTGAATGCTGAAAATGATGAAATATTGGCTGATCATACTCACTTCATCAATATGCTTACAAATTTGATTGACAACGCTAATAAATATTCTCCGCAAGCTCCCGAAATTACGATCAAAACCCGCAATATAAGGCATGGAATTGAAGTATGTGTTTCCGATAAGGGAATCGGAATTCATACAAATCAAATAAAAAAAATATTCGACAATCTTTATCGTGTTTCTACCGGTAATATTCACGATGTTAAAGGTTTCGGATTAGGTTTGAGTTATGTGAAAAAAGTAGTTGATAAACATTCCGGAAAAATTAAAGTAGAAAGCGAAGTGAAAAAAGGCACTACTTTCCACTTGATTTTTCCTCTGATAACAAAGGAGAAGTAAATGGATATAATTGGAAACATTCGAATTTTGTTGGTTGAAGACGATATGAATT
The DNA here is from genome assembly GCA_031551725.1 of Bacteroidales bacterium. GTDB lineage: Bacteria > Bacteroidota > Bacteroidia > Bacteroidales > P3 > JAVBNF01. The sequence goes on from JAVBNF010000021.1 coordinate 6,761, forward strand.
TGGGCGGATTTCTAAAATCCTATTTGGAGATGAAAGGCTATCCGGCCGATTGGGTGCAGAACGGAGAGGATGGCCTACGTGCTTTTCGCACCGGGAAATATAATTTTTGTATCACCGATGTGATGATGCCGATTATGGATGGTTATACGATGGCGCGTGAAATCCGTGCGCAAGACAAACGTATTCCCATTTTGTTTTTAACTGCAAAATCGCTTGAAGAAGATCGCTTAACAGGTTTTAAAATCGGTGCCGACGACTATATCACCAAGCCATTCAGTATGGATGAACTTTTGTTGCGTGTGCAAGCTATTTGGCGTCGTTTCGAGGCTTTGGAAATGGAAGATCCGCAGCACGAATTTACGATCGGAAACCTGAAATTCGATTATCAAAATATGTTGCTGACTTTGTCGAACGGCAAAGTCCAAAAACTTACGCAGCGCGAAGCTGATTTGTTGAAAATATTAATTCTGCATCACAATCAAGTCGTTGAACGGGATGAAATTCTGAATAAAATTTGGAAAAGTACAGATGTACCGAGTTTGCGGAGTATGGATGTGTACTTGAGTAAATTACGGAAAATCCTAAAAGGGGAGCCGGAATTGGAATTACAAAACGTCCACGGCGTTGGTTTTTCGCTTCGCACAAATAAACTGAAATAAATTTGAACAATTTCCAGAGATGATTGTTTCTTATTTATAATCTCAAAAAATATTGCTATGAAATTCGAACTTCCGCCCCTTCCGTATGCGAAAAACGCTTTAGAACCGCATATCTCCGAAAAAACAATGGAATTCCACTATGGAAAACATCATCAAACATACGTTGATAATTTGAATAAAATGATTGTCGGTACGCCGTTTGAAAACGCAGCGCTCGAAGAAATTATTGAAAAAGCGGAAGGTCCGCTTTATAATAATGCTGCGCAAGTGTGGAATCATACGTTTTTTTGGAACTGCATGATGCCTAAAGGACAAGGTGCGCCTGTTGGCGAATTGGCCGATGCGATTAACGAAGATTTCGGTTCTTTCGACGAATTTAAACAAAAATTTACGGCTGCTTCGCTTGGATTATTTGGTTCCGGTTGGACTTTCCTTGTTCAAAACGAAGATGGTAAATTGGAAATTACACAAGAAGGCAATGCAGGAACCCCCTTGCGTAAAAATCAAAATCCGATTTTAACGCTCGATGTGTGGGAACATGCTTACTATCTGGACCGTCAAAACCGTCGTGCCGAATTTGTGGAAGCATTCTGGAATTTAATTGACTGGGAAGCTGCCGACCAACGTTTCGAATAAAATGCGCATTTACATCGTCGGTTATATGTTTAGTGGAAAGTCAACGATTGGTAGGCGTTTGGCTAAACATTTGCAATTTGATTTTAAAGATACCGATGATTTATTCGAAGAAACGTATAAAATCTCAATATCCGATTTTTTTGCAAAATACGGAGAAACGGCATTCCGCCAAGTGGAACACGAACTGCTGAAAAAAACAGCAGAGATGGATAATGTAGTGATTTCCACTGGTGGTGGGATGCCGTGTTTTTTTAATAATATGGAAATCATCCGCTCAAGCGGAATTTCCATTTATCTCAAACAAACACCGGAATTTTTATATAGCCGCTATCAGCAATCGGTGCGTAAAGCCTCGCGCCCGTTGTTAAAAGATCTTTCACCAGAAGAAGTGCTTGATAAAATCCAACAACAATTGGATGAACGTGCGCCGTTTTACGAACAAGCCAATATTATATGTATGGCCGATACCGTAAACTACGATGAACTTCAACAGTTAATAGAAAAAATAAGAAATTGATTATCCTTTTAATTCGTCAAAATCGAATTGAAACGGCAATAAGTCTTCCACGCCGTTAAAAATAAGTATTTCGCCTTCTTTTCCATGTAAAATCACACGGATTTTTTTTTGAAAACGATGTTCGTATTCAATCAAAACTTGGCGGCATGAGCCGCAGGGTGTTACAGGGTGATTGATGCGAATGTTGGCCGATTGGGCTGTGATAGCAATAGTTTCGACCGGAACTTCTGCGTGGTTGGCGCTTGCGGCAAAGACTGCCACACGTTCTGCACACAAACCCGAAGGGTAGGCTATATTTTCTTGATTATTTCCGAGAATAATCACTCCGTTTTCCAACTTCAAGGCCGCACCGACCTTGAAGTTAGAATAAGGAGCATATGCTTGCGAAGCCGCTTCTTTGGCTTTATTAAGCAAGAAGCGATCGCTCTCATTTAATTCAGTCTCAGAAGTATAAACTTCATAATTTATTTGCAAGTTTTTTTGCACTATTTCGCAATTCTTTCCAACCATTTCAACATTACCAACATGGTACCCATTGAAAGCAAACAAGCGCAAACAAAGATGGTCCAAGTGGTAGAAATAGAAATGTGTTCGTAGAAAATAGCACCGATGAACAACAAGGAGTTACCAACGGCCGTAGCGCACAACCACAAACCTTGCATAATACCTTGATATTTCGGAGGAGCCACTTTGGAAACGAAAGAAATTCCGAGCGGAGAGATAAACAATTCCGCAACAGTCAAGATGAAATATGTTCCGATCAACAATAACGGAGTAATACGTTCTGCATCAGGAAGACCACCCATTGCAGTGATTTCAGCTTTAGAAGGTACCCCTAAAGAGCCGATTGTCATCAAGATATAACCGCAAGCAGCGATACCCATACCGATAGCAATCTTTTTAGGTGTAGAAGGTTCCATGTTTTTACTGCGAAGCCATCCGAAGAAAGCCAAAACCGCAGGAGTCAAAAATACAACGAAGAACGGGTTAATCGATTGGAAAAGTTCCGCACCTTTCAATGTAGTAAAGCCTAAATTAAGGTTAATCGCACTCAAATCGGTGTAATCTTTTGCAAAGAAAGTAAGCGTCAAACCATTTTGGTGGAAAGAGAACCAGAAGAAGATAACCACTGCAAACACAGCGAAAAGAGCGTATAAACGTTGACGAACTTCTTTAATGTCCATTTCTTCACCGTGGAAACTTTTGTCGTGTTGAAGGCTTGGGTTCGGGAATTTATTTTTGTTAACCAAATAAATAACCAAAGAAATAAGCATCGCGAAGATCGCAACAGCAAAAGCGTAGTGGAATCCGGTTGCGAAAACATTCAAGTAATCACTTGCGAAATCAGCGCCTTGATAGTTCATAGACGTAGCGTATTCTTGAAGTTTGGTCGCGTTTTCAGGAGAAATAGTTCCTTTTAATGCGCTGTGGCATAATTCGGGAAGAGCTGCTTCGTAGCTGAAACCGTGAGAGGAAACCCACCAGTTACGAACACCTACAGCAGCGAGAGGAGCGAAGATCGCACCTACATTAATAAACATATAAAACAAAGAGAAACCGGCATCGCGCATTTTCGAATACTCATGATTGTCATACATTTGACCAACCAATGCTTGCAAGTTTCCTTTAAACAAACCATTACCAAAAGCAATAACAAACAACCCTAAGCAAGTCATTGTCAAGAGAAACGTAAATTTCGAATCCGGAACCGGAGTTTCTGTCGGAATCGAAATCAAGAAATAACCAACGGTCATCAAGACAAGTCCCGTCAAAATAGTGCCTTTGAAATTTTTGGTTTTGTCGGCGATGATACCACCCACAAAAGCAAGCACATAGATTGAAAAATAGAAAATCGAATAAATGATACCGGCGTTTGTTCCCGATAAACCGAATTTCGACATCAAGAATAACGACAAAATCGCCATCATGGTGTAAAAACCGAAGCGTTCGCCCATATTTGCAAGGGCGGCGGCAAGGAGTCCTTTAGGATGTTTGTTAAACATAGTTTTAAAGTTTGGTTATAAATAAAAAATTAATTTTAAAGTGCAAAGATAGTCTTTGTTGGGGAAATTCCAAAGAAATTATTCATTTTTCTGTGCGAAAGAAATAAAAAAATACATTTTTTGATAAAAAGATTTGGAGAATATGAAAAAAATATGTAATTTTGCAACCTCAAATTTGAGATTGAGCTATGGTGTAACGGTAGCACTACAGTTTTTGGTACTGTCTGTCTAGGTTCGAATCCTGGTAGCTCAACAAAATAAAACAAGAATTTCTTAGAGGAGTTCTTGTTTTTTTGTTTAAAAGTAAAATGAAAAAAATCCTCTTCATACTACTAATGTGTTTGCTGGGTGCAAAGTCCAACGCCCAACTTGATAATCGCTCTGTTTACGAGTATTATAATTATCTCACAACCTTGCCGTTCGATAGTATTACTTCTGTTCCTAAAGCAGTTAACAAATACAAAGAAATTTTTAGAGGTCAAAATCTTTCGGTGTGTGATACGGCCTATGTTGTTTTTTATGAATTTTATATGCGTGTACTTGATGATACGCCTTTTGATCGTGAGATGTTGATTAAAATTTCCGAAAAACACAATCGCAATTTGACGGATAGCCTTGCTGATTACGCTTTGTATTTGAAAGACAATGGTTTTGTATTGAGACAAGATGATGATTTTGTCTATGTTCAGCCCGACGATCAATACATCGCTTCCCACTTCTTTTTCTTCGTTTCCCGCGAAATGCAGATTTATCAAGATAAATTGATGAAAGAAGAAAATCAAGGATTTGTGAAAAACGATAAATTAATGATTCCGCTTCAGGATTTGGCTGACCGCGTTGCATGGTGGGAGAATTTTTATATGAAATATCCGAATTTTGTTTTGCGAAGAGATATCAAACAACGTTATGATTCTTATATGGAGGCATTTGTATTCGGATTGCCTAAAACACCCATTTTCACGGGCAAAAAAGGAGCCTTGGCTGATACCTATAAAAAAGCCTATCAGAATTTTGTCAAACAGCATCCGGGAACTTATTCCGCTTCGATTATTGAACGTTATATGGACATTTTACGCAAGTGCAAATATAAGGCCTGTGACGATGCTTTACTTTTCACATGGAAAAGTTTGTAATCCGTTTTGAAAACTGAAAAAAAAATACTATCTTTGCAAGCCGTTTTATAACGACCGGGCCCTTAGCTCAGTGGTTAGAGCAGTTGACTCATAATCAATTGGCCGTGGGTTCAAGTCCCTCAGGGCCCACTGAAAAAAAGCCGTTGGAAACTAAATGTTTACAGCGGTTTTTGTTTTTTTTGTGCTTTACAGAAAATCTTGAAAAAGGTGGTTTTGGGGTGGTTTTAGGCAAAATGTTTTACCTGAAAACATTAGGTAAACGACTTTAAATGTGGTGTGTTTTAAACACAAAGTCAAAAAGGACAATGCTTGTCCGCTCATGTTCCGAGTAATCAAAAAAAGAGTTGACTTTGGTCTATACGGAAGTCCCGTTATCGATTAATCCAATTTTCGATTTTAATATCGTTGATACGGTTTAAATGCTTTTCGTTTTCGGTTACAAGAATAAGGCCGTTTGAGATAGAGGAACAACCAATCAACAAATCGAAATCATCAATCATGTTTCCTGCACGGCGTAAACGCGCTTTTTCTTTAGCATAGCAATCTAAAGAATTAAAAATCGGAAGTACGGAGATATGTTTTGCAAATTCATCAACCAAATGCAGATTATCTTTTACGTGTTTGCTACATTCAGCGCCGTATTTGAGCTCAGCAATTGTGATTTCGGATATATAGCAATTTTCTAATCCGACTTTTTTAAGTTTGGAAGCTAAATCATATTCGCCTCGCAAATAGAAAATGCAAATATTTGTGTCGAGCAAATACTTTTTCATACTTATAATGCTTCAACAGTACGAGAAAACACACGGCTGTCGCGAATTTCTTTAATAAGCGTATCCGTATCTTTGTCGGATTTGAACGCACCGAAAAAAGTATCCACAATATCGGATTTCATGCTGACTTCTTTTGCAATGTCATTCGAGAGTTTGGCAACCAACTTGATTTTGTTTTCACGACTCAAGCCTGCCAACAAACCGAAATAATTATCGATAACTGAAGTTGATGTTCTCATGGCTAATTTGTTTCTAACGCAAAGTTACAATAATAAAAAGGATTTTGCAAATTAAAAATATCATTCGATCGTATGGGGTATGAATTAAAACGCCCACTCTCGCTTCTTACGAAAAATAAATCCTTGAACTGAACATTCACTGTACTTTTTCCTGCTGTTATTCTTTCATTCCTGGCAACAAGAAAAGAGTCCGTGCATTTTGTTAGATTTTTTTTGTATCTTTGTATAAAAAATTAAACTTTTTGCCTATGGAGAAATAGAAATCTAACATTAAATGTATTTTATTTTACGGCATTTGCCGTATTATGTGTATCATCTAAAATCGCCATTTTCAGAACACACACAATAATACGAGTGAATGCTCGAGTTGTATATATAGTACGGCACGGGCTTTTCTTGTTGTGTGTGGGTGTTTGGCGATACCTGATGATGGCATGATTAGTTTCGTGCCGTTTTTATTTTACAGGAGATATGCAGAAAATCCTATAAAGAGTACGCAGAATTTAAATTTATAAAAATGAAATGGAAATATCTTTTGCTTCTTCCTTTTATTCTACTATGGAGTTGCCAGAGTTATAAGTACGGGACAGATGGACCGGCGCAGAAAAGCAACCTTTCGTTTGGAGTGGTTAAATCCAAGATCAAAAAAGGCGAAACCACACAAGCTGAAATACTACAACTCTTCGGAGCTCCAAATCTCGTACCAAAAAACAGAACAAACAATGAAGTGTGGAATTACAACAAAATGTCTGTTGTTAGCAAAGGCGGTGAAAACTCATTTATTGCAGGAAGCAGAGCATCTGTAAGTTCATCAACTCAATCATTCGACTTGATAATTATTTTTGACAACAACGACGTTGTTTTAGAATATTCAGTAATCTCGTCTTCCTATTAATCAAATTTTAATTAAAAAAAATAATCATGAAAAAAATTGCATTATCATTATTAGTAATCTTAAGTATTACATCTTGCACTTCAATGAAACAATTAACGCCTTCAGAAGTAAGAGCAATGACAACAAAACAGTATGAAAGTTCCTATGATGTTGTTTTTAGGTCTTGTATGTCTCTATTACAAGCGGAGGGATTTGTAGTAGAATCTACCAATAAAGAAATCGGTTTAATTAACGGAAATAAGCGAATCGATAATAAAAACGCTGATTTTCAGCGGTTAATGTGGGGGTCTGCAAAAGATGCTTCAACTGCAAAAATTTCTATTATGGTTGAGGAAGTAAATAAGGAGTTGTCTGAAGTTAAACTAACGATTTATGAAGGTACTATTCAATCGGTAAATAGTATGGGTGCAAAAAGTACAAAAGAATCAATGGTGACGGACGCTGAGATATATACAAGTTGGTTTAATAATCTCCGGGTTGAAATAGAAAGAAGAAAAGCGACTCGGTAGTTATATTAGTCCAACAAATGATTAGCACAAATCATCAACGGTAGTCTTCGGGCTGCCGTTTTTTATTATTTATCGTTGAATAATTAACAATTTTTTCTTATCTTTGCATCTTATTTTTACTAAAAGAATATCATGGATAGAAATACCGTCATCGGCCTCACGCTGATTTTCGCTTTGCTGGTTGGTTTCAGCTGGTGGACGCGCCCTTCGAAAGAAGAGATTCAACAGCTCGAAAATCAAAAGAAAGAAGCTGTGGCTGAAGCGCAACGCGCTGCCGATTCAATTGCAAGCATGCAAGCAATTGCCGATACAACAAAAGTACAAACAACGCATGAACGCGACCGGATGAATATTTTCTCCGGATCTATGGAAGGCGAAAATAAAGAAATTCACATCCAAAACGATGTGTTTACGTTGACTTTGCAAACCTTGGGAGGGACTATTTCGGATGTGGAATTGACCGATTTCCTTACCTGGGACAAACAACCGCTCCATCTTTTGCAAAAAGAACATACGCAGTTTTATCTTAACTTTTTTGCAAACAACCGCAGCGTTCGTACCGATAAATTGCATTTCCACTTTACAGGAAATGCATCTGATTTGAAAGTGAACGGCGATGATTCTTTGCAAGTAGCCATGCGCCTGTATCCCGATTTGGAAGATGGTTTGGATATGTCGCGCTACGTTGAGTTTGTATACACCATCCGCGGAAGCGAGTACATGATCGGTTATAAAATTAACTTCGTCGGCATGCAGGATTTAATTGCGGCCAATGCTAATTTTATTGATCTTCATTGGAATGCCGAATTGCAACAGCTCGAAAAAGCATTGCAAATGGAACGTACCAATACGGCTGTGTATTTCAAACCGGCAACTGATAATGTAGATTATTTGAGCGAAACGAAAGACGATCAAAAACAATTGACCACACCCACGAAATGGATTTCGTTTAAACAACAATTCTTTTCAACGACTTTAATTTCCAATGATGATAAAGGTTTTCCGAATGCAAATATTGAAAATCATACATTAAAAGTAGAGCGTGCCGGCTACAATAAAAATGTAAATGCCTTAATCGGATTGCCGTATAACCATGAACAAGCCGAAAGTTTCGACATGAGCATGTACATGGGACCGAATAAATTCCGTATTTTGCGCGATTACAATCTGGATTTGGAACGTCAAATTCCGCTTGGCTGGAGCTTCTTCCTCTTACAATGGATCAATCGTTTTGCAGTTATTCCGGTTTTTGACTTCCTGCAACATTCGGGACTTAGCTATGGTATTATTATTTTAATTTTAACAATTTTATTAAAAATAATATTGCTTCCGATTGCTTATAAATCCTATTTGTCGAGTGCGAAGATGCGCGTTATTAAGCCGGAAGTGGATGAGTTGGGTAAGAAATTTCCGAAACCCGAACAGGCGATGGACAAACAACGTGCGGTTATGGCATTGTACAAAAAAGCCGGTATCAACACCATGGCCGGATGTATTCCGATGCTGTTGCAATTCCCGATTTTGATTGCCATGTTCCGCTTTTTCCCGGCTTCGATCGAGTTGCGTCAACAACCGTTTTTGTGGGCCGACGACCTTTCGAGCTACGATTCAATTATAAACCTTGGTGTCAACATCCCGTTCTACGGCGACCACGTAAGTTTGTTTGCATTGTTGATGGCGATCACCAACTTGTTGTACACTCGGTTTTCGTTAAACCAACAAGCCGGAGCCATGATGCCGGGTATGAAAATGATGATGTACATCATGCCGGTCATGTTCCTTGGATTTTTGAACAGCTATTCGGCCGGTTTGAATTATTATTACGTAATTTCAACCTGCCTCACGTTTGCACAAATGTGGGTGATCCGTTTGTTTATCGATGATGCGAAAATCCATAAACAAATTCAAGAAAATAAAAAGAAACCGGTAAAAGTTTCCAAATTCCAGGAACGTTTGGAAAAAATGGCCAAACAACAGCAAATTCAACAACAACAAAGGAAAAAGTAGCGAGTGACAAGTGACGGGTAACGAGTTGTAGGGGCAACCCTCGCGGTTGCCCGGAACCAATGTGGTAAACCCACGTGTTTGCCCGCGTTTGTGTAACGTTCAAAATTTGTAAAGAATAAAATAAAATTTATATAAAATGGGAAGAGCATTTGAATATCGCAAAGCCACGAAATTTAAACGTTGGGGCAACATGGCCCGCGTGTTTACCCGCATCGGTAAACAAATTACCATTGCCGTAAAAGAAGGTTCATCGGATCCTGACACCAATCCGCGTTTGCGCGCTTTGATTCAAAATGCGAAAACGGAAAACATGCCGAAAGAAAATATCGAACGCGCTATCAAACGCGCGACCGATAAAGATACTTCCGACTATAAAGAAATTGTTTACGAAGGCTACGGCCCTTATGGCGTTGCGATGGTTGTGGAAACAGCCACCGACAACCATACGCGCACAGTTGCCAATGTTCGTAGCTATTTCAATAAATTAAACGGTTCATTGGGAACGTCCGGCTCTGTCGTGTTTATGTTTGAGCACCAATGTGTGTTTAAAATCAAGCCGAAAGCCGATACCAATGTTGAAGAATTGGAGTTGGAATTGATCGATTTTGGTGCGGAGGATGTTTTTGCAGATGAAGATTCTGTTATGATTTATGCGCTGTTTGAAGAATATGGAAACATCCAAAAATTCTTGGAAGAAAATGGTTATGAAATTATAACATCCAATTTCGAGCGCATTCCAAACGATTTGAAAGAACTTACGCCCGAACAGCAGGCAGAAGTTGAAAAACTTATCGCAAAACTCGAGGAAGACGATGATGTTCAAAACGTTTTCCATAATATGAAACAATAAAAAATTGTGTTTATATCATGTTGTGTGCGGGCGGCAAAGAAATTTGCTGCCCGTTTTATTTTATTGATAATCAAATGTGCAAATGTTAAAGTTTGTTAATTCTTTCTTAACACGCTTGCGTGCTTCTCGAAATATATTTAATTTCGCATTTTCTTATGTCGAAATTACACGAAATAGCGCTCACATTTGTTCCGAATATCGGTCATGTTACCGGACGGTTGCTTGTTGAAACTTTTGGTTCTGCGGAGGCCGTTTTTAATGCAACACAAAAGCAATTGCACTGCATTCAAGGTTTACGGAAAGACACTTTTTTTTTACTGAAAAATAAAGATGCATTTTTGAAAGCAGAACAGGAATTGAAATTTATTGAAAAATCGAATATTCAAACTTTATTTTATACCAATGATACTTATCCGCAACGTTTAAAACATTGTGCGGATGCGCCTTTGGTGCTTTATTTTCGCGGAAACGCAGATTTGAATGAAATCAAAGTCATTAATATTGTCGGCACTCGCCACATGACGGATTACGGAAAAGAATGCATTTCGCATTTAATTCAAGAACTCAAAGATGAGCAACTTTTAATTGTCAGCGGGCTTGCCTATGGCGTGGATACGCACGCACATCGGGTGGCTTTAGATTGTGGATTTTCGACCGTGGGCGTATTGGCACATGGTTTGGACACGATTTATCCTTCTCAAAATAAAAAACTGGCAGAACAAATGTTGGAACAAGGCGGTTTGCTCACCGAATATTGTTCGCAAACCAAGCCCGACGCGCCGCATTTCCCTTCGCGAAACCGTATTGTGGCGGGCATGTGCGATGCAACCATTGTAATAGAATCTGCTGCGAAAGGTGGAGCTTTAATTACCGCCGAGCTTGCGAATTCGTACAACCGCGATGTGTTTGCATTTCCCGGCCGCATTGGCGATCCGTATTCTGCCGGATGCAATAAATTGATCAAAATTAACAAGGCAGCATTGATTGAAAATGCCGACGATTTGCGCTATTTGCTCGGTTGGGATAGGAGAGAGGTGCAAACAAATGTACAACGGCAGTTGTTTGTGGAGCTTCCGCAGGAACAGCGCGAAGTCTGGGACTGCATTGCTCAAAATGATGAAATTGAAATTGATTTGCTTTGCGCGAAAACCGGATTCCCGCTGTCAAAAGTAGCATCAGCCTTATTGAGTCTGGAATTACAAGGATTAATTAACACACTTCCCGGCAAACGGTATAAAATAATTTGAAAATAAAAATTCACTAAAAAAGTGAATTTTTGAAAAATAAGTATTATCTTTGTAAAAGAATTGAAACATGATTGTTCGATTTGAGAAAGAATATCTTTCGGAGCTTTATTATGACGGCTGTTGTAAGGAGAAGAAATACCGCTTTCAGCCCGGAGTAGTAGAAAAATATAAACAACGAATAGATACGCTTGTATATGCCCCAAAAATTGCAGACTTATTTCAACAGAATTCATTGAAATATAAGGTGCTTTCAGGAGATAAGAGAGGTATTTCGTCTGTGCGAATTGATCAGAAGTATCGATTGGAGTTTGTCGCAGTAGAGGCTCAAAAAGAAACAATAGTAACAATTTGTACAATTAAAGACATTACAAATCATTATAAATAAAAAATCATGGAGAATATAGGATTCCCATATAAACCCACGCATCCGGGCAGCGTTCTTAAGGAAGAGGTTAATTATCGAAAAATTCCTCAAAAGAAATTTGCTGCGATGATTGGTGTTTCTTATACGATGCTTAATGAAATTTTTAATGAAAAGCGTCCGGTAAGTCTTGAGTTTGCATTGGCTGTTGAAGCTGCGCTTGGGATTAGTGCAGAAATGCTTGTTAATATGCAAAATGGTTATAATCTTCAAATAGCACAGCAAAACAAGGATAATCAGAAGCGTTGGCAGGAAATTCGCAAACGTGCAGCTTCGTTCTTTTAAACAAAAAAGGCCACAAGAAATCTTGTGACCTTTGTGTTTTTTGTGGTTAACCTATTTTACCAAATTAAAAGTATCGGTTGCAATAACCAATTCTTCGTTGGTGGTTACCGTTAACACTTTTACTTTAGAATCTGCGGTGGATAAAACAGTGTCTTTTCCACGTAATCCTTTGTTGATAGAAGTGTCAAATTTCACGCCCATGTATTCCATTTCTGCACACACTTTTTCGCGAACCGCATCGTCGTTTTCGCCAATACCTCCGGTGAAAAGGATAACATCCACTCCGCCCATTGCAGCAGCGTAAGCACCAACGTATTTTTTTACGCGGTAAACAAACATATCTAAAGCAATCTGAGCACGTTCATTGCCTTCGCTTGCCGCTTTTCCAAGGTCGCGCATATCGGAAGAAACACCGGAAACACCGTTCAAACCGCTCTTTTTGTTGATCAAATCGTTAGCTTGTTTGGTGTCCATTTTTTCTTTGTCCATGATGTAAAGCAATGCGCCCAAATCTAAATCGCCCACGCGTGTGCCCATCATCAACCCCTCAACAGGAGTGAAGCCCATCGAAGTGTCTACAGACTGACCGTTTTTGATTGCAGCAATTGAAGCGCCATTGCCCAAGTGGCAAGAGATTACTTTTGATTTATTTACATCCAAACCTACGAAATCGCACGCTTTTTTAGCAACAAATTTGTGACTGGTTCCGTGGAAACCGTAACGGCGGATTTTGTAGTTTTCGTAATATTCGTAAGGCAATGCGTATAAATACGAATGTTTGGGCATTGTTTGGTGGAACGATGTGTCGAACACTGCCACTTGTGGAACACCAGGCAAAATAGCATCCATCGATACAATACCTTCCAAGTTGGCCGGATTGTGAAGCGGAGCCAATTCAATACATTTTTCAATTTCGCGTTTAACGCTATCGTCAATGCGGACGCTTTGTTTGAACGACTCGCCGCCATGCGCTACACGATGACCAACGGCTGTGATTTCTTTCACATCTTTGATGATTCCGTGCTCTGCACTAACCAAAATTTCGAGCACCATGTTGATACCCACTTGATGGTTCTTAATCGCTGCAACGGTTTTGAATTTGTCTTTGCCTTTCGATTCGTGGCTGAGTTCGGCATTGTCCATTCCGATACGCTCAACAAGGCCTTTTGCCAAAAGCTCGGCATTGTTGCTCATGTCAATCAATTGATATTTGATGGACGAACTTCCGCAGTTTAAAACGAGTACTTTCATATTTTTATTTTTTCAATTTTTTAGAATTATAAAAAATAAAAAAACTGCTAAACAAAAAATGTTTAACAGTTTTTATACTTTACTAAATGTTCTTAGAGGCGGATTAAACCGTTTTGTTCTGCTTTAAGCAAACAAGCCATAATACCATTTTTGTTGATATTGCGGATGCCTTTTGCAGATACTTTTAACGTAATCCATGCATCTTCTTCAGGAACATAAAATTTCTTAACATGAAGATTTGGATAAAACTTACGTTTTGTCTTAGTGTTAGAGTGTGAAACTGAGTTTCCGGAAATCACTTTTTTGCCTGTTAATTCACAAATTCTTGACATGGTTACTATTGTGTTATAAAAATTTCAAATTCAAAAACGGATTGCAAAGGTAGGACTTTTTTTCGAATTTTGCAAATTTTTTTAATTCCTAATTCTTAATTGTTAATTCTTAATTACTTATCGTTTTTTGTTTTGATTAGGGAAACTCATTTTGTAGCTGACTTTTACATCGCCTTTAGTTATGTTTTCCAGTCGTTTACGAAGCATCGTTCTGCGAAGTGGACTTAAATGGTCGGTGAACAATTTGCCGTTCAGATGGTCGCCCTCGTGTTGGATGATGCGGGCCAAAATACCTTCGTAAGTTTCTTTATGATGAACAAAATTTTCATCATCGTATTCTACGGTAATTTTCGGCTTGCGTTCAACCATTTCATTGATGCCCGGAACACTCAAACAACCTTCTTCAAAAGCCCATTCTTCGCCTTCTTCCTCAATAATATGAAGATTGATAAATGCTTTTTTGAAATCTTTGGCTTCCGGATATTCTTCTTCGAAAGGTTTTGCATCAATAACCAGTATGCGGATTGGTAAATTTACTTGTGGTGCGGCCAAACCCACACCATTTGCATTGTACATGGTTTCATACATGTTTTCGAGCAACTCCTTTAAATTCGGATAATCTGCCGTAATATCTTCGGTGTTTTTTCTTAAAACGGGAGCCCCGTAAGCAACAATAGGTAATATCATTTAATTATAAATTATTAATGGTTAATTGTTAATGGGAAAGGCAAAAACGATGAAAGCTTGCTTTGCTTCTCTCATAACTCATCCCAAATCTTCTAATTTGCTTTTTTTTCTTAATTTATCTTCCGTATTCCAAGAATCCCTGCAATATAATTGCTGCGCTGATTTGGTCGACCATGCCTTTATTCTGGCGGTCTTTCTTTTTCAATCCGTTGTCGATCATGCTTTGAAATGCCATTTTCGACGTGAATCGCTCATCACTTCTTTTTACCGGAATCTGTGGAAACGTTTGTTGCAATTTTTTTACAAAAGGTTCAATAAAACGGGCGCTTTCGGATGCCGTGTTATTCATTTGTTTAGGTTCGCCAACCACAAAACATTCTACCTTTTCTTTGCCGGTATATTCTTTTAAATAGTTAAAGATTTCGCCGGATGGAACGGTTGTAAGCGCTGTTGCGATGATTTTCATTTCATCGGAAACTGCAATGCCCACGCGTTTTTGTCCGTAATCAATAGCTAAAATTCTTCCCATGATTCTTTTTATTTCGAAATCCGAAATTTATAAAATGTGCCCCATTTTATCTTTTTTCGTCTGCATATACTTTTCGTTATGCTTATTGGTTGGAATAACAATCGGGACGACTTCTTTTATTTCGATACCATATCCTTCAAGGGCGATTTTCTTTACGGGATTGTTGGTAATCAATCGTAGATGTGTGGCATTGAGGTGGCGCAAAATCTGTGCGCCGATGCCGTAATCGCGTTGATCGGCTTTAAAACCGAGGTCGAGATTCGCTTCTACCGTGTCGCGACCTTCTTCTTGGAGGCGATAGGCGTGGAGTTTATTGATTAACCCGATGCCGCGGCCTTCCTGATTCATGTATATAATGATGCCTTTACCTTCTTTTTCTACCATTTCCATGGCTTTATGAAGTTGTGCGCCGCAGTCGCATTTGCACGAACCGAAAATGTCGCCGGTTGCGCAAGAAGAGTGAATGCGTACAAGCACCGGGTCGCCCGATTTCCACTCGCCTTTTACAAGCGCCAAATGATGGTCGCCGGTTGTTCTGTCGGTAAACGCATGAATGCGGAAGTTGCCCCATCGTGTGGGAAGCTCAACCGCTTCTTCGAGCTTGATAAGGCTTTCGTTTTTAATGCGGTATGCAATTAAATCTTTAATAGAAATAATTTTGAGATTGAATTTTTTTGCAATCTCCATTAATTGCGGAAGACGCGCCATGCTGCCGTCTTCGTTCATGATTTCCACAAGGGCGCCGGCGGGATAAAGTCCTGCCAAACGGGCGAGGTCAACAACCGCTTCGGTATGACCGCTGCGGCGGAGAACGCCTCCGTCTTTCGCGCGAAGCGGAAAAATATGTCCGGGACGCGCCAATTCTGCGGGATGAGTTTTCGGATTGGCAATAGCCAAAATGGTTTTCGCACGATCCGGCGCCGAAATGCCGGTAGTACAGCCTTCGAGCAAATCCACAGAAACCGTAAATGCCGTTTCGTGGTTGGAGGTGTTGGTCGATACCATCATATCGAGGTTCAGCTCTTTGCAGCGTTCTTCGGTAATGGGTGCGCAAACAAGTCCGCGGCCATGGGTAACCATAAAGTTCACGGTTTCGGGCGTAATATTTTCGGCCGCAGCCACGAAGTCGCCTTCGTTTTCGCGGTCTTCATCGTCAACAACGATAATCAGTTTGCCGTTGCGAAGCTCTTCAATGGCTTCGGGAATTGTATTCAGTTTCATAGTTAAAAATCCTAATCTGCAAAGGTACGAAAAATTTGTTAGGTGGACAAGGGATTGTTTTATTGAAAAATTATTTTTACCTTTGCGGAAATAAATATACGATATCAGATGTACGATATGCGAGGATGTCCTCTCTCGTACATCGTATATAAAAACTAAAACATTTTTTATCGAAAAAAACACTAATTAAATAAATAAAAAAAGCGTAAGCTATAATTCTTTATTCGAAAACCGCCAAAATTTTTATGACCAAAGAATTTATAAGCAATACGCTCATGCTGTGTTCCGGCGTGAGTTGTGTCTTATTTTGGTCATAGGGGCTTGGCGGTACCTCGAATAGAATAAGAATTCAACTCGCGCCTTTTTTTGTTATGCATATAAAGCCCCTTTGGGGCTTGTTGGAAAATGATTAACAATTAAATAAAACACAACATGAAAACAAATTTACAATTATCGGCTGCGGCCTGTACGGGCAGCCCTTGCGGTTGCCCTGCCAACAACAACGTGCCACCGCTTGCTGTACGGGCATCCCTTGCGGGTGCCCCTTCGAACGGCAATGTACGGGCGTATTGCATACGCCCATCAAAAGGGCACCCGCAAGGGGTGCCCCTACGATTTGCCCAATGGATTTTTCTGCAATTCTGCATTTTTGCATTTCTGCCGATTTTCGCCCAAACCCCCGCCCCCGATTTTACCGACCCTCGCGACGGCCAAACCTACAAAACCGTTATCATGCCCGACGGCAAACGTTGGATGGCCGAAAATCTGAGGTATCGCAAGGGGTTGGATAATCCGGTATTCGGATATAGGGGTTACAATGGTGTAACCGTGACTTCCAACATCGCTGCTCCGGGCACAAATTTGCAGAAAACCTATTATTGTCCCGGCCCCGGACCATTTCCAACATCTCCAAATACAAATACATCTTCGCAAGCCGATCCTTTGCGTTGCGAATACGAAGGTGCTTTGTATCCGTTTTGGACGGCTTACGGACAAAACCAAGGTACAGCCAATGTATTTACTACTCTGGGCGAACAAGGCGTTTGTCCCAATGGCTGGCATTTGCCTTCTGATGGAGAGTGGAGTGCTTTGGCTGCGCAATTGAATAATGATTTTACAAGTTTGCAGGTTCTGAATGCAGGGCGCAGGGATTACACCGGCATTTATGCTGATCGTACTGCCAAAGCCTATTTTTGGACAAGTTCGGGAAGCGGAACTGCTGCCGTTTCCCGCAGCTTTTCCGGTGGAACTATTAAAAGAACCGCTTCACAACCTGCTTCAGATGCACTTGCTGTGCGCTGTTTGGAGGGTGAATGTAAAGAGTCATCGAGTATATTGTTGACAATGAGACAGAATGATTATGGTTGCTCCACAGAGCCCATGACCAATTACGATACTATTTTTTATAATACAGCAACCCTAACACGAATTTATACTTATGGTTTTTTATCTGCACTTCCTATAGGTACTTGGATATATAGTATTTCTTATGAGGGTTTGCCTGCCAATGGAGTTAGTTTTTCTGCAGTTCCGTCTATTTCGGCAACGCAGCTAACGTTGAAGTTTACGGGTCTTTCGGATGCGGCAGATAATACGGTTTTTACTTTGAGAATAGCAGCAAGCAATCCCAAGTATTGTAAGCTGGATACTCAAGTTTATCAAATACGTTTGTTGAAAAAAGTATTTCCTGTGATACGTCCTACGCTTCCTTATGTTGCTTCTACTTATACGGGTGCTTCCACGGCTTCTACGCATGCGATTAATTCTCCGGGCAAGGATACCATTGGTGCTACCGGTGTTTTAACTGATAAGCGGGATAACAAGACATATACGACCCGTAAAATGGAGGATAGTCAATGGTGGATGACTAAAGATTTAATGGTTGGTACGTGCGTGAGTAGTTCTACCGCTTGGGATAACACTGCCACTAATTACGATCAAGTTTCCAATTGGACCATCAATGGTGTTACTATGCGAGGTAAGTGTAAACAAAATAGCCAATCGGGGGCTGGTTATTTATATAATTGGATAGCAGCAACGCAGTTTGCGAATGGTTGCGGTTATGGCCAAGCCTGTCCGGATGATACCTTTAAGGATAAATGGATCCAAGGAATTTGTCCGAGCGGTTGGCATTTGCCAACTGGTGGTAATCCGGGTGATTTTTATTGTATGCCTAATTCATCGTCTTCCTCCACGTGGAATCCGTCTTCTTCTTGGCTTGGTGTTTATGGCGGTAGCTGCAACTACATTGGCAGCATGCTCTACCAGGGCAGCAACGCCTACTACTGGAGTAGTACCCAGTACGACACCAAGTACGGCTACTTCCTGTACTACGACAGCAGCAGCGCGAACCCTACGAACAGCATCCCCAAGTACTACGGACTTTCAGTGCGTTGTGTCAAGAACTAACTCATGAGTCGTTAGGCGAATAATTAATTTTTAATTTTTAATATTTAATATTTCACTCGTGTATGATATACGATGTACGAGGAGTGTGACTACTAAGAACTAAAAAGGCGTGAGGAAACTTATGATTCTTTTGTGCGAAAATTGGGCGTTTTCTGAAGGAGAGTTTTAAGCCTCGCTTTTTATTTATGTATTCCGTTTTTCTATGTGAAAAAGGTCTAAAAGTGGAACACACCCTTAGACCTTTTCTTTTTCAAAAAAAACTATTTTTGAACTATCTAATCCACGCTTTCATATCTTCTTCCACCGTTTGGATGCCGCCAATGTTGAAGTTTTCTACCAAAACGTTCGTCACATTGGGCGATAAGAACGCCGGAAGCGTTGGTCCGAGGTGAATGTTTTTCACACCCAAAGAAAGCAGCGCCAACAGAACGATGACCGCTTTTTGTTCGTACCACGCAATGTTGTAAACAATCGGAAGTTGGTTGATGTCATCCAAACCGAAAACTTCTTTTAATTTCAACGCAATCACGGCAAGTGAATAACTGTCGTTGCATTGACCTGCGTCTAATACGCGCGGGATGCCGTTGATATCGCCAAGTTGAAGTTTATTGTAACGATATTTTGCGCATCCAGCTGTTAAAATAACAGCGTCATTAGGCAATTGTTGTGCAAAATCGGTGTAGTAATTACGCGAATTCATACGTCCGTCGCAACCGGCCATCACCACAAATTTCTTGATAGCGCCCGATTTCACGGCATCTACAACTTTGTCGGCCAAAGCCAAGACTTGTTGATGTGCAAATCCACCAATGATTTCGCCGTTTTCAATTTCTTTCGGAGCTTCGCATTTTTTCGCATGAGCGATGATTTCCGAAAAATCTTTTACACCGTTTTTCACTTGAATCTGTTTGGTACCTGCTAATCCGGTTGAGCCTGTTAAATAAATGCGGTCGGTATAAGTTGCTCCCGGAAGCGGCGGTACGATACAGTTGGTGGTGAACAAAATCGGACCGTTGAAACTTGTGAATTCTTCGCGTTGGTGCCACCATGCATTGCCGTAGTTTCCTGCAAAATGACTGTATTTTTTGAATGCCGGATAATAATTTGCCGGAAGCATTTCGCTGTGGGTATAAACGTCCACGCCTGTATTTTCGGTTTGTTTCAGCAATTCTTCCATGTCGTGCAAATCATGTCCGCTGATCAAAATTCCAGGATTGTTGCGAACGCCGATGTTTACTTTCGTAATTTCGGGATTTCCATAGGTGGAGGTATTCGCTTGATCGAGCAGCGCCATGGCCTCAACGCCGTATTTTCCGGTTTCCAAAGTGAGGGCGACAAGTTCGTCAACGGTTGCGGAATGATTGGTTGTTTCGGACAACGCACGGTGAATAAATGTATGGATTTCATCTTTTTCAAAACCTAAGTTTTGCGCATGTTTCGCGTAAGCGGCAAGACCTTTAAGACCAAAAAGAATCAGTTGTTTCAACGAACGGATGTCTTCGTTGGCTTCAACGAGCATGCCGGCTGCTTTTTCGGTTGCATCCCACGTACTGCGCTCGCCGTTCCATTGGGCTTCTTGGATGGAAGGAATAATAATGCCGCATTTTTCGGCTTCTGAAATTAAATCTTTTTTCAAAGAAATTGCTTTTTCAATGCGCATTTCGATACTTTTAATATCAAAATTGGCATTCGTAATGGTGGAGAAAAGTGCATCCAAAACGAAACGGTTCACCTCTGCATTTTGGTAATTGTGTTTGTGTAGTTCGTTAGAAATAACGGCAACTCCCTTGGTTGCATAAAGCAACAAATCCATGCGGTTTGCGGTTGTACTGTCTTTTCCGCATACACCTTTAACTGTACAGCCCACGCCTTTAGCGGCTTCTTGACATTGATTGCAAAACATTGTTTCCATTGTGTTTGTTTTTTTTATTGGTAAATATTTTATTTGATGTTGCAAAATTAATGTAGTTGTGAAATAAAATGTGTAACAATTGTTACATGAATAAAGATTGAATATGCTTTTTTAATGCTTTGGTAAAAAAATAATGATAAAATAGTTGTCATGTTGGGAATTTTTTGTAATATTGTAGCACCCTTAAAAAATAATCTAATTCCAAACATCTATGAAAATTAAATCTCTTCTCTTGGCCATTCTTGCGTTGAGCTTTTATTCAACCATTCAAGCACAATTTTCCACCGATCCTACAGATCCGCTTCGGATATCTTATAGAAAAGGTGATACTCCCAAAGTTGCTATCGCTTACGATGGATCTGTTTTTATTTCTCACGTTGAGTGGAATAATAGTGCTGAGTGTTTCCCTGATATTGCACGATCCGGAGGCTCTTCCTTTATACGTGTTGTTCACTTGTTTCCCGATGGTACATTTGACCCTGATTGGGGTGGAGAAGAAGGCATTATTGTCGTCAATCACATTACGGCAACCTATGTTCGAGACTATGGGATGACTGTTTTAAAAGACGGTTCTATAGTAATTTTGCATTCGGACGCAAGAAATGCTCCGCCTTTTGAAGCGAGGAATAATGATCATTATCAAATGCATGGCTATCGCTATACGATGGACGGGCAATCGATTTGGAACTCCGAAGGAGTGCCTATTTCTATTATTGACCAAGATGGATATAGCGAACTCCGCGCAGAAAGATCCAAGGTGGTGCAATTAACTGACGGGAACTTGCTTGTCACCTGGGATAACTTTGCCGATCCAGTGTATCATAATGATTTGAATGGCGGTAAATCCCGTATAACAAAAATTCGATTAACCGACGGTAGCCGTATGTGGGAACCTATCAGTTCTGTGAGTAGCGGAAATCACACGGTTCCTATAGCCGCGGAAAATGGAAATATGCTTATGGTGTACAAATCAGACAATATTCCTTATGTTGAAAAATTCGACAAAAACGGAGATCACTCTGAAGTGGGGAGGTGGGTTGATGGTGCTATTCAGCTCTCAAATATAAGTGTTATGACCGGCAATCCCCTTGTCGATGTTCGTTCTGATGGTGATGGTGGAGCAATGATTTTGTGGCATGGCCTTAGTGGAGCATCTCATTATACAATGTTGCAATATGTTGACAAAGAGGGACAAATGGTTATGGGGTCGAATGGTCTCATTGTGTCTGACGATGGTATTCACTCTGTACAACAACAAATGGCTGTGAATGTTGATGAAAGAATGGTTTATGTGGCATACGAACAAGCAACACATAGTGATAGCAACTATTTGAGAATAGCTAAAGTTGGCTATGATGGTAATATTATTTTTAGACACAATGTAGTTCCTGTTTCCAAATATGGATATACTATCTATGGAGTAGTGAATACCGGTAAAAATATTATCATTATTGCTCGTGAGGTTTTTACTGCTTCCGGAGCATCCGGAGCGAACAATATCCGGGCATATGGATATGCCTATGACGGAACCCAAGAGTGGATAAAAGTAATGGCAGAAGATCCCGAAGGTGCGCCATATTCTCCACGTGGAATCGGTAAAGTTAGCAACTATCACTCGCAAGCTATAGTAGTGTACGAAGGTGGTGGCGAAGATGAAGAATTTATTGTAGCTCAGAATATTAATAGAAAAGGTGAAATGGGGGTAGATGCAGTATCTGCTAAAAAAACGGTTATTGTAAACTCAGATGTTGAAGTGAAAACATATCCTAATCCTGTAGAAAATATTCTTAATATAGAGATAAATACAAAAGAAACTCAAACTGTAACTGTTAAAGTAGTTGCAGTGAATGGCACTGCCGTTTCTATTTTGGCTCAAAACCAAAAAGTGAATGGCGAACGCTCTTTTGTATGGACGCCTTCAAAAAAACAAAAAGGACTCTATTTTGTGACAGTTGTCGCAAATGATATTCAAACAACTAAAAAAATCGTAGTAAAATAATACTTTTTAGGAAATGTTTTAAAATATTCCACTCGGAATTTTCGGGTGGGACATTTATTGTTATGGAATTGATTGCAAAACATTGTTTCTATTGTCTTTTTATTTTAGAATTGATAAAATAAATAAAAAATAGTTGTCATATCAGAAATTTTTTGTAATATTGCAAAAGGTGCATGGAAGCACGAGAAAATTTTAACAAAATTCAAAATAAAAATAACAATGAAAATCAAATCACTCTTTTTAGCTCTGCTTGCGTTGATGTTTTGCACAACACTTCGAGCACAATTTTCGCCCGATCCGGCCGAACCGCTTAGGGTGTCTACCAAAAGTGCAAAGTCTCCGAAAGTAGCTTTGGCTTATGATGGCTCTGTTTTTATTACTCATATTGAATGGGTTAACAGCGCCGACTATTTCTCGGACATCGCAACAAGCGGAGGCTCCGCGTTTATACGTGTGGTGCACTTGTTTGCCAATGGAACATTTGACCCGAATTGGGGTGGGGAAGGTGGCGTTATTGTGGCCAACCATATCACAGGAACTTATGATACAGATTTCGGCATGGCGGTACTAAAAGACGGATCTTTGGTAATCTTGCACGCCGATGCAAGAAATGCTCCGCCTTTTGAGGCGCGTGATTGTGAGTATTTTCAAGTATACGGATATCGCTATACCTTGGACGGACAGCCAATTTGGAACTCCGAAGGGGTGGCCATTTCTATTGTTGACCAAGACGGATATAGCGAACTCCGCGCGGGAAGACCCAAAGTAACTCAAGCAACAGACGATAACTTAATTGTTACTTGGAGTAACTTCGCCGAATCCAACGACCCGAACGCAGGAAGAGCTCGTATCGTGAAACTTAGATTAAAGGATGGAAGCCGCATGTGGGAGCCTGCCAACTCCATGAAAAATGGTATTCAACCGGTTCCACTTGCCGCGGAAAATGGAGGAATGCTGGTGGTTTACAAAAGCAGCGAGTTGCCTTATGCCGAAAAATTTGATAAAAACGGCGACCATTTGGAAGTCGGAGGTTGGGTCGATGGCGCTATCAGACTTTCAACCATGCAAGTGGCCAACAACAATAAATTGGCGGGTGTACAACCTGATGGCGATGGCGGTGCAGTGGTGTTATGGATGGGGCTTACAGGTTCTTCCTTTTACGCAAAGTTGCAACACGTCGACAAAGAAGCTCAATTGACCATGGGACCGGAAGGACTAACCGTTTCTGACGAAGGAATTCATACTACTCGCATGGCAATGGCGGTTAATGCTGACGAAAAGGCAGCGTATGTGGCTTATCAACATGATTATAGTGGAACCTCAAGTTTCCTTATTTTAGCAAAAGTAGACTATGATGGCAATATTATTTGGAAAGATACTATCAAACATACAGAATACGATTTTTATATCTATGGCGTGGTAAACACAGGAACCAATGTGATGATTTTTGTACGTGAAGTTTATTCTGTATCTGCAGCTTTGGGAGAGAATGCAATTTTTGCCTACGGATATTCCTATGATGGCGAAAAACAGTGGACAACCCAAATGGCTGCCGATCCCGAAGGAGAACCGGCTTCTCCGCGCGGAGAAGGTTCTGTGAGTAACTATGCAGCTCAAGCTGTAATTGCATACGAAGGTGGCGGCGAAGATAAAGAATTTGCTGTAGCTCAAAATATTAACAGAAATGGTGAAATGGGGACGGACGCCGTATCCGCTAAAAAGCCAATACTCGTGAAAAGCAGCGTGGATGTGAAAACGTACCCCAATCCGGTAGAAAACATCCTTAACATTAATGTAAATGTTAAAGGAACGCAAGCTGTAACGGTAAAAGTAATGGCCATTGACGGAACCACTGTGGCTACCTTGGCGCAAAACCAAAAAATAAGCGGCGAACGAAGCTATGTGTGGACTCCTTCTAAAAACCAAAAAGGACTCTACTTCGTAACGGTTGTTGCAAATGGCGTTCAAACAACGAAGAAAATCGTTGTAAAATAATTCCTTAATTATAATTTTAAGAACGCACCGCTTGAGAAAATCTCGAGTGGTGCGTTTGTATTAGGCATTAACAAACATGCATCGTGTCCATTGAACTATTTTGACCTTTGTTTGTTTGTATAGAAAAGAAAAATCAAAATGAAAACAATAGCATCCTATTTCACAGCGGCGGCCTCGCTTTTATTTGGGCGGGCGGTGGCGCAAGATTTGCCGGTAACGCCTCCGGTAAATTTCTATACCTTAAGTTTTACCACCATTTCCGGTGAAAAATTCGATTTCAATCAACTCAAAGGTAAAAAAGTGTTGATTGTGAATACTGCTTCCAAATGCGGATTTACTCCACAATTTGAAGAATTGGAAGCACTGCATAAAAAATATCAGGATAAATTGGTAATTCTCGGTTTTCCATCTAATGATTTCGGTTCGCAAGATCCGGGAACTAATAATGAAATTCAGTCTTTTTGCCAAGTAAATTATGGTGTTTCTTTCCAAATGATGGATAAATCACCTGTCAAAGGGAAAGAAAAGAATCCTGTATATATTTGGCTTTCTTCTAAAGCAAAGAATGGTTGGAATGAACAAGAGCCAACTTGGAACTTTTGTAAGTATTTGATTGATGAAAACGGTCACTTAATCGGCTTCTTCCCATCCAAAGTAAAACCGATGGATAAAGAAATTATTTCCAGAATAGAATAAAAGTTTAGGGTTTAACGAGCTTCGCTTCTCTCTAAACACTGCAACCTAAAACACAAAGGCCACAAAGATTCTCTCTTTGTGGCCTTTGTGTTCTTTGTGGTTAAAGAAATTACGCTTGCGGTGCTTGTTCGCCTTCCGCCGGTTTTGCCGGACGTTCAGGACGAGGAAGCAACACTTTGCGCGACAATTTCAATTTACCGGTTTTCTTATCAATTTCGATAAGTTTAACTTGTAATTGATCGCCCACTTTCAACGCTTCTTCAACGGTATTCAAGCGTTTCCAGTCAATTTCTGAAATGTGCAACAATCCATCTTTTCCGGGAAGGATTTCCACGAAAGCGCCGAACGGTTGGATGTTTTTAACAACTCCGTCGTACACTTCGCCAATTTCCGGAACGGTTGTGATTGCCTTGATGCGTTTAAGCGCTTTATCAATGCTGTCTTTATTATTTCCTGCAACGTTGATAATACCGAAATCGCCAACTTCTTCAATCGTGATAACAGTACCTGTTTCGCGTTGCATTTCTTGAATTACTTTACCACCGGTACCGATAACAGCACCAATGAATTCGCGTGGAATAGTTACTTCGACAATACGTGGAGCGTGCGGTTTGTAATCTTCGCGAGGAGCTGCCAACGTTTTCTCAATTTCACCCATGATGTGCAAACGGCCGGCTTTAGCTTGCGATAAGGCTTGCGCCAACACTTCGTAAGAAAGTCCGTCAACCTTGATGTCCATTTGGCAAGCAGTGATACCGTCGCGTGTACCGCAAACTTTAAAGTCCATATCGCCCAAGTGATCTTCATCACCCAAGATATCCGAAAGAACTGCGTATTTACCTGTTTTAGTATCGGTAATCAATCCCATTGCAATACCTGTAACCGGTTTTTTGATTTTCACACCGGCATCCATCAACGCTAAAGTTCCTGCGCAAACAGTAGCCATAGACGATGATCCGTTGGATTCCAAAATATCGGAAACCACGCGGATGGTGTATGGATTTTCTTCGCCTGAAGGCAACACTTTTTTAAGTGCGCGCATGGCCAAGTTTCCGTGTCCAACCTCGCGGCGGCCTGTACCGCGCATCGGTTTTGCTTCTCCTGTAGAGAAAGGAGGGAAGTTATAGTGCAATAAGAACGGATTTTTACCTTCGATGATTGCACCATCGATGATTTGTTCATCCATTTTGGTACCCAAAGTAACAGTTGTCAAGGATTGCGTTTCTCCACGTGTGAAGATCGCAGATCCGTGAGCAGAAGGCAAATAATCTACTTCGCTCCAAATCGGGCGGATTTCGTCCAATTTACGGCCGTCTAAGCGGAAACGTTCGGCAACAACCATGTCGCGAACAGCGTCTTTATGGGTGTCGTGCAAATAACGTTTAAGCATAAACGCT
Source organism: Bacteroidales bacterium (assembly GCA_031551725.1). Taxonomy (GTDB): domain Bacteria; phylum Bacteroidota; class Bacteroidia; order Bacteroidales; family P3; genus JAVBNF01. The sequence goes on from JAVBNF010000021.1 coordinate 33,363, forward strand.
TTTTCTTTTGCTTCTTCTTCAGAAAGAGTCGCAATAAAATCGTTTTCGATTGTTTTGATTTTTTCCAAGCGAATGGCTTTATTTGCAATACCTTCTTTCGAAGCGTCGTAGAATTTTTGGTAGGTTTCTTTGTGAACGCGGGCTTTTAAATCTTCGTCGTTTACTTCGTGGTTATAAGTTCTTTTTTCAGTTTTATTAACCATTTGCGCAAGCTCCAATTGTGCTTGGCATTGAACTTTGATTGCTTCGTGAGCAAATTTCAAAGCCTCAACCATGGTTTCTTCCGAAACTTCGCTCATTTCGCCTTCCACCATGTTGATGTCTTTCATCGAAGCAGCTACCATCAATTCGAGATCGGCATTTGCCAATTGGTCGTAATTTGGGTTGATCACAAATTGACCATCAATGCGTGCAACACGAACTTCGGAAATTGGTCCGTTAAACGGAACATCAGATACCGAAAGAGCTGCCGATGCTGCCAATGCGGCGAAAGCATCAGGCGGTGTATTTTTGTCACCCGACATCAAAGTAACAAGTACTTGCGTTTCTGCGTGAAAATTATCCGGGAATAACGGACGAAGCGCGCGGTCAATTAGACGTGAAATCAAAATTTCATATTCAGACGGACGGGCCTCGCGTTTGAAGAAACCGCCGGGGAATCGTCCTACGGATGCATATTTTTCTTGATAATCAACAGTCAACGGCATGAAATCGACGTTTTCGCCGGCTTCTTGTTTGCTGCAAACGGTTGCTAAAATCATGGTGTTATCAATTTTGATAACTACAGAGCCATCGGCTTGTTTAGCCAATTTGCCTGTTTCAATCATTACCTCTCTGCCATCAGGGAGGTTAAAAAATTTTCTTGTTCCTAACATCTTTTCCTCTTTTTTATTTACATCTATTAATAAAGAAAGGCAATTCGAGAAAAAATTGCCTTTCTAGTGATTCGAATGAAGTGATGCCCCGAATTACTTACGAAGATTAAGTTTCTTAAGAATTTCGCGGTAACGCTCAATGTCGCTGCCTTTCAAGTAATCGAGCATTTGACGGCGTTTTCCAACCAAAGCCACCAACGAACGTTGAGTCACTTTGTCGTGTTTGTTTTCTTTCATGTGTTCTGCTAAATGCAAGATACGGTGCGTGAATAACGCAATTTGCCCCTCCGCAGAACCGGTGTCATTGGCAGATTTTCCGTGCTTACTTAGAATTTCGTGTTTTACTTCTTTTGTTAAATACATGATTGTTAATCAATTATTGTTTTACTGTTTTTCTTTCCGTACAAAACGGTTTGCAAAGATACGAAAAAAAAATTAAATAGCAATAAATTATTTAAAATATGCTGTAAGTGAATGTTGCATTGAAAGAACATTCGGGATATTTTTTCCATTCTCTTACTTTTCTTGAATAATGATGATTGGGATAAGTTTGATCATTATATGATGTGTTTCGATCTATGTGGTCGTTTAATAAGTTGTAATACATCGAACACTGTGCATCAAAACGTAACTGTGGTGAAATGTAATAATATAATCCGATCTTCAAGCCCGTGTATATACTAAAAAAATCTTCTTTTTCATTCGATGTTTTCAAATAGTTAAGCGGATTGAAATAGTCTGTACTATGATCATGATTCCTCATAGAGAAATCTCCGTAAACAGATGCATAATAATTACTGCGGGAGTTTGGATAGTATTTAACTTGGTAAGAAGTATATGCATTTATGGAGAACTGATTGTTTTTTGTTTTCGAGTTTTGTTTCTGATATGTCAAATTCCATTTTCTCCATTCGGTTGATAAACGAACATGAATGTCTTGTTGCCAATAAAGGTTTAATGGTTTATAAGATACAAAATCTGTGAAAATGTTTAATGAGCCGAAAGGTTGTTTGTATTGTTCTTTATTGTCATATTTGATGGAGTCTGTTTGATAAATATTGCGTTTGCTATATTTTCCGCTTGGTCTGATACCAATTTCAAACCGATTCCCCGATTTTCTGTTTTCGCCCGCATAAAGCCAGTTATCATAAAGGGTTGTGTAGTACGCGACTCCTGGATTTGTTATGTAATCACTTGAAATTAAAAAAGAGTCAATAGCTGTGATGTCTTCCATTAATTTAATTCGTGAATCGAAACTCCGTTTATTTTTTATTGTTGTGATTAATGAAGCAAATTGAGTAATTTCTCTATCAGTTAAACGTTTTTTCAGACCCCCTTTTTTCTGTAAATCCTCAATTATATAAATAGCTTTTCGAGCATCTCCTACTTGTTCAACGCGTCCTATTCCGACACCAATACTAATAGCAGCAGATGTGTTAAATGTGTTTGTTTTATAAGGCTTTTCATTCCAATTTAATTGTTCATGGAAATAACTTATAGATGCATAAGGAGCAAGAAGTAGAAATAATTGTGTATTTGTATTTTCCAAAACATATTTTTTATCACGTGGATTATGATAAAGACGCGTTTCATCATTTAACGTGAATGAAAAGAAATTTTCTCCATCATGCGCAGGATTATTATATTCATATCCATTGGAATTATACAGATAATTTGCTCTGATAGAAGCATCCATGGATAAGTCGCTTTGTTGGTTGGCAGAATTTTTGATGAGAGAAAACACAGGGGTAATATTTCCTCCGGCAGAAGCTTCTCTCCATTCGTAAACGTCCAAAGTGTCAATTTGCTGTAGAGATGAATTGAAATTTCCATTGGCATTAAACGAAAAATCCAACGCCTTCCGCTTGTAGTCCGGTTGTACATAATTTTTCAAATCGTAATACTCGTATTGCGCTATTGCAATTGAAGGTAGTGTGAAGATGCACAAAAATATGCATGCGGGGCTTAATGAACAAGAGGGTATTTTCATAAGCGATAATTTTAGAATATACTGCCCGTTGTGAGCGGTATATAGGTTTCAGAATGTAAATGTACAAAAAAATATGTATCAAATTACAAACTATACATTTTTTCGTAAAAAATGTCAAAAAGATGAAAATTGGCATGCTTTTTGGTGTATTTATTAAATTTATACTACCTTTGCATTACAAATAAAAAGATTGCCTTATGAAAAAGATAATGATGATTTTGACTCTGACCGCCATATTTGCGGCTTGCTCTCCTTACACGCTGATAAATAGTCAAGTATATGATAATGTGGACATGTCTTCGTATAAAACATTCAATTTCTTTCCCGCCAAGGAAGACACCCGTATGCCCGGAGTAAGTGTTTATGATATGCAGATGATTCAAAAAGCGATTGCAAATGAGATGATTAAACGCGGTTATACACAGTCGGATAAACCGGAACTAATGATTAATCTCGCTATTTTTGCAAAAGCTGTTGTTGAAACGAAAGATGCTTTGCCTTATGACGGCGCTTTTGTGCGTCCGGTTTATTATGGAAGAGGATTTGGATATGTTGGATATTATAGCGATGCTCAGGTGGTTACCGATATTCATCAAGAAGGCTCGCTTTCTATGGATATTGTGGACGTGAAGAAAAATGAACGCGTATATAATGCCGTTATGTCAACCAATATTCAGCCGGATATGCCAAATTTGAAAAAACCTGAAAAATTGGCAGAAGCAACCGAATTTTTGTTTAAAAAATATCCGGTAAAGCCGTTAGCCGTTGAAACAAAATAGGACTATTTGTATGAGAAAAACCCGGTTACTACGCCTTTTTGTGCTTGTCGTTTTTTGTTATTTCAGTTGTGTTTCCGTTGCTTTTGCGCAAAAAACATTCGGAATAAACGGCGTCATTAGAGATAAATCGACAAGAGAAACACTTATTGGTGCTTCTGTATTGATAAAGGAATTGAAAAGCGGTACAACTGCCGATGTAAACGGTAAATACAAACTTGCGCTTCCTGCCGGCACCTATACATTGCAGTTTTCTTACATGGGGTATCAAACATTTGAGAAAATTGTTGATTTGAAGGGGAATATTAACCTAAATGTTGATTTGTTGCCAACAGGTACCGAATTGAATGCGGTGGAAATTCATGGGGTGGGGGCTAACCGTGCCGTAACCCGTAACGAAATGGGAGCCGTTAAAATGTCTATCGAAACCATTAAAACCATACCGGTATTGATGGGGGAAGTGGATATCATCAAGTCTATTCAGATGCTTCCCGGTGTAATGGCTACCAGTGAAGGTGGTTCCGGTTTTAGCGTGCGTGGCGGTGCACCGGATCAAAATTTGATTATTATTGATGGTGCCACGGTATATAACGCTTCCCATGCACTCGGATTCTTTTCAGTGTTTAATAACGATGCGATTGATGATGTTACGTTATATAAAGGCGACATCCCTATTCAATACGGCGGTCGCCTTGCTTCGGTGCTCGATATTACGATGAAAGAAGGCAGCAAGCAAGATTATAGCGTTTCCGGAGGAATTGGATTGCTTTCCAGTCGCTTGGAAGTTGATGGGCCTATTTGGAAAGATCATACATCCTTTTTAGTTGCTGCGCGTAGAACGTATTTCGACCTTTTCCTGCCACTCGCGAAAAATGAAATGGCAAAAAATGTGAAACTTTATTTTTGGGATATCAATGCTAAAATTTCGCATGATTTCAACAAAAATAACAAGTTAACACTTTCTTTTTATGATGGCTTGGATGTGTTCGGCGTAAAAGACCCTTACGCTGAGTTCGACTATGGAAATATTGTAGGAAGCCTCGCGTGGAAGCATCTTTTTAATGATGAACTATCGCTCACCACCACGGCTATGATGACTAAATACGATTATTCCGCCGGTATGGCAATGGGTTCTGTGGATGCTTTAATGAAAGCATTTTTGGACGATTATACCTTGAAATTTGATTTTACATGGATTGCCAATGCAAAAAATACAATCCGTTTTGGCGCATCATCTACATGGCATACCTACGGTCCGGGAGATGCGTACTTGACTGTTAATGACACAAATGGGTATATTGGAAATGAAACGCAGACATTCTCAATGCCCGATAATCACGCGCTTGAAAATGCAATTTATATCGGAAATGATCAAGAAATAACCAAACGTTTTTCGCTGAAATACGGTTTAAGGTTTAGTACTTTTAGCAATGTAGGTCCGGATTCTGTTTACTATTATGATGCCAATTGGAATCTAATGGAAACTAAGTATTATAAGAAAGGCGACTTTTACCACACTTACACAGCCCTTGAACCTCGTATAGGTGCCGTTTTTCTCTTGGATTCAACTTCGTCGATTAAAGCAAACTACAGCCGTACTTCCCAATATACACAGCTGGCGCAATCGTCGAGTGGCGGAAATCCCATGGATTTGTGGTATCCTGCAAATCCCAACATCAAGCCGCAAACGGCTGATATGTATGCAATCGGATATTTCAAAAACTTTGCAGATAATATGTTCGAAACCTCCATCGAAACGTATTATAAACAAATGCATAATTGTATCGATTTAAAAGATTTCTCAAATACAATTATGAATCCGCAGCTTTATGGCGAATTGCGCGTGGGAGAGGGGCAAGCCTATGGTGTTGAGTTTTTTATAAAAAAGGCTAAAGGTAAATTTAATGGATGGATCAGTTATACGCTTTCGCGAACAGAACGCAAAATCCCCGAAATCAATAATGGAAAAACCTATCTGGCGCCTTATGATAAAACGCATACAGTGAATATTGTGTTAAGCTATAATCTGAACAAGCGACAAACAATTTCGGCTAATTGGGTGTATTATACAGGAAATGCGGTGACTTTCCCTACCGGACGTGCTGAGGTTGGAAATATTATTTTACCCGTTTATTCGGATCGAAACGATTGTCGTATGCCGAATTATCATCGTTTGGATTTGTCTTATACCATCAAAAGTAAAGAAGTTCCCGGCCGTCGCTGGAGTTACGATTGGAATTTTAGTATTTACAATGCTTATGCGCGCCACAACCCGTGGAGTATCAGCTTTAAACAAGACAAAGATAATCCGTCGCAAACCTACGCCGAAATGATTTATTTGTTTAGCATTGTTCCGTCTGTAACCTTTAATTTTAAATTTTAATGTTGAAAATTTTAAAAATATTATTTATAGTTATTGGCTTCAGCTTTTTGTTAAACGCTTGTAAAGAGCGTATTGATGATTTGGATTTAAAATCAGAAACGGCCCGTATGGTAGTTGACGGTCATATAGGCACTGATACAACTACCTATTTCATTATGTTGTCGCGAACGTCCGATTATTTTGATTCCGATATGTCGGGAAATGCAATTTCGGGTGCTATTGTGATAATCACCGAGCTTGAAACCGGCAGAATTATACAACTGACAGAAGAAGATACAATGCCCGGGCGCTATAAAACTGCGGAAAATGCTTATGGAATACAAGGTTATAGCTATCGTTTGGATGTTTCGAATGTGGATCTGAATCGCGATGGGAATATAACTTCATACACGGCTACCGACTTGATGCCTTACATTCCGGAAGTGAATGATTCATCGTTCATTAAAGTGCCATATGGCATTTCGCTGATGAATGAATTTTTAGAATTAGAGACTAAAGACACCGGTTTTAATGTGTGTCTGTTTATCAAAGAGCCTCCGACGCATGAATATTATGCATTTATCATGCTGAAAAATCATCAACCTGTCAATGATACGCTTACGCAGTACGATTATATGGATGATGCAGATATTCCCAATAATGGTAATTATTTTAATGGCTACCCCTTATTCTTTATGGGGCTTGAGGATAGTGCAACCGGACGGAAGACTTTTAAGAATAAGACCAAATACAATTACAAACAAAACGACACTTTAGGTGTCGAAATTCGCAGTATTTCAAGGGCTTATTATACATATACTTCTGATGTTAACCGTATTTATGGAGGGACAAATCCGCTTTTTGGTAACACTCCCTCAAATGTCCGTGGAAATGTGAGTGGGGGGGCAATCGGTTTTTTTGCAAGCTATCCTAAAATGCGGCTTGAAGCTGTGTGTGATACGGCATATACGAACGCGAAGTTTAAGAAAGAACGGTCTCGGTAAAACGGAAGTAAACGCCTACATCATCTGTTGACGTTTCAACAAATAAGAATGCAAAATCGGATAAAAACCTTCGCGAATGTCTGCACGAACAAAGTCAATGTGATATTGCGTGCAGCGGAATTCAAGTTCTTTTGTAAATTCGCTTATTGATTTAATATATTGTTTCCGTACGTCAGCCGGATTGAGTTTTAACTCTTGTCCGCTTTCCATATCAATAAAACGATAGGGGCGGTGATCATAATTAAAATCAAGTTCTGCATCTTTATCATTTACATGAAAAAGGATGACTTCATTTTTTTGATGGCGCAGATGTTGAAGAGCAGTAAACAGTTCTTCTGTTTTCGAAAAATCATCAAACATATCGCTGAAAATAATAATCAGTGAGCGCTTGTGAATTTGCTCCGCCAATAAATGCAGGTTGTCGATAATATTGGTTTTTTGTGGAGCTTGTGGTTGATAATTTGTCAACAAATTATCCAAAATACTGTATAAATACTGCAAGTGTGCTGTATTCGATTTCACTTCCGTGTGATTTTCGATTTGATCGGAAAAGATTGAAAGTCCAACAGCATCACGTTGGCGTGTAAGTAGATACATGAGTGCGGCCGCTGCATAAGCCGAAAAAACGATTTTGTTGGGATGATTGACATCAACACGTTCCGTAACAGGGAAATACATCGACGAAGAGCGGTCGATAAGAATGTGGCAGCGAAGATTGGTTTCCTCTTCAAAACGTTTGACAAACAGTTTGTCTGTTCGTGCAAAAAGTTTCCAATCAATGTGTTTTGTAGATTCGCCGGTATTATACAACCGATGTTCGGCAAATTCTACCGAAAATCCGTGAAATGGACTTTTATGCAGGCCGGTGATAAAACCTTCCACCACCTGCTTCGCAATAAATTCCAACGAAGCGAAAGGATCGATATGGTGAAACTCTAAACTCAATTTAATTGTAAATTGTTAATTATTAATTATTAATGAGGAGCCATGTAGGTGCAGCTTCATTAATAATTAATAATTAACAATTAATAATTTACATCATTTTTTCCAATTTCTCTACCAATGCGGCTTTAGAAGCAAGGCCAACTTGTTTGTCAACTACTTCTCCACCTTTGATAAACAAAATGGTAGGAATATTGCGAACGCTGTATTTTGCAGCAATATCGGGTGCATTGTCAACGTCAACTTTGCCGATAAGCGCTTTGCCTTCGTACTCAGTGTGCAATTCGTCGATAATCGGAGCGATTGAACGGCAAGGACCGCACCATTCTGCCCAGAAGTCAACAATTACAGGGAGATTTGATTGGAGCGCAGTGCTCTCAAAATTTTCAGATGTGAATGTTAAAGCCATAATTATAAGAATTAAAAATTAAGAATTAAAAATTAAAAATTAAAAGCATTCGTTACCCGTGACTTGTCACTTATTATTAAACGCATTCATCGTTTGTTCAATCCCGATGGCAGCGAAACTTTTGACCATGTCGCACGCTTGGTCGATTTTAGGATCAATTGTTTTGACTTCGTCCGTAGTGAAAGGTGCAAGAACATAATCAATTTGTCGTCCTTTCGGATAATTGGCGCCGATGCCGAAGCGGAGGCGCGAATAGTTTACGGTTTGCAGAATTTCGGCAATATTTTTGAGTCCGTTGTGCCCACCGTCGCTGCCGCTTTTCTTCATACGGAGTACTCCGCAGTCCAAGGCTAAATCATCAACAATAACCAGCACGTTTTCCAACGGAATTTTTTCGGCATTCATCCAGTACTTAACCGCTTTTCCGCTTTCATTCATGTAAGTGGACGGTTTAATCAATACCAATGTGCGTCCCTTGTGTTTTACTTCCGTAAAAGATGCATAGCGGTCGGTTACGAATTTGGCTCCCGCCGCTTCCGCCAGCCGATCCACCACCATGAAACCAATATTGTGACGAGTGTCAGCATATTCCGATCCGATATTTCCAAGTCCGACAATTAAATATTTCATTTATTACCTGTGTATAAAAAGAAGCGATTTGCGAAGAGTACCTTCGTCAAATCGCTTCTTTTTATTGAATGTAACTATTTTTTAGATTCAGCGGCCGCAGCAGCGATTGCATTACGTGTAGCACGTATGGCAACTACTTTAGATGACGCAGCTTCGTTGAAAGTAAAGTTGTTGGTTTTGATTTCAGAAACTTTAATGTGGTCGCCGATTTCCAACGGAGTGATGTCGATTTCAATGCGTTCCGGCATGTTTGCAGGAAGTGCAGTAACACGCATTTTGCGCAAGTTTTTAACCAATTTTCCACCTTTCAAAACACCGGCAGAACTACCTGTTGTGTGAACAGGGACAGCCATTGTAATGTTTTTCTTGTCGTTCAACTCTAAGAAATCTACGTGGGTGATTTTGTCGGTTACTTTGTGAAATTGAATGTCTTGCGGAATACTTTTAATAACTTTTCCGTCCAAGTTCAATTCTACAAAGCATACTTCCGGAGAATAGAAAATAGGCATTAAACTTTTTTCGTCAGTTTGGAAGTGGATTTGTTTTTCACCACCATAAACTACGCAAGGCACCAAGCCTTGTACGCGAAGCGCTTTTGCATCTTTCTTCCCTACGTTCGAACGTGTCGAACCGCTCACAGATACGATTTTCATTGTTTTATTTTGTTTTAGTTTTAAAAAAGGAGAACAAAGGTACGAAATTAATTTGTTTTATACAAATCAGAAATACTTTCGCATTTGGCAATACGTTGAATAACCTCTGAAATCAAAGGTGCAGTGGATAAAACTTTAATTTTATCACTGTGTTTTTTTAACGGAATGGTGTCGCTTACAATAAGTTCTGTCAATGGACCGTTGGCAAGATTTTCATAAGCATTACCAGTTAATAATGGGTGTGTAATCATTGCACGGACACTTTTTGCACCCTTTTCCATTACTAAAGCAGCGGCCTTCATTAATGTATTTCCGGTGTCGATGATGTCATCTAAAATGATTACATCCTTGCCTGCAACTTCTCCGATTAATTGCATGCTTTCGATCACGTTTGGTTTACTGCGTTGTTTGTAGCAGATAGCAAAACCGCAACCCATCGCTTTCGCGTATGTGTTTGCACGGCGAGTGCCGCCTGCATCCGGCGAAACGAAAATTAAATTATCGGTATTAAAGTTTTTGGTAACGTATGGTAAAAAGATGCTTGATGCAAAAAGGTGATCCACAGGGATATCGAAAAATCCTTGAATTTGGTCAGCATGTAAGTCGATTGTTACAAAACGAGAAACGCCGGCTGCCGAAAGTAAGTTGGCAATAAGTTTTGAACCGATCGAAATACGCGGTTTGTCCTTACGGTCTTGGCGAGCATAGCCGAAATAAGGAATGATAACATTGATTTGTCTTGCCGAAGCACGTTTTGCGGCGTCAACCATCAACAAAAGCTCCAATAAGTTATCTGCCGGAGCGAATGTTGATTGGATCAAAAAAACCTCGCATCCGCGGATGTTATCAACAAAGCAAGGTTGGATTTCACCATCCGAAAATTCGAGCACTTCGGAAGCGCCCAGCGGACATCCCATGTGTTTGGCAATTTCTTCTGCTAAATAACGGGTGGAACGCCCTGAGAAAATTTTAATTTTTGAGTCCATGTCAATTTTTAATTTTGTGATGCAAAAGTATCTTATTTTTCAATTATTAACAAATAAAATTATCAACATTTTGTTAGGAAAATCAGGCCGAAAAATGTATCTCGCTTAATTCGACGGCAAAAGATGTTGAAAATTTTATTTGTTGGTAGCAATAACAATGGATTTTCGAATATGTATCACTTGTCCGCGAGTATTAAATAATTCAATCCATACGATATATACCCCCAACGGTAAACGATGTTTGTTTTCATCTAAACCATCCCATGTAAAACAGCCGGAAATTCCCAGAAGTTCATTGTTTGCTAAATGTTTGACTTGTCGTCCTTGAGAATCGAAAATGCGAATTTGACAAGTGTAGCCTACGGCAGGTAGTTGATAGCAAAGGTTTAGGACATCCGAATATCCGTCGGCATCCGGAGAAAAAATAGCCGGGAATGCAGTAAATATCGCATCTTTTGTTGCTGTTTCTTCTTTTTGACCTTGCGAATTTTCACAACCCGGAGTTGCAAATCCGGCTTGTGTGGAGGCCGAATGCCAGTTATTGGCTTGAGTAGTTGGTAAATCTGTATGCATGCGTTCCAGCGAGATCCCTTTAACATCGCTCAACAATGCATAATGCATGGTCTTATTATAATCGAAACGATCTAAAACAGCGCTGTCTTTTGCGCATAAAACGAGCGTTCCCACATCATTATTGAGGGTAGGGAAATTACTTAACTCAAGAACCTTGCTTTGAGGACAAATAGTGTAAAGCGATTGTAAAAGAACAGCATCTTTTGTGAGGATAATCAATTGTTGAGATTCCCACAAATCGTTGCTGTCATTGCTTAAGAAGATGAGCGGTTTAATTTGATTTTTACTGTCCAATTTTCCAAATCCAATTTGATTTAGATTAATTGGATGGTTGGAATTATTTAGTATTTCAACAAATTCAATGCCATCGGATTTGGCATCAAACAAAATTTCATTAAATAAAACCTCATTTTCGTTGGCTGTAAATGCACAATAACGTTGGAATTCATACGAAAAAGGATGCATTTGATTTCCTGTTTTATCGGTGATGTTTTCAATAAATAATTCGTAAGAAAAATTGCATTCGAATGAATCTGAAAAATGTAGATTAATTGTTCGATTATCAATGAAATCAAGTTGTTCAATATTTAAATCATTTATAAAATAATTGTTTTTATCATGTGCGGAAATGCTGTCGATCGGTTCCGAAAATACAATTTGAATGTTTCGACAATCTTTTGTTTTTATAGACATGACGCTTGGCGGAGTGGTATCGTGTCGGATTTTACCTACGTAAATATCATCGAAAGCATACATGTTGTAACGGCTTGCAGTGCTGTATTTGCAATATACTCCGAAATAATTGGTGGCTTTGAAACTTGTGTCCGTAAAACTGCCTTCCGTATGAAAAGTCGATTTGCAGGAAGTGTCTGCAAAAATATTCCAAAAGCCTGTAGAATCACGCAAAATTTTGATTTGTAAATTTAAAATACTCCCATCATAATAGGTGTTCCCTTCAAAAACAGACGTTGATTTGTTCTGTTCCTGCTTGAAGATCTGTAAACGATTATGTGTCGATTGCCCAATTTGCAGATAATATCCATTTAAAATGCCTTTTAAATCAGATTTGTTGGATGTTAAATAGATTCGGACATAGTTGGTGCTGGATGCTTTAAATTGCAAGAAAACTTTGAAATTCCACTCGGCATTGTCAAGCATTGATTGCGGTGTCGATAAATAAATCGTGGAAGAAGCCTGATTGCCGTTTGATTGTAAACGACCGGTGTTAAGGATGAATAGCGTTGTATCGCCATTCCAGTGGGGGCGATTCGAAAGCCCCTCTTCTTCGAAATTGTCGGCGATTTGTGCTTTAACAGTGTTGCAAAACGCAGAAAGCATAATTAAGATGATGATTTGAAAAATTTTCATAAAAATTAAAATTTGATTTTGTGAAACGAAATAATTTCTCTAATTTTGTCTATATATATAAACGCGATGACCCCCCAAATTATTTATTTTTGTGGTCAAAAGTTATTAACAATTAAGAATTTTTAACATTTTGTTATAAAAATTAAGAAAAAAATGATGAAGATTGCAGTAGTGGGAGCGACCGGTTTAGTAGGCTCCGTGATGCTAAAAGTGTTGGAAGAACAAAAATTGACAAATATCGAATTGTTGCCGGTGGCTTCGGAACGTTCAATTGGCAAAGAAATCGAATTTGCCGGTAAAAAATATAAAATAGTTTCCGCCGAAGAAGCTATTGCACAACGTCCGCAAGTGGCTGTTTTTTCTGCCGGAGGCTCTACTTCATTGGCTTTAGCGCCTAAATTTGCGGAAGTGGGAACATTTGTAGTCGATAATTCGTCGGCTTGGCGAATGGATCCGAACGTGCCGTTGGTAGTTCCGGAAATCAATGCGCACAGCATTTCCGAAAAAACAAAAATCATTGCAAATCCCAATTGTTCAACTATTCAAATGGTGTTGGCGTTAGCTCCATTGCACAAACAATATAGAATTCGTCGATTGGTAATTTCTACTTATCAGTCAGTTACAGGCTCCGGAGTGAAAGGGATTCAGCAATTAAATGATGAGCAAGACGGAATTTCGAATGGTCTTAAAGCATATCCGCATCCGATTCATCGCAATTTAATTCCACATGGAGGCGATTTCTTGCCAACCGGATATACCTCTGAAGAACAAAAACTGGTGGATGAAACGCGTAAAATTCTGGAAAGTCCTCAAATTCGTGTGACGGCAACAGTGGTACGTGTTCCTGCAACAGGCGGACATTCGGAATCGGTAAATATCGAATTTGAAAATGATTTTGATTTAATTGATGTGCGTCGCTTGCTGGAAAGCATGCCCGGTATCAAAGTGCTTGATAATCCTGCCGAAAATCTTTATCCCATGCCTTTGATGAGTGAAGGGAAAGATGAAGTTTTTGTGGGACGTATCCGTCGCGACGATTCAAATCCCAATACATTAAATTTATGGGTAGTGGCTGATAATCTGCGAAAAGGTGCGGCTACAAACGCTATTCAGATTGTGAAATTTTTGATTGATCAAAAGTTTGTTTCTTAAGTTGTGGTGTAGTGGTAATTCTTTACATTTGATTTTCATTTATTTATGATTGTATTTTTAGAAATTGCTGGCTGTAGTCAGCAATTTTTGTTTATTTTGTTGTTTTAATTCATCAAAATATAAAATAATTGTTGGTTATAGTAATCATAAAAATTGAAAAATGCTTGTTTTATCCGTCAAAATATTGTAATTTTGTGGAATAAAATAAGCAAAAGCTATGGATGCATTATTTGAAAAACATAATCAAGTACTATCGCAAACGACTCTGGACTTTCAAAGAAGCCTTATCGACGATATCCGTTGGGATGCCCGTTTAATAGGTATTCGCGGACCGCGCGGATGTGGTAAAACAACCATGTTGCTGCAACATATCAAGCGTGACTTGCCGAATGATTTTTCGGTGCTTTATGCAAGTTTGGATAATATGTGGTTTGCTGAAAATAAGTTAGTGGACTTAGCCGACGATTTTGTAAAACATGGCGGCAAGTATTTGTTTTTGGATGAAGTGCATAAATATCCCAACTGGTCGCAGGAAATCAAGAATATTTACGATACGCATTCGAAGTTGAACGTTGTTTTCACCGGCTCTTCGATGCTTGAAATTCTCAATGCCCGCGCTGATTTGAGTCGCCGTGCTATCGTTTATGAAATGCAGGGCTTGTCGTTTCGCGAATATTTGAACATGACCCAAAAGCTGGACCTATTCAAGTATTCTTTCAATGATATTTTGCAAAATCATCATCTGATTTCGGAAGACGTTTTAAAACAAGTTCGTCCGTTGCAGTTTTTTGACGACTATTTAAAAAGTGGTTATTATCCTTTTTTTCAAGAGATTCCGGAATTGTACTACATGCGTTTGGAAGAAGTGGTAAATTTGATTTTGGAGATTGAGCTTCCTCAATTGCGAAATGTGGATATTGCGTATATTCCCAAAGTGAAGCAGCTCCTTTTTATTATTGCCGAATCGGTGCCGTTTATCCCCAATGTTGTGAAATTGAGCGAACGTATTGGCATTGATCGGGCGACATTTTTATCATATTTGCATTTTTTGCAGGAAGCACGGTTGGTAAGCAAATTGTATAAAAGCGTTGACGGCGTTAATAAATTACAGAAACCCGATAAATTATATTTGGATAACACGAATTTGTTTTATGCGATTGGCGACCGCCATGCAAAAACCGATACAGGTAATATCCGCGAAACGTTTTTTATCAACCAACTCAAATACAAACATAAAATAGAATATCCTGAAAAGGGTGATTTTCGTATTGATGGGAAATATTCGTTTGAAGTGGGCGGGAAATCCAAAGATAATCATCAAATCAAAACCGTGAAAAACGCATTCATTGCTGCCGATGGCATAGAATATGGATATAGAAACAGGATCCCGTTGTGGATGTTTGGTTTTATGTATTAAATTTTGCAGTTACAAAAAAAATATCTAACTTTGCGAAAATAAATGTTAACAAGTTAACAAAAATAAAATTATAGAAAAAACACTAATTAAACATAAATAAAGAAAGCGTAAGCTTAAATTCTTCTCTTTAAAACGACCAAAATTTAACGGTAAAGAATTCATAAGTAATGCGCTCATGCTGTGTTCCGGCGTGAGTTGTGTCTTATTTTACCGTGGGTGCTTGGTCGTACCTTAAGAGAAATAAGAATTCAACTCGCGCCTTTTTTATTTAATTGAAAATTGACAATGGACAATTGACAATGATTTCACAAATTAAATAAATATACACATGAAAACACATTACAATTTACAATCGATCATTGTAGGGGTTCAATATTTTGAACCCCTACCGTGCAAACGCCGGAATAATGGCAATTCCGAAAAACGGGCACAAAATATTGTGCCCCTACGATTCGCACGATGGATTTTTCTGCAATTCTGCATTTTTGCATTTCTGCCGACCTTCGCCCAAACCGACGGTGGTACGTTCACAGACCCACGCGACGGGCAAACCTATAAAACCGTGATTATGCCCGACGGTAAACGCTGGATGGCAGAAAACCTGCGGTATCGCAAGGGTTTGGATAATCCCGTTTTTGCAAACAATGCAACTACAAATGCCAACATCGTTGGAAAATACTATTGCCCGGGTCCCGGTCCTTTAAACACATCTGTTAATCAAGCCGATCCTTTGGCTTGTGAATATTGGGGCTGTTTGTATCCGTTTTGGACGGCAAATGCTGTTACAAACGGTACAGGAAGTTTGAATACTTTGGTTGGAAAGCAAGGTATTTGTCCGCCTAATTGGCATTTGCCTTCCGATTATGAATGGGGACGGATGCTTGATGCCGTGGAAAAAAGTTATAATCCGGCTATTTCTCTCACGGGAACAAATACACATATTAGCGCAGCGACTGTGCGTACTGCCTACGGAAACCAGGCCGGACGTGTTTTAAAAGATACCGTTAAGCGTTCTGCTTTTGTAAACAATCAAGCATACACTCCAACATGGATTGGCACGCCGAGTGTTGATTTTAATAATTATAATTTTAGCGTGAAAGCTGCCGGAATACGAACAACAGAAGGGAATTATGTTAATTGTGGAGGTGCCGCTTATTTTTGGACAAGCAACAATTCTGTTACAGCAAATTATGCAATTTCAAGGGCTTTTGGACTTTCTGAAAATACAATTTATAGGGAGATCCGACAAAATGCAGATGCATTATCCGTGCGATGTGTGGAAGGCGATTGTAAAATTACGGATGCTTTGTCTTTGGGCACAAATACTCAAACCTGTAATCAAAGTGATACTATCTATTTTGTGGATGGCGGACCTGCTTTTCCGCAAACATTTGTTCTTTCTACTCCTCCGATAAATGGTACTTGGACATTTGGTTCGGTTAATGTTTCCGGTATTCCTGCAGGAGTAACAATTACATCATCAAGTATTGATGCTTCGCGCCAATTTACTTTAACTTTTTCAAATTTGACAATGGCAGCAAACGATCAAATTATCAATGTTAAAATTGTAGCCACAAATCCACAACATTGCGATATTGAACAAACTTTTACAATTCGCTTAATCGGAAGAACAACGTCTTGCCCGTATAAAGGTCAAGATTTATATGAAGACGCTACGCATATTTGCCAACAACGAACTTCTGGTGCAAATAATTGGGAAGCGTGGATTAAAGATTGTAGGGATGGAGAGTTTTATCGAATCGTTCAATTTCCAAATGGAGATTGGTGGTTTGCAGACAATTTAAGATGGGTGAGTCCTTCTAACATTTCTTCGAATTCTTGTATTGTTGGAAATTGTTATTTTGGAAGACGCTATGGAAGTTGGTTAGCGGGTGCTGCAGCATCTGCAAATGCAGTTTCTTCGATACAAGGAGTGTGCCCCATAGGATGGTTAATTCCGAGTCCTACTCAAGCAGGAAATCTTGCGAAATGTGCAGGAGGTAATTGTAATTCCCCATCTGTACCAGGAGGAACTGCAATTGCACAAGCATTAAGCTCTATTAATGGTCAACAAAGATTTGACACAGATGGTGCTCGATGTACATCAGCTAATAATTTTTGGGGATTTGCTTGGGATAACGTGCATGTTGCCGGTCCTCATTTTGATCAGTTTTGTAATACGCAATTTTGTGGTGGAGGTTATTTTTCTAAAGATTGTGCTGGAAGCACCGTTGCAATTTCTAACGCTTCTATTTCTGGAGTTATTCGATGCATTCGTCCCTAATATTTTTCTGTGCAATCCCGCAAATCTGCTGTTTGCGGGAATAATTTTCAAGAACAAGCCGGTGGTTTGGTAAATCGTACGTGTTGCGGTGGAGATTATTGAAAGGTTTGTTTTTCTTGTAGAGACGTTGCATGCAACGTCTCTACATCATTGCCGTCGGCGTAAAACCGGCGGTTTTTTTATGTTTCCTATTCGAATAGATTTCCATAAATTGAAAATTTAAGAAATTTTTAACATTTGTTAAGAAATAATTTGGGGTGTCATCGCGTTTATATATATAGACAATTTATATAAACGCAACATGTCGGAAAAATTTCAAAACAAATATCGCATTCCATCAGCTCGGGCGGCGTGGTGGGATTATAGTGCGGACGGAATCTATTTCATTACCATTTGTACACAAAACCGAGAACATTATTTTGGTGAAATTATTAAAGGGAAAATGCAATTATCCAATATCGGCGTATTGGCGGATGTATTGTGGCATGAAATAAAACATCATGCCCGAAATATCGAATTGGGCGCATTTGTGGTGATGCCGAATCATATTCATGGGATTTTGATATTAAATGGTAATACCCCCGTAGAGACGTTGCATGCAACGTCTCTACAGAATGCCAACGGGAAAAATGAACAAATGTCAATGATTTCACCGAAACAAAATTCAATATCTACCATTATACGTTCCTATAAATCCGCCGTCGTCAAACATGCCCATCGATTG
This sequence comes from Bacteroidales bacterium, assembly GCA_031551725.1. Lineage (GTDB taxonomy): Bacteria > Bacteroidota > Bacteroidia > Bacteroidales > P3 > JAVBNF01. Next base: position 51,508 of record JAVBNF010000021.1, read on the forward strand.
GGGTGTGATTTTGCTTGGCAATCGCGGTTTTATGATAATATCATCCGCAATCAACAATCATATAATAATGTTTCTAATTACATTGTCAATAATCCTGTCAACTGGCAATCCGACAATTTTTTTCAATCATTATAATTAACAATTATTTTCTTATCTTTGCATTCTAAATTAAGAAATCTTTATGCAGATTAATAAAAAAACAACCGGCCTATCCGAACAGGAAGTGCTCGAAAGTCGCAGTAAATATGGTGAAAACATTTTAACACCGCCTAAGCGTGATTCGCTTTGGAAATTGTTTTTCGAAAAATTTAACGATCCGATTATCAAAATTCTGCTTGTAGCAGTAGCGCTTTCATTGGTTGTGTCGATTGTACATAATGAATATGCCGAAACCATCGGTATTTTTGTTGCTATCTGTTTGGCTACGGGCATCGGTTTTTGGTTCGAAGCCAGTGCACACAAGCGATTCAACTTGTTAAATCAAGTAAGTGATGATGTAGCAGTAAAAGTTGTGCGCAACTCCAATGTGCGCGAAGTGATGCGTAAAGAAGTGGTGGTCGGCGATATTGTTGTGCTGGAAACCGGCGACGAAATCCCTGCCGACGGACTTTTGCTCGAAAGCATTTCGTTGCAAGCGAACGAATCCAATTTAACCGGCGAACCGATTGTACGTAAGACTACGAATGAAGCTGATTTTAATACGCATGCAACCTATCCGTCCAACATGCTTTTGCGTGGAACCACTGTTGTGGAAGGGCACGGAATGATGGAAGTGTCGCATGTTGGCGATGCAACCGAATTTGGAAAAGTTGCACAAGAATCCGGTATTTCTACCAATGTGAAAAGTCCGCTCGACTTGCAGTTGGAAGGACTTGCCAAATATGTCGGCCGTATCGGCGGCGCTTTAGCCATTCTTGCGTTTCTGGTGATGTTGACACGCAATGTAATTATGCCGCATGTGGCCGGAACTCCTTGGTTTTCGTGGGATCAACTGGATCACGTGCTTCAAGCGTTCATGGTGGCCGTAACCCTTATTGTTGTTGCCGTTCCTGAAGGCTTGCCAATGAGTGTGACTTTGAGTCTGGCTTTAAATATGAAACGCATGCTTAAAACAAACAATCTTGTTCGTAAAATGCATGCTTGCGAAACCATGGGCGCTACAACTGTTATTTGTACCGATAAAACTGGAACGCTTACACGTAATCAAATGCGTGTGAACGAGAGTAATTTCTTTGCTTTGCAAAATCAACAAATAGGAGAGGTGCAAAACGATTTGCTGATAGTAGAGAGCATTGCATCAAACTCCACGGCCCACTTGGATACAACCGATCTTCAAAAGCCGAAAACAATTGGAAATCCTACGGAAGCCGCGCTTCTGTTGTGGCTGCATTCGCAAAAGCAAAACTATCTGGAATTTCGCGAAAACGCAAAAGTGATCGATCAACTCAGCTTTTCAACCGAGCGCAAATACATGGCAACACTTGTTGAATCCGATGTTTTGAAAGGTAAACGCATTTTGTATATTAAGGGTGCTCCCGAAATGATTTTATCGAAATGCAGCACCATTCAAGAAGTTTCCGGTACTTCCGCGTTAAGCGAAAAGAAGGCGGACATTGAAAAACGTTTGCTCGATTATCAAAACAAAGCCATGCGTACGTTGGGTTTTGGATATAAAATCATTGATAATTCTGAAACCCGTCCGATTGCGGATATCATCGGAAACGATTGTATTTTCTTGGGCTTTGTGGCTATTTCCGATCCGGTGCGCGACGATGTTCCTGCTGCTGTTTCGCGCTGTTTGAGCGCCGGCGTAGGCATTAAAATTGTAACCGGCGACACGCCTGCGACGGCTCGCGAAATTGCCCGCCAGATCGGTATTTGGAACGAAAGCGATCAAATGCAGAATTTGATTACCGGTCCCGATTTTGCCGCTTTGTCTGATGAAGAAGCATTTAAACGTGTGAAGCATCTAAAAATCATGTGCCGTGCGCGTCCTTCCGATAAACAACGGTTGGTGCAATTGCTCCAAAAACACGGCGAAGTCGTAGCTGTTACCGGCGATGGAACAAACGATGCGCCTGCGCTTAATTATGCCAACGTAGGACTGGCAATGGGCTCCGGTACTTCCGTGGCGAAAGAAGCCAGCGATATTACCTTGCTCGATGATTCGTTCAACAGCATTGCAACCGCTGTGATGTGGGGACGTTCGCTGTATCAAAACATTCAACGTTTTGTGTTGTTTCAATTAACGATCAATGTTTCCGCAATTCTATTGGTATTTCTCGGAACTTTACTGGGCCGCGAATTACCGATTACGGTGACTCAAATGTTGTGGATTAACTTAATTATGGATACTTTTGCAGCAGGTGCTTTAGCTTCATTGCCTCCGGATCCATCCGTAATGAAAAACAAACCGCGCAAAAATACCGATTTCATTGTTACCAAAAAAATGATGACGAATATTCTCGGATTGGGAATCGGGTTTGTCGTGTTCTTGTTGGGATTGCTCTATTATTTCAGCGACAGCGATGGAAATATCAGCAGATATAATCTTTCGATGTTCTTTACTGTTTTTGTATTCCTCCAATTCTGGAATTTATTTAACGCAAAGGCTTATCCATCCAAGCAATCGGCCTTTTCAGGGATGGGGAAAAGTTTAGGATTTATACTTGTGCTTGCGTTGATTATTGTCGGTCAAGTTTTGATTGTGCAGTTCGGCGGCGAAGTATTTCGCACGGTTCCGCTTGCACTGAACGACTGGTTGTTAATTTTTGGAGCAACATCAGTGATTCTTTGGATAGGAGAAATAATTCGTTTGATTAAACGATTATTACATCGAAATTAAATAAAATCAGAAGGATTTTGAAGAAGACACATATAATATAATCGTTAATCTTGTAAATTCTATCTATACAAGTCCATAGAAAAAAAATAAGGTTTCTTTTGCTTTGCAATAGAAACCTTATTTAGTATATAAACAGTCAGAAATTATCTTTCGCTTTGTATCGCTGAAGGAGAATAAGGACTTTTGTGGCTATTTCATAGCTACCTCGTAGTATTTATTGGCTTGATCCCAATTCAAAATCGTCCAGAAATTTTTGACATAATCTGCGCGTTTGGCTTGATATTTCAAGTAATAAGCGTGTTCCCAAACATCAATTGCAATGACCGGCATACCTTGAATTTCGGCAACAGGCATAATCGGATTGTCTTGATTGGGTGTGGAGCAAACTTTTAGTTTTTTATTACCATCTACAATCAACCATGCCCAGCCGGAGCCGAAACGCGTGGTTGCGGCGGTTTCAAATGCCGCTTTGAAAGCATCAATGGAGCCAAATTCTTCAATAATGGCTTTTTCCAAAGCTCCGCTTGGTTTAGTGCTGTTCGGAGGCGACATCAAGGTCCAAAACAAGCAGTGGTTGTAATGCCCACCGCCATTGTTGCGGACAGAAGTACGGATATTTTCCGGAACAATATTCAAATTGCGCATCAATGCCTGGATTTTCATCGTGCCTAATTCCGGTGCATTTTCAGCCATCACCTTATTTAAGTTATTTACATAAGCCTGATGATGCACATCGTGATGAATATGCATGGTCATGGAGTCTATGGCAGGTTCGAATGCCGCATAGCCGAAAGGCAATCCGGGCAATGAATATTGAGCGTGTGCTGCACTTGCCAACAGCAAGCAAGCAACAAAAAGACTTAGTTTTTTCATAGGTGTCAATTAAAAACTAAGAATTAAGAATTAAAAGCGTGTTCAATTCTTAATTCTTAATTATGAATTTTTAATTAAATATTTCCGTTATTATCAATAACCTTTTTCAGTTGTCGTTTAGCGTTTGGAAGTGCCGCAATACAGCCGGGACCGTTGATACATCCGCCATCGCAAACCATTACTTCCACAAATAATTGATCATTATTTTTAGGAAGCATTTTCAATGCACCTTGATTTTTCTTGCTCAAACCTTCATAATAAACGGTGTTAATTTCTTTACCGCCGAGTTTAGCAATCACAGAGTCGCGAACGCCGCCTGCACGCGCAAAATCACGTCCGTATGGGGAAATTTCTTGTGTTAAAGCTGTTTCTTCGCCATCGTCAACTTTGATGTCGAAAGCTTCGAAATAAGCATTTAATTCCTCAAAACTCATCACATAGTCAATGCCGCCTTTTACTTCGGCTTCGTAGCGTTTTGCCAAGCAAGGCCCGATAAATACGACTTCAATTTTTTCGTTCGGATATTTTTCATGAGCGCGTTTGCCGGTATAAATCATCGGACTCGGAGTGTCGGAAACCAAATGTTTGATTTCGGGTGCGTGTTTATCCACCCAACCCACGTAGGCCGGACAGCAGGAAGTCGTCATCACGTTTTTTCCTTCGTGTAAACGTTCCAAATATTCTTCCGTTTCGTGGGCAGTTGTATCATCCGCGCCAAGCGCAACTTCAATCACATCGTCGAAACCGAGTTTTTTAATTGCATTTAAAATTTTGCTCGGATGAACGCCGTATTGGGCATACACTGCCGGAGCAGGCATCGCGATGGTTTTTACGTTCGGATTGGTTAAACTTTTGTAAATATCGATGATTTTCGTACGTTCCATAATGGCGCCGTACGGACATGCTTTCATACATTTACCGCAGTAAATACATTTGTCTTTATCAATATGTTCAACGCCTTTTTCGTCTTTTGTAATGGCTTTTACCGGGCAAGCCTCTTCGCAGGGCACCGGAGTGTAAACGATAGCATTATACGGACATGCGTTCACGCACATGCCGCAGTTAACACATGAATCTTGGTCGATATGTGCGCGGGAATTGAGCATTGAAATTGCTTTTTTCGGACACGACATCGTACACGGACGACCTACGCAGCCGCGGCAAAGATTTGTTACTTGGTGTTGTGATTGAATACAAGCGCTGCACGCTTCGTGAATCACGGAAAGGATGTCTTTTTTCGGATTTTTTTCGTCAAGGGCTTTTTGAGCCAAATCGGAACCATTGATGAGATCGATATCGTCTTCCGGTTCCAAATCCATTCCCATGATGGAAATCAATTTGTGACGGATCATATACCGGTCTTTGTGTACACAGCAACGGGAAGAATCACCATCCATCGGGCGCATTTCTACCGGAATACGGCGGATGCCCTCTACTAAATCGTTTTCTCTTAATAACTTAATAATACGAATGTAAAATTCTTGCTTTACAGCAGTGGCGTAATTGTTAAATTGCATGATTAATTTTTACTGGTTATCATACAAAGATACGAAAAATAATTAAGAATTAAAAATTAAGAATTAACAAAAAACGCTGTCCAATTTCTTGAACAGCGTTTTTTCTACAAATTTAATCTAAAAAATGCTTATTTGCTTCCTTTGATTGCAGCTTGCGCAGCAGCCAAACGGGCAATAGGCACGCGGAACGGAGAACAGCTCACGTAGTTTAATCCGTTTTTGAAACAGAATTCTACAGAAGCCGGATCGCCGCCTTGTTCGCCGCAGATACCTACTTTCAATTTTTCGCGAGTAGAACGTCCTTTTTGAACGGCTGTCGTGATTAATTGTCCAACACCGTCTTGGTCGATGGTTTGGAAAGGATCGGCTGCCAAAACTTTGGCATCAATATAATCGTGCATAAATCCGCTCACGTCGTCGCGGCTGAAGCCGAATGTCATTTGTGTCAAGTCGTTTGTACCGAAAGAGAAGAACTCTGCGGTTTTAGCCATTTTGTCGGCCAACAAACAAGCACGCGGAATTTCAATCATTGTGCCGTACAAACAAACCAATTCGAGGCCTGATGATTTTTCGTAATCGGCTTTGATGCGGTCGAAGATTTTTTTTGTGATATCCAATTCAGCAACGTCGCAAGTTACAGGAACCATCAATTCCGGCATTGGTTTTTTACCGGCTTTGATCAATTCGGCAGTAGCTTCGAACAATGCTTGAATTTGAGTTTCTGTAATTTCCGGATAGGAGATACCCAAACGAACACCACGGTGTCCCATCATCGGGTTGGTTTCGTGCAATGAATCACCACGTTTTTGAATTTCTTCAAGAGAGATATTCAATGCTTTTGCCAATTCGGCTTGTTGAGCTTCGCTTTGTGGGATAAACTCGTGCAACGGCGGATCCAATAAACGGAATGTAACCGGTTTTGCATCCATGATTTCCAACGTCGCTTTGATGTCGTTTTTCATGTAAGGGAACAATGCTTTCAACGCTTCGCGGCGTTCGGCTTCGTTCGAACTCAAAATCATGCGGCGCAATTGGAACAATGGTTTTTCTGAATTTTTACCGTAGAACATATGTTCCATACGGAAAAGACCGATACCTTCTGCGCCAAAATCCACAGCTGTTTTAGCATCTTCCGGAGTGTCGGCATTTGTACGAACGCCCATGGTGCGGAATTTGTCAACCATTTGCATGAATGCTTGGAAACGTGGATTTTCAGAAGCATCCATCAATTCCAAAGTTTCGTTATAAACGTGACCGCGCGTACCGTTCAAAGTGATCACATCGCCTTCCTTCAATACGATATTTGTACCGGCGATTTTAGCTTGTTTGGTATTTTCATTCACGTCAAGTGCACCTGCACCAACGATACAGCATTTACCCCAACCGCGTGCTACAAGCGCAGCGTGTGAAGTCATACCGCCGAGAGCGGTCAAAATACCGTCGGCAGCGCGCATCCCTTCAACGTCTTCCGGATTGGTTTCTTTACGAACCAAGATTACTTTTTCGCCTTTGCGAGACCAAGCCACAGCGTCTTCTGCGGAGAAAACAACTTTTCCTACAGCAGCGCCAGGACCAGCTGGCAAGCCTTTTACAATCGGAGTAGCTTTTGCTTCCGAAGCAGGATTTACGATAGGGTGGAGGAGCTCGTCTAATTGAGCCGGTTCAACACGCATCACGGCTTCTTTTTCGTCGATGCGTTTTTCTGCCAACATATCCATGGCCATGTTCAAAGCGGCAGTACCGGTACGTTTACCTACGCGGCATTGCAGCATGTACAACACACCGTCCTGGATGGTAAACTCGATATCCAACATGTCTTTGAACGTGTTTTCCAACACATCGCGGATGTCGCAAAGTTCTTTATAGGTGGTAGGCATCGCTTCTTGCATAGAAGGCAAATGCTTGTTTTGTTCGTTTTTAGTATCGTCGTTCAACGGGCTCGGTGTGCGGATACCTGCTACAACGTCTTCACCTTGTGCATTTACCAACCATTCGCCGTAGAACAAGTTCTCACCTGTAGCAGGGTTACGTGTGAAAGCAACCCCGGTAGCAGAGCCATCGCCCATGTTTCCGAATACCATTGCTTGAACGTTAACCGCTGTTCCCCATGAATCAGGAATGCTTTCGATACGGCGGTAAGAAACGGCTTTTTTACCATTCCAGCTTTTGAAAACGGCTTTGATAGCGCCTTCTAATTGAGCGGCTGCATCATCCGGAAATTCTTTGCCGATTACTTCTTTAACTTTCGTTTTGAAAGTATCTGCAAGCGTTTTCAAATCATCAGCGCTCAAATCGGTATCGTTGTGAACACCTTTTTTGTGTTTGTATTCTTCGAGCAGGTCGTCGAGTTGGCGACGGATATTTTTGTCCAAACCTTCGGCTTTATCCATAACCACGTCGGCGTACATCATGATGAGGCGGCGGTAAGAGTCGTAAACAAAGCGAGGATTGTTGGTTTTTTCAATCAAACCGGGGATGGTAGCGGAGCAAAGACCGATGTTCAACACGGTGTCCATCATACCGGGCATAGAGCTGCGGGCGCCCGAACGAGCCGAAACCAAAAGCGGATTTTTGGCATCGCCGTATACAAGGCCCATATTTTTTTCCATTTCTTTAACGCCTTTCCATACCTCGTCCATAACTCCGGCAGGAAGTTGGCAGTTGTTTTCGTAATAATCTGTACAACATTCGGTTGTGATTGTTAAACCGGCAGGTACCGGAAGTCCTAACAAACACATTTCGGCAAGGTTGGCACCTTTACCGCCCAACAAGTTTTTCATGTCGGCTTTACCTTCTGCGGTCTTACCGCCAAAGGTATACACGTACTTTTTAGCCATTTACGTTTCTTTTTTTAGTGATTCTTTATAATAATTTTTGAACGTGCAAATGTACGAAAATTAATTGAGAATTGAAAGTTGAGGATGGAGAATGTTGAAAACTATTGCAATATGTTAGAAACTAAAAAAGAAAATAAATTAAATACTTAGAAACTGTTAAAAAAATTAAACAAAAATTCTTTTAGACAGGATTAACAAGATTTACAGGATGATTTTGCCGAAGGCAAAATAAAACATGTTAATCTTGTTAATCCTGTCTAAAAATTAAACAATTTCTTACAACTTTTCCACGGTCCGCCCGTTCAAAGGTTGCACAGGGCGATAATTATTCGGATACATTTCGCGAAAAGCTCTAATTTGAGTTTCCGATAGTTCAATAGGTTGATTGAAAATAATCCATCTTACATTTTCATTGGTAGGAGGTGTGGTTAACGAACCGTTGTAAGAATATAGCGAACCTCCGACCATGATGGGACCGATTTGTTTGGTAATATCAATGGGCGTTTTTAAACGTATTTCTTGATTTGTTTTTGGTAAATTTGCAAAAATCTCTTTGAAGGCTTCGTTTTCTTTTCCGGTTTCAATCCAGCTACCGACAACTACGATTTCATTCTTATCCGATTTAAAAACAAAATGCACTTCCATCGGAAAGTGTTTGTTGTTTAAAGTATGCTCGCTTAGGCTGTGAAAATGAAATTGTTGTAGGTGGTATTTGGAGTTGTCAATTGTCAACGCAAATGTGTCGACAGGAAAAACTTCTATGCTGTGTCCATTATTCCGAACGCCAAAAGTAATATTTTGCATGCTGAAATTAATGTCATACTCATCCGGAATGCCGATGCCGTCGAAGTCGTCAATATCTATAGAAATTATATTTTCAGAATTAATATCAATTGGGGATTGAGCTTTGCCGGTTTGAGCAATCGCAAAATCATCGCATAATTTATACCAATTGGCCGGGCCGGTTGCGCTGTCATAAGACCAGTGAACATGCGAACAATCTTTATGCGTTTGCGCGAAGGAAATTGTTGCGAAACTGCATATAAGAAGCGTGAAAATATAAAAAATAGTAGAACGTTTTACATCCATAATTTTAAATTTATGCATTAAAGAACTTTTTCGATGGTATTCCAAAGCTGTTCGGCGGAGCGATCCCAGCTGAAATGTTGGCGACGTTCGATGCCTTTTTTGATCATTTCCGAACGGAATTTTTCTTCAAAAGCTAATTTTTGCATGGCCTGCATGATACTTTCAACCGAATGCGGATCGCAATAAACAGCTGCATTGCCGGCAATTTCGGGCATTGCCGTGAGGTCGGAGGTGATAACAGCGGTTTCGGTTTCAAAAGCCTCTAAAATCGGAATGCCGAACCCTTCATACAAAGATGCATACATCAACGCAATGGAAGCCGCCGTCAAACGGCTTAATTCCGAAGATTCCATCCGTTTATAAAAAATAATTTCTTTGACATATTTCATCTGTCTGAGCGTATGACGGAGTTCGTCGTCGCACCACATGCTGGTTCCTACAACAATAAATTTGATATTGCTGCCTGTTCGTTCTTTGAATAAATCAAACGCTAAAAGTTGATTTTTAAGGTTTTTTCTTTTGTGAATGGAGCCTACAAAAATAAAATATGGACAATTGTATGCGTAAGTTTTTCTCACTTCCGCTTTTTCAAATTCAGAAATAGGGTAAAACAATTCGCTGGCCGCATTATACACAACATCAATGCGGTCTTCCGGAATGCCGTAAGTTTTAATGATGTCTTGTTTGGTGAATTCGGAAACAGCAGCAATACGATTCGAATGTTGAGCATATTTATGAGCATGTCGCAAATAATACTTGCGATGCATAACGTTTTCAATGTATTCGGGATGATGCTCGAAATTCAAATCATGAATGACATTCACCGTTTTTACATTCGAACGCAAACTTACAAAACCGTCGGTAGATAAAAATACATCGGGTTTCCACTTGTGCAAAGCATAAGGGATGCTGTATTCAAAATATAAATGCCATAAAAACGGATGGCGCGATTGCGGCATTAGTGTTACCGGAATAATATTTGGAGAAGTGATGAACGAACTGTCGTAAGGACGGTCGAAAAGGAAAATAAACTCATCTTCGAGATGGTTTCTGGTAATGCGTTTTAATGTTTGGAACGTAAAACGTCCAATGCCTTCCAACCGGTTTTTCAGCAGGAGGCGCGTGTTGACTGCAATTCTCATACCAGAACTACTTGCACATCATTATTTCCAGTAATTTGGCATCCGTTTCATTCATGCCTTCGGAGGCGATAATGCCGATGTTGTGGATTGTTTTTTCAACATCATCATCAATGATACCGTCGGTTCCGGTAACGCAAACATTGTCCATGGCCAGCAACGCCGATTGAATGGCGGCAGAAGTGCCTGTGGCAACTTTTAGTGCGCAGCCTAATTTAGCGCCGTCGCAAATCAATCCGGTTAAATTGGCAACCATGTTTTTAATGGAGAATTCAATTTGTTCTTCCGTTCCGCCCATTAAATAAGTGATTCCGCAAGCAGATCCTGTTGATGCAACCACGCAGCCGCATGCCGCAGAAAGGCGTCCGAACGTTTTTTTGATATGAATAACCGTTAGATTGCTGATGAGTAAAGCGCGTGCTAATTGCTCTTCGCCGGAATTAAAATGTTCGGCAGCCACTAAAACGGGCAGCATGGCCGTGATGCCTTGGTTTCCACTTCCGGAGTTGCTCATGGCAGGAAGCATAGCGCCCGACATGCGTGCTTCCGATGCAGCGGCGGTGACATAAATTGCTTTATCTTCGAACGTTTGACAATTGCGCATTTCGGAGCGATGTTGCAAACTGGCGGCAATTCCCAAGCCCGGCTTGTATTCCAATCCAAAATCCGATAATTTTTTATTCATGCGCGCACCATCCAAAATAAAAGCGATATCGCTGAAAGGAACGGTGGTTGCAAATTCGTAAATCTCTTTGATGCTAACATCGAAATCGTTTGTCGCTGTGGCTGATTTTTCTTCCGATTGAGCGGATTTTTTTTCAACAACAGTGCCGTTTTTAATAACAAGCGTGATGCTGTTGTGAATTTTTTCAATAATCGCAGTTGCCGTATCCGTAGCGGATTTGCACGTCGCTTCAATATATAACTTCTCGTCGGTTTTCTTACTTTTAACTGTAATTTTTTTGTCGGCAACTAACCGTTTAGCTTTATTTACAAGCTCTTCATTGACATCTTTGAGTACTTCGAGTCCATTGGCCGAACTTCCGCACATGGTTCCGAGAGCAGCGGCGATGTCGAGGCCGATCATGCCGGTGCCGGGAATTCCCACGCCGATGCCGTTTTTATAAATATTCCCGCTTACCCAAACTTCAGTCTGTTGCGGTTCTTGTCCGAGCGTTTCGCGGGCTTTGGCCACTGCAAGAGCAACGGCAATCGGTTCGGTACAGCCTAAAGCAGGAACAACTTCCCGCTTGATAAGCGCAATAATTTCTTTGTTTTTTTCGCTTGTTGTCATTTTACTACACATAAAATGCAAAGGTACAAAATAATTATTAATGGGAAACAGTGTTATGTTATAATTTTTTCTTTTTAGGTAGTTTCTTTGTGCTCTTTTCGATTTTCTTTTCATCGTTTGCAGCACGCCGTTCAAGTTTTTTAATATCTTCAGATGCCGGAAGGTCTTCAGGTTTTATATTTCTTTTTCCAAGCATGCTTCTAACTGTCTTATTGTTTTGAATATGTTCCACCGTTATTAGGTGCTCTCCTTGTAGATCATTAACTTCAACATTGTAGTTTGTCATTTCTGTTGCAAGGTTTTTAGCCGCAATTGTCAATGTGGGAAGGAAATCCGCTAATGGACGGTTAGATTGTATTCCTAAACGCTGCTTCATCTCTTCGGTTGTGTGTCCACCGAATAGAGCTGTATCTCCGTGAGAACGTATTCGTGCAAAGCCTTTGTCGTCCACGCCGCGTTCAAAAATATTTTGCGAAAGTTGTTTTTCAGAAGCTCGAAGTTTTTCTCTGCTCTCTAAACGGGATAGTAAGTTCAACCGTTCTTCGATAAGTTCTGCTTTGCGTGTTTGCAGAGCAAAATAGCTTTGCGCAAAAGCGATCTCTTCTTTTTTGGGATCACCATTTTGAGCAATTAAATAGCAGGCATACCTGGTCAAAATAAAATCCTCTAAAGGTCGCTTTGCACCGCTCCCTAATTCGACCATTTTCGTGACCTCACGAAAATGGTCATCGATGCTGATTCCTTGAGATTTACACGAATCAATAGCGCGATGAATAGCGACTGTAAAGTTTTCCCACCGTGCGTATCCTAAAATAGCTTGAAGTTCGCGTGCGCTCCAGATTTCTATCTGTTCAGTATTATCATCGCTGCTAATGAATTGTGTTATCTGATCAAATTTAGACTTGTACAGAATGATACTTTGTTTATCCATGGTTTTTCCTTGTTGATTTCAGGCCATTTTCGTGACCTCACGAAAATGGTCTGAACGTTTGATTGTTAATGTTTTATTGTTTTGTTGTTTCTTCTGAAAGGTCAAACAATAAATGTAATTTTTTTTGCAAATTTACAAATAAAAAACCATAGAAAAGTCTTAATAAATGTTAAATTTTTCTTAACGAAATGTTAAATTTTAAGTAGCGAAAAATTAATCGTCACCGAAAGTGGTGTATTGTGTTTCGGCATTGCGCGGATAGTCGAGTGAGAAGTGTAAACCCCTGCTGCCTTTGCGTTCTCTGGCCATTTTGATAATCAGATAACCGATGTTAATTAAGTTGCGCAATTCGCAAATCGGTTCCGTTAAAACGGATTTATTATACAAATCTTCGGTTTCGCGGTAAATGATTTGCAAACGGTCGAATGCCCGTTGCAAACGCAGGTTTGATCGCACAATCCCTACGTAATTGGACATGATTGCTTGTACTTCCTTCAAACTTTGAGTAATCAAAATCATTTCTTCATTTAACACCATGCCTTCTGCATTCCATTCCGGAATTTTCTCGCACCATTCGATTTGATTCAAACGATTTTTGGCGTCTTCGGCTGCACGATGGGAAAATACAAGCGCTTCAAGTAAGGAGTTTGATGCCAGGCGGTTTGCGCCGTGTAATCCGGTGCTCGCACATTCGCCGGAAGCGTATAGATTCTCAATGGTGCTTTGTGCAAATTCATTCACTTTTACACCTCCGCAACTGTAATGCGCCGCCGGAATAACCGGAATCGGATCTTTGCTGATATCGATTCCAATACTCAAGCATTTAGCATAAATCATTGGGAAATGCGATAAAAGCTCATGTTTCTTGGTGTGACTTGCATCTAAAAGAACATAATCGTCGCCCGTAATTTTCATTTCGCTGTCGATGGCGCGGGCAACAATGTCGCGAGGCGCAAGCTCTTTGCGGACATCATATTTTTGCATGAACTCTTCACCTTGACGATTTTTTAACTTCGCACCGAATCCGCGCAAAGCCTCTGAAATCAAGAACGACGGCTTTTCTCCCGGATTATAAAGCGATGTCGGATGAAATTGGATAAATTCCATATTGTCAACCTTGCCTTTTGCACGGTAAACCATTGCAATTCCGTCGCCGGTGGCAACATCGGGATTAGTTGTTGTACTGTAAACATTGCCTACGCCGCCGGTGGCCAGCATCGTAATTTTTGATAAATAAGTGTCAATTTCCTGTGTGTTTTTATTCAAAACGTAAGCTCCGAAACAACGGATATCGATTCTGCGGCGAGTTACTTCTTCGCCCAAATGATGCTGTGTGATAAGGTCGATCGTAAAACAATTCTCACATAATTCAATATTCGGGTGACGATGGACTGCTTCTAATAAAGCTCGCTCAATTTCGGCGCCGGTATGGTCTTTATAGTGAAGAACACGATGTTCCGAATGCCCGCCTTCACGTGCCAAATCAAATGCTCCGGATTTCTTTTTGTCAAATTGCGTTCCCCAGGAAATAAGTTCATGAATGCGTTCGGTGGATTCGGTAACAACCAAACGAACAATTTCTTCATCACAAAGCCCGTCGCCCGCAATCAGCGTATCTTTGATATGCTTTTCGTAAGTGTCTGGAGCCACCATCACAGCGGCAATTCCGCCTTGTGCGTAGTTGGTCGACGACTCGTCGGCTTTGGCTTTGGTGATAATGCAAACCTTGCCGTAATCAGCCACTTTAAGGGCAAAACTCAAGCCGGCAATTCCCGAACCAATAACCAAAAAATCCGTTTTCTTTTGCATTGATGTATGTTTTGACAAAGGTAAGAAAAAATATTAATTATCTGTAGGAAATTTTTCTTTTGCCGTCAATATGGCGGCACAGGCAAAAAAGATAAATGAAACTTTTTCTATCTCTAAAAAATTATTGACAAATCCGTGTAAAAAATAAGTGCTGAATGCTAATAATACAGCCAATGAAATGCCTCTGATTTCAACGGATTTCGTTTGTTTATATTTGTGAATGCCGATGTATATAATTACGATGAAAATGCCGTTTAATAATAAGAAACCTACAATTCCCAAATCGACTAACGGAGCAAGATATTCATTGTGCAAAGTGCCGATATTTCCATAGTTTGTACTTGCTTCCGTTTTATCAAATGCATTTTGATAAGGGCCATATAAAAACTGAAAAGTTCCCGAACCATGGCCCAGCAACGGACGCTCTTTCACCATTGATAATCCGCTTTTCCAACGGTTTGTGCGCTCCAAATTCGAAGGGTTTGTAGAACTGAAAGACGATTGCAAATGTTGAACAACATTCAAAGAGCCTTTATTGGCGGAGGTTGTTGAAAAATGTTTTAGTTCATAACGCGCGGTAATTCCGATTCCGCACAATAAAACCAATGACAATACAATCCATTTGAATTTGATTTTAAAACGAACTAAAAGATAAATTCCACTTGCAAACAAAAGGCTTAGCCACGCCGCACGCGAGTAGGAGAGAAGCAATCCGATCGTTAAAATAATAGTCGTAATGGAGAAAAATATTTTCTCTTTTCTATATCCCTGATTATTGAAAGCCAAATAAACAGAAATCGGAATCATAAAAGCCAGAACGGCTCCGTAACTTGTATGTTCCCTGAAAATAGGCGTCATGGCGCCTGTGAATTGTAAAAACGAAAAATCCAAAGTGAAAGCGTGAATAATTGAATAAAAAACAACTAAACACATTGAAATAACTACTGATTTAAGGAAATAACGGGTGTTTTTTTTGTTTTCAAAAATTTGTAAAGCAATAAAATAGCTTGGGACGATGATCCATGTTTTGCTTAACGCAGATTTAAAAGCAACGAGCGGCAGCGGACTGAATAATGCACACACAAACAACCAAACAATATATGCAATTATCAATAAATTCAAGGGTTTAAACAACTGTTTATCATTGATTTTTTTTGTAAAAAATAGATTTCCAATCATCAATGCAAACATGAAAATCAACATCGGTTCAAACGGCATGGAAAGTTCTGCGGATCCGTTTATTAAAGGGAAAGACAGTGAAAGCGGAGCGAAAAACCCCAATGCAAGATAGGCCCAATCCATTCGATAAATACACAGTGCAAGCAATAAAATTGCCGCCGGCAGTAAACACAAAAATGATGCATTGAAGGCATAGAACACAACCGTTAGCACGCCGCACAATACGGCCGCCGGAACCGCATAAATCCAGGGATTTGTTGCCGGTTGATTATGCATGATTTTCCGGTTTTCGGATGATTAATAAAATACCGATAGCACAGCAAATGCTGAAAAATACAGATAAAAACACAATTTTTGTTTTTTCAGGATAAACAGGCTGAACACTTGCTGCGGCATGTTGGATGATAATCGTTTGTGCTTGCAATTCGGATGTTTGTCCGTATGTTTTCAACTCTTCATTACGTAAATGGTCATACGTTTGAATGCAAGCATTGACAAGCATTTCCGCTTTCTCCGGATTTTCGTCCAGTACCGAAATTTCGGTGTGATAATACGATGTTCGTTGAAACGAAAAACGCCGGTTGTATTTTTTTGCCGTTTCCGGAAATGCTTTAATGATGCTTGTTTTGAAATCATTTGAATGTAAATATTCCAACATCAACTGTGTTAATTCGTCGAAGCGGAAAATACTGTCGCAGCTTTTCGAAGGGGCAACAACATTGGTTGCAGGTGTAACAATAGCAGTTGCTTTATACAACGGCGTAATTTGCGACATGCCCAGCATTGCGCCTAAAACAGCGCAAATACCTATAATGCAAAGCACTTTCCATTTCGAACATACATAGCGAAGTATCGCTTCCGATTGAGTATTCATTATGATTATTTTTCTTTTTTTATGAGTGCAAAAATTTGTTTGATATTGATTAAACGAATAACGAAAATCCATAACAACGAAGCCATACCTGCCGCAAAAGCACCCCAATACCAAACGGGGATAAAATATTTTGCCAAATAACAGAAAGAAATTATTCCTGCTATAAAAACGAATATTTTTAACAAAAATAGGTAATTTTGTTGAATTTTAAAAATATGAACAGCAATTAAAACTTGGGCAATTGCACAAAATAAATTGGTAGTTAAATTGGAAAAAGCGGCGCCTTCTGCTTCAAAATGCGGAATTAAAACAAAATTGCAAAGCACATTCAGCCCGACTGCAATACCCGAAACAATATTCAATTGCTTTAGAAAACCACCGGCAGTGAGCAAAGTGCCGAAAATCCAAATCAAACAATAAGGAACAAAACTAAATGTTAAAATGCGATAAATGCTTGTCGATTCGGTAACATGCGCAGTATAGAGCAGCTTCATCAGTTCTTCGGAATAGAAAAAAGTGCAGATACTAAAAACACTTGAAGCTATGAAAAGCAGCGTGAATGCTGATTTTAGAACCGGAACAACATCCATTTGGTCTTTAATCATTTTGGCAAAAAGCGGCAGCAACAAACCGGCAAACAGCGCGGGAATCATATTAATGCTGTCCAATATCCGGAATGCCGATGCATAAATTCCGGCCTGACTGCTCCCATAATCGCCACCCAAAATCCGTTCAAGGAAAATACTGTCCAGCCGCGCATACAAAGTCATTAGAAAAGACAACAATGCATAAGGAAGTCCTTTTTTGATAAAGAGAAATAACTGTGCTTTGTTTGGAATGAAAAAAAGTTTTTGAGTTTTCTTTTTGAGGATGGTATAAGCAACAATAACGGCTATTAAATAGCTGATTAATTGCATATATACAAACCATTCTATTTGGAATTTTCCATTGAAAAGTCCGCCCCACAAAAGAATCGAGCAGAAAATGATCCCCAGGCTGCGGTCAAGAACAGATAAAAAGCTATCCGTTTTAAACATCAGAAGTGCCGAAATATTGCTGCGCAGATAATTTAATACGGAAACCAAAATATGTAAAACCGCAAGCAAACCAATCATCCGGAAATAAGCGGCATCATAATGCAGCGCCCAGGCAGAAATGAAAACAACGAATAAATAACACCAGCCTAAAATGAATTTTAGAAATAAGCCGTGCGGCAAGTATCTGGATAGCAGGTTGTTTTGTTGGGAGATTAAACGGTTGTTGTAATTTTGAAATCCGAAATCCAAGAGAATTGTAAACAAAAAGCAAAAATTAAACGCCACAAAATACCGTCCGTATTCCAATGCCCCTACCGTATTCTGAACCGTACGGTCGATGCCGAACACCCAAAAGAACTTGATCAGAACGTTTAAGGATACAATAAGCAAAGCATTTGATACGAATAATCTGCGCATATTTATCGAATGATAATAAATTGCAAATATAATTCATAATTCATAATTCATAATTCATAAATTTTTCGTATCTTTGCAAATTGGTTAATAGACTATTTGATGAGCAATACGTTTACAAAATATATTTTTACACTGATTTTGACTGGTGTAAGTTGTGTCCCGCTTATGCAAGCTCAAGAGGTGGATACTTTTGATGAAATAAATACCGATTATTCATTGAAAGATTTTTATTTATCTAAATATTTACAGTTTTATACGGATAAAGAAGCATTGGAAATGGAAATGTTGGATACTATTCCGTTTTCACCTTCCGATATTCCAGATTCTGTGTATATTGAGCGTTTGTTAAACATGCGTTCTTCGGTAAATTTGAGATACAATGACAAAGTGCGCCGTTACATAGAGGTGTATGTGTTCAAACGCCGTAGGCAAATGCAGGTCATGTTGGCACTTTCCAATTATTATTTCCCGATTTTTGAAGAAGCCTTAGACCAACAAGGAGTTCCGACCGATTTAAAATATTTGGCGATTATTGAATCGGCATTGAATCCTTACGCCAAGTCGCGTATGGGAGCTGCCGGTTTGTGGCAGTTTATGTACCGTACGGGAAAAATGTATGATCTGAACGTAGATGCCAACATTGATGAACGTTATGATCCCACAAAAGCCAGTCAGGCAGCCGCTGTTTATTTAAAGGATTTATATACTACTTTCGGCGACTGGAGTTTGGCAATTGCGGCTTATAATTGTGGCCCCGGAAATGTTCACAAGGCCATCCGTCGTGCGAAAGGGAAAACCGATTTTTGGCAAATTTATAATTACCTCCCTCGTGAAACACGCGGATATGTACCTGCCTTTGTTGGAGCGTCCTACGCTATGCAATATTATCGCGAACACGGAATCTACCCTCCGGAAGACCTCGTCCCGATGATTACAGACACCATTATGTTTAACCAAAACATCAGCATGGCCCAAATGGCTTCCGTGTTGAATGTACCGCCTCGCGTATTGCGCGATTTAAACCCACAATATAGAAACGACATTATTACAGCAAATCAAAATGCATGTGCTTTTAAATTACCTGTTGATTTACTAATCCCATTTATAGAAAATAAAGATACGATTTGTGCTTTAACAAATAATTTGCTGCTTGCTTCTACTGATAAAATACAAGAAGAACGAAAAACAGCCCAAATTGTTTATGTCGTAAAAAAAGGAGATAATCTTGCAGCTATCGGTCAGAAATTCAATGTGCAGGTGTCTCAAATACGTGAATGGAATGACTTGTCCAACAATCTTATTCATCCAACTCAAAAGCTGGTAATATATACAAAATCAACAAAATATGCTCCAATCGCAGCGGAGCTGTCGAAGCCGATTTCTGTATTGGATGCAAATGAAGGCGATCCGCTTGCAAAAACTGAAGCTAAAAATGAGAATGTGGTTGAGGATTCCAATGTTGAAGAACTGGAACGCGAACCAGCCCAACCAATGATGACTTCATCGCACACGAAGCCCTTAAGTTCAATGAACACTGTGGGAAGTAAACCCAAAGTGAATCCTACAACCGTCTCTTCAACGGAAGTGCGACCCACTACCAAGACACAAACCGCGCAAGTTGATCAATTAAAAACTACTCAACCTGCTCAATCCAAACAAGTTGCTGTAGATAATAAATCGACTTCCTCACCATCAGTTGCTCCTAAGCCCAAAAACAATGTTCAAACTGTTGCAACAAACAAAGCAGCGGCCAAACCGAATACTAATAAAGTGGCTTTAAAATCGGAATCGGGAAATATGCGCTCTAAAGTCAATACCGTTCAAGCGCGTAATACAGCTTCGACAAATGCTAAAATCATACAACATAAGGTTGTAAAGGGTGAAACATTATTTTCGATTGCAAGAAAATACCAAGGATCCAATATACAGGAAATTATTCGTTTGAATAACTTACAAAAAAGTGGAAACTTGATTTTCTCCGGACAAGTCTTACGTATTCCTGTTTCTTAAAGAATTTTTTGAACAGTGAAACCATATAAAAGTTTTCTTTTTTTATTGGTATTGGCTATTGTAGCTGGCAATGTTCTCTATTTTTACCCGGGAGCTTCTATCCCTGTTTATAAGTCTTTCAGCATTCGTATTCCTACATTGTTCGATGAACAAAAAAAGGACGTAGGGGTTCAACCAACTCTTGCTTATAATGAAAAAATGCAGCCCAACACATTACGCTATGATTGGACACAAGAAGAATTAGCAGATAATATACAAATAGATACATCGTTTTTATGTAGCAACCAATTGAAAAACATCCCTGCATACCCAATTGAATATACAGGACAAAATCCTTTAATTAAATTCTATGAAAAATTGCAAGATAGCAACCGCTCAAAGCCTCTCCGCATTGCTCATTTTGGAGATTCGCAAATAGAGGGGGATCATATTTCGTCAACATTACGTGATTATTTTCAACGTTCTTTCGGCGGATCCGGATGCGGTTTTTTACCTTTGTTTTCGCCTGTCAATGCAAATAGTTTTGAAGTGAATTATTCTCCGGAATGGACGAAAAAAACAGTCTTAAACACTTCTCGTCAAAATAATTTCGGATTAACAATGGGCTATATATCCGCATCCGAAACGGATGAGCAACCATTTGTAGAAATTCGCAAATTTCCTTACGTAGCTTATCCTACAAGTACTCGTTTTGAAAACTTACACCTATTAGTTTCTTTAAATACTGCGGTTGATGATATTCAAGTAGTTGTTCGTCAGCAAACGATGGATGCCGAATTTCAAATAGATACTTTGGGCGGTTTTCAGTGGCTTAGCATGCGTGTTCCTGCTGCTTTTGCAAATTTGAAAATCCTTTTTCCAAGTCAAAAACGGTCCCTTCTTTATGGCGTTTTTCTTGATAGTTGTGAAGGAATAGCAGTCGATAACTATAGCTTGCGCGGTGCTGCCGGATACATTTTTTCCTGCAACACAAGCAATGTGTTGAAAGAAAGTTTTACCTTGACAAATACAAGTCTAATTATCTTTCAATTCGGTGTAAACGCTGTTCCTGCGGCTTCGGTGCATCTAAAATCCACTCAGCCATATGAAGATAATTGGTATAAAGAATTATCTTATATGCGCACTCTTGCACCTGATGTCCCAATTTTGGTGATTGGAACATCTGATCGTTCTTCAAAAACTCCCGAAGGATTTGAAACCAATCCGAACATTAAATGTATTTTGACTGCTCAACGAAATGCTGCTTTGCGTGCCGGATGCGCTTTTTGGAGTTTGTTTGATGCTATGGGCGGCGAAAATTCTATGCAGGAATGGATGAATCAGAAACCACGCTTGTGTGCAAAAGACTTTGTTCACTTCTCGCAACACGGAGCCAAGCAGGTAGGGGAAATGATGTATAAATCAATAGCTTCCGATTATTGGGCCTATTTGTATGAAAAACAAGCAGACTCTTTACGCCGCACGCCGCCGCCGAAAGAATTGGAAATGGAATGAAAGAATACCTAAAGGAAATATTTACGTATAACGAACAATCGCCGTTCTTGTTCACACACTTGAATTTTTGGGCATTTTTTCTTGTCGTGCTTGGCATTTTTGCTTGTATATACGACAAGAAAAAACTGCGCAACTTCTTTTTGTTTGCAGTAAGCATCTTTTTTTACTATAAAACAGGAGGATATTTCTTTATCTTGTTGCTGTTTTCAACAGTTACAGACTATTTTATCGGACTTGGAATTGCGGATTTTCAAACCAAATGGAAACGTAAGTCTCTTTTATTACTGAGTATTCTGATAAATTTGGGTGTTTTAAGTTACTTCAAATATACTTATTTTTTTACGGATTTATTCAATCAATTTTTTGGGACACATGTAGAAGCAATCGATTGGCTGGCTGCATGGGCCAACGATGTTGCCGGGACGCACTTTGACATCACCTCAATTATTTTACCCGTTGGGATATCGTTCTATACTTTCCAGTGTATGAGCTATATTGTTGATGTTTACCGAAAAGATGTAAAACCCATTCGCAGTATCATTGATTTCGGATTCTATGTAACCTTTTTCCCACCATTGGTGGCCGGACCGATTATACGCGCATCCGAATTTGTACCGCAATTATATCGTAGCTATCAGCTTTCTACACGCGAATTTTCCATTGCTGTCTTTCTGATTTTAGGTGGATTAATCAAGAAAATGTTAATTTCCGACTATATTTCAATCAATTTTGTCGATCGTGTTTTTGATATGCCGCAGCTGTACACCGGATTCGAAAATTTGATGGCCGTTTATGGTTATGCAATCCAAATTTATTGCGACTTTTCCGGATATACCGATATTGCAATTGGCGTAGCGATGATTCTTGGTTTTCAGCTACCTATCAACTTTAACTCGCCTTACAAAGCAGTAAACATTACAGATTTTTGGAGGCGATGGCACATTTCGCTTTCTCGTTGGCTGCGCGACTATCTCTATATTCCGCTTGGTGGAAACCGTAAAGGTAAACTTAGAACCTATTTAAACTTGCTTATAACCATGCTTTTAGGTGGGTTATGGCACGGTGCCAATCTTAAATTCATCTTATGGGGAGCTTTACACGGCATGGGCTTGGCGGTGGATAAAATCATTGCCAAAATATCAAAACGACCGAAAAAAGTTTCGAGAATACGGCGATTTACAGGAATATTTTTTACCTTTCATTTTGTTTGTTTTGCATGGATTTTTTTCCGTGCCGAAGACATGCACGTAGTTTCGCAAATCTTAAATCAAATTGCCTATAATTTTGAAGTTGCTGAAATTCTAACAATTATAGATGCATATCGTATCGTATTTATCATTATGCTTTTTGGATTCATTCTTCATTGGTTGCCTGCCAATACCAAAGAATCTGTTCAAAACATCTTCATTCGTACACCTTTAGCAATTAAATTGATAGCTTGTTCATTGGTCGCAATCGGTCTTTATCAAGTTAAATCGGCAGACTTACAGCCATTTATTTATTTCCAGTTTTAACAATCTTCTTATTTGGAAATTTTATAAATTGTAGTTTGTAATTATAATAAAATCAGTTTTTAAAATAAAATAAAAAAAAAAAACTTCTATTTATTAAAAAATAATTTTTGTCAGTTTGGAAGAAACCCCTATCTTTGCAGTTCATGGGGTATTGTTCAAGGAAGGGATTTTGGAGCGGATACTCAAGAATTTACTGAAAAAAATAAATAAATTAAATAACAAAAACAACTAATGACTTTTATGAAAAGGCTTCTTCTTCTAATCGTGCCAATGTTATTGGCAGGAGTGCAGGTGATGCAGGCGCAACGTACGCTTACGGGGGTCGTCATCAGCGCTGAAGACAATCTTGGTTTGCCCGGGGTTGCCGTTACTGTTCAAGGAACAACTATTGGTGCTATTACAGACATCGATGGTAGATTCAGCTTGAAAGCTCCTGAAAATGCAACTATCCTGGTGTTTAACTTTGTCGGTATGGCAACGCAAGAAATTCCAATCAATGGAAAAGCTACGTTCAACGTAACAATGAGCCCAACCGCTACCACGTTATCCACAACAGTGGTAACAGCCATGGGGATCGAACGTTCCGAAAAAACACTTGGTTATGCAGTGGCAGCTGTATCCAGCGATCAACTCGTTCAAAAATCAGAACCTGATGCTTTACGTGCACTTGAAGGTAAAATTCCTGGTGTAAACATTTCTGCATCCAGCGGTCAAGTAGGTAGTTCTACCCGTATTAACGTACGTGGTAACAACTCTTTCTATGGAAACAACGAGCCGCTATTCGTAGTAGATGGAGTACCTTATAGTAATAGCGGCGGTGGCGGCGGAAACCAATTCGTTGGTAGCGCAGGAGCTACAGCCGACCCGTTCTCTACATTAGACCCGAACGATATTGCTGAGTTATCGGTGTTGAAAGGTGCCGCAGCTGCAGCTCTTTACGGTTCTCGTGCTGCAAACGGTGTTGTTTTGATTACGACAAAATCAGGCTCTAAATCCCGCAGAATGTCACAAAAAGGAACTGAAATTTCTGTGATGTCTTCTGTTGCTTGGGAAAAAATCGGAAACTTGCCGGAATATCAAAACACATATGGAGCCGGTTCTGGTTTTACATATCAAAATGCCAATGGCTCTTGGGGACCCGCTTTTGGAACGATCGACTCGATTCCTACATGGCCCGATTATAAAGCTGCTTTCCCTGAAATGGGTGAATATCAAGCGTATCGTAATTATGCCGACAATGTTGAGAGTTTATTCCAAACAGGTATGACGTTTGATAACTCGATTGGAGTTTCAAGTAATAACGATAAAGGATCATTGAGTATTACTGTGTCAGACCTTAGACAAACAGGTTATATTCCGAACTCGGAATTTAATAGAACGAGCTTTAGCTTCGGAGGAAATACTCGCTTGGACAATAAGTTCAAAGTAGGTGGTAACTTCTCCTATTCAAAAAGCCAACAATTAGGTTCTATGTATGGTAATGATGGAGTAGCCGGACAAACATCTGCGTTTGCACGTACGATGTTCTTGGCTCGTAACTGGAATATGGATCTTCCTTACGAAGATTCAGAAGGAAATCCGGTTTCTACAAACAAATCGCAATATGATAACCCGAAATGGGCGTTTGAACACAATACGGTTACTACAAACATGCACCGTGCTGTTGCAAATGCAAATATTGGTTATACAGTTGCAGATTGGTTGACAATTAACTATTTGATCGGTTTTAACCGCTATTCGGAAGACCGTACATCTGTAATTGATGTAGGCTCTCGCGGAGCCAGCGGACTTGGTTCTATTGGTTCTGATGTAGTGGGATTAACTGAAATCGAGTCTAACTTGTCGGCCACAGTCTCGACCATGTTGGCAAAAGGATTTTCGTTGCAAGCCACACTTGGACAAAATGCCAACCAACGTTCGTCTGAATACACTACTGCAGGTGGTGAAGAGATGGTTGCTCGCGGTGTTTACACGGTAGGTAACACAAAAGGTCAAACAGCTGGAAGCGGTACTTCAATGCGTCGATTGGTTGGTTTGTATGCAGATATGGCCTTCGGTTACAATAACTACTTGTTCTTGAACTTAACCGGACGTATGGATATGTCGTCTACATTGCCGAAAGAAAATAACACATATTTCTATCCGGGTGCTGCGGTTTCGTTTGTATTCTCCGACTTCTTCAAAATTTCAAACGATGTATTTAACTTAGGACGTGTACGTTTGGGATATGCTAAAGTGGGTAATGATGCTTCTCCTTATTATACAAATGGAAAATACGGAATCGGAAGCACTTATCGCGGACAACCAACGATGAGCCTTGTTTCAACCGTTTATGATGAAAACTTGAAACCGGAGTTTACGAAAGAGTTCGAAGCCGGTGCTGAGTTGACATTCTTTAAAAATCGCTTGCACGCAGACTTCACCTACTACGACCGTAGAACTACCGACCAAATTGCACCGCTTGCACAAGCGGCTTCTTCAGGAAAAGCGAACTATATAACTAACTTGGGTGAAATTAGAAATAATGGTGTGGAAATTGCATTGGATGCAACGCCCGTTCGTTTGCAAAATTCATTCGAGTGGAACATCGCCGTTACTTTCACGAAAAATATCAATGAGGTAAGAGCATTGGGTGCTGAAATGACAGACGATGCAATGATGACTTTGAACACAGGTTGCTCGAACTGTCCGATTCCTACTCTGCAAGTGGGACATGAGTACGGTTATCTTCGTGGAACAAAAGCACCTAAAGACTCTGCAACCGGTCAACACTACCTAATTAATTCCGAAACAGGTTTGTTGTTGCGTAGCGACAGTTTATATGACTTGGGTAATGTTTCTCCCGATTATACAATGGGCTTTATCAATACATTCAAATTTAAAAACTTTACTTTGGGTGTCGTGTTTGATATTAGCAAAGGTGGTATTATTTACACAACGTCCGTACAAAATATGTTGGGTCGTGGTGTGACCAAAGATACTGAGGATCGTTTGGGACTCCGCGTGATACCGGGTGTATTGGCCGATGCAACAACAGGTAAAGCAATTTTGGATGAAAACGGAAATTATATCCAAAACTATATTCCGATAACTGCACAGCAATTGTACTTCACCGATGGTTTTGCAACCAACTCAGCCCACGAATTTAGTGTGTTCGATGCAACCGTATTCCGCTTGCGCGAAATTTCTTTGGGATATGATTTCCCGAAAGCATGGTTGAGTAAAACTCCATTCGGATCTGCAAACCTTTCGTTTTCAGCTCGTAACTTGTGGTACTTCGCACCGAATGTTCCGGAATACACTAATTATGACCCGGTTGCCAACTCAGGTGGCTCGGGTAATATCCAAGGATTGGACTACAACGTTGCTCCATCATCAAAACGCTATGGTGTTAACCTTCGTTTCACATTCTAATAACGTAATTATATAAAAGAAGATATGAAAAATATGAGAAAATATATGATCGGGGTTACCTTACTTGCGGCGACTGTTCTTGCGGGCTGTAGCAAGTTCTTGGATGTGAACGACGACCCCAATGCTGCTAAATCGGCAGCAATCGACCAGCTGCTGACCTTTGCCCAGGTACGTATGGCAACCAGCTTCGGTGTTGGAAACTTTTTGGGCACTGACCTTCACGTTTATACTCATCAAATGACTACTCGTGAGGATGACGACAGATATGGTATGCGTCCTACCGGAAACGGACTTTCAAATACTTGGAACTATGTTTATTTGTATGTAATTCCAAATACAGAAGCGGTTATCGCCGAAGCAGAAAAGAAAGACTATACCTATTTTGCAGGTATTGGTAAAATTATGCTCGCATACACCTATATGCGAATGGTTGACACTTGGGGTCCTATTCCGATGGGAAATACCGGCTCAAACCAGCCTCCGTTGATGGATGATAGTGAGCTTTACAACCAATGTATTACTTGGTGCGAAGAAGCGCTCATCGATTTGGATACGGCTAATGCTTTAAAAAATAGCCTTGTCGCTCCCGGATCCGGAGACTTATACTATGGTGGTGATGTTAATAAATGGAAACGTTTGGCAAACACAATGATCTTGCGTATGTTGAACAATACTCGCAACGTTAAAGATAAAATTACGGGATATGATAACCGTTTAGCGGCATTATTTACAAAAAACTTCTTCCTTGACGAAAATAGTGACTTCGAGTATATCTATACCGTTACAACTACTCCGAGCGACGAACGTAACCCGTTATTTGTCTCTACATATATGGGATCTTCCGTTACTTATATGGTAAGTCCTTGGTTTTGGGAAATTATGACAGGTAATAAGTATAATGCAACTAATAATCCGTTTGTAGGTATTTCCGACCCACGGGTGCCTTACTATTTCTATCGTCAAGCCACAGGTACTACTTCCTTGGAAAATGAAACGTCTTATCGTGATGGAGGATTTGTTTCTATCTTCTTTGGCGATAACAGTAATCAACGTAACAATAGCCAAGCGCAAGCTGCTACTTTGTTCGGATCTTATCCTTGCGGCGGACGTTATGATGATAATTCCGGAAATATGATGGTAGGTGGAAGTACTACCAATCGTGCAAAGGCTTCGGGTGGAGCTACCAATATGAAGATGTTGAGCTATGCAGACTACCTTTATATCTGTGCGGAAATGAAATTGGCAGGTGTTGCCCAATTGCCAAACAATGCAGATGTATATTTGAAAGACGCAATAACCGCTTCTTTTAAGCATGTTAACAAGGTATCTGCAACACAAACCAACATTCCGAATCTTATTTCTGAGGTTAATATTGCTAAATACACAGATAGTGTTATGGCTCGTTACAACGCTGGGGGAAGAGAACTTGAAATTATTATGACTTCCAAATGGATTCATGATGTGATGAACTCGTTTGAACAATATGCCGACTATAGAAGAACAGGATATCCAACTTTGTTTGTTCCCGGAAATCCCGGTATTTCTCCATATAGCTCAAAAGGACAGCCCAATGCATTGGAAGAAGTTCCTACTGTTAAGGCTAACGATTATCCTAAATCGTTGTATTATCAAAATACAGAAACGATCTTGAATCCGAATGTTCCTCAAAAACCGGAAGGACAACTGAATTCTAAACCGGTATTCTGGGATACACGTAGTTATAAATAGTACGAACAAAAAAAGTTTAAAAGATAATGAAAAAATTAAAAAATATAGTATTGCTCTTGTCCGTGTTCGTTGTGGCGGCGAGTTGCAAAACCAATAACGATAAACTGCCTTTTGATGCCGGTACCGTGTATCAAGGAGCTATTATTGATATCAGTAGAACTGCCGGGTCTAATCGTCTGTTTGATGATTATGAAAATCCTGCAAATCAGGCTCTTTCGACAACAATTAGCATTGATCCTTTAGTGAGTGCGGGTAAACCATACAACAAAATTGAATTGTTCTTTGTAGATGAAGAACATGTTGTGAAATCCGATGTAGTGAGAACAATTACAGGAGGACTTCCTTATGTTTTTGACTTTTCATTGAAAGATATTCTTGATGCTTTTAATTTGGAACCAGCAGATTTAACAACAACTTCTCAATTCTCCGTTCGTGCTCATGTATATTATGACGGTTACATGATTCCGGGTTTTGTAGACAGTGCAAAATCAACAAATACAAGATATCCGCAAGAAAATTTGGTGTCTCAAATTTCGACTGCTTCTGTAGCTGCTACTTATAATTACGGATACTATATAGATAGTATTCAGGACTTGGTAGGTAGGTGGCTTTGCTCAAAAGACCCTAATAATTTAGGAGGTGGCATTACGGCCTCGACAACTGCTACGATTGCTCTTGATTCAAGTGATGCTACGCAAGTAATTATTACGGGAATATTTGGTGGAGATGGTGCTGCGGCTGTGATAAAAGCTAAATTTGACAGACCCAGTATGACATTGTCAATTCCTCAAACGCCTATTGCTGATAAAATAGTATCGGGAGCAACCACCTATACAAATTTGGAAATGACCGCATCTACAGCAAGTGTTTTTAAACTTAGCAAAAATGATAAGATTAAAATTAAATGGACGTCTGTTATGCAGGTATCCCAAGGTAGTTTTGGAACTTATAATTTCTTAATGACTAAACAATAAGTCGTTTTGTAGATAATAAACAAAAAAGGTGTTTGGATTTCCAAACACCTTTTTTGTTATATCGTTTTCGCAAAAAAAAATTATTTGATTTCGTCGTGGTCGCCTTGGAAGCGGAAGCCTAAACGCTTGCCGGTAGTGATGCGCAAATTCATACTGTTCATTTGCATCGCCGATACACTTACTTGTTTGACTTCGTCAAACGGCGGTGTCAATAAATCGAAATGAACGCAATAAGAAATTGCCGATTTTAGAATGTTGGTAATTGCTTCCATATTCATTTCCGCAGAATTGAAGTTGTTGTATAAAAGTCCGATTTCTTTCTTCCCTTCCACAAAATAGTGCATGTCTTTATTGACAAAAATACGTCCGACCAGATAACCCAAGTCGTTTTCACGATTGTATTTGATTGAATCGGCAAGGAAGTTGTAGAATTGAATAAGTCCGCAATATGAGCGGTCTTTATCTTCTTTGATATACGACGTTTTCATTACTTCGTGGTAGCGCGAAAATTCGAAAACATTAGTATGTAAGGCTACAATTAAAATATCGCCTGCAAAACGGAGTTCAAACTCATAATCGTTGCGGTCGTAATACTCGAAAATTGCTTTGGGATGACAGCCATTTTCGATTTTGAAATCTTTGTAGGCTTCTACCATTTCGCGCGCAACTTGCTTGAAATTATTAAACGCTTGAAGCGAATTTTGAAAAATAGTATCTTTCAAATGTCCCTTTTCGCAAAGATCTTGAAATAATTCTTTATAGTTTTCGTTCATGATTGTTTTTTTGTTTCTGATTGTCATGGCCAGCATTGGCGTGGCCATCTAATTCTTTAACGTTTCCATCGCTTTCGCGAAATCATCATCCATGCTTAGGTAAATCGAATAAAAACCTTCATCATCGAATAAGTTGCGTGCAATATTCGCTTTTAACAGTGTTTCAATTCGTGGTTTATATTTGTGTATTTGGATTTGATTTGGAGTTAATCCTTGTTTGGTTGAATAATTAATCAGTTCTTGGAATATGTCGTCGGAAATCGTGAATTTCTGCTTGAAATCGGCGGTATTTTTATAACGGTTTAATGTGTTTCGATTTTTATCGGTGTACTGAAATGCAAATTGAACTAAAATTCCGCGATTGATGAGCAAATTGTAAAAACGAGCGGACGAATCCGATTTGTAAGGCACAAACACATCGGGCATGATGCCGCCGCCGCCATATACCGTGCGTCCTTTAAGGGTCTGATAAACTTGTGTACTGTCGAATTTAATGCTGTCGATACTGCCGAATGCACCGTTGATATATTGATTCATGAATGTTTCTTCATAATCTTGTGCATTGTGAGTATAAGGCTTTTGAATACAGCGTCCGCTGGGAGTGTAATAGCGCGCTACCGTCAGGCGGATGGCGCTGCCGTTGCGCATCGGCATTTGTTCTTGCACCAAGCCTTTACCAAAGGAACGGCGTCCGACAATCATTCCACGATCATTATCTTGAATGGCCCCTGCAATAATTTCACTTGCCGATGCCGACCATTCGTCAATTATTATTACAAGCGGATTTTCTTTAAATAGCCCTTTTTCGGAAGCAAAAGCCTCATCTTTCTCTCGATGCAGGCCTTGTGTGTATACAATCAAACTATTTGCGGCAAGCAATTCGTCAGCTACTTTAATGGCTTGATCCAAAAATCCGCCGCCGTTTCCACGTAAGTCGATTACCAGTTTCTGCATGCCTTGGTTTTGTAATTTCTTGAGTGCCGTATGGAATTCATCGCCTGTAGTGGCCGAAAATTTACTGATTTTGATGTATCCGGTATTGCGATCAACCATAAGGCTCGCATCAATGCTGTAAGTTGGAATAATGTCGCGGGTGACGGTAAATGTAAATAACTTCTTAATGCCCGGACGTAAAATCCGAAGTTTAACCTGCGTGCCTTTCGGACCTTTCAAGCGTTTGACAATATCGTTGACATCCATTTGTTTGCCTGCAATGTTCAACGTATCGACAATCACAATCCGGTCGCCGGCCATAATCCCCACAGCTTCGGAAGGGCCGCCTTTGACAGGCATCAGCACGGTTAATGTATCTTGAATCATGCGAAACATGATGCCGATACCTTCGAATTGCCCTTGCAATTCATCGTCGGCTTCTTTGTATTCAACAGGAGGGAGATAAACCGAATGAGGGTCCAGATATTCCAACATCCGCGTAACGCCTTGTTCTTCCATTTGGCTGAAATTTACGGTATCGACGTAGTTTTTGTCGATTAACTGTAAAACGTCGGTCATCAAACTGCCGCCTATGCGGTTTGTTGGACGCGTGGGCAGTTTAAGGCCGATATAAATTCCTAAGAAAAGGAAACAGAGCAATAGCAGCCAGGAGGTTCTTCGAGTCATGATAATAATTATTGTAAAATAAAAGCAAGGGCTTTATTGCGAAGTTCCTTGATTTTATTGAATACTGTGGGCTGTTTGGTTTTTAAATCGAAATATCTTTTATAATCCAAAAGCGTTTGATATTCTTCATAATAACAGGCTGCAATATTTTTTGAGAACCATATAAATGCGAGCGAATAGAGCATCCATTGGAAATTGGAACGGAAAATAACGATGCAAATCAAGCTCAATAGCAGGTTGACAATAATTGACGCAATCATAAAAATTGCAAAACGTACAGAGCTTTCGAACTGTTTGTCTTTGATTAATTTCTGTGCCATTTTCTCAGCGATGTTTCGCGGAAAGAGATTGATGAGCATGCTTAAAAGTCCGACCGGAAGAGTAATCAACAGCAATAAGGCGCGCAGATAGAGTGGTTTTGCAGGGGATTCCGGATTTTCGCTAAGGATTTTATTACTGATGTCTGCTGTTTTACGAGCATTTTCGTATTCATTCAAAGCGTTTTCGAATGCTTGTATTTTATTTTCGTCAAACGCATCCAAATGTTCGGTAAGCCATTGTTCGGCGTCCAGTAGGTCGTAGCAATCTTTAGGCGACCATTGTTGTTTTTGGATTACATCTTTTGTAAAATAAGCACTTGCAGTATCGATTGTTTGATAATGCGCTTCGCTGTTGATGTGGATGACGACTTGGCGGAGTGCTTTATACAAGTCGTCTTGCATTTCTGCGATTAATTGCGGCTGGCAAGTTTTGTCTTTTAGGTAATAAGGCAATATATCAATTGCTTCGCCGAAATAAACGCGGAAGCCTTTGCGGGCGGCATTTTTCTTTTCATAATTCAATCCTACGGGGACAATGCGCACACTTTCTTTTTCGCCTAGATGTTCTTGTGCGTGTAATGCAATGCGAAACACGCCTTTCTGCATTGGGCGCAGGCGGCGGTAATCGCCGTGAGAACCTTCGGGCATCATGCCCAGCGTTAAGCCGTGGCACAAAACATCATTTACCAGATCGAATGTTTCTTGATTTAGTTCCACCGTGTTGCCGCCGTCACGTTTCCGGAAAATAGGCAGAATACGGATGAAATGGAGGATTTTGGCGATTTTCGGATTTTTGAAAATGTCGGCGCGGGCAACAAAAACAGCTTGGCGTTCTTGTGTGCACAAAATAGCCAAAGCATCCATCAATGCGTTTTGATGGTTGGCAACGAAAATAACAGGCCCTTGCGAAGGAATGTTTTCACGACCGATAATTTGCAGTTTTTTATAATAGAATTTGTGATACGGACTGATAACAAAAAAGCGTAGAGCTTGATAGGCTTTTGAGTGTTTAATCAGTTTTTCCCGCAATGTTTTTTTTGCCATATAATCGTCAAACTTTTATTTTTCGTATAGGGGGCGTGGTTCTCGTTTTTTCCAATAAAAAGCGATGGCCATGCCGGAAATAATGTGCCAGATGCCCCACCAGGCAGCAATAAAGGCCATACCGCCGGAGCCATTGAATAAATGCGGGTTGAAAATTAAAGCAAGGCCGAGACCTGAATTATGAATACCGGTTTCGAGTGTGAGTGTGCGCACATTGGCGTCGGAAAGTTTGCTAATACGGCCGGTTAAATAGCCGGTCAGCAACGCCAATGCATTTTGTGCAAGCACAATCAGCATAATTAAATCGATATATTTGATAAATTGTTCGAAGTTATTCATGAAAGCCATCAAAATAAAGCCTCCGAAGAAAAACATGGATGCAATGGAGATCGGTTTGCGGATTTTGGCGGTTGTTTCCGGAAATTTATAAGCAAACAGCATCCCTAAAATGATAGGCAATCCTAAAAGAATCACTACAGTTTTGAGCATTTCGATAAAGCTGATTTCGATAAGCGGAACGCTCAAGCCAGCGGTTGCAAGTGAGTTGGCGTACATGGTGCCCCAGAACCAAAAATTGAAAGGCGTGAGAAATACGCATGTAACGGTTGAAAACGCCGTTAAACTCACTGAAAGATTAATATTTGCCTTGGCAATGGTGGAGATGAAATTGGAGACATTCCCGCCCGGACAAGCAGCAACAAGGATCATCCCAAGTGCAACGGTGGGTGTGGGATTAATCAGCATGACCAAACAAAAGGAGAGGGCCGGCATGAAAACGGATTGCGAAAGTACGCCCATTACCAGTGCTTTAGGTTTTTCCCACACTTCGCGGAAACTTTTGAAATTCAACTCGAGTGCAACGCCGAACATAATAAATGCAATCACGATATTCATCGTATGCAGCGATGCTTCACTGAAATTAAGCTGTACATTGTCAAGAACAGCTAGAGGATGTGATTTTAAAAGCATAAGCAATGTATTACAATATTGATTTGCAAATATAAGAAAAAATTACGAAATATTGGAAGTAAAAGTTTAAACCGTAGAGTCAACATCCAAACCCAATAAATGTGATTTCATTGGCTTCACTTGGCTCTTGAAATTTACCGCTTGCGACAAAAAAATAATCAAATAGATGTTCTTATTATTTTGCAATAAGATGAATTATAATTGTTTGAAATGATATTTTGTGGTTTTTGTATATCCGTTCATGAAATTTCTTCGAAAGTCTCTTGCTTCTGTGTAAAAATGGGCGTACTTTTGCGAGAGATAAAACTTACAAAATCACAAGGAGTTTCTCCCTGCCCGTTTCAGGCCGGTTGTTTGGAAAAGATATTGTATGTAAACCCATCCTGAGACAACTCCGTTGTGTTTTTTTTGAAAAAATAAAAAATGTCAAGACGTAGCATTATAGAACTTGTACTTCACCTGTTGTTTTGGGGAACTGTACTGTTTATTTTTACGCATTATTCGATTCTCCGCCCGTATGCAAAAACAGATTTGGGAGAGATTATCGCTGCTTTGCTCACTGCAGCGGCAGTTTATGCCAATTACTTTTTACTCTTCCCTAAATTGTATATGAAACGCTGTTATGGTTTTTATATTCTTGCTGTTCTTCTTGTATGTGTAGCCACTTCGAGTGTGGAATTTGCAATGATAAAAGAGCAACTATATAATTGTTTTAGGCCTGTTTTGATAGATAATGATCTTAATTGGTCGGAAGCAAAAAGAGAGGAATTCAGATTTACAGTCGTTTATCAAACCCGTACCATGCTCTTTCTGCGAACATCCGCTTTTGTATTGGCCTTGTTTCCCATATTGCTATACAAAGAAACAGAGGCGAAATACAATGCTTCCGAACAAAAACGCAAAGAAGTGGTATTAAAACTACAAACCCGTATCAACAACCATTTTTTAATGAATGTTTTTGACAATATCGATTCTTTGATTGCCGAAGAGCCCGAAAAGGCCGGTCGGATGTTGTTGGCACTCAAAGAGATGTTTCATTATTCTGTTATTACACAAAACAGCGCCCAGGTGAAAATAAAAAATGAAATTCATTTTATTCAAAATTATTTGAAGCTCGAACATCTGGTGTATCCCGATAAAGAAGCCGATTTTCAAATACACAGTCAAAATGCATACGAAGATTTGAAAATTCCTCCAATGCTATTCGAAACCCTTGTGAATAACGCGTTTCGGTATTCAAAACGGAATTCAAAAATAAAAATCGGACTTGATTTTTCAAATCCCAAATATGTGGAATTTGTTTGTGAGAATTTGAAAGTAGATGTTAAATACCCGTTTGAAACCACAGGTGTAGGACTCGTTAATTTCGAAGAACGTTTGATTGAAATATACGGATCTCGATACAAGAAGCGAGTGGAGGAAACGGACGAACTATACAGGGTCGAACTTCAAGTTCCGCGTTCGTAAGTTTTATTCGAAAACGATTTTCAATTCGTTCACCCGTTCGTTAAACGCTTTGAGGTAGCGGCGAGCAATTTTCAATTCTTTTCCGTCGAGCATTTCCAGCTTGTTGTCCGTTTGTTTGGACACATAATGCAGGTTGATAACCATGCTCCGCTCAATCTTCACAAATTGCGAAGGCAGGTGCGGTTCAATCGTCGAAATGCTGTAGTCGCGTGTATAATAAGGTTTGGGTGTTAAAGTATAATTCAAATCGTCCCATACATATATTTCCAATAGCGATTCATTTCTGAGTAAATAAGGAATGGAAGATACTGCAATCCTACGTTTCTTGTACACCGTATGGTTTTGCATTTTGTCCAACTGTATCAATGATCCCCTAATAAAAGCAAGTTTATCTATTTCTGTTTTGGGTTGTTCGTAGGGAGGTAACTCCATTTTTCGCGCAAAAACAATTTGGATGGCATCTTCTATTTTTGCACTTTCAATAGGCTTGCTTAAAAAATTAAACACATTGCTGCGGTATAAATATTGCATGCTATGTTCGATATAGCTGGCATAAAACGAGCTCATCAAAATAACCATAGGAAGGTTAATGCCTTCGATTTGAAGAGCCTTAATTAATTCAAAACCGTTGCTGTCGGGCATTTCGATGTCTAAAAACATCAAATCCACATGTTGGGATTTAAGAAATTCAAATGCTTCGGAGGCGCAGGTACATTCACCGGCAAATGTTAATGTACCCGGCAGTCGATTTTCTTTTTGCAGGGTGTCGATAAAAGTGCGTACGGCTTGGCGGTCGCGCTCTTTATCATCTACAACAATATATGATAACCGATTCATACTTACGTCGAATGTAATAATGCGCAAAGGTACGTTTTTTTTTTGTAAGCGCAAGTCGATTGTTATATTTTTACCGTTCGTGACGATTTTTACTTTGTGATTTGTTTTTAAATCTATTTTTATCAGTGTTTTATGCGAATATGATAGCGAGGTTTGTGACCGTTTATGAAAATCTGAAATGGGGGCATTGTTTATATGTGAAAATACAAATAACTTTGCGTGCGGAAAATAACAACATTTTACTCTCACACCATTCATCTATGAAAAAAACAATTTGGAAATACACGCCTATTTTCTTCTTAATAGCTCTCATTCTGGTATTTATGGTGTTGATAAGATTTTTTGACGCTAAATAATTAAACGGTTATTCGTGAATTTGATTAAAAAAGTGCAGGGAACTTTCTCATTCTACCCCAATTTTGGAACGGCGTGAGAAGATTTATTTGTTGAAAAACTCAATATTTGAGAAAGTTTCTTGGCTTTTTAAGATGTACTTGATTTGCTTTTCCCCGAATAAAATCGTATTTTTGCCAATCTAAACAACTTATTTGTATGGCACAAAAACCATCTATTCCTAAAGGCACCCGCGATTTCGGACCGGAAGAAATGAACCGTCGGAACTATATTTTCGACCAAATCCGCGATGTGTTCCGCTTGTTTGCATTTCGTCCGATCGAAACGCCCGCACTCGAAAACCTGTCTACGTTGCTTGGAAAATATGGCGAAGAAGGCGATCGACTGCTGTTTAAAATCCTAAATTCGGGCGATTTCCTCGAAAAAACCACCGAACATTCCGACTATAAGAAAATGACCACCCAAATCAGCGAAAAAGGCTTGCGCTACGATTTAACCGTTCCGTTTGCCCGCTATGTGGTGCAACATCAAAACGAGATCACCTTTCCCTTTAAACGCTATCAAATGCAACCCGTTTGGCGTGCCGACCGCCCCCAAAAAGGCCGCTACCGCGAGTTTTACCAATGCGATGCCGACGTTATCGGAAGTAAATCCCTGCTTAACGAAGCCGAATTGGTAAAGATGATCGATGAAGTGTTTCAACGTTTGAACATTCGTGTAATTGTCAAAATCAACAACCGCAAAATTTTGGCAGGCATTGCCGAATACATCGGCGCTCCCGATAAAATTATTGATATTACGGTGGCGATCGATAAACTCGACAAAATCGGACTCGAAAAGGTAAATGCGGAATTATTCGAAAAAGGCATTGAAGCCGCTTCCATCGAACGTTTGCAGCCGGTTTTGCAAATGCAAGGTTCTTCGGAAGAAAAAATGAATTTCTTGAAAAATCTTTTAGCTTCTTCGGAAACAGGACTTAAAGGCATTGAAGAAATTCAAACCTTGTGGAATTATATTGCTTCATATACGCTTAAAGCGGAAGTAGAACTCGATTTAACCCTGGCGCGCGGACTCAATTACTACACCGGCGCTATCTTCGAAGTGAAAGCGCTTGATGCGCAAATTGGCAGCATCTCCGGCGGCGGACGCTACGACGATTTAACCGGTATTTTCGGCCTTCCGAACATGTCCGGCGTTGGCATTTCGTTTGGCGCCGACCGTATTTACGATGTGATGGAAGAACTCAAACTCTTTCCCGAAGCCTCGCTTGCCGCAACACGCGTACTGTTTGTCAATTTCGGTGATAAAGAAACAGCCTATTGTTTGCCGATTATCGAAAATCTGCGCAAGCAAAATATGGCCGTGGAAATGTATCCCGATTCGGCCAAACTGCAAAAACAATTTTCGTATGCAAATGCACGTCAAATCCCGTTTGTGGCCATTGCCGGCGAACGCGAAATGAATGAAGGAAAAATAGTATTGAAAAACATGCAGAGCGGCGAAGAAAAATTGATCGCAAAAGATCAAATTCAGGAAAATTTGCATTAAATTCCAATTAAATTAAACAAAAACATCTTTCATTTGTTTTATTTAAAATCGAATTTTATGCAACGTAATATAATCATCCTTCTTTTGCTTGCAGTTTGTTCGGCAAACGCTTGGGCGCAACAAGGATCTAACAAAATCATCAACCCTTATCATAAAAACTATTACGATAGTTTGAAAGAGGAAAAATATCCGTATCATTTGCCTTTGTTAGGTGCGAAAGCCTCTAAGAAAGGGTACGATATGCCGCTTCCTGTGGGAATAATGGGGACTTTTTATCTTCAAAATTCCCAAATTCTTATTCCATCCATTCGTGTAGGAAATAATCCCGATGTAAATCTGAATCTGGATACGATTATCGAATTCGGAGATATTCAAAACACAGCTGTGAACGAAGGCCTCCGTGCCGATGCATGGATCTTGCCGTTCTTGAATGTATATGGCATTTTCGGCGTCTTGCAAACAAAAACGGTTGTGCCGGTAGTGGCTCCCGTAACTTTTACAACTACACAGAAATTTACCGGCTATAGTTATGGTGGTGGTGTGACGCTTGCCGGCGGTATTGGACCTATATTTTGTATCTGGGATCATAATTTAACCTGGGCAGATATGGAGCAGCTCGAAAAGCCTGTGCTTTCATACAATATGTCGCTCCGCCTCGGACATACGTTTGTCGATCCGCGCAAAGCCACACGTAATTTCGGCTTCTGGATGGGAACTTCTTTCCAGCATCTTGATTTATCCACTCGTGGATCTGTGAAATTAAGTGATGTGTTTTCTCCGGATGCCGATAAAATCGACCGCATTAAGCAACAACTTGAAACATGGTACAATGGCTTGGGACCTGCTCAGAAAATAGCAGCGCAAGAACTGTATGACGCCATTTCCAGTCACATAAACGGAAATCCTTCCGATGCAAGTATTTATTACGACTTGCAAAAAGAACTGAAAAGCCCGTGGAATTTTATGATAGGAGTACAGTATCAACATAATAAAACATGGCAATACCGTATTGAAGTGGGCGGTATTACTACCCGTACGTCGATATTGGTAACCGCAAATTACCGTTTGGGAATCTAAAAATATTCCGTTGATTTATGAAAAAAATAGTACTATTTATAGTTTTAATTCATTTGACGACCTTATTTAAAGCCCAGTCGGATACTAATTGGTTGGAACGTTTTCAAGAACGACGGAAAATCAAGGAACAGGAAGGCCGTTTTATGATCACTCCTTTGGTTGGTCCCGGGTATACGCCCGAATTGGGATTTAGCCTGGCCGGCGGTATTTTGTCATCGTGGAAAACAGATCGTTCTGATACCGCTTTGCAGCGTTCTTCTCTCTCAGTCACAATAGGTGCAAGTACAACCGGCGCCATTTTTATTTCTGCAAAACCTGTTACCTTTTGGAATCACGATAAAATTCGTGCCAATATGGATTTCTGGTTCAAAGATATGCCCGATAATTATTATGGAGTGGGCTATGACAATGCTTCATCCCACCAGCGATCCGATTCAATGACGGCATACACGCGCTTGTGGATACAAATGAATCCGCAAATCTTTTGGCAATTTACTCCCGGATTTTTCTTTGGAGGCGCTTTAGACCTCAATTATACCCATGGACGGGATGCTTCGCCCGGCGTAGCCGATGATCCTTACTATAAGCAATACAATGACTTGCCTCGAAACGTGGGTTTGGGACTGCATGTAGAAATTGATACTCGCGATGTGGCGGTAAACGCTTGGAAAGGTTGGTATATCCTTTTGCAGGGAATGCTGTATGGAAAATATTTTGGCGGCGAAAATAATTACGAAGTGATCAACTTAGATGTTCGCCATTACATTCAACTTTTTAAACCCGGGCAAACGCTGGCATGGCAAGCCCGTGGACGCTTTGCTATTGGGGATGTGCCTTACGGCGAAATGTCACAACTTGGTACGCCTTTCGATTTGCGCGGCTACCGTTGGGGACAATATCGGGATAAAGAAATGCTTTTCGGAATTGCCGAATATCGCCATACTTTTTATAAAAAGGATGGTGAAAAAAGTAAGCATGGCGCTGTTTTGTGGGCTGGAACGGGATCTGTTGCTTCCGATTTGGAATTTCAATATTGGCTCCCAAATGTCGGATTGGGTTATCGTTTGGAAGTCCAACCGCGTATGAATCTGCGCTTGGATATGGGCTTTGGAAAAGAATCGCGCGGCTTTTATTTCAATTTTACGGAAGCGTTTTAATTTCCGTTTTCAGGCATGGCAGGCGTTTCAACTGTTTTATCCAAACCTAAAAGTGCACGCATATTAATGGCATCTTTTACCACAAACGCATTTGGATAAGTAGTTTGAATTTGCTTTAAAAGGCCTTGTGCTTCTATACGTGAACGAAAATTTCCTACTTTTATCTTAAAAAACGGTTCTTCAAATACCAAATAAGTCGGAATATCCGGATAGTCGGTCATAAAGGTAGTACGCGCTTGAAAAGCTGCTGTTTTTGAATTATTTCCCGATTCGGAAAAAATATTCACACGGAATCCTGTAACAGCTTGATTCGTTTTGTAATCGATAAACTTTGTGTTTAGCGTTTCTACATCTTGCGATTGAATCACACGGATACTGTTTGTGGCGCAAATCGTTGAAACACTAAATATAATGGCAATAATAAAAACAATCTTTTTCATAATTAAGCGATAGTATTTGGAAGAATGAAATCGTTTGGAGTGATGCATAAGACCGGAATCATGGAAGCGTTAATCATTTGTTCCGCATAAGTTCCCAAAAGCCAGTTCGACGCTGTTTTCTCTTGTTCCGTCATGATCGAAATCAAATCAGCCTTCACATGTTCGGCATATTCGATGGTAGTAGTTGTTACATTATTCGAATGTTTGAAGTGCTCGACATGTTCAAGACCTGCTTCTTCAATCATTTTTACAACATGTTTGACCGAAGTATCCACTTTGCGTTGGATGGCCGACAGCTTGGTTGTATATAAACCTAAAACATGAATTTTTAATCCTAAAATCTTAGCTAAATTGCAGGTAAATTCTGCTTTTTGGCGGCTTTCGGCAGTACTGTCCACAGGCATCACGACAACGCCCGACGTTGCTTGAGGGTCGAAAGCATGCCGGATCGTGATTACCGGTATGTTTGTGTAGGAAACGATACGGTAAGTATTGCTTCCGGCCCATAAATTCTCAGCTTCACTGGTGCCGTGCGTACCGCAGATAATAAGATCTGCATCATCATATTTAGCCTGATTGCCGACTTCTTTATAGACGCGCCCCGAACGCAGTTTGTAAGAGAGAGTACCCGGTGTTAATTTATTTTTGTAAGTGTCTACAATACACTGCAAACGCTCGGCTGCTTCTTTTTCAACAAGGCTTTTGGATACACCGAGCAAAATATCTTTGTCGGACATATTGTCCACCCAAATGATATTAATAGACGCTCCGGCTTTATTGGCAATGCCAATAGCATATTCTAAAGCAATGATTGCTCCTTTGGAAAAATCAATCGCAACGTCAATTGTTTTCATCGGTTTTCTTTTTTTTTTTGCTAAATTAAGCATAATTTTGCAAAACAGAAAGCATTTTTGCAGAAAAAATACATTATGAATGAAAATTTAGATGCTGCCGGAGCTCATTTGAGTGCCGTTGAACGTGATGTTGAACGCGCTTTGAGGCCTTTGTCTTTCGACGATTTCAGAGGTCAGGGACAGGTAGTTGAAAATCTGAAAATATTTGTTTGGGCAGCCAAACAACGCGGCGAAGCCCTCGATCATGTGCTTTTGCACGGCCCTCCGGGACTTGGAAAAACAACATTGTCGTACATCATCGCCAATGAATTGGGCGTGGACGTGAAAACAACATCCGGGCCCGTCCTCGACAAACCCGGTGAACTCGCGGGTTTGCTCACAAGTCTGGAACCCAATGATGTCTTGTTCATTGATGAAATCCACCGTTTAAGTCCTGTGGTTGAGGAGTATTTGTATTCCGCCATGGAAGATTATAAAATCGACATCATGATCGAATCCGGTCCCAATGCACGCAGCGTGCAGGTGGGATTGAATCCGTTTACACTGATTGGAGCTACTACGCGCTCGGGTTTGCTGACTTCGCCATTGCGTTCGCGCTTCGGAATCAATTCGCGCTTGGCATATTACAATTCCGAAACATTGAAGGAAATTGTAAAACGCTCTGCGAGACTCTTGCATGTAGAGATTGATGAAAATGCGGCACTCGAAATCTCGCGTAGGAGTAGAGGAACACCGCGTATTGCGAATTTGCTTTTGCGTCGGGTGCGCGATTTTGCACAAATCAAAGGCAATGGAAATATCGACCTCGAAATCTCCCGCATGGCTTTGGAAGCGCTGAATGTCGACAAACATGGCTTGGATGAAATGGACAATAAAATTTTGTCCACCATCATTGATAAATTCAAGGGCGGTCCCGTTGGACTTACGACCATTGCTACCGCTGTGGGCGAAGATGCCGGAACCATAGAAGAAGTTTACGAACCGTTTTTAATTCAAGAAGGATTTCTAATGCGCACGCCGCGTGGCCGCGAAGTCACCGAATTTGCCTACCGCCATCTTGGCAAAATCAAAGCCGCTTCTCAAAAGGATTTGTTTGAATGATGAATTGGAGTGATTATATAGATATTATCTGCGTAAATCTGCGTAATCC
Organism: Bacteroidales bacterium; assembly: GCA_031551725.1. Taxonomy (GTDB): domain Bacteria; phylum Bacteroidota; class Bacteroidia; order Bacteroidales; family P3; genus JAVBNF01. The sequence continues at coordinate 94,093 of JAVBNF010000021.1, forward strand.
CCGAAATCTGCGATGAAACTTTCGCCGCAGGCGAAACTACACGTAGTGTCACCGCGTAATCTAAAATGAAATTTTGAACATTGAACTTCAAATAAAACAAACTGCCTCCGAACTCGGCTTTTCTGCTTGCGGAATTGCCAAGACAGAAGAAATTATTTCTGAAAAAAAGGCTTTTGAGAATTATTTGAATAACGGTTTTCAAGGAAAAATGACCTACCTGGAACGCAATCAGGATAAGCGTTTCAATCCGTCTTTATTGATGGAAGATGCAAAATCGGTAATCGTTGTCCTGCAAAATTACTACGCCAATCAAAATTTACCGGATAATTTTCCTTATCAAATCGCCCGTTTTGCAAGGGGAGGCGATTATCATTCGTTGATAAAAGGAAAGCTAAATGCACTGGCCGGTTTTTTAACGGAAAATAATCCGAATGCCAAGCATCGCGTTTTCGTGGATACTGCTCCGGTTTTGGAAAAATATTGGGCGAAAAAAGCCGGCTTGGGATGGATTGGAAAAAATGGATTATTGATTAACCCTGAGATCGGATCGTTTTGTAATATAGGTGTTTTGCTCACAACTATTGACTTGGAACCGGATAAAATTCGAGTGGAAGATCGTTGCGGAAGCTGCACGGCTTGTATGGAAAAATGTCCTGAAAAGGCCATTGTGGAGCCGCATGTTGTTAATCCTACCAAATGCATTGCCTATCATACCATTGAAAATAGCGAGAATCTTGATGTTTTTGCAAATGGAAAATACCGCAACTGCTACGGCTGCGACATCTGTCAGGATGTTTGTCCGTGGAACAAAAAACTCAATGACCACGCTACGCTCGCCATGACCCAACTCGAAGTGCGCGATCTTAACGTTTCCCTTTCGGAAGATCGTAGATTTGCTCGATTTCTCCACTCTCGGGAGACAGACGGAAACTGTTGATATTTGCCGGAAGCGTTTGGATGATACCGAATTGATTAATTCGGACAATATTGCTTTTAATTGTTTTATTCTTTAAAGTCACATCGACCGTACTTTGTTCCGGAATTTGATAATAAAATCCGGTTTTTTGCTTGCTTTCTTGATTTCTGTTTTTCTTGTAAAACTCTGCTATTTTAGCTGTTTCGTTCAATGGAATGATGCTCACAACTATATCTTCGCCGTCAGCAAGCGTATCTACAATGCCTTTTTGTGAAGAAATACGGCAAATCGTGTATGTATAACCGTTCCCGTTTTGATTGTCGGTCTTTTTCGGACGAAGTTCAAAACTGACAATATCGCTGTTTTTGCGAGTAACGCCCGTAAACAAGCGGATATACTCATCTTCTTGATTTTGAAGTTCGGTATTCATATATTCCAAACTTTTCGGATCATAATTCACTTCTTGAAAACCGGTAAGCAAATTCATGCGGTTCTCCTTGAGTTTAGTGAGTTGTTCGGCCAGATCTTCGGCTTTCTTTTGAGGCGTTTTTTCAACGGTTTTTGTTTTTACGGTTTTTTCTTCAACATAAATCGTGTCTTTTTTTACTCGACTCAAAACAGTATCCACTTGTTCGTACAAATTCAAATCCACAAATTTTTGAAAAAGCCCCGATATATCGGCGTGTTTTTCAACTTTGTCAAAATCGGAAACAGGAGCGGAGGCAGTTGTAATCAAGCGTTCTTCACAATTCACACCTTGCAGAACATAACCCGAATAAAAGCTCAATTTGATGTCCGAATTATTCGGCTGAACAAAAAAGTTGAGGTTCGGATTGCGTTCGGACCCTGTTCGCACGCGCACATCTTCAATTTGATAAACCGTTTTATTTTCATAAACCACATTTTTTAAACCCAACAAGCGTTCGGCATAATCGGCGTAAGGACCGCGGAAATATTCGGTTTTCGAAACTTTTAAATCGATATACAGAACCGTTTGCGGCAAGCTATAGAAAAATCCGGGCTCGAGTGGTTTGCCGGGGCGTTCGCTAATATTAAAAACTTCGTATGATTGCGCTTGACATTTGAAAATTAATGAGATTGCAAATATGGAAAATAAAAATATTTTTTTCATTTTTATGTTAAATTAGAATACAAAAGTACGATAAATTTTGAAAATTTTGAAAAAATAGCGATATTTGTAAATTAATTAATAGAAAAAACGATGAAAAAAACACTTTTCTTCTTATGCTTGGCATTATTTACATTTTCAAGCATGCATGCGCAACTTCAACAACAGCCTAAGAATGTGATTCTTTTGATTGGAGACGGCATGGGGCTTGCGCAAATATATTCGTTTATGAGTGTGCGCGATCAAACGGCGTTTGACGAATTCAGATACATCGGCCTTAGCAAAACATTCTCGGCAGATGATTACACTACGGATTCCGCTGCCGGCGGAACGGCGCTTGCAGCCGGCGAGAAAACGAATAACGGCTATATCGGTGTGAATCCGAACAAAGAAGCAATTCCCAATTTGGTTGAAAAATCGAAACGCAAGGGCAAATCCACCGGTGTGGTTTCCGCTTGTTCGGTAACGCACGCAACGCCGGCATCGTTTGTGGCGCATCAAGCCAGCCGCAAGATGGATGAGGAAATTGCGGCCGATTTTACGATTACGCAGCCGGATGTATTTATCGGCGGAGGTCGCGATTATTTCGAAAAACGTTCCGACAAACGCAATCTAACCGATAGCTTGAAAGCCCGTAAATACAATGTCGTATACACAATGAACGACTTGCAAAACAGCGGAGATATGAAAACGGCAGCTTTGTTGTATGACGTACATCCTCCGAAAGCGAGCGAGCGCGGCGATTATTTGCCGAAAGCGTCGAGCAAAGCCATTGAATTGTTGTCGCAAAATCCTGCCGGATTTTTTATGATGATTGAAGGCTCGCAAATTGATTGGGCTTGCCATAACAACGATTTTCCATATATGATGGGGGAGATGGAAGATTTTAATACGACCATCCTCGCTGCTTTGGAATTTGCCAAAAAAGACAAACAAACCTTGGTTATTGTCACTGCCGACCACGAAACTGGAGGCTTGACTCTATTGGAAAAAGACAAAAACGGCGATATCGAATACAATTATTCAACCAAAAAACACAGTGCAGTGCCTGTTCCTGTGTGGGCTTTTGGCCCCGGTGCACAGGAATTCGGTGGAATTTACAACAATACGGAAATAGAGAAAAAAATTGCAAGATTGCTGAAATTGGAAAAATAATTTCAGAAATTATTCCATTTCTTTTTGTAACTTTGCAATTGAAAGGAATTTGATTAAGGTTTCCACTGAATCCTCAAACGACGATTATCATTGAGTGAAGAAAAGACCTGTCAGAGCGTCGAAGCTGGCATGAAAAGTGAGGGTGGGCTTTTGTTAATTAAATTCCTTTTTTTGTTTCTCCCACATCAATGCTTTTGAGTTGAATGAGTTTTTTGCTCTAATTTGAGCTGTTTTTACTTCGTAAAATTTATTTTTTAAAGAATAATTTAGCTCAATAGCAACAACTTTTGGCGAACCATTCCACTTTACTAATAGAAGTGAATTGCCATTGCCTTTATAAATACGATTAAAATCTTTCATCACTAATATGACAAATTCTTTCGGTGTATACCCCAATGCTTCTATTTGTTCGGCATGATTATTGAAAATATGTCTAATATAATTATCTGTCAAATAAATATTGGCCGATTTTCGGCGAATAATACGAGCAATAGGTTGTGTTATCCGACCAACTTTATTACCATGTTTTAACAGTGGAATTGATTCCTTTTTCATGTTTTTATTTATTTCAGAATATTTTGTTTTGTAAAATCGTATATACATATAAACGCGATGCCCCCCCTAAATTATTTCTTAACAAATGTTAAATTTTTGTTAAATTTCCAAAAAACTTAATTTTTAATTCATAATTCCTAATTTTTTCGTATATTTGCTTTTTATTGAAAAATCAAACACAAACATTATATGCAAAAGAATCTTTTTTTAGGTGATGAGGCGATTGCCCAAGCCGCTTTGGATGCAGGATTGTCGGGCGTTTACGCGTATCCCGGCACACCTTCTACTGAAATTACAGAGTATATCCAACACGCTCCCGAAACCAAAGAGCGTAACATTCATTGCCGTTGGGCAGTGAACGAAAAAACAGCCATGGAAGCTGCCATCGGTATGTCTTACACAGGAAAACGCGCACTCGTTTGTATGAAACACGTGGGTTTGAACGTTGCTGCCGACCCGTTTATGAACTCTTCAATCACCGGCGCTAACGGTGGTTTGGTATATTTGATTGCCGACGATCCGTCGATGCACTCTTCGCAAGATGAGCAAGATTCTCGTGTTTTTGCCCGCTTTGCGCAAATCCCGTGCTTCGAACCTGCCAACCAACAAGAAGCATACGACTGCACTCGCCGTGCTTTCGAACTTTCGGAAGAATTGCACGTGCCTGTAATGATCCGTGTTACAACCCGTATGGCGCACTCGCGTGCCGGCGTTGTTCGTAGCGAAGTTCGTAAACCGAATGAAATCAAATTACCCGAAAACCCGAAACAATTCATCTTGTTGCCTGCCATTGCCCGCAAACAATACAAAGAGTTGTTGGCAAAACAACCCGAATTCGAGAAATCTGCAGAACAATCCAAGTTTAACTCCTACACCGATGGCGCCGATAAATCAAAAGGAATCATCGCTTGTGGTATTTCATACAACTATCTGATGGAGAACTTCCCCGGCGGAAAATGTCCATATCCGGTAATGAAAATTGCCGAATATCCGCTTCCGCACAAATGGGTGGAAAAAATGACCTCCGAATGTAAAGAAGTTTTGGTATTGGAAGAAGGATATCCGATTTTCGAAGAATTATTGCGCGGTTATATGAACAAACCGTTCAACATCCGCGGCCGTTTGGATGGAACACTTCCGCGTGATGGCGAGTTGAATCCGAACTTGGTTGCCAAAGCCTTGGGACTTCCCGCTACTCGCGGCGAAAACATGCCGGAACTTGTAGCTGCCCGTCCGCCTCAATTATGTGTTGGATGTCCGCACATTGATTCTTACGCCGCTTTGAACGAAGCCGTTGCTAAATACAGCAAAGGCCGTGTGTTTGCAGATATTGGCTGCTACACTTTGGGCGCATTGCCTCCTTACAATGCCATTTATACCACTGTAGACATGGGTGCTTCCATTACCATGGCAAAAGGTGCTTCCGACGCAGGATTTACTCCGGCTGTTGCGGTAATTGGCGACTCCACGTTTACACATTCGGGAATGACCGGACTTTTGGATGCTATCATCGCAAAAGCGCCTATCACCGTGATGATTGTAGATAACTCCACAACCGGTATGACTGGCGGACAAGATTCTGCCGCCCTCGGCCGTTTGGAAGATATCTGCGCAGGTTTAGGCGTTGAAAAAGAACACATTCGCATTCTTACTCCATTGAAAAAGAATCACGAAGAAAACCTTCGTATCATGGAAGAAGAAATTGCCTATCAAGGTGTTTCGGTAATCATTCCGCGTCGCGAATGTATCCAAACGTTAGGTAAACGTATGAAAGCAAAACATTAATAATTTAGTTTCGGATTGTCATGGCGAGCAACGCGAAGCGTTGTGTGGCCATCCCGTCACAATTAAAAAGAAAAAGAATGAAAAAAGATATAATTCTCGCAGGCGTTGGAGGACAAGGTATTCTCTCAATCGCTACAATTATCGGTACTGCTGCTATCGGCGAAGGCATGTACCTCAAACAAGCCGAAGTTCACGGAATGAGCCAACGCGGCGGCGATGTACAATCGCACTTGCGTATTTCTACAGACCCGATTTTTTCCGACTTGATTCCGGAAGGAAAAGCCGATTTGATTATTTCGGTAGAACCAATGGAAGCATTGCGCTATCTTCCAATGCTTTCAGGCGATGGTTGGGTAGTAACCAATACTAAACCGTTTATCAATATTCCGAACTATCCGGAAAACGATAAATTGATGGCTGAAGTTAACAAAACCAAACAACACGTGGCTTTTGATGCTGAAGCTGTGGCGGAAGAGTTAGGTTCTGCCCGTTCTGCAAACATGGTGATTTTGGGTGCTGCAATTCCATTTTTGGGATTAAGCATGGACAAATTCGAAGCAGCGGTGCGTACGATTTTCGGACGCAAAGGCGAAGAAATTGTAGAAGCGAACTTGAAAGCGCTGCACAAAGGCTTTGAAATGTCTAAAAAATAATCAGATTGTATGAAAAAATCGATTTTGTATATCGTATTGGTTACCTTGATATTGCATGTGTCATTCGCAGCTTTTGCGGGAGATGATAAGAGCAAAGATGAGGTACACTATACTCGTGGGCTTCATCTGACAGTGGGTGCAGGGGTTTATTCTTTGCCTCAGATGATCATTCCGTTGAGCAATGCGGTTGGAAAATCGGATATTTTAGACAATTCAAGTGATTATAAAACTTCAACCTCGTATCCTGTTCAACTGGGGCTGGAACTGCCGATTTTGTCGAGCTTCTCGATTGCTGCCGTTGGGTCTTACCAAAAGAGCGATTTAATGGTAAGCTATAACGACAATACGAAGAAAGACTATAACTACCAACTGTTTACGGCCATGTTGCGCGGACGTTTTTATTATTTCAAATTTCTTCCGTTTATCGATTGCTATTCAGGACTTTCGTTAGGTTATGGGTATGCTACTTATAAAGATGAAGCGGAAGGTGTTTCGAAGGAAAAATACGGGCAATTTGCTTTTCATGCCGATTTATTCGGTGTGCGCATAGGAGGAAAACGTATGCGTTTATCGGGCTTTGCCGATGTTGGAATAGGAGCGTATGGAGTTTTTAACGCCGGACTGGCATATAAGCTATGATTAATTAGGAATTAGAAATTAGGAATTAGGAATTTTTGAATCTTAATGAGCAGAGTGTATTTATGATGAGATAGAAACGTGTTTATCATGTAAAGCTCATTAACAATTAATAATTAACAATTAACAATTAATGAAAACAACTGTTTTTCACAAACAACACGTGGCGCTTGGCGCTAAAATGGTACCTTTTGCAGGTTACGATATGCCTGTTCAATACGAAGGTTTAATTGCAGAACATACAAACGTGCGCAATGGCGTGGGCGTTTTTGATGTTTCTCACATGGGCGAACTTTGGGTAAAAGGCCCAAAAGCCTTCGATTTCGTACAACGTGTAACAACAAATGATGTTGCTGTTCTTACCGATGGAAAAATTCAGTATACTTGCTTTCCTAATGGAAAAGGCGGTATTGTAGACGATTTGTTGGTGTATCGCATGGATGCACAAACCTATTTGTTGGTAATCAACGCGGCAAATATTGATAAAGATTGGGCGCATTGTACCAAAATTGCTCAAGAAATGGGCTTGGAAATCGGTAAAGAAATATACAATGCTTCCGACGAAATTTCTCAATTGGCTATTCAAGGTCCTTTGGCAATGAAAGTTGTTCAAAAATTAACCGACGAGCCGGTTGAAAACATGGAATATTATACGTTCAAAAAAGCAACTGTTGCCGGTGTGAAAGATGTAATTGTTTCTGCAACAGGATATACAGGTTCGGGCGGATGCGAAATTTACATGGCCAACGAAGATGCCGATAAAATTTGGGATGCTGTTTTTGAAGCCGGTAAAGAATTCAATATCAAACCTGCCGGTTTGGGTGCGCGTGATACCTTGCGTTTGGAAATGGGATTCTGCTTGTATGGTCACGAAATCAACGACGAAACCTCTCCACTTGAAGCAGGTTTAGGTTGGATTACCAAATTTGTAGATGGAAACAACTTCATCGACCGCGAATATATGGAAAAACTCAAAGCCGAAGGTTTGAAACGTAAATTGGTTGGTTTTGAAATGATTGACCGCGGTATTCCACGTCAAGACTATGAAATTTGCGATGCCGACGGACGTAAAATCGGTACGGTTTGCTCCGGAACCCAAGCGCCGTCGTTGAACAAAGCAATCGGTACAGGTTATGTAGAAATGGCTTTCTCTAAAGTAGATAGCGAAATCTACGTGAAAGTTCGCGAAAAATTGCTCAAGGCAAAAGTAGTGAAAATGCCGTTTAAATAATGGTAATTGACAATTAATAATGGGGCTGCTTGAAGAAATTCGGGCAGCCTTTGTTTATGATTATATATATGCGCGGACTTATAACCATCGGATTATTAGTTATTTCAAATATCTTCATGACCTTTGCATGGTACGGACATTTGAAATTCAAAGACATGAACTTCTTTAGCAATTGGGGCTTACCCGCTTTTGTTTTGCTGAGTTGGGGCATTGCTTTGTTTGAATATTGTTTTCAAGTTCCGGCCAATCGCATCGGCTTTGATGGAAATGGTGGACCGTTTAGCTTATGGCAGCTCAAAGTCATGCAGGAATGTATTACGCTTGTGGTATTTACGATTTTCACAACTCTGATTTTTAAAAGCGAGGAATTTCGGGTAAATCATGCCATAGGCTTTGCGTTACTCATTCTTGCTGTGTATTTTATATTTAAGAAATAATGGATTTTCAATTCATATATATCGGCATTTTAGCGGTCGGACTTTTAGCCGGTGTTTTGTCGGGTATGTTTGGCATTGGCGGCGGTATTGTGATGGTGCCTGTGCTTATTGCATTTTTCGGATTGGATATGCTTGATGCCAATGCTGCTTCACTGGCAGCCATGTTATTGCCTGTCGGGATTTTAGGTGTAATTAATTATTATAAAGCTGGTTATATTCGTATTAAAGAATCGCTTTGGATTGCTGCCGGACTTTTGGGAGGCTCTTATTTCGGCGCTGAAATCGCACTTTCTATCAATACCACTTTATTATCCAAATTATATGCCGGATTTTTACTATATGTTGCATTACAGTTTCTTGTGCCTGCATTGTTTAAAAATAAGGTAGAAGATATTCATGCCGACGAAGCGCATCCTTTTTGGCAAATGCTTTTAGTAGGACTCTTTGCCGGAGTGGTGGCCGGTATGTTCGGAAAAGGCGGTGGGATTGTTATTGTTCCTATTTTGATAAAACTTTTTAAATATGAACCGCGTGCAGCAACAGCTACGTCGTTGGCTGCCTTGCAGTTACCTGTTGGGCTTCCCAGCGTGATTGTTTATGCACAAGACGGACATCTTAACCTTATTTATGCTGCCTTAATGGCTTTCGGACTTTTAGCAGGGGCCTTTTTGGGCTCCCATTGGGCGCTTAAATTGCCAAGTGCCGTTTTCAAAAAGTCTTATGCCGTCTTTTTGCTTGGTGTAGCTGTGTTTATGGTGTGGAAATATTTGTAAATATTAGAAAAATCGCCGATTTTTGCGTAATTTTGTAGACTTATGGTGAAAATAGGTAATGTAGAATTAGGAAAGTTTCCAATATGGCTTTCGCCGATGGAAGATGTGACGGATCCTCCGTATCGAATTCTGTGTAAGGAATTTGGCGTAGATGTGCTGGTTACGGAATTTGTTCCGTCCGATGCGCTTATTCGGGATGTGAAGCGAACGTTTAGAAAGCTGGAATTCAAGGAACAAGAGCGTCCTTTGGCTATCCAAATATATGGACACGACGAAGACGCTTTGCGTGGAGCTGCGGAAATAGCCGAAAGGTACAATCCTGATTTTATTGATATTAATTGGGGCTGCCCGGTGAAGAAAATAGCCGGGCGAGGAGCCGGTTCGGGCATATTGAAAGACATTCCCAAAATGATTAAGATTACCAAAACGATTGTTGATGCTGTAAAACTGCCTGTTACCGTGAAAACCCGTTTGGGTTGGGACGAAACGTCAAAGCCGATTGTGGAGGTGGCAGAACGATTGCAAGATATAGGAATACAAGGGCTTAGTATTCACGGTCGCACTCGTGCGCAAATGTACAACGGCGAAGCTGATTGGACCTTGATTGGCGAAGTGAAAAACAATCCGCGCATGCACATTCCGATTTTCGGAAACGGCGATATCAACTCGCCCGAACGTGCATTGGAAATGAAGAATAGATATGGCGTGGACGGCCTTTTAATTGGTCGTGCTGCGATAGGTAATCCGTTTATTTTTAGAGAGGTAAAACATTATTTACAAACGGGGGAATTGCTTCCTGCGCCATCTGTTGAGGAACGTGTAGAAATATGCAAGCGCCATCTGCTTGCATCTATTGAATGGGAAGGCGAACGCAAAACCATTCCCGCCATGCGTAAGCATTACCATAACTATTTCAAAGCCATTCCTCAATTCAAACCATTGCGTATAAAACTTTTACAGTCATACGATTTGAACGAAATTTTGGAAATCTTCGAAGAAATAAAAAAGACACATGGAGAACTTAGCTAAACTCAATTTTGTAGATACACACACGCATTTGTATATGGATGAATACGCGTCTGATCGCGCGGATTGTGTAAAACGTGCTGTAGAACAAGGTGTTTCAAAAATGGTTTTGCCAAACGTAGATATTTCTACCATCGATGCCATGTGGAAATGTTGTGACGAATTTCCCAAAAATTGTTTTCCGTCCATTGGCATTCATCCTTCGGATATTACGGAAAATTATCAGGCCGATTTGAAAATTATTGAGAAAGAATTACAAACACGTAGTTATATTTCTGTAGGAGAGATTGGTATTGATTTATACCACGATAAGACATTTTTCAAGGAACAGGAGCAAGCGTTTATCAAGCAGTTGGAGTTTGCCAAAGCATATCAAAAGCCGGTTGTGGTTCATACGCGTTCGGCTTTTGAAGAGTGTATGCCGATTTTAAAGAAATTCCAAGATGGAAACTTAAGGGCTATCTTCCATTGTTTTAGTGGAAGTGTGGAAATGGCCAAACGGATTATTGGCGAAGGTTTCTATTTGGGAATTGGAGGGGTGGTGACATTTAAAAATAGTAATCTTCCTGAAACACTGAAACATGTGAATCTGAATAACTTGGTTTTGGAAACTGATGCGCCTTTTTTGGCGCCGCATCCATATCGTGGAAACCGTAACGATAGTTCGTATATTCCACTGATAGCCGAAAAAATCGCAAGTATCTATGAAATTGGATTGGATGAAGTTGCAAACATTACGACTCAAAATGCCAAAGACATTTTCAAATTCTATTCATAAACCTTAAAATGTCCGTCTTTGAAGAAGATAATGATCTTTTCAATGGCAGACTCAGACGTTTTTTCATCTTTTTTAACAGCGGTTGGAGCCGAATTTTCTTCTTTCGGCAATTCTTCCGTTGTTTCTTCTTCGTTTAAATCTTCTTTATCAAATAAATAACTCTCGTTAGACGGGAGTGGAGCCGGAGTGTTGATTTCCGGAAAATCTTCCGTTTCGTCGAATAAAGATTTGACAACCGGTTTTGATGGCGCAATAACTTCTTTGTACATAGGGCCTTTTCCAAACATTAGCCAATCGGTTTGCAAATCCGGAAAGCGGGTGATTACTTTCATCACAAAATCCAAACTTGGATTATTTCTTCCGGATAAAATATGCGATAAACTCGACCGTTGAATTCCAACCGCGTCTGCGAACTGGGTAGGGGTAAGATTTTTAGTTTTTAGGATAAGCTCAATTCGATGAATCATGATTTACAAAGTTAAAATAGGACACAAATGTAAATTAAAAGACAGGTTAACAATGTAAAGATACACATTTTTACAGATGTAACATAATTTATTTTACAACACATCTAAACCATTACTTCTATTACATATTATAAATACCTAATTATTAACAATTAATAGTTGTGTTTTTGTATTAAGAAAGTTATTAACAATAAAATGCATTTTTATTAATGTAAATATTTATATAATGCTATTTATTTAATGGTTATTAGTATTTTATAAATAAAAGTTGATTGGTTTTGCTTAGTTTGTGAAGTGTTGAAATGTAAACACCAAAAAACCTGTATTTTTCCGAAAAATAATACATTTACAAAAGTAAACAGGCCGAATTTTGTTTACAATGTTACAAATGTTAATAAAAATGAATGAAAGTCAAAATTACGAAATATGCGTTTTAAGGCAAGAAAAAGTAAAAGTAGATGATTTTCTCATCGTTCAAAATTTCGCAGGACAGGATTTCGGAATTAGAATTTGCGGCATTCCCATTTTCAAGTTGCAGTTTCAAATTTCAAGTTTCTATTCGGAAACTATTCGAACATTCTAAACGATCTAAACTCCCCGAACTTCCTGAACCTCCTGAACCTCCTGAACCTCCTGAACCTCCTGAACCTCCTGAACCTCCTGAACCTCCTGAACCTCCTGAACCTCCTGAACCTCCTGAACCTCCAGAACCTCCAGAACCTCCAGAACCTCCAGAACCTCCAGAACCTCCAGAACCTCCAGAACCTCCAGAACCTCCAGAACCTCCAGAACCTCCAGAACCTCCAGAACCTCCAGAACCTCCAGAACCTCCAGAACCTCCAG
>JAVBNF010000033.1:0-78104 GCA_031551725.1 Bacteroidales bacterium
TTACAATTATCGGCTGCGGCCTGTACGGGCAACCCTTGCGGTTGCCCTGCCAACAACAACGTGCCACCGCTTGCTGTACGGGCATCCCTTGCGGGTGCCCCTTCGAACGGCAATGTACGGGCGTATTGCATACGCCCATCAAAAGGGCACCCACAAGGGGTGCCCCTACGATTTGCCCAATGGATTTTTCTGCAATTCTTCATTTTTGCATTTCTGCCGATTTTCGCCCAAACCACCGCCCCTGATTTCACCGACCCACGCGATGGCCAAACCTACAAAACCGTCATCATGCCCGACGGCAGACGCTGGATGGCGGAAAATCTGCGGTATCGTAAGGGATTGGATAATCCGGTATTTGGATATAGGGATTGCAATGGTGCAACCGTGACATCCAACATCGCCGCTCCCGGAATAAATTTGCAGAAGACTTATTATTGTCCAGGCCCCGGCCCATTTCCAACATCTCCAAATAAAGATACATCTTCACAAGCCGATCCTTTGCGCTGCGAATATGAGGGTTGTTTGTATCCTTTTTGGACGGCTTACGGACAAAACCAAGGTACAGCCAATGTATTTACTACTTTAGGCGAACAAGGTGTTTGCCCGAATGGCTGGCATTTGCCAAGCGATGGCGAGTGGAGTGCTTTGGCTGCGCAATTAAATAATGATTATTCAAGTCTTTTGGTTCTCAATGCAGGCTACCGGGTGAATACGGGCGTTTATGCCGATCGTACCACGAAAGCCTATTTTTGGACAAGTTCGGGGAGCGGAACTGCTGCCGTTTCCCGTTCTTTTCAAAATGGAATTATTACAAGAAATGCCTCTCAGCCTGCTTCAGATGCGCTTTCAGTGCGTTGTATTGAGGGAGCTTGTAAAGAATCTTCTCAAATTGTGCTTGCAATGGTTCAAAATAGCTATGGTTCCGGTTGTACGGCTTATACGGAAGCTAAAACCAATTATGATTCCATTGTTTTTCGGGATGCTTCCATGTCGCGAAAGTATAATAGCACCCTAAATCCTGTTTTGTCTACAGGTACATGGACGTATTCGGTTGCTTGCAGCGATTTGCCGTCGGGCGTTGCCTGCACGCCTTCGGTTTCGGGAGCTCAGATTACGCTTGCATTTACAGGGCTCTCGGCTGCTGCCGATAATCAATTATTCACGCTTAAAGTAGCAGGTTTAAATTCGAGTTATTGCAAGTTGGATACGCAAGTTTATTCCATAAAATTAATTTATAATCCTCCCACAGGTAACAGTTATGTTGCAGCCACTTATTCCGGCGCTTCTACAGCCTCTACGCATGTGATTAATGCACCCGGCAACGATGTTAATGGTGCTACAGGTGTTTTAACGGATGGCCGGGACGGTAAGACTTATACCACCAAGAAAATGCCCGACGGACAGTGGTGGATGACCAAGAATCTGGAAGTGGGTACTTGTCCCAATGATGCGACCGGTTGGAATACGACTGTAAATGCAGCTTGGGGTTCAACTTATGATCAAGCGTCTAATTGGAATATCAACGGTACAGAACTACGTGGTAAATGTCGCCAAAACGGCACGTATGGTTATTTGTATAATTGGATAGCGGCTACGCAGTTTCCGGATGGTTGTGGTCTGGATCAAGATTGTCCTGCATCTAATTGGCAGAATAAATGGGTTCAGGGTATTTGTCCGAATGGTTGGCATCTTCCTACCGGAGGCACCTGCGGCGATTTTGTCAACATGCCTGCTTCTACCACAGTGTCAACGTGGATTTCCACCTGGCAAGGTGTTTATGGCGGCTGCTGCAACTACAATGGCAGCATGGACCTCCAGGGCAGCCACGGCTTCTGCAGGAGTAGTGGCCAAGCCAACGCCATCTACGGCTACTACCTGGGCTACAGCAGCATCGCGAACCCTACGGACAGCTACTTCAAGTACTACGGGCTCTCTATTCGTTGTTTACAGAATTAATTTTTAATTTAATGTTTCACTCGCCAATGCGGAACGAAACAGAAGCATATTAGATGGCCACGCACCTACGGTGCTCGCCATGACATAAGAACCGGCCAGTACGCACAGCAATGAGCGTCCGAAAGCAAAATCCCTGCATCTAATTGTGGTGTGGGGCGCTTTCGGCTTAAGCCGGACAAACCTAACAGCACTTAAAATCCTGTTAGGTTTTGCTTTAAGTTGAATGATAAGACCTGTTAGGAAAAAATCTGCGTAAATTCGCGTCATCTCCGAAAATTCGCGATAACCCGTCAGCGAAGCTGACGATACGCGCAGCATCACCGCGCAATCTCTTTCAGATACAATTTAGACGAATCACAAACCATCAACACTATGTTGATTTCCAATACTTTGTAATCATTTTTTAAAAAATCCACACATAAACCTATTTATTCTCCGAAATTTTTCTTAAATTTGCTGTCTTAATTAAGATTGAAGCACTGCCTTGATTCTTAATTTTTAATTCGTAATTTTTAATTATTTATACAATGAGCAACGAAAAATTATTTGCGGAATTTCCTCCGGTTTCTACTCCGGAATGGAAAGCTGTCATTGAAAAAGATCTCAAAGGCGCAGACTATGAGAAAAAATTAGTGTGGAACACTGCAGAAGGTTTCAAAGTAAATCCGTTTTACAGAGCCGAAGATCTCGAAGACAAAACGTATTTGCAAACTGCTCCCGATGCTTTCCCATTTGTTCGCGGCAATAAAGCCGACAACAACAACTGGGAAATCCGCCAAGACATTTGCGCAAAAACCGCTGCCGAAGCCAATACAATCGCTTTAGATGCTATCAAACGCGGTGCCGAAGGTATCGGTTTCTGCATGAAACACGTTGGAGATGATCAATTGGACACCATGCTGAAAGGCATCGATTTGAATAAAACAAAAATTCATTTCCGCGGTTCAAAATCATACACCAAATTGATGGAAAATTTGGTTGCTTATTTGACAAAAAACAACATCAATCCTGCAATTGTTGAAGGCTCCATCTGTTTCGACCCGATGTCATACGCTTTAAAACACGGTGAATTTTACGGAAGTATCGAAACAAATATCGAAGAAGCAAAAGCATTGTTTCAAAACTATGCTGCAAAAATGCCGAAATTCAAACTTTTGGCTATCAATGCTCACATTATTCACAATGCCGGTGCTGGTATTGTACAGGAAATGGGCTATGGTTTAAGCTGGGCAAATGAATTTGTTTATCTGTTAACTCAAGCAGGTATTGCCGTTGACGATATTGCTCGACATTTGTTTTTCCATGTAGCAACCGGTTCCAACTATTTCATGGAAATTGCCA
This sequence comes from Bacteroidales bacterium, assembly GCA_031551725.1. Lineage (GTDB taxonomy): Bacteria > Bacteroidota > Bacteroidia > Bacteroidales > P3 > JAVBNF01. Next base: position 3,298 of record JAVBNF010000033.1, read on the forward strand.
AAATCCGCGCCATGCGCATGTTGTGGGCCAACATCATCAAACAATACAAACCGGCTAACGACGAATCTACAAAAACATTCATCCATGCATCTACTTCGAAATGGAACAAATCCGTTTTCGATCCGTATGTAAACATGTTGCGTACCACTACCGAAACCATGTCGTCTGCCATTGGCGGCGCCGATTCAATCAGCGTAGAAGGTTTTGATGCAGCCTATGAAAAATCGGATGATTTTGCAAACCGCATTGCCCGTAATCAACAAATTTTGTTGAAAGAAGAATCCTACATGGACAAAGTGGCCGATCCTGCCGCAGGTTCATACTACATCGAAAACCTCACCGATTCGTTGGCTCAACACGCTTGGGCGCTTTTCACGAAAGTGGAAGAAAAAGGCGGATTTGTAGAAGCATACAAAGCAGGCATGATTCAAGACGATGTTGCAGCTTCCGCTAAAGAACGCGACAACGATATTGCAACTCGCAAAATCATCATGTTGGGAACCAACCAATATCCGAACATCCTCGAAAAAATGAACGACAAGATTTCGAAAGAATCTTGCTCTTGCGACGCTAAACAAGGCGCTTATAAAACCATCAAACCTTACCGTTTATCTCAAATTTTCGACGATTTGCGTTTGAAAGTTGAAAAAGCAGCAAAACGTCCGCAAGTATTTTTGCTGACACACGGAAACCTCAACATGCGTAAGGCTCGTGCCGGATTTGCACAAAACTTCTTCGGTTGCGCCGGATACGAAATTCTCGACAACGCCGGATTTGCAACGCCTGCCGAAGGTGCTGACGCCGCGGTGAAATCGAAAGCCGAAATCGTTGTTTTATGCGGTTCCGACGAAGAGTATGCAGAATGGGCTCCCGTTGCTTGCGCAGAATTAAAAGCCAAAGGCTTCAAAGGAAACATCACACTTGCCGGTTATCCGAAAGACGCGATGGACGCCTTGAAAGCTGCCGGCGTACAAGAATTTGTGCACGTAAAAACCAACTTGATTGATGCCTTAACAAAGTATAATCAAGAACTGAACATTAATTAAGAATTAAGATTGAATAATTAAGAGTTAGGAATGAGAAAATATTTTCATTCCTAATTTCTTTTTTAGAAATACTTTTTAATTCTTAATTTTAATTCTTAATTCAATGACTCTTCTCGCCCTTATCCTCCTCTCGCTCAGTTTGGCCATGGACTGCTTTGCCGTTTCGGTGTCGTGCGGCGCACACAGCAGCATGAAACGTTCGGTAGGATTGAAAATGGCCCTTTCTTTCGGCATTTTCCAAGGTGGAATGCTTTTGCTCGGAAGTTTTTTAGGAACAAGTTTTCGGTTCTTAATTGAAAATATTGATCACTGGATTGCTTTCGGATTGCTTGTTATTATTGGAGGAAAGATGATTTATGAAGCCTTGAAAGGCGAAGAAGATTGCTCTATGAATTTAGGCAGTTGGAAAGTTTTAGTTAGCCTTTCCGTTGCCACCAGCATCGATGCCTTTGTTGTTGGTATCAGTTTGGGATTGCAACAGGTAAATCTCTTCGAATCTTCTGCCATTGTAGCTTTAGGCAGTTTCCTTTTAACCGTTATCGGGCTAAGATTAGGCAAAAACATTAAACACATCGGCCCTCAGATTGCCGAATGCGTGGGCGGAATCGTACTCATCGGCATTGGCGTAAAAACACTCATTGAACATCAAGCACTTCCTTTGTAATGCAACGCCTGGTTCTTGATATTGGAAATACACACACCAAAATCGCCATTTTTGGAGACGGAACGATGATTTACAAAGGTGTTTTTAGTTCCCTTGAAACAGCAGAAATTGATAAAATCTTAGCAAATTTTTCACAATTAACATCTGCCATTGTATCAAGCGTACGTAAGGATGTTGATGAAATCGAAGCACACATCCGCGCAAAAATGGATTTGCTGGAATTTCATCACAACACGCCTGTTCCCATAAAAAATGCATACAAAACACCCGAAACCTTAGGTAAAGACCGCATTGCTCTTGCCGTTGGCGCAAGCAAACACGCACAAGAAAAACCGGCTTTGGTGATTAGCATGGGCACTTGTATTACCTACGATTTTGTAAATAAAGACGCTGTTTATCAAGGAGGAGCCATCGCTCCCGGCGTGCAAATGCGTTTCGATGCGCTGCACAATTTCACACACAAACTGCCCCATATTCCTTTCGAAAACTGGAGAAATTTCTTAACCGATTTCTCAGAAAAGCAGTCTTTATCCGAAAATACATGGACAGGCACCGATACCGAAACTTCGATTTTATCGGGAGTTCTGCAAGGCGTTTTTTCAGAAATCCATGAAAAAATAAGGCTTTACAAAAATCAACACCCCGATGTTCAAATATTTTTAACCGGCGGAGATGGAAAATATTTTGAAAATCAACTAATTTTTCCGATATTTGCATTACCAAATTTAGGTTTGGAAGGACTAAATGAAATTTTACGCTTTAATGGGAAATAAGTTTTTAAGAAAAATAGTACTCGGATTTGCTTGCTGCATCTGCGCGATTCCCGCTTTTGCTCAGTCGAATTTAGGCTCGCCTTATTCCCGTTTCGGCATTGGTCAGTTGCGCTTCACTCAAGACCCGCACCTTATTTCGTTGGGCGGACTTAGCCAGGCGCTCACCGGTACAGGTTTTGTTACGCCGCTCAATCCGGCGTCCTACATGAACATTGACTCATTGGCCATGGTTTTTCAGTTCAGTCTTGCAATTACGACACTCAACATGGAACAAAAAGTGCTTGATGAAACCAAATATGCACGCGCCACCGCGGCATCTCTGGGAAACCTTAGCTTTAGTTTTCAAGCAACACGCTGGTGGAAAATGTCCTTGGGCTTAACTCCCGTTTCAGGCGTCGGGTATCAAGTTTCAACACTCATTAACACCGACAGCACAAACATTGGAAGCTACCGCCGTTATTACGATGGCGATGGAGGATTCAACAAAGTATATTGGGGACACGCGTTCGGAATCGGCAATCTTTCCGTAGGCGCTAATATCAATTACACCTTCGGACAAATCACAAAATATGATGAACTCGTTTTTGAAGATACTACTCTGCTTTATCCAAGCGACGCCCATTACCAACAAACAACCAAAGCAAGAGGATTAGGATTTGATTTCGGACTGCAATATACGCAAGCCTTAAACAAGAACTACGACCTCGTTTTCGGCGCATCTTACGGGTTGAGAAATGATTTAAATGCCAAACAACAAACAACGGCTTACGGCCAGCAACGTCCTAACGAACAAGGATGGATAGATACTGCGTTTGTTACAGATGAAGTAAGTGGAACCTTACAACTTCCCTCCTCTTTCGCGGTGGGATTGACCTTAAAGAAAAATCGGCAATGGTTTGTCGGTGCTGACTTCGGATATTATAAATATTCGGAATTTCGGAGTTTCGGGAAAGCCGACCCTATGCTCACAGATGCGTGGAGCGTATCCATCGGTGGTGAACGCTTGCCGCAATTAAGAAGTGAAAGTTTTTTCGGAAGAATGGCCTATCGAGCCGGCGTACATTTTGGAAAAGATTATGTTAACTATCATGATAACGACCTTCGGGAAATGGGGCTTGGCGTGGGCGTGGGGATTCCCATCAAACGCTCCAAATCAATGATTAACGTAAGTTACGATTATTCGCAACGCGGCAACATCAACGAAGGCCAAATCGGCGAGCATTACTCTCGCATTACAATTGGCTTAACAGCTATCGATAGCTGGTTTATTAGAGGAAAATTTGATTAATGTTTAATGTTATAAAAAGTTCAGAAATGAAAACAATGCGATTAGTGGTATTAGCAAGTTTGGTATTAAGCAGCTTTGGAATCCAAGCTCAAAAATACGGGGCAACTCCGGCCGACAGTTTGGATTGCTTGAGAAACCTGTCTGTTTACCAAGAATTTTACAAACAACGTAATTACAATGATGCCTTCGAATCGTGGTATCAAGTGTACAAAATTTGCCCTCAAGCATCTATGAACACTTTCATCCGTGGAAGTGTGATGTTGAAAAGCATGATTGCTCAAGAGAAAGATCCGCAAAAGAAAGAGCAATACATCAACATCTTGATCCAATCGTGGGATGTTCGTGCCGAAAGTTTCGGAAATCCGGGCCTTTGCTACGGCAAAAAAGGAGTTGATCAAATGGAATACCACCCGGAAAAAGCTCGCGAAAACTACGAGCTCTTCATGGAGTCTTTCAAATATGGCGCAGGAGATGATCCGACCATTCCATTTTTTATGTTGCAAAGCGCCATCGCTCTATCCAAAGAAGAAAACTTAGGTGGAGAATTTATCATCACCGCTTACGAACAAGCAACTGCTGAATTGGAAAGAATGCAAAAAGCAAAACCGGAAGATACAACTATTGCCGGAAGTTTAGTGTCTGTTGATCTTTTGTTCCAACCTTACGCTTCTTGCGAACAGCTGGTGGCTTTGTTTGAAAAATCGTTCGAAGCAAACAAAGATAACAAAGACCGTTTAAGCAAATCTGCTCGTTTGTTAGGATTTAAAGACTGCACCGACAGCGATATTTTCTTCAAAATATCTTCTCGTTTATACGAACTTGATCCGAATGCCGAATCGGCTTATTTGTTGGCTAAAATCTGCGTAAACAAAAAACAATATTCAAAAGCGATTGAGTATTTAAAAGATCAAGCGGAAAAAATTGAAAACGACAAAGACCGCTTCAATGCTTATATGACACTTACGGCAGCTTACACAAGCCTTGAGCGTTTTTCAGAAGCACGTTCTTCTGCCTTAAGAGCTACCGACATCATGCCGAATGAAGGCATGCCGTACATTTTAATCGGAAACATGTACGCTCAAAGTGCAAAAAACTGCGGCGACAACGCTGAAGTAGGTCAAAAAGCCGCTTTTTGGGCTGCTGTTGACAAATATCAAAAAGCAAAAACGGTAGATCCAAGCATTGCAGAGATGGCCAATAAACTCATTGCAACTTATTCTTCCCACTTCCCAAGTGGCGACGATTTGTTTTTCCATGGTATCGACGAAGGCTCAAGTTACCGCATCGGTTGCTGGATCAACGAATCTACAGTTGTTAGAGCAAGACGATAAACATTTATTATATCGAAGATGAAATTTCCTTTCGGATATCTTATTATAGCGGCAGTTGCTGTTTTCGCAGCAACTGCATGCTCTTCCCACGAAGAACCAATTGCATTTGACGCTGACGCGCCAACTCAAACAATGAAAGATGTGGACATGTTTCAAAGCGATTCCGGCGTTCTGCAAATGAAAATCAAAGCTCCCGTTGTCGAAAATTATGAAATCGACGAAAATAAAACAAAAGTCGATATTCAGAAATTTCCAAAAGGAATAAATGTCACTTTTTTCAATGCAAAAGGCCAAATTACGGTCATTGCTGTTGCCAAAGAAGCCATTCATTATCCCAGTCAAAAACGAATGGAAATGTATAAAGACGTGGTTGTTCGCGACTATCGCAAAGGAGATACGCTTTATACCGATGAGTTAATTTGGGATCAGAATAAGTCGGTTATCTATTCAAACAAGCCGGTTCGCCAAGTGATGCGAGACGGTAGCCTCTTGAGAGGAGACGGTTTCGATTCCGATGACAACATGAACGAAATCCGCTTGCGCCGTCCGCGCGGTGTTCAGGTATTCTAAGCCAATGGAAGAACAGTCCGTTATTATCTTTATCTGCCTCATTTTTTCAGCCCTTTTTTCAGGGATTGAAATTGCTTTTATTTCTTCCAACAAACTGAAAATAGAAGTGGACCGCAACAGCGGAATCTGGTCGGCAGCAGTACTTTCGCGCTTTACGCAAATGCCATCCAAATTAATTACAGCACTTTTGGTTGGAAATAACATTGCCCTCGTTATCTATGGCATCTATACAGCTAAATTTTTAACGCCCTGGATTGAAGACTGGCTGCCAATAAATTCCGATGGCCTAACTTTGATTTTTCAAACATTAATCGGAACCTTTTTTATTGTTATTTTTGCAGAATTTCTTCCAAAAATACTATTTCGTATTAATGCCAACCGGACACTGAGTTTTTTCGCGCCGTTTATTATTTTAACGTATTACGTGCTCTATCCCATTGTTTTTGCATTCTTGCGTTTCAGCGATTTTATTCTCAAACATCTTTTCCGCGTTCCGGAAGCGCAAATCAAAAACGAACAACGCTTCACCCCTATCGATATCGATCATTACATCAATGAATTTAACACGGCCGGCCGTTATGAGAACGACATCAGCCAGGAAATTCAAATGGTACAAAATGTAATGGACTTGAAAAATGTGCGTGTGCGCGAATGTATGGTGCCGCGTCCGGAAATTGTTGCCATGGAAATTCATTCGCCTTTGAGCGAAATCAATCAAAAAATGATTGACACCGGTCTTTCCAAAGTTTTAATTTACAAAGAAAATATTGATAATATCGTGGGTTATGTGCATGCGTTCGACATGTTCAAAAAGCCACAAAATATCCGCACGATTCTCAGGGAAATAAGCACCGTTCCGGAAGCTCTTTCGGCAAATAAGCTCCTAAAATCCATGATTGATGAGCACAAAAGTATTGCCGTTGTTGTGGATGAATTCGGCGGAACATCGGGCATTGTGGCATTAGAGGATCTGATGGAAGAAATTTTCGGCGAAATTGAAGACGAATTCGATAGCGCCGATTTATTCGAAAAACAACTACCCGATGGCAAATTTATCTTTTCCGGCCGTATGGAAATCGATTATCTGAACGAAAAATACAACCTGAATTTACCCACTTCTGATGAATACGAAACACTCGGAGGCTTAATTACATTCGAGCATCAAAGTATTCCTGCAAAAAATGAAGAAATCATGATTGAACATTTCAGCTTCCGCGTGCTGCAAGCAACAGACACACGCGTGGAAAAAGTGTTATTGACAAAAACAAAAAATAGTTTATCAAAATGAGCGAATTAAATTTTCCGGTTAATTTAACCAAAGAAATAGAGCACAAAGTAAGCAGTGAAGATACTGCAGCCGCTTACGGCTCCGGACTTATCGAAGTATTTGCAACGCCTGCCATGATTGCCTTGATGGAAAATGCGGCACAATTAAGTGTTGACAAATTTCTTGCCGAAGGACAATCGACGGTTGGTATCGAAATCAACGTGAAACACGTAAAAGCAAGTCCGGTAGGCATGCGCATCAAATGCAAATCCGTTTTAACGAAAGTGGACGGAAAACGTTTGTATTTCGACATTACCGCCGAAGACGAAAAAGGCGTGATCGGAACTGCGGAGCACATCCGCTATGTGATTGATATCGAAAAATTCATGCAAAAACTTTCCGAATAGTGCAATTAACCGTTACCACATTAAAAGGACTCGAAGCTGTTTTAGCCAAAGAACTCGAAAGTTTAGGCGCACAAAACATCAGCATTTTAAACCGCGCAGTGGGTTGTGAAGGTGATTTGGAATTTGTTTACAAAGCCAATTATTGCTGCCGTACTGCTATCCATGTGCTAAAACCGGTTGTTGAATTTGACATCAAGGATCAAGCTGCTTTTTACGATGCCGCTTACGATGTCGCTTGGGAAAAAATGTTTGCCGTCGATTGCAAAACGACCATTGATTCGTTTGTTTTCGAATCGGTTTTTACGCACAGCCGTTTCCTTTCCCAACGCTTGAAAGATGCTATTTGCGACCGCTTGCGCAAAAAATTCAACCAACGTCCGATCATCGAAAATATCTATCCGGAAATCCGGTTGGTGGTGCATTTAAACCGCAATCACTGTATTATCTCTCTTGATAGTTCCGGACAATCATTGCATAAACGCGGTTACCGCGCTGTGATGCACCAAGCGCCCATCAACGAAGTCCTGGCAGCCGGCTTAATCAAATTGGCAGCATGGGACGAAAAGACTACTTTTTACGATCCGATGTGCGGATCGGGGACCTTACTGATGGAAGCAGCCATGCTTGCCGCAAATATTCCGGCGCAATATTATCGAAAAGGTTTCGCTTTCGAATATTGGAACGATTTCGATCCCATGCTTTGGAAAAAAATCAAAGAGGCCTGTGATGCAGACATTCACGATCCTGAATGTGAAATTTACGGAAGTGATATTTCGCAGTTAAATCTAAATTTGGCTATGACCAATATTCAAAAAGCCAAACTTCACCATGATATTACTTTAAAAAAGGCCGATTTTCTCGAATCTGAGCCGCCAAGTGAGAACGGCTTGATGATTTTCAATCCTCCGTATGGAGAACGTTTGAAAATCGAAGATATGATTGATTTCTACAAAGAGATTGGCAACACCATGAAACGCCGCTACGCCGGCTGGGATGCATGGATGATCAGCTCCGACCTCGAAGCCTTGAAATTCGTTGGCCTCCGCCCTTCCCGAAAAATCGCGTTAAGCAACGGGAAACTGGAATGCAAGTTTGAGAAATTCAGCTTGTATGAAGGGGAAAAATATTCATCAACAGAAGAATAAAATGAGAAATCCCCCATTTATGGGGATAACTTTATCAGCCAATCCTCAAAATCACTATTTGTGGGGATTGGCTGTTTTTTAATTATACAGTACTTTTGCATTCTAAATTCAAGAAAAATTTAAATGCTCTCAAGTACCAAGTTTTTAAGCATCCTTTTTGTTTGTTTAAGTTTTTTTCATAGCATCTTTGCCGAAACGGTTAAAACCGGAACGATTTCCGGACATATCTATACATCAAGCAAACAGCCGGCTATTGCTGTTGTTGTGGGCATTGAAGGCACTTCTTACCACAGTACGAGCAACGCAAAAGGCGAATTCAAAATTCAACTTCCGGCAGGAAATTATACACTTGCAACCTCTTCCATCGAATACGAAGACCAACGGCAAAGCATTTCTTTAAAAGCCGGGCAAGAAGTTAAACTATCGATTGTTGTCTCACCAAAAATGCACCAACTCAAGGAATTTGAAGTGGTAAGCAAATCTAACAACCAGCTTGTTCGCGAACAAGCGTTCAATGTTGCTGCCGTTGATGCGGCGAAATTGTACAATTCATCAGCAAATTTAAATCAATCGTTAAACAAATCTACCGGCATCCGTATTCGCGAAGAAGGCGGCGTAGGTTCAGCCTACAGCTTTTCGCTAAACGGTTTTTCGGGAAAACAAATCAAATTTTTCTTCGATGGAGTGCCGTTGGATAATTTCGGATCGTCTTGGGGATTAAGCTCCATTCCTGCAAATTCAATCGAGCGAATTGAAATATACAAAGGAGTGCTTCCCATTCAATTAGGCGGCGATGCGTTGGGCGGAGCAGTAAATATTGTGAGCAGAAACGATATGAATTATCTGGATGCATCGTATACGATCGGCTCTTTCAACACGCACAAACTCGCTATTAGCGGCGCTTATACACATGCGAAAACAGGTTTTACCGTTCGAGCAAATACATTTTTCAATTATTCCGACAACAGTTATAAAGTTTATGTTCCCATTCTCGATTTGCAAACCAATCAGAAAGGTCCGGAACAGTGGGTAAATCGTTTTCACGACCATTACCGCGGCGAAGGCATTAAAATCGAAACCGGTTTAAGTGGAAAATCATACGCCGATTATTTATTATTCGGTTTTATCCTTTCGGAAGATAAAAAAGACATTCAAACGGGCGTCACGATGGAGTCTGTTTACGGTGCAAAAACGTCCAATTCGCAATCGTTTATTCCGTCCGTTCGTTACAAAAAAAGCAATTTATTTGTTGAAGGCCTTACGCTTACGGCATATGCGGCCTTTAATCAAACCGACTACACCTATATCGACACCACGCCGCGCCGCTATAATTGGCTTGGCAACTGGGTTTCTTCCTTAAACGGCGGCGAAACAAGCCGTTCATTGCTGCATCTCAAAAATCAAGAAGAACTTGCAAATGCAAATCTGAATTATGAATTGAACGAACATCATTCATTAGGTTTTAATTATACTTTTTCGCATTTGGACAGAAAATCAAATGATGATATGGATCCCGGAAATTTGATGCATAAAATTCCCCAATCGTTAAGTAAAAACATTGCGGCACTTGGCTGGACGGTTAAGTACGATCGATGGAATTTGAACGTATTTGGAAAAATGTATCAAATGCAAGGGAATTCGTCTAAATATGTGGATATGTACACCACAACTCAACGTTTGGAAAAAATAACGGCTAACTTTCTGAATTTCGGATATGGAACAGCGTTCACGTATTTTATTCTCCAAAATTTACAAGCCAAAATTTCTTACGAACATACTTATCGTCTTCCTTCCGGAGATGAGATGTTCGGCGACGGATTATTCAACATCCAAAATCCCGATTTAAAACCCGAAAATAGCGATAATTTCAATTTAGGTGCAAGTTATACATATAAATTGGATGAACATGTTTTCAATATTGAATCGAATTTTTTATATCGAAATTCCAAGGACTACATTCAAAAAGAATTGAAAGATCCTACCACGCAGTATGTGAATTTGGGAGCCGTGAAAACCATCGGCGTTGAAGGAACTCTGAAATATTCATGGAAACAACGATTCCACGCCGAAATTGATGCAACCTGGCAAAAAGCAACCGACAATATGCCAACCATCACAACAACCGGACTTGTTGGCGCGGGAACGAAGAAAAATTTAACATACAAAGACCAGCTTCCAAACACGCCTTACCTTTTCGGAAACATGCAAATTGGTTACGATTTCAAAGACCTGTTTTTCAAAAAAACAAAATGTTCGCTTAACTACGATTTGGTTTATGTTCACGATTATTATTTATCGTGGCCGAGTTTAGGTTCTAAAAGCAGCAAGAGCATTATTCCGCAACAGCTCACACATAATGTTTCCATTGCATACAGTTTACAAGATGAACGTTACAATATTGCTTTCGAATGTGTGAATTTGACCAACGAAAAAGTATACGACAGCTATATGCTGCAAAAACCCGGACGTGCGTTTTACCTTACATTACGCTATGCATTTAAATATCAATCCAAGAAAAATAATTAATAATTTCAAATATGAAAACAAATTTCAAAACACTTTTATGTAGCGCTCTCATTGGAAGTATCGGTTTTACTTCGTGCAGCAAAGACAATTCAAACGGAAACGACACCGCAGAACCCTATGTTCTCTGCCTTGCGGTTGCAGGATCGGGCTATGACCACACCTACTATGCTGTAACCACCGCCGATTTGATGTCAGGCGAAATTTCGCCGAGAAACAATGGAATTGAACAAACGGGATACCGCGATTTCGAGCAAGGAAATCAAACACTCTTCAGCATCGGCGGATTGGGCGTTGCCAATGTTAACCTTATCACACGCGGTTCTGACGGGAATTTGCAAACTTCCGGAAACTTTGTGTTCGACAAAAACTTAAGTTTATTCGAACAAGCGGATGCCAATACCATGCTTGGAATGGCGCTTCCACTGACTCCTGCAGACGGCGACACATTTCTATTTTACAAAGTCGATATCACAACCGGCGCTATTCTTTCTTCTGTAAAACGCAGCATGGATCCGATCAAAGTTCCCGAATGGCCAACCATGAGCGGCATGAGCATTTCCAACGGAAAAGTATACATGACCTACGTCCCGATGAATCCGACAACTTATGCAACTCCTTATACAGACACTACTTATGTGGCCGTTTATTCTTATCCTGAATTGGAATTTATCACCGTGATGAAAGACACGCGTACAGGTCCTGCCGGCTCGTTTAACGCTTTCAACGGTATTTTGAAAGTTGAGAATGGCGATATGTATGTGATGTCGAATTCTTCGCTTGCCAATGGCTTTTCTCAAAGCACTAAAAATGCGGCATTCTTGCGTATTCCAAATGAAAATACAAGTTTCGACAACTATTATTTCGATTTCGAAACAAAATCAGGTGGACTTAAACCTGCACATTTCAAATACATCGGCAATAACTTAGTGCTTGTAGAAGTGAGTACTATAAATCCGCAAACGTTGGATAATCAATGGTCGGATGCAAAACTCAAAACGTGTATTGTCGATTTGAATGCACAAACCATTACAGATGTTACCGGAATTCCGGTTCATGATGGCAATGGCGCCCGTCGTTTTGCAGCGTTTGTTGAAAATGGATTGGTGTATGTCCCTATTACAACTTCTACCGGCATATTCATTTATCAAGTAAATCCTACAACGGCTCAAGCCGTAAAAGGTGCTGAAATCAGTGCAAGTTTTGCTGCCGGAGTGTTTAAAATTAACTAAAATATTTTCATTGTAATGAAAAGGCCGTAGGATTTTCTTCTACGGCCTTTTTATTGGGTGGGATTGCGCGGTGACGCTGCGCGTATTGTCAGCTTCGCTGACGGTTCTTCGCGGATTTGCGCGGATGACGCTGATTTTCGCAGATTTTTATTTCTCTGTGTCCTTTGTGTGCTCTGTGGTTTATCTTTTCATTGCGCGGTAACGCTACGCGTATTGTCAGCTTCGCAGACGGGGGCATCGCAGATTTGCACGGATAATTCGGATTTTTAGCCTCAAAACAGTTAAAAGAAAAAAACGGAGTAAACAAAAAACGCCCCCCGAAATTCCGAGAGGCGTTTTTCACTATGAAATAACTATCAAAATCAATTATTTAATTGCATTCAAAAATTCAGCCGTATTATTGAATTTAATGAATTCAACATCGTTCTTTGCTTTTTGTTTGTAAGAAGCATCGGCAGCGCAGGCTTTTTGCAAATTAGTATTCACATCGGCAGCATTGTTTTCGCGTGCAGCGCAGATAGCGAGCAAATAGAACGTAACTGCATCTTGCGGAGCACAAGCCAAGGTTGTTTTTGCAGAAGCAATATCTTTATTCATTATTTGAGCCAACGCCAAGTTGTGTGTACAAGTTTCGTTGCTCATTGCAGAAGCGGCACCGGCATAATCGCCATCTTTAATTGCTAAAATTCCAAGATTGGATTTTGCTTCAGCATTACCTGCTTTTTGAGCACTTTCGAAATACGCTTTTGCATTTTTAAAATCGCCTTTTGCCAAAGTAACAACACCTAAATTATTCAAAATAGCACCGTTATTTGGTTGAATACCATTTCCTTTTTCAAGCATTTGCGAAGCATTATCATAATCTTTCATATTGATTGCAACAAAAGCAGCATTATTATAACCTCTCCAATCATCAGCATACACGTTGGAGGCAGAAGTATAAATTTGCAATTTAGTTGCATTATCTTCTGTCAAGGTAGCAGAGTAAAGCAATTCTTCCACATCCAAAGAATCCGGATGCGAAGTAGAGAGAGCGGCAATTTGCTCGTCGGTTTTCTTTGCATCTTTGTAAGTAGCTGTAATTTCAGAGCGGCGGAGCGGAGGCAAGATGCTGTCTTCAATTTGTTTGTAAATAACCGTCATATTGCGGATTTCTTGTTGACGCGCCTCATGATCGGTATGCGAAGAAATCACATTGATAATGGTATTTTTCTCAGGAATATTCGATGCTTTCAAAGCGGTAAGGAAACCATCCCAGTCTTCACCCTTAGCTTCAGTGGAAATATTCAAATCTTTACGAATGTCTTTTTCTTTTTTCTTTTCAGCTTTAGCGCGTGCTTTGATTGCTTTGTTATATTGATCATTCAAATATTTGTCGGCTGTTTTAGCACGGTCGGTCGACAAGTTTTGGTTACGCGATTCTTCACCTTCGGGAGAAGCCCAAGCAGAAATTTTGATCGATTGCAATTCCATATTGGAAGCTAACAAAGTATCCATTTTGCGTAAAGCGGCTTTGTTTTCTTCAATTTTATTAGGTTTCCAATTCCAATCAAGTTTGGATTGGTCAACAACGAAGAAAATCGTAGCTTTATAATCGCTAAATGTTTCTTTTTGATATTTATCTTTTTCGAAACTTGGTTTAGCTTCGTTTTGAACCATGTTTGAAGTGGTGTTGATGCCGTCAGCCAATGGTTTTTCGCCTAATTTAGCCGATTTTCCAATGCTGTCAACAGCCGTCAGAATAGATTGAATATCTTTATCTTTTGCTTTTTTCGCAGGGAAAACGGTCGGATTAACTACCAATTTAGATTGTTCCATTTCAGGTTTGTAATCGAACGTATCTTCATACTTGAAAGTACCACCTTTTTCTTTATTGATTGTAGAAGCAGCACCATTCAATTGAGCGCTTTCACCTTGAATCAAAATCGGTTTTAACTTTGTACTTCCGCCTTCATAGCGCAACTCAGGTTGAAAAACCACACCGGCTTTTTTGCTGAAATACTTCGGATTATAAGTGCCTTCGATACTTACTTTCACCTTGTCGCCGTGCATTTCCAACGGATTAGGAGTTGCAACATACTTTGCATCCGTAGGATGTTTTTTTACCATGTTCTTTAAATCATTACATCCGCTGAAAAGCGTTCCAACAAAAAGCAGCAGGATCAATGATTTGATTGTTCTAAGTTTCATCTGAATTGAATATTTATGGTTCTTATTTTATACAAATTGCTTTACAAAGTTAATAAATTATCGTTAATAAACTTAATTTTTTTTATATTTTTTTACAAACAACAGAATGTTAATGAATAAAACGGTTATAAAATAGGCTTTTTAGAGTTTTTTTCGTATTTTTGCAAGGATTTTCAATAAAATTTCAAATGAAAAAACTTTTTTTTGCTCTTTGTTTGTCTTTTTTTCTGCAAACAATACATGCACAGGCTTTTCAAAAAGATTCAAAAATGATTAATGCCGGATTGGGATTCGGATGGTCTTATTATCATGGAAGTTACGATAATGTCAGTTCTTTTCCGAATATTGAAGTTTCGTATGAGCAAGGCATTTACGAACTTGAAGATGTGGGCCCTATCTCTGTTGGAGGGATTTTAGGCTTTTCGCATTCGCAAAGAGATTTTAATTCCGGAGCGATTTCTATTAATCAGAAGTGGAACGACATATATGCTGCGGCACGTGGAAAATTATATTTGAACGAAATTTTAGACAATCCTAAATTTGACTTATATGCCGGTCTTTCTTTAGGCTTGAGATACATAAACTACAAAGTAAGCGACAATTACAACGACCCGGATCGTCCGAACGATTTAAATTTAATGCTGAACGTTTTCGGCGGCGTACGTTATTTCATCACCGACCAAGTTGCTATTTACGGCGAAGTGGGTTATGGAATTGCGTATTTAACCATTGGAGCAACTTTTAAACTTTAATTATGCCAAATACAGGAAATAAACGTACTGAAATCAGCTCACTCGGCGAATTCGGTTTGATCGACGATTTGATGTCGACTTTTACAAACCGTCAACCCACCACACTTAAAGGCGTTGGCGACGATGCGGCCGTAATTAAAAACGATAAAGAAACCACCGTCGTTTCCACAGATTTGTTGATTGAAGGTGTGCATTTCGATTTAACATATGCACCTTTGAAGCATTTGGGCTATAAAGCGGCTGCCGTGAATTTTTCGGATATGGCGGCCATGAACGTAAAGCCTCAACAGATTGTGATTGGTATCGCTTTGTCGAACCGCTTTTCGTTGGAGGCTATTGAAGAGTTTTATGCCGGTTTGCGTTTTGCATGTGAAGAATTTGAAGTGGATTTGATCGGCGGCGATACGACTTCAAGTCAATCCGGTTTGATGATTTCCATTACGGTGATGGGACAAGCCGATAAAGATGAGATTGTTTACCGCAGCGGTGCACAAGAAAACGATTTGGTTTGTGTAACCGGCGACCTCGGAGCAGCATACACCGGCTTGCTTTTGCTCGAACGTGAAAAACAAGAATTCTTGGCCAATCCAAATATGCAACCCGATTTACAAGGTTTTGATTATGTATTACAACGCCAGCTAAAACCAACGCCGCGCGTGGATATGGTGGATATTTTCGCACAATTAAAAATCAAACCTACGTCGATGATTGATATTTCGGACGGTTTAGCTTCCGAAATTCTGCATATTTGCAAAGAATCAAAAAAAGGCTGTCACCTTTACGATAATAAAATTCCGATTGATCCGACCACTTGTACGGCAGCGGATCTATTCAAGATTAATCCACTTGTTGCGGCACTCAATGGCGGCGAAGATTACGAATTGTTGTTTACCGTTAAACAAGAAGATTTCGATAAAATCAATGGCATTGCAGGCATTTCTATTATCGGCCACATTACTGAAGAAAACGCAGGCTGTATGTTGGTTCCAACCAATGGACCGATGGTGCCGATTACGGCGCAAGGCTGGGACAGTTTCCGAGAAAATTAAGAATTAAAAATTAGGAATTAAGAATTGTAGAGGCAGACCTTTGTGTCTGCCTTTATTATTCCATGCGTTCTGCCGATTTTGTTCTTACAGAAACAACACGCGGACGCTGGTGCGGTCGATGTTTTTCGGTAGTTCTTCAAACAAAATTTCTTCGCCGATGGAGCAAACGGTATTAAAAATCATATTGTTTGCAATGACCTGAACATCGTAAAAACCTTCTTCGGGAATGAGTTTATCGATATCAAACACTTTAAAAGCGCCCCTCGTTAATTTTCCGGTCAAACTATATGGATATCCGAGCATCGCGTTGGCGGTTTGCACGTCGCCACGGAGCAAGGCTTTACGGATGTTAGAGGAGCTGATGCTTTCGTCTTCTGTAAGAGTTTGCTTTTCCAATTGTTCGACCGTAAAATGTAGGCGCGTACTTAATCTTTGTAAAAGCGTGTAATTTCCGGCTTTTCCACGACCGAAATTATGGTTGTAGCCAATAAAAATGTGTTTCATTTTTAGCTTCTCGCAAAGAACCGAAATCACAAAATCTTCGGCTTCCATCTGGATTAGTTCGGCATTAAAGGGCAAAATTACCAAATGGTCCAAACCTGCAGCGGTGAGCAAATCGTACTTTTCGGACTTGGTATTCAGCATAAAAAAATCGGCCAAATAATGTTCCGGGTCGAGAATTTTTGCAGGATGCGGATCAAACGTCACCAACAAGGTTTCGGCACCGATTTTAGCAGCTTTATCGCGCATTTTTTGCAATAAACATTTGTGCGCCATGTGTACGCCATCGAAAGCGCCGATCGTGATAACGGTATTTGTTAGTGTTGGCAGCTGATTGAGATTCGTGTGTATTTTCATAACTGAATTATGAATTGTTAATTATTAATTATTAATGAGTTTCGCCTCTAAGGGATTCATTAATAATTAGCAATTGATAATTAATAATTAGAAAGAATAGGTTGCTCCTACAACAAAATTCATGCGATACGACGGATAATCGTACCATTGATAATAGCGCTGATTGAGCAAATTATTTAAATTCAAAAATGCCGACCAATGTTTGTTAAAAATATATTCGCCACTCAAACTCCAGTCGAAAGCACCTTTTTCATAGGCTTTTTCCAACTCTCCCGGATTTGATTGTGATAATTGATAAGTGGAAAATAATTCGGAATATGCAAAGAATTCTGTTTTGATAATAATTTTATTCATCCAAGCATAACGTATTTGTAAATTCCCTTCAAAAGCCGGCTTGTAAGGCACATCTTCGGAATATTTGTTGTAACGCCCCATCAAAGTTGCCGAGAAATTATCATTAAAAATATAATTAATATCGGCTTGTAATTTAAAAAGATTGGTATTCATTGTATATGGAAGAAATTCCGTAGGCATCACGTTCAAAGGTATCGCCGGATCCGGCACATTGAGAACAAAAGCGGGAGAAGTTCCAAACACAAGCATATCTTCCCATTTCTCAACAGAAGCCTGTAAATTCAAATTAATGCGTTTACTCAACGAAGTGTTGATTCCTCCGTAAAAGCTATACTTTTGCTTGCTAAATCCAAGATCATTGATTGGAACCCAAACAGATAAAAACGGATTTTCTTTTGCAACTCTCGACATGGAATTTTTTTGCACATCGCCCGTTAACCCTAAATAAACATCAAACACATTCGGAACGCCGTGCCATTTGATTTCCACAGCCGGATTCACAGTCATCGATGTCATCGTGTCGTTCATCACATTAAATTTCAAAGCTGCAAAAAATTCAAAATCACCCCAATTTACTTTTGCATACGGTTGAAGTTTAAACAACAAATCGCTGTATTTATCAGCATTTACAGGATCTGTGTTATAAAAATCCAAATCAAACAGCAAGCCGTATTTTTGTTCATCCAATTGTTCAAACCATTGATGATTTTTACCAAAATCAAGCGTCAAATGCGGATTGTGCTGCTTCATTTTCCAATTGCTTTGCCAGTAGGAATAATCAAACATCAATTTATAAAACCATGCATCCGGTTCTGTATTATGGCTTGTTAGATCTGCTCGAAAACCGGCTGTCGTATATGCTCTTTTCGAAGCATCGTTCCATGTTGTTTTATCATAATCCGCAGGCTTCAAAGAGTCGTTCAAACCATACATATGCACCATTTCGCGATCGAAATACAACTCGCCTCCAAGTGTGAATTTATCATAAAACAAACGTCCGAAAGCATTCGCTTTGTCGGTCGAATTATTATGTTCTACCAACGTATAATCTTTCAACTTTTGTCCGGCCGATGAAAGATGCTTATATTCGATTCCGTATGCATGATTTCGATTGCGTCCGCTGTTGTAAAACGCATCCAAATAAGGTGTAAGATAATTACCGATGCCGGCTTTGATATGACCGTTGTAGAGCTTATTTATTGGCTCGCCCGATACTTTCGCCGCTTTGATTTCTTCCACATCAAACGAAGTACCCACTCGTCGGCTCAAAATATCAACATCCGCCTTTTGCTTAACTACATTCGTATCAACCATCACTTGCGGATTCACGTTAATTTTATACGACTCAGGAACGCTCGGTTTATAAGGCGCCACCACCATCACTTGCTCATTGTATTTTTGCGCACTCATCCCACAAACGACCAACATCAAAGTCGCAAAACACATATTTCTTATTAGCAATTTCATCTTAATTCCTAATTCTTAGTTTTTAATTCTTAATTTAAATGTCTGTCGGTTCCGGAATTTCATCTTCATCTCCGGCATCCTTCAAACGGCGCTGTGCATCCGCTCTTTTGGCTTCTTCTTCTTTGCGGATTACAACTTCTTTTTTCGCTTTCGCGAAATCCACTAAACTTTGATCTTCGGTATAATTATCAATAATACTCTGAAGTGTTTGTTTGGCTTGCAAAAAATTGCTCCGCGCCATGTAAATATCGGCCCACAAAATGTAGGTTTTCGCAAGGTAATACTCGCTCGATGGATTTTCGCTGATAAGTTTAAAAATCATCTTTTCAGCCTCATCATATTTCCCATCAATCACCAACTGCTCCATTTGATTATAGGCCGCTTCGGCGGCATATTCCGGATTTTTCGATTTGCGAAGTTCGGCATATTTCTCCTGCGCAACCGCCGGTTTATTTAAGAACGTTGCCGCTGTAGCGATGTTGTGATTGGCTTCGTCTTTTACTTCTTCGGAAATTTTCGACAATGTCAACACTTTTTGCGATGCTTTTAATTTTTCTTCATCGTTATCCATCTTCTTGTAACAACGCATAATTCCAATGCTTGCAATATTTTTGTTTGCCGGATTTTCGGCTTGTTGTTCAAGTTTTTTGTAATAATTCAATGCGCGTTCATAATCCTTATTATCGTAAGTAATGCGTGCGGCATTAAGCAAAGATGTTTCCGTATAGGATGAAAGCGGCGCATTAATTACCTTGTCGAAATAAATCAACGCATCGTTTGTATTTCCTTTGCGATAATCGCAATCGGCTAACAGATATTGCGCTTGTAAAGTGAAAACACCTTGTGGGAAATTTTCCAGATAATTGACAAATCCAATGCGTGCACCTTCGTAATCGCCTTCATTATAGCGAGCATCAGCCGAATTAAACGTAATCGAATCCTGTGCTTCCGGATTTACTTGTGCAGAAGGAATATTTTTGGTGTAAGCAAAGAAATCATTAATACGATTCATATCCATATAGATATTACGCAAATTCATCAAGGCTTCGCTTGCTTCGGGTGAGTTTGGCGCATCGCTTACAATTTTCTTAAAGGTGCCGATTGCTTTATCATTGTCGCCGGCATTGTAATAAATCAAGCCTTGCTTCAACATGGCCGTTTTTCCGTATGAACTGCTGTTGTATTTGCTCGAAAGCAATTGATAATATTCGAGCGCTTTCGGATTATTTTCGACAATCAAATAGGTGGTTGCCAATTCATTTACAGCAGAAGCGGCAAACAAAGATTCGGGATAATCTTTCAACAATTTTTGTAAAGCCGTAATTTTCTCATCAAAACGGCTCATAACACCTAAAGCAAGTCCTTTTTGGAAAAGGGCATAATCCTGATCATAAGCCTTCATATCCACCGCATGATTGTACGCAGCAAGGGCCGACGGATAGTCTTTCAACAAAAACGCATTGTCGCCCAAACGTAAGTAGGCATCATTCACCAGTGCAGGATCTTCTTCAGATGCTTTTTGCAAGAAGAGTTGAAAATTCTTACGGGCATCGGCATTCTTATCTTGTTTAAAATAAGCATAGCCCAAGTTGTAATGTGCTAAATTATAAACCGGCAAAGTACTTGCACCGGAAGCATTCAAGAAACTTTCATACGTTTGTGAAGCTGCTTTATAATCGTCCATCCTATATTCGGTTTCGGCCTTCCAAAACCTTGCCTGCGCTTCAACGCGGTCGTCGAATGTATGCTCCAACGACTTGTCGAAAAGTGTCAAAGCATCGCTATACTTGCGTTCGTTAAACAATTCCACGCCGCGGTTAAATGCAATCCGCTGGTAGGCTTCCGTCAGGCGTACATTTTTCTGTTTGATTTTCTCGATAGATTCCAACGCTGCTTTGTAGTTGCGCGTTGTTAAATACATTTCCACCTGATAGCGTAAAATCTCTTGCTTGTGTTTAGAATCCGGATATTTTTCGAGATATTTTTCAAATTCGTTAATTGCATCTCCATAAGTAGCAGGGGAAAGTTCATACGTCAACTTAACGTAATTATAATACGCATCTTCTTCAATCAGCGGATCCATTTCAATACGCGAAGCATCATAGAATGCAGCGTGTGCAAAACGGAGCAAATCCAAGTGCATGTAGCAATCGGCTAAATGATACAACGCATTTTGTTCCAACAAATCTTTTTGTTCCGCAGTGGCTACTTTTTGAAAAAACACAGCGGCCGTATCGTAGATTTTCATGTGGTAATAGGTATAGCCCAGCATGTAGTTTTCATCGCGGTTGGGCGAAGTGGCCGATTGTGCAAAATACGTGCGGAAATAAGGCAATGCGCTATCAAAATGGTTGGTGTGGTAATAGGCTTCACCAATCAAACGGGAAATTTCGGCGGCACGGCGGGCAGAAGCATTTTCAGTCATCGCAGGACCTTCGGCAATGACCTTGTCGTATTTTTCCTGTTTATGATAAATTTGTAAAATGTAAAACGGCACAATTTTACCGAAATTCTCATCCTCGCGCAAAGTTTCGAAGTCTTCGCGGGCGGTTTCGTATTTTTTCTCGGTGTATAAAATATAAGCGTAGTAATAGGTTGCAAGTGGGACATATTTGGACGAGCCTTGTTTTACATCGTAGAAATAAGTTTTTGCAGCATCGGAATTGCCGTCGCTGAAAAGCGAATAGCCGCGTTTGAAATTATATTCATCTTTGTGATTTTCTGGAACATCTTTCGGATCTATTTCAGCAAAAGTCTGATGTGCATCGCGATATTTTTTCACACCGTAATAATAGTTTGCCAATTCAAAAACGGCATCATTACGCCGGTTTGACGTGGGATGATTATCCAAAAAATCGATCATTTTCTGGTCGGCATTCTTGTGGAATAAGCGCATATCGCAAACAGCGGCAAAATATTCGGCATCCACGCGCTGCAAACTTTCCTTTTCAGAAATCTTTTTGGCAACACGTGCAAACAATTCTTGTGCGGCGCCGTATTTCTCTTTGGCAAAAAGTTCTTCAGCTTCGCGGAAAGCGGCATCCGGTTCTTTATACACCTGCGTTCGTTGTGCTTGTGCAGAAAACCCGGCAGCAGCAAGCAGTCCGACAAAAATTATGTTTTTAATTCTTCTCATTTTTACAGTTCTATTTTAACTTTGTAAAATTATAAACAAAAATCAAGCCAAACTTGACGATGAGGAAAGAATTATTAACAGCGGAATGTTTGTTTTGCATTTTGTTCATAACTTTTTATGCAAAAAATAAATAATTGGATTTCTCGAGCGTTTATATAAGAAAGGATTTTTTCTTTTATAAATTTTGCAAAAAGTAATAAATTTATTATCTTTGTCATGAAATGTTCAGAATGTTTACGATTATTTAAACGGGATGGGTGGTATGAAGTGCGACAAACCGGCAGCCATATCACCATGAAGCATCCGAAAAAAGACGGAACAATAACAATTCCTTTTCACCCGTCAAAAGAAATTAGAAAAGGAACTTTAATTTCTTTATTAAAAAAAGCTCAAATAATATGAAAAAGCCTAAATTAACCGTTATTGTCATCAAAGAAGACAAGGGTTTCGGAGCAACTGTGGAATCAGGGAATTATTTTATTTGTGCCGTTGGAGACACTTATCAAGAATTAGAAAAAGATGTATTGGAAGCCATCAATTTCACATTTGAAGAAGAAGGTTTTGTTTATACGCTCGACGAATTGAAGTTTGAAATGGATCTGCCGAGTTTTTTCAATTTTTACAAAGTGATTAATGTAAATGCTTTCAGCAAGCGTTTCGGCTTTAACCAAAGCCTGCTTGCGCAATATATCAGCGGCAAGAAAAAGCCGTCCGTCCGTCAGAAAAAACGAATTCAAGACAGCATTCACAAAATGGGACAAGAACTGCTGGAAACATCGCTTTTATTATAACTATTGTATTTCTACGTACTCTTTCCGAATATTCTCTTGAAAACTTTCCGGAATTTCGTCCCAATTCAAAATATCTACACGAAAAGAAAGATTCGATTCGGCAAATGCTTCGCGCAAATCATAAAGTCGCGATTTTTGTTCGGCATCAATAAAAGCGACCAAATCCAAATCCGATTCCGGACGAGAAGTTCCTTTAACACGCGAACCAAATGCCCAAACCGTGGTTTCAGAAAGATATTTCCCTAATAGAGCACAAAGAATTTGAGCATCTTGAGTTGTAATATCAACACTATTTTCTATGCCCATTTCTTTTTTGTCATTGTTTCATAAAGCAAAATCGCATCGGCGATAAAATCGTCCATCCTAATCAGCGTTTCAAGCGCCTTTTTGTTCGAATAATCGTGCGACGTATTAACTCGCGCATCTGCATATTCTTTCCATTTCACAACATCGGACAGCAATTTATTCTCAAAAGCAAATTGAAAAACCGGTTTCGGGCTATTCGGCATATCCACCAAGCCTAATTCTTCTACCAAATAGCGCTTCAACACCTTCCACAAACTGTCGTAGCATGTTTCAAAACGATGAATAACCGATTCTGCAATCGCTTCTCGTTCCAAATCTCCCAAATCTTTACGATTGGCAAGGTTTTTGTGGTTGTTATTTTGAAGTTCCAAATGTTTGAGCGATTTCTCGAATTTTTCGTAATCAATCATAACAAAACGAATTATTAAAGACAAAGATACATATTTTTTACCGATTATTCCAAAAAAATACCTATCTTTGAAAATTCAATCGTTTCATAGAAATTTTTTAAATAATCATAATCATGGATAAAAACATTCAAAACTTAGAGCCGAAAGAGGTTTGGTCGCATTTTCATAGCTTGACGCAAATTCCCCGCCCTTCGAAACACGAAGAAAAAGTATGTGCTTTCGTTGTGGAATTCGGTAAAAAACTCGGCCTGGAAACTTTTCAGGACGAAACCGGCAACGTAATCATCCGCAAACCGGCCACTCCGGGCATGGAAAACCGCAAAGGCATTGTGCTTCAAGGCCACGTGGATATGGTTCCGCAAAAAAACTCCGACAAACAACACGACTTCGAAAAAGATCCGATCGAAGCCTATATCGACGGCGAATGGGTGACTGCCAACGGTACCACGCTTGGCGCCGACAATGGTATGGGTTCTGCTGCCATGATGGCCGTTTTAGAATCCAAAACCATCAAACACGGTCCTATCGAAGCCTTGTTTACAATTGACGAAGAAACCGGCATGACCGGCGCTTTCGGCCTTAAAGGCGGCGTGTTGAAAGGCGATATTTTGATGAATTTGGATTCGGAAGACGAAGGCGAACTTTATGTGGGTTGCGCCGGCGGTATTGATGCAAGCATCGCCGTTCCTTACACGGAAACCGCTGTTCCGGCAGATTACGAAGCCTTCAAAATCAGCGTTACCGGCCTTAAAGGCGGACATTCCGGTATGGATATCATCCTCGGACGTGGAAATGCCAATAAAATCATGTTCCGCTTGATGCAAAAACTCCGCAAAGAGCACAAAGCCCATTTGGTAAGCATCGACGGCGGAAGTTTGCGCAACGCTATTCCGCGTGAAGCGTTTGCCGTGATTGCCGCTCCGAAAGCCGCTGCTGCCGCTGTGAAACAGTTGGTGAACGACATGCACGACGTGATGGCCAAAGAACTTTCGGCAACAGAACCGGATTTTAAAATGACAATCGAAGCAGCAACTGCCGATAAAATGATGGACGACGCTTCGCAAGCACGCGTGATCAACGTTGTGCGCGCACTTCCGAACGGCGTGATGCGCATGAGCGACAGCATGCCGGGATTGGTTGAAACCTCAACCAATTTAGCAATCGTGAAAAGCGAAAACGGAAACGTGAACATCGCTTGTTTGCTCCGCTCTTCCGTGGATTCTGCAAAAGAAAGCTTGGGAGCAATAATGGAATCCGTAGCCGAATTGGCCGGAGCCAAGATTCAATTGGCCGGCGGATATCCGGGCTGGAAACCCAATATGGATTCGGTGATTTTGAATTTGATGAAAGAACGTTATCAAAAACTTTACGGCAAAACGCCCGAAGTAAAAGCCATCCACGCAGGCCTCGAATGCGGATTGCTCGGCGGCGTATATCCGAACTGGGATATGATTTCGTTTGGCCCTACCATCCGTTTCCCGCACTCTCCGGACGAAAAAGTAAATATTGCAACCGTGAAAAAATTCTGGGATTATTTGGTAGATGTGTTGGAAAACGCACCGGCGAAATAATTTTTTATAGACAGGATTAACAGGATTTACAAGATATTTGCCAAAGGCAAAATAAAAACATGAAAATCCTGTTAATCCTGTCTTAATATTTGATGTTTGTAGGGATTCAAAAATTTGAATCCCTATTTTTTATTTCCGTTTTTCCGGCAAATATTTCCAAAAACGACGTGGCAAGTGCTGGACATGCAATTTGGGATTGATACGTTGTTTGATCGTCATCGAATCGAAATAGTTTTTCCACAATTTCTGAAACTTCAATTCGTCTTCGGCCATCAGTTGGCTGTCGAGCTGGCCGTTTAAGGTATTGAATAACGGATTGTCGAAATGAATTTCTTCCACCGTGCGCAAATCATAAAACAAGCCATATTTGCGCTTTAAATCGTAAATTATCCATTTTTGATCGGCAAAACGATCTTGAAAATGTTCGATAATCAACGGCAAAACATTGTGCAACGGCTCTACCGGCGCAAAAAACAAATCGTCGGCCGCTTTCTGAAAACGCACAAACATGCGCATGCGTTCCGCTTCACGCGAAACTTTTTTATAAATTTTCGATAATTCCAACACATGCGGATCGCCAAAATTCGTTTCAATGGATTTTGTGTTTTGAAATGCCTTAAACATGTAGGCAAACAAAAGCATTTCAACGTTGGGAAGTTCCGACAGATAACATACCGAAAGCATTTCGCAGGCATCTTTCGAGAGTTTTTTCTTTAAGCCCGACCAAACGCGTTCCGCCTTTTGTTCATCGGCATTTACATGAATGACCTCATCATAAATCAACGGCAATATTTCGCCTTCGCCCAAAATCATTCCGGGGATTTTCTTTTGCAGAAATGCCTCAAACACGACATTCAGCAAGCCTTCAAAGGTTTTATCGTAAACAAAAATATTCATTTGTTTAAGGTTGAAAGTTTAATGTTTAATAGCTGCATCTTTAAACATTAAACGTTAAACATCAAACTAAGCTGATTCGGATTACCTTTCACATTCAACTTCCCTTTGAACATCTGCGTAAGGTATTCCGGTTTGAGTTCGTTGATGGTTTTGTGAACAGCAAGTTCGTTGCAGGTGATAAAATATTTTGCACGTTTCATCACGACACCCATTTTCTTTAGCTGCTCACTGTTTAGTCGCGCATATCTTCGCGATGCGACAATAAGCTGTGCCGACTTCACCCCTATTCCGGGCACACGCAAAATCATTTCATAATCGGCGCGATTGATATCTACCGGAAATTTTTCCGGATGCCGCAGGGCATACGCCAATTTCGGATCAAGTTCCAAATCCAGATTCGGATGTTCATCGGTTACAATTTCATCGGCTGTAAATTGATAAAATCGCATCAGCCAGTCGGCTTGATACAGGCGGTTTTCGCGCACCAGTGGCGGCGTTTTCAAAGCCGGCAGACGCGCGTCGTTTTCATTCACGGGAATGTATCCCGAAAAATAAACACGTTTTAAGTTCGGTTTTTCGTATAAAAAAGTTGACAAACTTAATATCTGCTGATCAGTTTCGGGCGTTGCGCCGACAATCAACTGCGTACTTTGTCCGGCCGGTGCAAAACGCGGTGCCTTGCGGTATTTGGCACGTTCTTCTTTATTTTCCAAGATGCCCTGACCGATATAATTCATCGGCTGTAACACGCTTTGAAAATCTTTTTCGGGCGCGAGCAGTTTGAGATTTTCTTCTGTCGGAATTTCGATATTTACACTTAAGCGATCGGCATATAAACCCGCTTTGTTTACAAGTTCTTGCGAAGCGCCGGGAATACTTTTCAAATGGATGTAGCCGTTAAAGCGATGCACTTGCCTCAATTGACGGGCAACTTCAACCAATCGTTCCATGGTGTAATCGGCATTACGCACCACTCCGGAACTCAAAAACAAACCTTCGATGTAATTTCTGCGATAAAATTCGATTGTTAAATTGACTATTTCTGAAACAGAAAATGTAGCGCGTGGGATGTCGTTTGTGCGGCGGTTTACACAATAAGCGCAATCGTACATACAAGTATTGGTGAGCATGATTTTAAACAACGACACACAGCGTCCATCTTCCGTGAAGCTGT
Organism: Bacteroidales bacterium; assembly: GCA_031551725.1. Taxonomy (GTDB): domain Bacteria; phylum Bacteroidota; class Bacteroidia; order Bacteroidales; family P3; genus JAVBNF01. Next base: position 30,499 of record JAVBNF010000033.1, read on the forward strand.
GGCAAATGCCCCATCCGGCAGCATTCCCCAAACTTTTCCCGTCGTTCTTACGGGTGTGACCGCTCGAGGCACAGGAAACATCATATTTCGCAGCGCCTGCAAGGATTTTTAATTTGTCAAAAATAGCGTCAGTCATGGCGTAAAAAACGTACGGTATACTCCACAATGTACAAAGCAAACCTAAAATCGTAGTTATACAAATATACGATTTTTTTACATCTTTACAAAAAATAATCTCTTGGAAACTATCGCTTAACTCCGTAACTTTCCATGGTAGTAAAGTGGAAAATCGTGCTGCGGTTTTTTTGTATTTCGAATTGAAATTCTTTATCCACGTAGCGTCCTTGTCCTGCATATAAGCGCATTTGTACTTTTTGTGTGCCTTCCGGCAAAGTCATACGCACGTATCGGATATCGTGCGGAAGCGTTTGCCAATTACGTGTGTCCGCCTTTTCTGTAAGAGCATTGATAATGCTCACGGTTGCGCCCAATCCTTCTTGTTTGCTTTCGCGAGCGGCGTATTCCATGGCCTGTTTGGCAGCCAAACGGGCAATGGTTTCGCCCATTTCACGAAGCATGCGGTCTTTCAATGCCTGTACGGCAATTTTTTGTACATTTTGCCCCATTTCAAACGGAAAATGTTGATCCGTTGCAAATAACTCGGCATTATTATAAATAGGCATCCGCTCTATATATTTCGGAAAGGCCACACGCACAACATGCACATCGTTATAGCTGGCACTTTTTCCACCGCCGCCGAGATAAATCGGAAAACTCATTCCCAATTCCGGATTGGCAAACGTTACAAAACCATTGCTGGCTCCGGCATTCGTGAAGTTAATACTCCACTCGTCTTTCACCGGACCTAAGCCGTTGTGCCAAATAAACACCAAATCGCCCGTATTTCCAGTCGGAGCCGAACGATCATACTCCATACTAAACTGCTTTTCATAAAAACGAACATCATCATAAAAGCCCGTTTTGTAAGCCGTTCGAAGAATATCACGTTTCAATTGTGCAGGAGCACTGTATCCGAAAAGCGGCGTATAAATTTCATCGTACACTTTCAATGCATTCTTATATGCAATAAAAGCATTGTTGTAATCACGGCTGGCTTCATAAATAATGCCCATCATTACGTGCGCAAAAGCGTCGTCGCTATATTTATTTTTCTTTTCTTTGAGTTTATCGTTTTGTGCGTAGATCTTTTCGTTGATACGGCGAGCTTCTACCAAAGCTCCTTCCAAATCATTCATATCCACATAGTTCAAAGCCTTGTAATAGTTCACGAAAATCCGCTCGTGATCTTCGGGCGTATAGGCCTTCATCATCGGATTCGAAATCACGGCCAATGCTTTTTGTCCGGCTGTTACATGGCTTACATCCATATAATCGTCGGCTTGTTGCAAAAAGCGGTTGCTTTCTTTCGATTGTTCACGCGCCCACTCAAGCCAACCTTTATCAAACAAATAAAGCAAATGGTCTTTATTGTCGGGCTTGCTGCTTTTTTGCGCATCAAGCAACTTCGAAGCCGCTTCCCAATCACCATGCCCCATTGCATCATAAATCTTCTGCTGCTTCATGTAATACGTAGCACAACCGGCAAGAAACAGCAATAGCGTTGCAATTACAAAGATACGAAAAGGGAATTTGAGTAGCTTTTTCACAGAAATTGTTAATTGTTAATTATTAATTATTAATGAGCTTCGCCCTACAAAAGGGGATTTTCATTAATAATTAACAATTAATAATTTATATTAATTTGTAATAACTTTTTTAATTTCTTTATCGCCAATCCAAAGGATTTCGTTGGTTTCCAAATCCGTTAATTCCAAATTGATTTTGTAATTGACCACTTTGTCTTTTTTATATTGGTCAACAATAGAGTTGATGGAACCTTGAATCATGAAGTCTGCACCCAATTCTTTACCCCATTTTTTAGTGGTTTCGGGAGAAGCGTAATCTTGTTGAGCTCCGCGTTCGCCACGCAGTTGTTCGCGTTTATCACCGGCTTGAACCAAACGCACACGGCGGTCTTTCAAAAATGCGCGTTCCAGATCTTTAACAAACACCTCGGCTTCAATATGTTCAGATGTTTTATTATTTACCAAACCCACAATCACCACTGGGCGTTGTCCGTTTTTATGCTGTTGAAAGTCATCAATCCAACCCACTGCCAAACATTGTTCAATCATGGCATCGGCCACCATTTTAGCATCCGTGTCATTCCAGCGGCCGCTCAAATCAATTTGTTGATCGGGCGAAACACGCGTCACTTGGCGGTTTTGCACACATGCAGCGAAAAATACACCGCAAAAAGCAAGAAGAAAGATTTTTTTCATATCTTTTTTATTTAATTTTTTCTTAAAATACATTATATCAAAAATCGTACCAGACTACAAATTTAAGAAATTTTTATTATATATTTGAAATAATGCTTGACTTTGTTTTACAAAATTCGCATTTGCATTTTTTTCAAATAAAACTTTTTGGGCTTTATTATCATAAACAGCTACTGTACTATCGCTTAAAAACCCGAATCCGTCGTTAAACGTATAAAGTGTCGCATTTTTTTTGCAGGGTTTCAACAAGTCTTGCGAAAAAATAAAGTCATCCGACGACAAGTTCATCTGCGCAAGCAAAGTGGCGGCAATATCGCGTTGAGCACCCAATTTATCAACATTCCCAATATGTTGCAAAGCCCCACCTGTCCAGATCATCGGGATGTGGAAAATTTCCGGTTCGCTGTTGGTATGCCCGTTATTCAAGCGTTTACCGTGATCGGCCACAAAAATAATAAGCGTATTGTCCCAATACTTTTTTTGTTTCGCTTCCGCGATAAAATTCCCGATGCATTGGTCAGTATAATGTGCAGAATTTTGGAATTTCGAAAATTCGTCCGAACCTTCAATCACGGTTTCCATCGGCACCACAAAAGGCTCGTGGCTGCTCATCGAAAGCATAGTGAAAAAGAATGGTTGCTGCACATCGTCCAGATCATTCAACATTCGTTTGAAAATATATTCATCGTGCGCACCCCATTTCGAAGAGCTACCTTCCGCTTCCGAAAAATCTTCGCGCCCGACGCAATATTCATAACCGGCATCGAGCAAATAGCCGCGCATATTCACAAAATTCAAGTCGCCGCCATAAAAAAATGCCGTGTGATAATTTTGCGAACGCAGTGTTTTGGCAATAGCCGGAAGTTTTTTTACTTTCGAATTCACCATAATCACCGGATGCGTGGTTTGCGACGGATATCCGCTCAACACCGACACCAAACCGCGTTCGGTGCGGAAACCGTCGGCATAAAAATTCGTGAAAAACAAAGCGTCTTTGCTCAGTTTATTCAAATTCGGTGTGACAATCGAGTCGCCTCCAAAATCCTGCATCAGCAAAGCCGAAAAACTTTCCAAAATCACAATAATCACGTTCGGGCGATCGTTTTTCAAAACACGCTGCGTTTCGCACAAAGGCTTTTCCAGAAAGGGTTTGGCAAGCGTTTGGGATTCTTCTTCGGACATGAAATTGTAATCGTCGTAACGATTCATATCGGAAAGCGAAATCATCAAATTCCACGGCATATTCAACGCCGCTTGATTGGCAAAGCCTTTATTGCTGAAAAATACAAAACTCGAGTTCATCGGCGCCGTATCAAAACCGCCGCGCATCGGAATGATGCAGGCCCCGGAAAGCACTAAAAAAGCAGGAGCCGTAAGCCATTGCGCACGATTCTCAAAATCGAAAAACGGAAGTATTTTTATTTTGAAAATTTTCAACAATCCCCACGAAAAAGCAATCCCGAAAAGAATCAAAAATAAACTTCGGAAAATGGGCGACGAGGCCATCGCTTCTTTCGGAGAAGCCAGGTATATCAAGGGACTTGTATCTAATCGAAAATTCCAGAAACGGAATAATTCGGCATCTGCAACAGCCAATATCGTGAGTAAAAACAGTGCAAAAACCGTAAAACCATAAATAATTTTTTTTGTAATCTTTGCAGAAAAAACAGGCACAAACGTCAGCACTACCCCTACAAACAAAAGCATGTAGCCAGTAAACGAAGCGTCCATACGGAAACCGTAAAAAAAAGTTTTCAATATTTCCATAAACGTCAACGTTGCCGTGCTTTTCCATTCAAAAATCAGGAAAAATGCACGCATCAGCCAGAAATACAGCATCCAAAACAATACGTAGATAAAAAAGGCTTTAACGTATTTGAGAACAGGTGTTTTAGTCATTGTTTTTTCTATTTAAATATTCGAAAACCGCATCCGGAACCAGGTAGCGGACAGATTTTTTCTCTTGCAAAAATTCTCGAATTTGTGTAGAAGAAATATCCAATAAGGGGGCATTTACAATTTGCACATTTTCGTGTCCGAAAAACGCATTTTTCTGCGCTTCCGGACGCATGTAAACTCCGATTTTATAATTTGCAAGAATGTGTTCGTAATCTTTCCACAAAGCGAAATTTTCCAAATTGTCGCTCCCAATCAAAAGTTGAAAATTTGTTCCCGGATATTGTGCTTGCAAATGCTGCAAGGTGTTGATTGTGTAGGACGGTTGCGGTAATTCTAATTCTACATTGCAGATTTCGAATTTCGAATTTCCGGCAATAGCTAATTTCAATATTTCTAAACGTTTTTCGTCCGGCCACAAATCCTTTTTGTCTTTGAGCGGATTGTGCGGCGAAAGTACAAACCAAACGGCATCCAGTTTCAACTCATTTAAAAATGTTTGTGCAATAATTAAATGCCCAATATGCACAGGATTAAACGATCCAAAGAATAATCCGATATGCGAGGTGTGGGGTGTGGGGCGCGGGGTGTCCATTAGTTATGCAATAAAATCAATAATCGCTTTTTCTACTTCGGCAATAGCCGTTTGCAAATCATCGTTTATGATAATTTTGTCGAACTGCGGCGCGTATGTAAGCTCTTCTTCGGCTTTATCCACGCGCTTTTTGAGCGATTCGGGGGTTTCGGTAGAACGGTTTTGCAAACGTTTTTTCAATTCTTCGATCGACGGCGCTTGGATAAAAACAGCAAGCGCATCGCTGCCAAACATGCGTTTCAAATTCACTCCGCCTTTCACATCAATGTCGAAAACCACCGTCTTTCCTTGCTTCCAGATACGTTCGAGTTCGGAATGCAAAGAGCCGTACATTTGATTTTCGTAGACTTCTTCCCATTCTACAAAGGCGTTTTCCGCAATTTTATTGCGGAAATCTTCAACCGAAAGGAAATAATAATCTCTGGCATGTTCTTCGTTTGCACGCTTGGCGCGAGTAGTGGCGGAAATGGAAAAACTGAGGTTTTTCATCCGTTCCAAAATTGCATGAACAATAGTGGTTTTGCCCGAACCCGAAGGCGCTGAAAAGATAATTATTTTTTTTTGCATACCGTTTAAGAATATACGATATACGATGTACGATGTACGATGTGGAGGAGTCCTCGTACATCGTACATCGTATATCGCACATCAATTTAATTTACAAAAATAAGTCTTTTTAGGGAAATATCAAACACGAACTTTCAAAAACCCAAAATATGCATAATGAAAAAAACACCACAGACTCTTGAAAAAGCCCAATTGTTCAATGTTCCGATAAATATTCCACTGCCAGGCCAACGCCCGTTTTTTATTGAAAGAAAGCGAATTTTTATGCTCGCGATAGAGCATTAAAACCTCTTGAACGGCCACGGCTTCATGGCCTTGCTTTAAAATATCGAGCCAAAAAACAAAATCTTCATGCCCAACGTTTAAGAAACGGGGATTTTGCGCTTTTTCAGTATCAAAAATAGCAGAAGAGAAACGAATAACATTGGATTTTAATAATTTTTGATAATTCACTTTTTCAGGAACAGAAATCACGCGAGGATGTTCTCCCCTTCCTCTTTCATCAATTTTTTCATAGCCCGAAAAAACAACAGCGGCCTGTGTTTCTTGCCACAAAACAATTTGTTTCTCGAGCTTTTTCGAAAGCCAAACATCATCTGAATCCAAAAAAGCAATTAACCGTCCTTGCGCTTTCTGCAACGCGAAGTTGCGCGGATCGGCGGGCGAACCGGTATTTTTATCGAGTTTAAAGATTTTTACACGCGTATCGCTTTTTGCGAAAGCGTTCATCAACTCCCAACTTTCGTCGGTTGAAGCATCATCCACAATGATCCATTCCCAATCCGAGAACGTTTGGGTAAAAACAGAACATGCGGCTTCATTTAGAAACGCCGCACCGTTGTAATTGGCTGTAATGATGGTTACGAGAGGCAATATTATTTTTTTTAAACCACAAAGAAATATGAAGTTTGAAACAAACCTAACAGGTCTCTAAGACCTGTTAGGTTTAAATTCTGTGGTTAATTTTTCTACTTTAAATTAGCGTTCAAGCCGATTTTTGCATTCAACAAGCGCGAAATAGGGCAGTTTTTCTTGGCTTCTTCAGCAATTTCGAGAAATTTCTCCAAGGTAATCCCGGGAACATCGCCGGTGGTTTCCAGGAACACATTGGTGATGGTCAACGTCGGCATATCCATCTCAACAACTGCTTGCGTTTCCACGGATTTCGGCACAAATCCGGCGCCGCTCAACATGTTTGAAAACGCCATCGTGAAGCATCCGGCATGGGCCGCTGCAATCAACTCTTCCGGATTGGTACCCGGCGCTTCTTCGAAACGGGTTCCGAAAGAATAGGGTGTATTGCGCAAAGCACCTCCTTGCGTGGATATTTGACCTTTACCTTCTTTTAAATTACCTGCCCATTGGGCTGTTGCTTTTCTTTTCATGACTTTCAATTTTTTTATTTCTTTTTGCTAATAAAACAAATAGAAATTAAATTTGTTCAATTTGACGAAAATATTTAGAACGTTTGGGAGGTTCAGGAGGTTCAGGAGGTTCAGAAAGTTCAGGAGGTTTAGGTAGTTTAGGTAGTTCAAAACTCTGAACTGTCTGAACTGTCTGAACTGTCTGAACTTGTCTGAACCTTCTGAACTTTCTGAACCTTCTGAATTTTCTGAATTTTCTGAATTCTTTGCTTTTACGAAAAAAAGGCCATCCGGATCCGGACAGCCTTTCCTTTTCGTTCTGTCGCAAAAATTATGCGCCGATAGAGGCTTTGTAATCGTCTGCCGACATCAAACCGTTTGCTTGGCTTGCATCCGCCATTTTCACTTTGATAATCCAACCGTTTCCGTAAGGATCGCTGTTGATAGCAGCAGGATTCGCTTCCAACTCAGGGTTGAACTCAATAATTTCGCCACCAACAGGCAACATCAAGTCAGACACAGTTTTAACAGCTTCAACAGTACCGAATACTTCGTTTTGATCAAGCGTTTCGTCAACTGTTTCAACTTCAACGAAAACGATATCGCCTAATTCGTGTTGTGCGAAATCGGTGATACCAACAGTAGCGATGTCACCATCTACTTTTACCCACTCGTGATCAGCGGTGTACTTTAAGTTTGCAGGAAAATTCATGTTTTATTAAATTTAAAAATTAATTTAGGTCGCAAAGATACAAAAAAAATAAGAAATAAGAATTAAAAATTAAGAATTAAAATATTCCCGTGAATTTAACAAATTTCTCCTGTGTGATCGTGAGACTTACGGAAGAATGTCTTACACCCCCAAAATCGTATCCGCTTCAATACCCAAACGCTCGTGGATGATGCGTCCAAGTTTCAGCGTAGGCTCTATTTTTCCGGATAATAATTCGCTTACGCGTGAATTACTAATGCCCAACAATTCGGCCAACGCTTTTTGCGAAAGCCCCATTTCATACATCTGCAATTTTATAACCTCAACCAAGGTCGGTTTCCGCATGGGATAGTGAATGGCTTCGTATTCTTCAACCAAATCACAAAGCAATCCCAATTCTATTGAATTTTTATCATCTAAAGGAGTGTCATCATCAACTATTTCAAAGAGTTCACTAACACGCTCCATTATTTTTTCGTATTGCTCTTCGTCTTGTATGGCTATCATAATTTTCTATTTTAAATAGTTGAACAATTTATTTTGTTATATTCAGCATGAGTACCTATAAAACGGATTAACACTCTGCGAGGTTCAAAAAGCACAATTGCTACTAAACGATAATCATTTCCTTTGATATTAAAAACATAACGTTTATTCCCAACATAATCCGCCGAACGAAAAGTTTTCTTTATATCATTAAAATCTTTCCATTCGCTTGCTTCCGTTATTTCATACCACCTCATCAGCGCGACTTTACTTTCAGCGTGTTGAATCGCATAATTTTTGATCGTTTTTAATGCAACGATCTGCATTTTTTGTTTTTTCTTTCCCATCGCAAAGTTATTAATAATTTTCCAAATTGCAAAATTTATTTCCAAATTACAAAAATATAATAAAATATTTCCATACTATATAAACACGATGACACCCCAAATTATTTATTTCTCAAATGAATTTTTATTAACATTTCACAAAACAAAATCACAACATTCTCATTTCCAATCAATAATTAATAATTAACAATTAACAATTATTTTCGTATTTTTGTATTCTAAAAAAGAAAAACATGCAAAACTATCGTTCCCGCGTTGTAATGATTGGGAAACTTCCGCTCGGAGGCGAACATCCGGTGCGCATCCAGTCGATGACCAACACCGATACTATGGACACATTTGCCACGGTTGAACAATGCAAACGCATGATTGACGCCGGCTGTGAAATGGTGCGCATCACCGCACCCACCGTTAAAGACGCCGAAAATCTCGCGAATATCAAAAACAGTTTGCTGCAGCAAGGCTATGATGTTCCGCTGATTGCCGACATTCATTACCAGCCCAAAGCTGCCGAAGCCGCTGCCGCAATTGTGGAGAAAGTGCGCATCAATCCCGGAAATTATGTAGACCGTAAAACGGGAAAAACAACTTATACCGAAGTCGAATATCAAGCCGAACTTGATCGCATTGCGGAACGTTTACAGCCATTGATTGAGATTTGTAAAAAACATAAAACTGCTATCCGCGTAGGCGTAAATCATGGTTCATTGTCTGAACGGATTATGAATCGCTATGGAAATACGGCCGAAGGCATGATCGAATCGGCCATTGAATTTATTAAGATTTTCCGCAGTTTTGATTTTCATAATTTGGTTTTATCCATGAAATCGAGCAACGTGCGTGTGATGGTGCAGGCCACGCGCGGGCTTGTGGAACGCATGCAGGCAGAAGGTTTCGATTATCCGTTGCATTTAGGAGTAACAGAGGCGGGCGACGGCGAAGACGGCCGCATCAAATCAGCTATCGGCATTGGGGCTTTGCTGGTGGATAAGATCGGGAACACGATCCGCGTTTCACTTACGGAAGATCCGGAAAACGAAATTCCGGTTGCACAAAATATTTTGCAAGCATCAGGTATTGCTGTTTTCAAAACGGAATACATTTCATGCCCGTCTTGCGGACGAACGCAGTTCGACATACAGAAAGCGCTCCGCGATGTAAAAAGCCGCACAAATCATTTAAAAGGGCTCAAAATTGCCGTTATGGGATGCGTGGTGAATGGCCCCGGCGAAATGGCCGATGCCGATTATGGATATGTCGGCGCCGGAGGAGGTAAGGTTTCTTTATATAAAAAACAAATTTTGGTCAAACCGAACATTTCAGAAGAAATAGCTGTAGATGAGCTTATTAACCTCATCAAAGAAGGCGGCGATTGGAAAGAAATGTAAAATTTAACAAATTTTTAACATTTGTTAAGAAATAATCGAGGGGGTCATCGCGTTTATATATATGTAATTATTTTATTCATTTAATATTTTTTTATCATGGCAGGAGTTAACAAAGTTATTTTAGTAGGAAATTTGGGAAAAGACCCCGAAGTATTCACGTTTGAAAGCGGGAACAAAAAAGTTTCGTTTACGCTGGCAACAACAGAAGCCTACAAAAACAAGGAAGGTCAACGTGTTGAACAAACCGAATGGCACAACATTGTGTTGTATCGCGGCTTGGCTGATGTTGCAATGACGTATCTGAAAAAAGGAAACCAAGTTTTCATCGAAGGACGCATCAAAACACGTTCATGGGAAGACAACGGTCAAAAACGCTATGCAACCGAAATCGAAGCGCAAAGCATGACCATGTTGGGCAGCAAGCGCCCGGATGGCGAAAACACAGCCCCGAACATTCCTCCTATTCCACAAATGCCGGCTGCAACGGAATCTTTTGAGCCGTCGAGCAACGATGATCTTCCGTTCTAATTAATGTCGGATTTTCATACATTAGGTCTTGAAGGGGAAACCCTTGCTGTTGAATATTTAGAACAGCGAGGGTTTCAAATTCTTGAACGGAACTGGCGTTCGGGACACAAAGAAATTGACATTATTGCCGCCAAAGGCGATTGTGTACATTTTGTAGAGGTAAAAACACGTTCAACGGCTCTTTGGGGGACACCGGAAGCATCGGTAACAGCCTCCAAAAGGAAACTGATTATTTTAGCAGCTAATCATTATATTCAAAAAAACAATATCGCCAAAGAAGCTCGCTTTGATGTTATTTCTATCTTGAAAAAACAAGAAAGCAGCAGCGTTGATTATATGCCGGATGCCTATTCTTTTACACGGCGTTAATTTCTAAACGGCGTATAGGTTAACGAAATATTAAACAAATTGCTAAAAGAACTACCTGCATAAAATTCCATACTTCCCATGAGTGTCAATCCATTAAATGCCACTCCAACTGCAGGAATAAGTACATTCGGATTACGGAAATAAAGTCCACCGATAAAGCCATTATCACGATCGTTTACAAACTTAGTTAAAGCTCCTATTTCAACATATTGAGAGCCGCCTTGAGCAGAATACAAAACCGAGGGAGTAACGGAACCAAAGTCTGTCAAAATAAAACTTCCTGCTGTTATTGTTGTTTTAAAAATGGTCATTTCTTTTTTGGGATCTGGAATAAGGTGCCAGAGTCCAAGACCGCCAAATATTACACAGCGAGAATTGAAAACGCCTTCATAAAGTCCGCCGAGACTTGCATCGGGAAGCACTCGTTTGTCGTATGGAATATTAGGATGTAAATCCGGATTTATAAAGCTCGGATAGCTGGGGTCCCATTGACTCGGAAAAACGAGCTTATCCACATCATAGCTAAACTGGCGCAATCCGGCTTGAAGACCGAATGTAATCGAATGAGAACTTGTATAATCTTCATATAAAGCAATTCGATATGCAAAAGAGCCGGCCAAACTAAAGTCTTGATACCCGTTTTTATTCACCGAATTATTATAAACGCTCAAGCCTAAACCCACATTTTGCTGTTCGGACACACTAAATTCTGCAGAGGCTCCAAATGAGCGAATTCCGCCATATTCTCCGGCATTCATCTGCGATTTATTATAAGCATTTAGACGGAAATAGCCATAAAACATCCCCGTATTTGCAACGTTCAAACTCAAAGGAGGTGAAGAAGCAAAAGACAAGGGAAAGTCTACCTGTGCGGACATACGTAACCCAAGCATAGAGAAAAACAAAAGAACGACTACTTTTTTCATTAAAACCTAAAAACTCTCTATTCTTTCATAATTACCTAACCAACACAAGATTGCCTCTACGCTCTTCGAGCATTCCAGATTTCGTTGTTGCTTTCAGAACAAATACATAACTTCCGGCAGGTTGCGGCGTACCCTTGTAAATTCCATCCCAACCCGAAACAGGATCTGTTGTTTCGAACAACAAAACACCTCCATTGTTATATACTTTGAGTGAGAAAGAAGCAACCGCTTCAATAGAAAACACTTTAAATACACGGTCTTCCGGGTTAGATCCATCCGGCATAAAAGCATTCGGCACCATGAATATGCTTCCACTCCTTTCAGAAACAATCAATTGGCGAGATACAGAATCTCTACATCCGTCTTTGCTGATAGCTAATAAAGAAACACTGTACGTTCCCGCTTTCAAATAGGTATGTACAGGATCTTTTTCCGATGATTGTACATTGTTATCCAAACTCCATTGCCATGTGGCAGCATTCTCAGTTTGGGCCGTAAATTGTACCTCATCGCCGGTAAAAATTGTATTTGGTGAAAAATCCAATCCTGCAACAACATCTTCTTTTGCTGTCACAACAACGCGGGCAAAATCAGTAGGGCATTTTCCGGAAACCAACGCAGAACGGACAAAATACTCATTCGGATCCACATTTGTGTACATTGCTCCTGTGAAAACAGCAGCTCGATTTGTATCGATATACCATGTGTAAATTTGTTCGTTATCAATATCTTTTACAAACAAATCCGCTTTTTCGTTTTTACAAATAGATGCTCCATCAATGGAAGGCGATGCACTTTGCATTTTAACTTGTACGGATACCGTATCACGACGTGTACAGTTTCCACTCTTACCCGTTAAAATATAATTCATATTTTGCGAAGGCGTTGCCAACGGACTCAAGATGACCGTGCTTGAAAGCGTTGCCGATGGCGACCAAGTACTTACATCCGCATTACTTTTCCCATTTAGTCGAAAGTTTTCGCCTAAACATATTATTTGATCTTCACCGGCATTTACGTTCAAATCATAAACTTTTAATTTAATCGTTTTTGATTTAACAGAAGTGCCCATCACACAACTTGCATTCTGTTGAGCAACAACATATATCGAATCTCCGAGGGTCATTGACCAAATTAAATTGGAGGAACTATTACCCTTTTTCACACCATTAACATACCATTCGTAAACAGAAGCATATTGGCTTTGCGCGTTAAAAGTAACCATTTCGCCCTTACAAACCGAATCTTTAGAATATTGCAATTTGATAGACAATGTATCTGTAGTTGCAATAACCGTTATTTTGATAGAATCGGACACTTGGCACGGACGACCTTTATCGATTGTGAATTTGTAAGTTGTCGTAGCTTCGGGACGTGCAACAGGATTAGAGATGTTGTAATGACTTAATGTTGTGTCTTCTCTCCATGTATAGGTTGTTCCACCCGAAACCATAAATTGTACCGGATTTTTAGGAACACAAAGCGTGGTATCTTTTGTTTTTTGAACTATAATCGGGGCATCCACAACCATTTTAAGCACATTTGAACGATTTTCACGTGTAGGATCAAAAGAAGCACTCAGTACACAATAAACACTATCTCCATGTGCAGGCTGATAGCTAAATGAAGCTCCGGATTCCGGTTGCAAAGTTGTATTCACATACCATTTATAAGTATCTCCGGTTCTCGACACGGAAGTAAAGTTTACAGTAGTTCCTCCACAAACCGTATCTGCATCGGCGGAGATTTTTATCTCCAACGTATCAATCACATTCACACGTACCTCATCGGTAATTTCACAACCATTGCCGGCAGTTGAAACAACGCGATAGATAGTTGTAGCTGTTGGTTTGACATACGTAGAATCTTTCGTTGGCGAAGAAATCGTCTGCTGCGCAGTCGATGGTACAGATGTCCATGAATAACCAACAACATCAGTAGCAACGGGTGTTGAAACCCAAAGTAAAACGCTGTCTTCAGCTTTAATTGTTTGCGTTGCTATGATCGTTGTGGAAGGAACCGATTTTTCGACAATGTATTTTGCCGGAGATATAGCACTCAACACGCCGCAAGCCGGAGAAGACACGTCTGCCTTAGCATATACAGAATCTGCGTCTTCCAAGTTATCATACGTATACTCGTTGCCGGAAATTGCGTCCATACTTTGAGTTCTCGGATTGAAGAACGAATAATCGAAATAGGTGCGATTCAAACCTGTAGCACTTGCCACAAAGGTAAACGAATGATCCTGACCGGCACAATATTGAGGCTCTCCGCCATTTTGCAGTTGAATGCTTACAACCGGATTTACGATATTCGGCGCCATAATAACGGTGATGGTTGCAGTATCCGGACATACTCCTTTTTTGGAGACAATCGCTTTATAAACGCTGCTATCAACCGTTGGCGTAACAATTAATTCCGCATTTTTTTGGTTGGTACCGACACTCGGATCATTTGGCGACAGCCATTGATAAACCGGATGTTCTGTTGTTCCGGTTGCAATCAGTTTAAGAGAACTTCCTTCGCACACAGCTGCAGCACCGGTATTTGTAGGATACTTATGTCCACCTCCGCTTATCGTTTGCGTTTGGATTTGTGCATCAAATTTACTGAAAATTTCAACCGTTTGAGGATTCGATGTATCTGTGTTTGATTTACAAGTGTTTACATTTGAAACAAGGACCACATCAATAGCCCATACACCCGGAGACAGCGCACGCGTTTCAAAAACCGTATCGCTAGTTGTACGAAGTAAATTTGTCGAGCCGTCTGTATTTAATGTTCTCCAGAAATATTTCGGATTTGTTCCCACATTCTGGGAAATAGCATCAAAATAAACCGATTGTAAAGCACAAGCCACAGAATCGCGGCGCTTAAGTTGAACTTTTACTTCCAAATTAGGCTTTGTTGTTACCACAACCGTATCGTATTTTTTACAGGTGGTAGTCGTATTTTTTGCTTCAAGGATAAATACTGTTGCAGAATCCGATCCCGGCGATGCCATGGGTTGAAGAGCTGTAGACGGACTAAGTTTCGCGGCAGGCAACCATGAGTATGCATCTGCTCCGCTTGCTGTTGCTTTCAGCTGTACCGAAGTGTTGGCGCAAATCATAGTATCCGACCCGGCATTAACGATCGGCAGCGGATGAATAGTCATTGATGCAACAGCGCTAACCGTTCCATCGTTCTGCAAATTGGTTGCACAGCGGAAATTGGAACTTAAAACAACGGTAACATCCTCTCCTGGTTTTAATTTATTGGTTTTATATTTTAAACCATGATAATTTTCAACAGTATCATTACCAATTTTCCATAAAATTCGAGGACTGCCCCCTGCATAAACAGGAACAGCTGTATATTCAACGCTGTCATTTTCGCAAGCAGTTGACACATTTCCGGAAACCGTAACCGATGCCGGGGCAGGATTAAAAATATTAAACCCAAATTTCGGCGTTACGGCAATATCGCGTACAGAGCCTCCATTACAGTTGGTATCTCTTACAACGATAGCCCAAACAGAGTCGCCGGACTTCAAAACAGGCCACATCAAAACGGGGTCATCCGGATCACTGTTATTCCACACTGAATCAATAGTATAAAGAGGATACCCATTTTTAAAATAGCTTTCTTCATCGTCTATATCGGTCGAATTGGTGTTTAACCACTTGGGATTGCTGGCACCACTCAGAAATGGATAAGGTTTATAATATTTGGGGCTACCGGAAGTATTACTCGGAGGAAACTGGTAGCGTGCAATTTCTTTCCCATTGTAAACCCATATCACAATGGCATTTTTACCAAGATTTTTCATTCCCGACAAATAAAAAGTTGTTGCGGCAGATGAACAAACCGTATCTCCACCTAAATCCGAATGCACGGTTCCGGCAAGCAATGCTGAACCGGCAACCGGCAACTGCCTGGGTGTATAATCTTGAGAACGAGCATCTTCGTATTCTAAACAATGGGAGGTTGTGTTCTTTATAGACACATGAATACGGTCATAATAGTTTTGAGTAGGAATATTCACTTTATAACCATACTCTACTTTTCCAGTAGCATATTCTCTTTTAGTAAATGCATTAAGCGACGGATGATATTCGGCATCTAATTTATCATTTCGGTAAACGGAAACAATGGGTTGGGAACCCGGATCGAGTATAGCCATGCTATAAAGCGGTGCCACGTTATTACATTTATCGAAACCCGATTCAATACCGAATGCATAAATCGACGGAAATTGGTAGCGCTCTACATTTGGATTAAAAACTTCCGACAGAATCATTGGCGTACTCACACATTTTTCATCTGATATGATTTCAAAAGAAACGGAGTCGTTTTCAACCATTGCATTCGTTGTAAACACCGTGTCGGTTGCACCAAGTACATAGTTATTATTTATTCTCCACTGGATTTTCGGATTCGGTCCGCCATTTTCAAAACGCGCATGAAAAGTCAACTGTTGGTATGCGCACTTATTGATCATTGCAGAATCCTTCAACACATGTGCTTTAAGCTGAATGTAGTCTCGCATTTCCATCGTGTCGCAAATTGTAAGCTCACCTCTATTACTGCTCACGTTCACGCAAACGGCCGTCACACCGTAATAAGTGAGTAAAGGAGCTTTCGCCGATGGGTCGGATATCGTTGGCTGAGTTGTGCCGGAAACTATGGATGTGGCCGTCCAATGATATGAAACATCGGGACCCGCCCCTTCCAAAGTAGCATACAAAGTTACCGTATCTTTTTGTTCTTGATTTCCGCATATTACAATAGGGAAAGGTGTAATCTTTCCTTTCATGATTTCTCCATCAATATTCACACCCATACGGCCGGAGTAGGTACATCCCATTTTATCGGAAAGATTAACAATATAAGCCGTAGAAGTATATGCTTCCGGAGCAGGAACATTCAATAGCGCATCAAGTTCCGGACGGGTGTAGGCGGTTGCAGGATGAATGCCTCTAACTGTGTCTGACGGATATTGCAGCCACTCTACATGAATCGGAGCATATTTTTCGATGCTTTCACTTCCGTTAATTGTGTTTAAAGAAGCGTTCAACACAGGTGGTTTCGAAAAAAGGACAAACGTATCTTCGGGCATTTTCAAACGCAATTGAGGACTTAATACATCTACCTTCACGGTATCGCTGCTCACACAGCCATGATCGTCGCTTACAGAGAACAGATAGCTGTATTGACCGGGCATTGTCCCTTTAAAAATAGGATTTTGCGAGGTAGTGTCGGTCCAACATGAACCCGGATTTGGAACGGGAGCCCCGGGTAAAGACTTCCAAAGGAAAGAAATACGCGGTTGGGGAGTAGATGTTCCATTTTGCATTCGGGTAAAGGTCATAGAGTCTGCCGAAACGGTTTTAAACACATTCAAACACACCGTATCCGATTTCAAGGAAGGCGCCAGTGTGAGTATCGGCAAGTCACGCGGTACAATTTTCACCGTATCACAAAGATTTTTTGCAGGGGGGACAAAAACGTGTTTGAGAGCACTATCTCTGTAGTATGTGGTGTTTATCAAATATGTTGTAAGTACCTTTCCTTGTGGCGTGATAAAGGAACCATTCCCTCCTCCTTTATAGGGGAAAGGGGTTAAGAAAGCAGGTGCTCTTTTCTTATATTTAAAACGCACTTTAAAAAGAACGGGCCCTTGTCCATTATCTCTATCTTCATCAAAATTGATATTTCCTGCTGCACCGAGCCACATCACATTCAGACGGAAGGAGGCTTGACCTCCTGCTCCAACTCCATTGGTATCAATTACATAGTATACCATCGGAACCATCCCACCGTTAATCAGTTTAGGATGCACATCTTTTAAATCGAGCACTACTCGCGACATCCCGGTGTTTACCGCCGTAATAGGTTCAATAACAGAGGTGTCCGAAATCTTTAAATTGATAAGAAAAGCGGCGGTTCCTCCCGCTCCCCCATAATGCTGAGTGCGATAGGTGCCCTGTATATGAATAGGCACTAAGATATCTTCCCCTGCACAGGCTTTGATGGGCGCTGTATCCGACACGAAGGAAAATCCCAACGTAAGCATCTCGTTGAGCGAAGGTGCTTGTGTCGTTGTTCCCGGTGCTTTCATGGGACCGCCGGGCACATAAAAGTCTTCCAATTGAACTAAAGGATATTGCCGGTCTTGAGCATAAAAGCTCTCATTTCCCATTAAAAGGGTAAAGCAGATCACGAGGAACATGCCTATTGTTCGATTATTCATCCTCCACCTCTCTTTCTTATTCTTACAATTAAAAATGTAACTATGTTTCATTAACTTTTCTTTAATTTTCTTAACTTTTAAATATCCGGATGTATATCCATTCTGTCCAAGCGCGTTTGTCCGCGTATAATCTGAGTTCTAATACCCAAAGTTATTTCATGTGATCCGGGAGCTCCAGCCGATTTCATAAATCCGGTATTGAAATCGTAGGAGTAACCAACCGTTATTGGACCGATACTAACCCCGGCAAGGATAGCGAAAGCATCTCTACGAACAGAAGCTCCAAGTAAGAAGCGGTCACTGTATGAAATCCGCAAATTCGCATCAAAATTAGTAATAAACGAAGGGTTTCGAACAACAAAACCGGGAATGATCATCCAATTTTGGTTAATTTCATAAAAATATGAGAAATAATAATAAATATGCATGTTCTTTTGGGCCTCATTTTCTGCTATATACAGCGGCAAATGGGTTACCGACACGCCGACAAAAAACTCAGGGGTATAAAATTCTACTCCTAATCCTATATCGTCATTCCATGCATTTTTCACATTTATCAAACTTCCGTCCGGTTTTGTTCCATTGGTAATACTTGTATTAAGCATTCCCAAGCTCAGCCCCATTGCCAAAAACGAGGATTCCTGAACTTGCAGGTGATAAGCATAAGAAAGTTTAAAATTCAAATTATTTTCCACATTCTGCTTGGAAGACATGACACTCACCCCCACTCCCGACCGGTAATCGGCCAAATACTGAGTGGCATTAAGCATCAATGTCCGGTATCCGTTAGAAAATCCCATCCATTGTTCTCGATCGGTGAGCGAGATATGGAGCAGGTCATCAACAGATGTTGCTGCCGGATTGAAAAACAACTTGTTTGCAGCAAACTGTGTAAGCTGCGGGTCGTTCTGTCCCCTTATCATGCCGGTTGTAGTCAGCAGAGCGACCACAACCAAGCATTTAAATAGGGTGTTTTTTACGTAATATAACATTTTTCAAAAAATAACTTTACTTCAACTCTCCTTCAACAGGAACAACTGTTATCGCTCCTTTTAATTCTATCGTACCATCGAGTGTCGGTATACGTGCACGATAGTAATAGGTACCGGATTTCACGGCCTTCCCTTTATACATGCCGTCCCATCCGTGTTTACCGAACGGTTTGATTTGCATACCCCAGGAATCGTAAACTTCAATATCAAAATCGGGCAGTAATATTCTATTGATATTCGTACCCAAAACATCCGACTTGTCTTCATTTAAAATTACAGACGGAACAGGTGTGATTGCAATACGAACCGAGTCTGTGCCCGTACATCCGTAGATGTCTTTCACATAAACAATGGTATAATTGCTATCTAATGTTGCATCGGGCTGTGTGAATCCCTCATGTGTGAAATCGGTAGAAAAAACATTTGATCCCGAAGCCGTATCGGGGGCAATGTCTCGATGCTCGTCGATATATTTGAAGAAACGGTATTCCGGATAAATCGCAGGAGTTGCATGGAAATATACTGCTTGTCCTTCGAAATATTTGTCGTAACGCATACGCGGCGCAACGTGCAGCTGAACAAACGGTTTTTCACGCAATTTAACAAATATTGCCCCATGTACTTCATTATCTCCATGGTCGAAAATTTGTACGTAGTACTCCTTAACAGTTCCGGGATTTCCATTGACCATAAATCCGAAAGTAGAATCGGCGGTATACTCCGGTTTGTATCCTACCGGATAATCCGGCTGCTCAGGATTCCATGTATATCTCAACGGAGGATTACCGCCGGTTGTTTTCGGAGTCAACCAAAGTATTTGGCCCGGACAGATCATTAAGGTGTCATTCGGCCTCAAAACAGTGTCTACAACCGTATCTACATTTCCGTTAGGATAAACAATGGTTGTTTTCACAATAAATGAATCCAACACAAAGTTTGCAATCACTTTGACAGAGTCTTTTCCGCTTCCGGAACAGTTATTTGAGTCGGTATAAATAGCTGTAAATACATACGTTTTCTTTTGCGTAAGCGGCACAGTCGCTGTAGATTCAACGGTACTGTCGACCACCAATGTTCCCGGCAACCAGTGAATACTGTACGGAGCAACTCCACCGGTGACAGATGAACTTAATACTGTTGTATCTCCTTCGATAATAATATGGTCGCGTGCAGTTACCGTAACCACAGGCACCGGATTGATGTGGATATTCACCGATTTTGTTTGCGGATCAGACAGCTGGCAATAGAGCTCCGACGCTGTTGACGGAGAAACCGTTACCGAAATCGTACGATCGCCGACAACCAGTGGGTCTGCATCTGCTCCTAATTCAGGTCCTGCTACCATTTCCGGATTACGAATAATTTCCGTTCCATCAATTGTCCATGCATATTCTCCTTCGGAAATCGAATTATCTGTTGTATCGGTCCAGAACCTAATAGTACTTCCGAAACAGAAGAGCGAATCCATCTTGATATTTACATCAAACGGAAGAAGTTCGCGAATTTTTATTTCTTTTTCAGCCAAAGTATCGTCGCAATCGTTCGTTACCTTACAAGTGACTTTATATCCGGCAAAATGCTCTGCTGTCAATCCAAGTCCTTCAACTTCCGTCCATCGTATTCTGAATTCACGTTCATTGGTAGGCGTCGATAATGTATTTGTAACCGAAGCGCCTCCCGGTGTTAGCAATTCCCATTCCCATGTAGTAGCATCTTCAGCAGCAGCGACAAAACGCGTTAACGTATCTATCTCGCAAATCTTAGCTCTACTGATATCGCGAACAATCGCTCCGGCCGACCAAACGTTGATGTCCATATCGGTCATCACACCTGCTGTTTCAAGTTTGACAATCGGTTTGGTGGTGTCTTTGATCAAATTCGGATCTTTGCCATATCCGATGCATCGGAACAACCAACCGGCCATGTCTGCAGTATAGATGAAATCTAGATCATAGCTGTCATATCCGCTGAACGGGCTAGCTGTGATATTTGTCCATCCACTTCCCTTATTGACCTGCCATTGCCATGTTTGGGGCATACCCATCGAATTATCGTAGCTTGCAGTGATTTTAGACGTTTTATTATCTGCGCAGAGCTTCATGATTGCAATGCCGTTTTCCATAACAATTCTCGGATCAGTTGTGTCAATGAAAATATGGATATTCGGAGCTACTCTGATAAAAGTATCTTTCGGTGCTATCTCACCACAGCCGTCGTTGCTCACCAAATGACAGAAAACTCTCATTCGGTCATGTTCTTCGGCCACTGTTGTAGCTAAGTTCCATAAAGAATCATTGTCCGCCATTTTCACAATATCCAAATGCGATCCGTCCCAATCTACGGTATCGATTGCCCAAACATATTTAAACGATCCGTTTTTGTCGGAAGAATGCATGTTGAATGTAACCGGATCTCCTTCAATTATAGAGAATGGAGTCGGATGAACACCATAGCTTGTCGGGAAATAAAATACGTTGAGCTTAAAGCCGGCAGAGGTGTCGTTTGCACGTGGATCATACGGATTTTTAGCAATTATTTTGAAATATTTGCCGTTCATCGCGCGCGTTGGATTAACAACCAAGGTGTCGACAACTTGGGTACAAATGGTACAGATCACACCCGAAGCATTGTATGGCTTATATACGCCATTTTTGGTGTCGCTAACCAAGAATTCGTACTGCGTGCCTGCATATTGTCCTGCCGCATTCAGATGTGAATAGATTTTCAATGTTTCGTTTTCACAAATACTGTATTCGGCATTCGTATTATTGAATGGGAATGCAGTATCTACAGGCCCGAGAACATGAACGGTATCGATATTTAATTTCTCGACCACTCTGATTTTCATATAGGCCGTATCTTTACCGCAACCGCTGCTCGCAACTGCTCGATATTTGTAAAGCCCCGTATCCGCAAG
Source organism: Bacteroidales bacterium (assembly GCA_031551725.1). Classification (GTDB taxonomy): domain Bacteria; phylum Bacteroidota; class Bacteroidia; order Bacteroidales; family P3; genus JAVBNF01. The sequence goes on from JAVBNF010000033.1 coordinate 52,166, forward strand.
AGCGCAATCGGATTTCTGCAATGTAACGATGTTACCGGCTTCAAGAAATTGATAATCGGTTCCATCAAATTCTTCCCAATCGAAACTTACAAGGTCTCCACTATCCGTTTTAATAGTAATTGTTCCATTGATAGGGTATGCAGTGTTGTACGGAGTCACTAATATTTGCGAATCGGGAACAGAACTAATACCTAAAGATTGCGTGAGATGTAATGTCATCGGTCCGCTTTCAGCACTATCTTGCGTACTTGCAACATAAGCTCTTACGATAAACGACATTCCGTCTGTAAGTGAACTTACCGGTTTAGCAACAAACACTGAATCCAAGCGAGTATAAATTCCACCAATATTGATTTGCGTATAGCCGACATCTGTCGGTTTTTTGCTAAACCATTTATAGGTGATCGGATCGCCGGTCGGAATTACTGCATGTACTTCCAATTTAAGCGAGTCTTCCAGTTTACAAATAGTTGTGTCTGGCTCTAAATTCAAGTCAAAAGCAATACTAAACGAAACTTTCAGCATCATAAACACAGTTGTGTCACGACCACAGTTCCCACTCACTCTGCAAGAGTACCAAGTGGAATCCATGGTTGTGCCTTGTCCGGAAGCAACCGTAACCGCAAGCGTATTTGTTGAGCCCGGCTGCGGAGTAGGTGCATTCGTCGAATCTTTTCCATGCGAACACCAAGCATATTGAGCCGCATTGGATGCTCCTACGGTAAAACTTCCGCTTGCTCCTTCGGCTACTTCAATTGGATGTGTACATGAAGTGATCTTCGCTTTCGGATTAACGGTAAGAACTGCAGATACCGTACGAACGGTATTACAATAATCGGTAATATCACAACTATAAGTTCCGGCAGCACTAACAGGCGCACCCGAAATTTTAAGAGTGGCTGTACCTTGGCCGGAATAAACCGCCGTGTTAGAAATAGCAGTACCATCTTTCTTCCAGCTGTATTTAAGATTATCGCCGGCAGTAACTTGAATCGCAAACGAAGTTGTATCGCTTTCGCAAATTGTTTGATCTGTCAACGGGCTGAAAACAGCGGTGTCTTTAACCGTCAAGAACACAGCCGGAGATATCGCCGGAGTACAGCCATTACTAACTGTCACACGGAACTGTTTGCCATTATCTGCTTTTTGAGCCGGAGAAATAACAAACGAGTTGCCATTGCCAACGCTGTCGTATTGTGGAACACTATTATCCCAAAACTCCCACTTGTAAGCAAGCGGAGCACCGCCGGTCGCTGTTACGTTGAACGTTGCAGTTTTGCCTTCGCATACAGTATCGTTCGTCGGTGCAACGGTAATTGCCGGGTTCGCCTTCACGCTTACGGTGAGCGTATCACTCGCCCTACCCGGCAATGTGTAGCTATGCGTCGGCGTTAACATACATCGATATTTGTAACCGTTCATGGCAGCACCCATTGTTATCGTGAGTTCTTTGGTTGTTATTCCCGAATAAGCGCCTCCCGAACATGGTGAAAAAGCCCCACCTGTGCTAACTTGCCATTGATAAGCAATGCTTCCGCCGCTTGCAAACCCAATTGCATGCGGATCGACAGCTATTTTCACAGTTGCTCCTTCGCAAACAGCGGTATCTTTAAATGCAATTTTCGGATCTATCGAAGGCAGCGAGTCGTAACATTTTACAGATGCGTTAATCGTATCAATAGAACCAAAAGCATCCTTCACAACTACGTAGAATTTCACATTTCCGGCATCAACCAAGTCTTTGGTAACGCTGTAACGCAATGTGTCGGTACTTTGTCCGCTCTTGTATGTAGGTCGAGGTGTTGTATTCGGATCTGCCAAGATATTCCCACCGACAGTGCCGAATTTATTGGCTGCGACTTTCGCATCATTCACAAACCATTCGTATTGCAGCCCGTCGCCGGTAGCTCCAGACACGTATGCTTTTGTTAATGTTCCGGTATCTTTGTCATAATCGTAGAAACCACACTGGGCAACGACAACTCCCGGATTAAATGCTCCTTTGTGCAGCACTTTAACAACTACGGTTGTGTCTTTTTCACATTCGGTTTCCAAAATACAACGGTATTTGTAGTTTATTTTCGTCGGTTCCGTATGTCCGGCAGATAAAACGACCAATGTAGAAGAAGTTACTCCGGTATAATCGCCTCCGGAACAAGGGCTCCAACTGGTTCCGCCATTTGTCGAAACTTCCCATTTATAGTTTTTTGTTGTACATTGATCAGCAGTATATGTTGCCGTGAATGAAGCAGAAGCCGAGGCTACCACCGTTGTATCATGCGGTTGCAACGTAATTGCAATGGTATCTTTCACCGTCATTTTCAATGTATCCGAATAAGTATCTACTCCACAACCTAAAGTTGCAACAACAGCACGAAAATCGGTCGCCTTTTTGATATTCGCTGTATATGTAGTATTCGTGTTGGCAATATCTGTCCATGTATTCGTTCCGGCAGGGGACGATTGCCATTTTAGAACATTACCAACATGATTTTTCAACGTAATCACGAAATTTGTATTCTGACACTCCGGATTATTCGGTGTTGAAAGATTTCCTCCTTTGGCATTCGGCGTAACCATCAAATAAGCGGTATCGCTGTACACGGCCGGACAAGCGCCGTTTGTTACCGCCACACGGTAATAGCCGGAGTCTGCCAATAAAGCGCCGCCTGCAGGAATCGGATACGTGGTATCATTAACCACAGCATGATTGGTAATTGCTCCCCATGAAGTTTTATTTTTACTGAAACTCCACGTGAATGAAGTGCCTTTGAAACCTTTTAAAATAAAGGCATCCGGAGAACCGGCCACACAGACCGTATCGCTGTTCGGAATAATTTTTCCGCCTTTGGAAACCGAATCTACCCGCAATACCGAAGATTCCATAGACGTGTCATTGGTAGCTCCCGTGTTATATTTATAAGCTATTTTATACTTATAATAACCAACTGCCGGATTGCTGCCGGGTTCAGTCGTCATGGTAGTCGCGGTGCCGATGGCACCCACGGTCGTCCATGCTCCCCATGTTGTATTATCCGCACTGTATGAACGAAGCCATTGAACAGTGTTGGTAGGACTCGGAGAAGGAACTCCTGCACCGAAAGATGCTGTAAGGGTTCCAAAAGAATTTGCCGTTTGACAAATAGGATCGCCTCCCGCAATAATAGCTTTGTTTGCAGGCTTAATCACAAAACGAATGGTATCCGAATAAACATCCGGACAAATGCCATCAGACGTTTTCACACGGAAATACAAAGTATCCAGTGTTGGGATAGTACTATAAGTATTTGTAACCCCCCCTCCTGAAACAGGACTTGAAAAATCCCATGGATTTGGCGTTGTAGTATTCACCTTTGTCAACTGCCACGTTCTTGTTACTGTTGAGTTCGTTTGAGCAGTTGTCGTGGAACCAGATAATGTCATCGTTCCGGTTGTTGTACCTTGTGTAATAGTGGAGTCTTTTGTATTTGTCAAATTCCTCAAGCTGCCCGCTACCAAGTGTGGATTTATCTTAACTATTTTCAATACTGTTGGCGAACTCACGGCACAACTTCCCAAAACTCCGTTTTGACGAAGCACTGCATAGAAAGTATCACTAATATTTACCCCACCGTTTTTCAATACCGGATATTTCTTAGAGGCAGGCAATGCATTAACCGGAATGGTATCAATCCATTTTGCGCCGTTCCTTATATATAAGGTATCACCTTTCACATTTGCAAAGGTGATGGTAGTACTGTCTTTTTCACAAATAGTAACAGTCGCATCTTGTGTAGGTGCAGGCAAACTGGGCGCAATATGGAAACGGGCCGTATCGGATACTTTGCCCCAATCTTGATACGTACATGGCGGTGCTCCGATTGGCGTGTTTTGAGTACATCCGGGGTTAATCAAAATAGCCCTCAACAACGTGGTGGAAACTCCTACCGCCGCTGCCGCTGTTGCAGCAGATGTTTTCGAGGTGCTGTCGCCAACAGTAATGTTTGTCCATCCTCCTGTTGCCGAATCGCGTACAGACCAAATATATTTGGTTGCATTCGTATCATTTGTAATTTTTGCTTGAACCGGCGTACCACCATAACATACAGTTGTATCTTTCGGAGTGATTTTTCCACCCGTTGGCAATGGCCATACTTTAACAGTGGGGAAGGTAATCGTGTCGCTTGAACAACCTTTGAGACTGTCTTTAGGAGGGAAATAAGCCCTTATCCGGAAAGTGTAAGTAGAATCAACTTTCAAGTTAGCACAAGGCATAACAATTCGGGGGTTTGAGCTGGCACGAATATCTTGCTTACCCGGAATGGTATCGAAATTGCCGTTGGCTGTTTTATATTCCCAACCAAAGAAACCCCTGTAGGAACAATCGGATTCAAGTTGATAAGTGACAGTGCTCTTCTCACATAAATTGCCGTATAAAGAGCCTGCTTCATTAATCGTTCTACCCGAGAATTTTGCTTGTGCAAGTGCTACATAAGTAAATATATCACTATACATCGTGTCGCAGCCCGGCATCGGATACATGATCCGGAAATAATAATTAGTGATCGAATCTGAAACGAGCGTTCCCATAAGAACATCATAATTCGGCAACTTTATCCCTGGTTTTACCAAAGAGAAATCAGATAGTGTTTTACCATATTGTATACGTCCTTCCGCATTTTCATTCCGTATCTTTGCAACGATATCTTTACAGGTTGTATCCGTTTTTTTCGGATAAAAATCGCCGGAAGTCGGACGCAAATTGTAACGAAGTGTATCTTTCGTTGAATCTATACGGGCGGCACATATACCGTTATCGAGGTAAATATAGATAATATAAGAACCCGAATCTGAAATTGTAATCGGATACAAAGTGGTATCTCCCGGAGTAAACGGTCCGGGCAACCAAGTAATATTCGCAGGAGTGGCTGGTAGCTGAATCCTTCGATAGCCCCATTTTTTCAATGCTCCACGTGTTCCGGAAACGCTTACCCTAATTGTAGAATCCTGACAAGTAACTTTCCGATCGAAATTAAATGTTGTTTTTCCAAGCGTATCTTTTACCAACAACTTCGCAGTATCAGAAAGTACAGCCTTACATCTGCCATTTTTCACCCACATGCGATAATAATAGGTTGCAACGGTAGTATTTGTTGCCGGCGTAAGAGAAACGGCTGATGCGCCAAAAACACCCGGTACACCCGGAGAAACCTCCGGCGCCCTTTGGAAGATCGAATCTTTACCTCTTTTATTAGTAACAGCATACGTAAAGTTTACTTTGTTGAAACAGAATGCCGTATCTTTAGGCAAAAGTTTTCCACCAATACTCAGAGAGTCAACATGCAGCATGAATGGCTGTGAATATTTCGACGGACAAATACCGCTTTGAACTTCCGCACGATAATACATATCTTGGGCTGTTACATGGGTGGGCTTAATGGTAAATGAACTCGTACTGCTCACAACTGTCGAATAATCTACACCGTCTGTTGAACTATACCACTTCGTAGCTGTTCCTTTCGGAAAAGCCGTAAGGTACATGTCAATTCCACCTGTCCAATTTTCGCAAACCGAATCTTTCGTACTGTGGTCGCCTTTACAGGCTTGCCCTCCCCACGATGTATCAACAATAAAAATAGAGTCAATGCTATAGGCAGAGGCTTCAGGACCGGTACAAGTGGAATCGTTTCGCGACTCTACACGATGATAATGCCATATGCCAGCCACTCCCACCGTTGCAGTATTCGTTCTTGTCGCCGGAGGCGAAACCGGATAATGTGGCCCAAAAGGATCCCATGTGCCTGTGCCTACGAAAAAGTGGCTAAACCGTACATACGCACCATTTCCACCTGTCCAGCTAATCTGATAGCCGGTAGTAGGCATATCCGCAAAACAGACGCTATCTGCAGGGTTTCCTCCAACCATTATCTTAATGGCAGAAGGAATAGTAGGCTTGCTTACTACGTTAACACCCTTAGGATCTGAAGTGTCTACACAAAAGGCTGTTGAATATGCACGTATTTGGAAGAAAGAATCTGTCGATTGAAGCGTATACGTATAATTCGGAGCAGGTCCTGTTGGTATGGGCGTTAACGGAGACCATGGCGAAAAGATATCCTTCCTTCGTTGGAAAATCATCGCTGTTGATCCGGTATTCCTCAGATTTAAGTTCACCACTGAAAGCGGACATTGAGTCGTGTCGGTCGACTTTACGAAAGTGGCTTTTATCAAATTAACGACTTTTATTTTCTCTCCATTGGAAGAATCAGATACACAGCCGGCGCTGTTTTTTACAATCGTTCTTATGGTTTTACCGGAATCTGCAAAAGCAGGAGTCCATATCAAAGTGTCGGCTTTGTTGGTACTGTAGCCTATCGGCGTTATCAAGGTGCCGTTTTTGAAATAGAATACTGTATCTGTTGCCAACAAAGCAGGTGTAACCGTAATTTTCAACTTCGATGTTTTTCCGTTACAAACATCTGCAATAGTTGATAATGTAGGGGTACTCGGTTTTGATAAATACACCGAATCAATGTTGCTATAAGCAGAAGCAGTCGTACAATTTGTATCATGACGAGCTTCTACCCGGAAATATCTCCATCCTGTTACGTTTGTAAATGGAAAAGTATAGGTATTCGTAGTCGTAACAGCCTGGTTGTTCGAATTATTCGTAATTGCAATTTTGGTTAATCCCCATGCAAAACGCACATACTTAGCATCCGATCCGCTTGCCGTGAGGGCTATATTCACAGGAGTGGTTGTTCCTTGCGGCATACATAGCGTATCTCTCATTTTTGTCACCGTCAATGCACCACCGTTGGTCGGCGTACGCGACACATTGATAATCTTTATATCCGAAGTATCGGCACAAGCACTACCCGTTGCGAAAGCACGCAATTTAAAAACGGTATCTGTTGCAGGAACAACATAAGAATAAGTAGGAGGCGCTCCCACCAAGCCCGTGCCTGACGTTAGAGTGGTCCATACAGGAACTGTTTCCGAATACTTTTGCAAGGTGGCATTCACATCCGTATAAACCTTAATCGTCGCTAAAGGACAAGGAGTTGAATCAACGGTTGTAAATTTAGGTTTCACACTCGGATTTACGGTAATCGTTTTGGGTGAAGAAGAATCCGAAAAACAACCGCTATTGTTTTTCACAACCACTTTAATAGTTTTGTTATGATCGGTAGACTGCGGCTGCCATGTGATGGAATCGACCGTAGCCGAACTCTTGGTTTTACCAATTAAAACACCGCTTGTAAAATAAAAGACAGAATCGCCTGCAACGATTGGTGATACTTTAATTACTTGATTCAAATTTGCACATGCCAATCCGTCGGGATTCAACGTAATGGTTGTTGGAGCCGTAGGTTTTGGCCAAACGCGCAAGGTATCACCTTTAAATATTGCCGAACAGCCCGTTGCCACAATAGTAACATTCACACGCACGGTATCCCAACCGGAAACACCCGTTGCAGCTGGAGTGTATGTATGAGTCGGCAAAGTTCCTGCAGCGTTGTTAAGTCCGCCGCCGCTTGTATTCCAAGTGTATTTCGCCGTAGTTCCCGTTGTGGGAGTTACTGTTGGTGTAAATACGGTACTACTGCCTGCACAGATAGATTTATTTGAAACCGTCAGACCTGTAATCACAGGTACAGGTTTAATCATCAAGCTGTCTGCTGTTGAGTTAACACTGGTATTGTATACAGCCCGATAATAGAAAGTATCCAAACTCTTCAAAATCGTATTACCTATATATAAGGTATCCTTATTGGATGAAATCGTATAGCCTGCTCCAACAGGAGTAAAACTTCCGGTCGAAGATGTTGTAGAAACTTCCCAATGATCCACTGCTCCGCTGGTTCCTTTAAACACAACCCAGTTAGGAGTGGTGTCGTTCCGGCAAATATTTTTATTGTTCACAGCTACTGCTGAAGCTGCGCACACTTTCCATTTAACGACTATGGAAGAGTCGGGCGAAGGACAGGCCAATGCTGTTGAGCTATCGCGAACAATCACTTTATAAGTGGCGCTTGCCAATGAGGCAATGTTTAATGTATTCGTTTTAGTCCCCGTAAGTCCTCCTGTGCCCTCTATCAAATCAGTACCTCCAGAATTCTTCCATTGATAGCCATAAGGGCCGCTGCCACCGGTACCAGAAGCCTTTAGTTGTTCCGGCATAGTGGTACAGGTATCATTTAAAAATTCTTGTGAAGGATTGGCTTTCGGAACAAGCGCAATTTTTATGTTTTTAACAGTATCACTGGAGCAACCGGTGGTATCATTAAAAACTTTTACATGAATAGCATAAGTTCCACCTGCCACCTGCGGAGCTCCACTACTAAGCAAGCAACTGTCGGAGTTAGAATACATCGGCGTTGTGCTGGTATTCAGATACCAGTTGGATTTATAGCCGGTGCCAACCGGTGTCACTTTCATACGGAAATTGCCTGAATTATAGCACTTCAATGTGTCTGTAGTTGCAGTAAATTTGGCTCGGGCGGGCAATGGTTCAAACCATACACGAACAATATTAGAAGTTTCAGATCTTCCACTAGTAAAGCGACCAACCATACGAATATAGTTTGTGTCTTTTTTTGCTGTGGAAACAAGTGCATTGGAAGAATTGACGACCACACTCATATATGGGAAAGTTGTAAAACTATTTAAATCTGTCCAAACACCACCATTTTTCGCATTCTTAATCTGAAATATATTTGATATTGCATTCATTCCGGTGGAAGCTTGTATTGTTGCAGCACCGGAAGGTCCACAAATCATGGTGTCTTTGAAAATATGGCCAATACTATCTCCGCCGGGAACAATTACATGCGAAATAGCTGAAGTTTTAGCCAAACAATTCGGCACATTCGGATAACTATATTCAATCCAATAATCTGTATTAACAGAATCGCGAACCCTAAAAGTACTTACATAATTTGAGATATTTTCCGTACCGGTCATTTTTAATATTGTGGTATCGGCAATGTCATTAGCCCCTCTTGCTGTTAAAGCACCCGTATATGTATACTGGTAACCTGCTGTAGCATTTGTAATATCCGGAAGATTTGTCAACTTATATCGAAAAAGAGAGTATGTATCCCCTTTGTTAGCTAATGATAAACTACTTACAGCAGAAGTACTAGAAAATGATGCAATACCTAAATCCGGATCAGGAACAGAATCAAGATTGGTTACATTATTCACTCCCATTTCTACAAGAGTAAAAAAGCCACCACCACCTGATGGATCAGAGAGAATTCCCTCCGGTACTCCATAAAAGTTAAAACTTCCATCTTGAATCTCTCCTATAAATGCATCTGCATCTACAAGAAAGGCCATTACATAAAACGTCCTATCCGTAATATCCGGAAGAACAAGAGACGATCCGTTCCAAGAAAAGTTTTCTACATCCGTAAATACCAATCGAAACTCTCCTGTACTTTGATTGTTAATTGTTATAATGTTCGTTGATAACAACGCATCTTCTATGACAGTACCATTGGCATCAAAAGCGCCGCTGATCATGTGCTTTTTATTGCCCAATTCATACGACATTCCATCTTGCTCAGCCTCTAATAAAAGCCATACAACTTCCAAGTTTTTAGTAGAATATTTACTAAGCATTGAAGATGGTATTGGAAGGTCAAATACCAATTTTTTATTACATGCAGGAGCTGCTGTGTTGGCTTCTATATCTTGATAAAAAGGCACAATAGGCACCATAAACTTTGTAGTATCAGGTATAACACATAGGGTATCAGATGTAAATGGGCACACTCCAGGTCCGGAAGTTCTCTCAACAACAGCATATATTTTATTAACCTTGTCAAAAAGTCCATTGTACGTACTAAATGTTCCTCCGGAATCTACTTTTACAAAGTTTCCACCGTTCACACCTAAATACCAAACAGTTTTGATTGCAGCTCCACTTTCTCCACCACCAGTAGTAGGACTTGTCAATTTAACTTGATAAGCCCCCCCATAATAATGATTCTGTAGAGCTTCGCAAGTCATCGGGAGAGTGGAAGCATTTACGAAAGATCCGTCCAGGTAAAAATCCAAATGCTCATCTCCTCTATACCAAACCTTCATAATAGTGTCAAAAAACGAGGTGGCATCTGTAGCAAGCATCGTCGTATAAGCTCCTGAACCTCCTGCCCTCATGGCACAAAGCAAAGTTCCTTCATCATGAGCAACGGTAATGCCTGTCACTTTAAAAGTAGCCCTGCCTAAAATTGTATCTAGAGACATCCGCGTAACTGTTAATCCGGAACTATTAAAGCCAGCTTCAGTAGCAGGAACAGCATTGCCATAATACCAATAGATCGAATCTAATGATTTACCCGATGGATTTTTGAAAGTCACATCCACATAGGTCTCCATTGACTCTTCACAAACCGGTCGAATTTTTTGTTTCACAACAAATGGCGATACTAGGATTACAGAATCCGTTATCATAATTTTGCACTGATACTTAGGGAAGTATGTAAGCTCCCCGCGAAAAACATAACCATCGGTGTAAGGAGGTGTAAAGTTAAAGGTAAGCAACGCATTTTCGGGTATTTCTGATGCATTAGACGGTGGCGTTGCTAATGGGATTGAATCCCATGTAGTACCAGACAATTGACGAGCTTTGTATCGCAAAGAATATGCTCCGGGGAAAGCAGAGCTAACACCTCCTGCTGGATCTTTCACTAAAGAAATAAGCGCTCCAGAGGAAATAGAAATTGGTTGCGGGTCAGCAGAATTAGCTATTGGTGAGTTAGAGGAATTTAGCACTTGAATCTGCATACTATTAAGGAGTGCCGGCACTTTGATTTGGATTTTGGTTGTATCTTTAGCTTCCGTACTGGAAGTAACAATACGTACATACAAAGAGTCCGTTGCTTGTATATCTTTGATTATCAGCGTATCGGTTTTGTTTTTCGTACTTCCTACTTGTTTTCCTCCCGTGATGGTATATTTGCCGGAGCGGGCATTGGCGTATGCTCCGGGAGTGGCGGGCGCCGAAAGCACTTTCCAGTTTGTGCCGTCTTTACTGTACTGCCATTGGTAGGTATAAGCGCCCACAGCATCATTCCCAGCATACGAAATATCAGCTGTTACGCGAAAATCTGTCCCCGGACAGGCAGTGTCTAAGGCAGTGAGTTTGGCGTTAGGGGCTTTGATGATGGTGAGGCCTCCGGAAACAAACTTAACATAAGCCAAATTGTTACTGAAAAAATTATTATTATTTGCACCATTTTTAACAGGCGTATAGGCTCCCCAGCCATCATTCAAATTGAAAAGAAAACTAGGATAAGGATACCCTGGAGTTGTCGCAGGTGTGGTGTATGGTGCCGTATCTATGGAATACACAAAATCATTTGCGTTCAACAATCTCACGGGGACATACGCAAAAGCAGAAATGTTACAAGTTTTTGTATAATTAATATTTATCGGTAAAGGTGCGGTTGTCGTACTAATGGGAATGGTTCCAGATGACGTTATATTTAATCTCTGATAGGGAGTTGTATTCCAACCAGCAAGAGTACTTGCTCCTGTAAGAATCGTTGTAGCCGCAGTTGTTCCATTTCCATTGATTATCACCCCTCCGGCATATAAAAAAACGTCATTATCACCTGTAAAAGAATTCATTCCATTACTAGGATTATTCGAATAAAAATTTGCAATTGTTAAATCGCTTACTTTTATCCCAATCATAGCACTACCAATACCTGGTTGCGAAACACTCGGAGGTATACACATCCACATTCTGAACTTCATACGCCCTGCAAAGGGTGCCGGTTGAGCCAAAATACTATCAACCTTGGCTTTTGTCAACACAATTTGCTCTATCCCCATGATCAGTGTATCCGTGATTGCAGCCGCCCTCATTTTCGGAGCCCCCCCCAGCAATACCGGCAAAAGGAAAAGAAAAATGCTACGACGGAAAATCGTTAAAAAACGTTCACTAATAGATACAACTGTAGCGTTCTCAAAAAAGTACAACTTTTTCATATCGAGAGTTTTATAAAAATACTATATTTTAATAGTGCAAAATACACCATACTAATAAAGTTAGCTTTTTATACTCCCCTCACCCTTTCAAAAGCCACGTTATTAAAGGGGTTTAACGTAAGAAGATAATCAAAAAATAATTAAAAAACAAGGATTTTTTTCGTGCGACAATTTAATTATTTTTCTATCACATTTCCAAGTGTTTTGAAAAATAATTTTTTAACAAATACAAGTGCTTGCAAATAAGACAACTAACCACACGTCATGGCGAGCGAGCGTGGCCATCCGGTTCAATTATCCTTGTCCATTAACCATTACCGGATGGCCACGCTTCGCTCGCCATGACGGGCTCCGTAGCTACTACTTACTCTTGCCGCCGAACACTGACACCGAAACATACCGCTTCGGATTTTCTTTGAGGTCTTTCAGTAAAAGATTTAGGTTTTCAGAGCTTTTGGCAAGTTCATCATACAATTTTTTGTCGTTGGCCAGCTGCCCGAGCGTGCCCTCTCCATTGTCAATTTTTTCAAGCAAGGATGCTGTTTTTGACAAGGTTGTATTCAAATCGCCAATGGTTTTTCCCACATTGGCTTTCGCAATCGAATCGCTAATATTCTCAAAGTTGCCAATAATAGCCGTGATTTTGTCGTTGTTTTTTTCCAAATTATGGGTAATGGAAGCTACATTTTTTAAAATCCCGCCAATGCTTTGCTTTTGAGATGCAATCAATTGGTCGGTATTTGCCGAAATATTTTTCAAATGTCCAATGGTTTCGTAGATATTGCGAGCGCTTTCGGCCATTCGTTCCTGCGAATTTTGGTTGAGCATTTTAGTCATCATCTGCAACAAGGAATCCACCGAACTCAACAATTTCCCTGTACGTGCCGGATCGGCCAAATCGCCCATCAAACCTTTATCTACACGAGCCAACAAAGTATCGCCGCTTTTCAAGTTCTCCATCTCCGTTCCGGGAATAATCAAAACAGCTTTGTTGCCCAAAACCCCTTTGGTAGTGATGCAAGCCGTACTATTTCTCGGAAATTCAACATCCCTTTTTATGGTAAAAAATACGATAATACGATGATCATCCGGAGAAACAAAATTCAACTTTTTCACCTGCCCGATCTGCATGCCGTTGAATTCCACCGGACTACTGGCCACCAAGCCATCCACCTCGTCATAAACAGCATATAATTCTTTCTCGGAAGAAAATAAATCTTTGCCTTTTAAAAAGTTGGTTCCCCAATAAAAAACAGCCAGTGTGGCAATGGTTACGAGTGCGATTTTGACTTCTTTTTTCATATATGTTCTTGATTTCTTGTTTCGCCTGCGGCGAAAGCTGATCGCGGATTTGCGCAGATGACGCAGATTTACGCAGATTTTTTTATTTATAAAAATTCCTTATCTTCTACATTTTGTTTCGCCTGCGGCGAAAGCTAATCGCGGATTTGCGCAGATGACGCAGATTTACGCAGATTTTTTTATTTTTAGAAACTGTTTACAAAATTAAACAAAATTCTTTTTAGACAGGATTAACAAGATTTACAGGATGATTTTGCCTTCGGCAAAATAAAAAACATGTTAATCCTGTTCATCCTGTCAAAAATTTAAACAGTTTCTTAATTTTTAATTCTTAATTCTTTATACTGTTACTATTTACTGTTCTTTATACTTGCTATTTCTATCCACGCGTCCCTTTATTTTGCCTCTACCGCGTAAATCTGCGTCATCTGCGCAAATCCGCGATTAGCTTTCGCCGCCAGGCGGAGTTCATTATCAACTTACATCCGGCTCGCCACCCAACGACGTTGGCACCACTTCGCAGATTTCCCCGATTTGCAGCATGTTCGGCGCACGCTTGTCGCGAAACGGAATGTGTCCCACATAGACCACACGGTCGCCTTGTTCCAAAAAGGTAGCTTTTTCCAAATATTCATTGGCGTACGCCAAGGCCTCGGATGTCAAATCAAATTCCGGATAGGTAATTACCTCCACACCCCACGCCAGCGGTAGAATTTGGCGCATGCGCCGGTTGGTGGTAAACACATAAATCGGTTTGTATTTACGATACGAAGAAATCCAAAACACCGGTTTCGCCACATTGGTAAACACGACAATCGCCTTAGCATCCGTTTGCTCGGCCAGTTGCGCAGCATTGTAGCAAATAGAATCCGATAAAAAATGCGCGGAGCTTTTCTGCGGTTGATGCGTGGGAAGATTATGCATTTTGCCCGTCACTTCGGTATATTCCGCAATTTGGCGCATCGCCGTTACCGCTTGCACCGGATACTGTCCAACGGAAGTCTCACCGCTCAACATCACCGCATCGGCACCGTCGAGCACGGCATTGGCCACGTCATTTACCTCAGCACGCGTAGGCGCGAAGCTGGTAATCATGCTTTCCATCATCTGAGTAGCTACAATGACCGGCTTCGCTTGCGCAATGCATTTTTGTACAATTTGTTTTTGCAAAAGCGGCACTTTTTCATACGAAACTTCCACACCCAAATCTCCACGTGCAACCATCACCGCATGTGTTGCATGGATGATTTGATCCAAATGTTCAATAGCTTCGGGCTTTTCAATCTTGGCTACAATACGGGCTTCAGAGCCTTTGGAACGCAACAGGTTTTTCAGTTCTAAAATATCATTTTCATGGCGGACAAATGAAAGTCCTATCCATTCCAGCTTTTGCGAAATAATAAAATCGACATCCGCCAAATCCTTCGGCGTTAAGCACGGAAGGTTGATTTTGGTATCGGGCAGATTCACGCCTTTACGTGATGAAAGGATGCCGCCGTTGAGCACTTTCGTGATAATAGTATCCGTGCCGTTTGTAGAAACAACTTCAAGTTTTATTTTTCCATCGTCCACCAGAATTTTTTCACCGGGATGCACTTCTTTCGGAAGCGGCGTATAATTCATGTATGCTTTTTCAGAATTCCCCACACAAGGCTCTGATACCAAGCGAAATTCGGCGCCTGTTTGAAGCTCCACGCCGTTGTTTTCCATTTCCCCCACACGCAGTTTAGGACCCTGCAAGTCGGCTAAAATAGTGACATTATTTAAGCCGGTTTCTTTTTTTATTTCACGGATATCATTAATAACACGCTCATTCAAAACATAATCGCTATGCGAAAAATTGAGGCGGCACACATTCGCGCCGGCTTTAATGATTTTTTCCAGCATCTCGCGCGAGTTACAGGCCGGACCTATTGTCGCGATGATTTTTGTTTGTACGGTGTTCATTTTAATTATTAATGGTTAATTATTAATGGTTAATGAGCTTCGCGTTTAGTAACTTTTTAGTGGCTAAGATTAATGAAAGCGCAGCTTCATTAACCATTCAGCATTAATCATTAACCATTAAATACGGCATACGCGTAATAATCTGCGGCTTATCCGTTGCTGCGAGCGATTTCAAATAAGCGTACGTTTCATAAAATTCTCCGAGTTCAGCTTTGATGGCACGGGTTTTCACATCGCCGAAATTTTCCATCAAGGACGAGAAGGCATCTTTTTGCACCGGCCATTCAACTAAGCGATAATCCTCAGTTTTACCTAATTTAGCAGCTTCGGCAATCGCAGCCTTGAGTCCGCCGAGAGAATCGACCAACCCGATTTTTTGCGCATCGGCACCGCTCCATACACGGCCTTGCCCGATGGAGTCCACCGCAGCCTTGCTCATTTTGCGTCCTTCGGCCACATGACCAATAAAAATATCGTAAATACGTTCGATTTGACGCTGCATAGTTGCTTGCTCAAAGGTCGTCATCGGACGTGAAATATCTAAAAAGTCGGCATTCGGATGTGTAAAAACGCCATCGAAATGCAAGCCGATTTTATCTTCTACCAATTTTTTTGCATTCGGAATCAATCCGAAAACACCAATAGAACCGGTAAGCGTACCGGGATCTGCATAAATTTTATCTGCTTTACAGGAAATATAATAGCCGCCGGAAGCCGCGTAATTTCCCATAGAAACTACCACCGGCTTTTTCGCTTTCAAGCGCACCACTTCATCCAAAATCATTTCAGAGGTAAACGCACTGCCTCCGGGCGAATTCACACGCAAAACGACCGCTTTCACTTTATCGTCATCGGCTGCTTTTTTCAAGGCCTTGATAATATTTTCACGACCAATTTCGACATCAGAACCTTCTCCGTCACCAATTTCGCCTTGAGCGTAAATAACAGCAATTTTGGTTTCTGGTTTCTGGTTTCTGGTTTCTGGTTGCGTCATGGCGAGCGAAGCGTGGCCATCCTTAACTTTCGCCGACTTGGCGTATTTATTAATAGACAGTAGCTCCAAGTCTTTTTCTTTTTCCACATCCACTGCATTCATCAACAAAGCAGTCATGCCGGAAGGCGTGAGCAGGCTATCGACCATATTCAATTTCACGGCATCTTCTGCAAATAAAGCAAGTTGATGTGTTGCAATGTTGTTAATTTCCGTTTCCGGCAGGGAGCGGTAAACCGAAACTGCTGCTGAAATCTCTGCCCAAAAGGAATTGAGCAGGGTTTGCATTTGCAATTTGTTTTCGGCGCTCATTTGGTTTTGCACAAAAGGCTCTACGGCACTTTTGAATTTGCCGTGCCGCACCACTTGCATCTCTACACCGATTTTGTCAAAAAGCGATTTCATAAACATAGATCTTCCGGCCAAGCCTTTGAAATCGAGCATCCCTTGTGGGTGCATATAGATTTTATCCGCCGGAAGCACCAGGAAATAGGCGCCTTGCGCATAGCTTTCAGCGTAAGCATAGATAAATTTCCCACTTGTTTTAAAATCGGCCAAAGCGTTCTGCAATTCCTGTGATGTAGCTAAACCCGCTTGAAGCGTGGATGTGTGCAAATAAATTCCTTTAATGTTATCGTCTGTTTTAGCAACTTCGATAGCACTCAAAAGTTTATTCAACCCTAAGCCTTTGTTCATTGAGCGACTGATCATGTCGAAATTTGCGAACGGATCTTCGGTAGCGCGGTCGGGAATAGCTTGTTCCAAATTTATTTCTAAAATGGTATTTTCTTTTACCACCGTTTCGGTACTTCCCATAGAGGCCATACCGATAAGTGCGGAAATAAAAATGATCAACAGCAAACCCAGTGCCACAAGCGTTCCTAACGTAGAGGCGAAGAATATTTTGAAAAAAGAGCGCATTTTTAATTGTTAATTATTAATTGTTAATTATTAATGAAGACTGCAAGACATTTAGGATTTTATGATCTCTGTAAAATCCGACCAATCTTCCACTTTAAAAGTGCGAATATCTCTCACAGATTCTTTAAACCATTTTATTCCTTTTAAGGTCTCAATAGCTCTGTAAACTTGAGCTAAATTATTTTCCATGGAGAGATAAACACTCCCTTGAGTCCACTCAAATCCGCATTTCTTAAGAGCGGATTTAATTTCATAGTATGCATTATTGTAAGGATCTCCATAATTCTTTTTAAGATCTCCTATAACTAAATCAAAAGCTATTGCATACATGGTTCTTCTTGTAAAGATTTAAAATATTTTTTAGGCCCAAAAAAAATACATCCATCGTCTATTTTTATTGAAATCACAATCCCATTGAAGTGATTATTTTCTATTTCAATAACAGTACCTTCTTTCCAATCGTCCAATCCCGTGAGATCAGGTGAGACGATCGCTCTATCTCCTACTTTCATTTGATCACTTTTTTAATTTGACAAAGATACAAAAGTTTTGGGAATAATTCAATATGATTTCATCACGCTAAAGGTGTGACGCCTTTAGCGTGATGAAATCTATGTCATTTGAATATATAAAACATTAAATCATTGCCTTTTAATACGTTCGCTCCAACCATCGCAAAAGGAAAGCATCGTAAACACGATAAAAAATCGTATTTTCTTCGCCCAAAGAGAACAGCATTTGCTTTTCCAAGAGTGCTTCCATTGCTTTTTGGACGGAAGAAGCGGCGCCCAAATTATATTTTTTCAAAAAATCTTTCGATTGCGGTGCATATACTTTCCCTTCTTTGGCAGTTGCAAGCAAGAGTTTCCACTGCATCGGACTAAGCAGCTGTTTGTATTGAATATAAATCACCTGCTGTTGCAGAAGAATCTCATCACAAATTTCTTTTACCATATCGATAGTAATTTGTTTTTCTTTGCGGGCAAAGACGTTTTTACAAACAATTTGCGTATAATAAGTGTGTTGCAACGTCCAGGAAAGAATAAAATCAACGGCATCATCATCAATACTCCTTCTGTATTCGCGGAATTTTTCATGAATAAATTTGCTGTATTTTTTCTCCGGAATAGAATTTAATCCAATCGTTTGAGTACTTCCAAAGAACGGGCGCTTGGCCGTATTAAAAATTTCCGCCATCAGGTGCTTATTGCTTCCGCTAAAGATAAATCTGATGTTTTTCAATGTCTGCATAAATGTTCGCAGCAGTGCTTCCGTATTTTTTTCCGGATACAATGCAATCTGTTGAAATTCATCAATAGCAAGGACAATATGAATGTGTTGAGATTCTAGGAAAGTAAAAATGCTCCGCAAGGTTTGTTCGCATTCTTTCTGCGCTACAAATTCGAAATGAATTTCCGGCGCACCGGTAAGTGCATCATAGGTTATGATTGGGCGTAGACGTTTCAAAAATTCCGAAAACCGCTTGCCAATGCCGCGTTTTTCCGGAAATTTGGTATAAACGGCTAATGCCAATGTTTCGGTAAAATCTTTTAGGTTTTGAGTTGCATACATATCTGCAAAAATGCAAACATACTTTTTCTGCACCTCTAATTCTTCAAAAAGTCGATAAATAAGTGCCGATTTTCCCAATCTTCTTATCGAAATAAGCGTTGTATCAATATCATTTTTGACATTTCTCAGTAGGTTTTTCAGTTCCGCTTCGCGGTCGCAAAAATATGCTTTTGATTCATACCCTTTTGTAATAAAAGGATTTAACACATTCGCCATGATTTTTTTATTGCATTAATTTCTGCAAAGATACAAAAAATAAATGAAAATCATCACGCCAAAGGTGTAACGCCTTTGGCGTGATGAAAAAGGGATTGCGCTTTGCACAATCCCTAATCCGAAATTCGAAACGGGCAAACACGTGGGTTTGCCCCTACAATCCTCAATCCTCAATCCTCAATCCTTGCCTCTTCCGCTTCGTATGCTTTCAACAACTTCTCTTGAACCTCTGCCGGTACTTGTTGGTATTCGGCAAAATTCATGGTAAAGGAAGCACGTCCGGAACTGAGCGCACTCAAGATGGTTGAGTATTTATTTAATTCGGCCAACGGCACAATGGCTTTGAGCAACTCAAATCCTTTCTCGCTGCTCATGCCGGCAATAATGGCTCGACGAGTTTGCAAATCGCTCATCACGTCGCCCATGGCATCGCTCGGAACCATGACTTCGAGGTTGTACATCGGCTCCATAATTTTCGGACCGGCTTTTTTAAAGGCTTCTTTAAAGGCATTGCGTCCTGCGAGTTTAAACGAAAGCTCGTTGGAGTCTACCGGATGCATTTTGCCGTCATAAACATAGACTTTGATGTCGCGCGCGTATGAACCGGTGAGCGGACCTTCTTCCATTTTTTCCATCACTCCTTTGAGGATGGCCGGCAAGAAACGTGCGTCGATAGAGCCGCCAACAATGCAGTTGTAGAAAATCAATTTGCCGCCCCAATCCAAAGCAATTTCTTCTTTGCCTTTAAGGTTCAATACCAACTCTTTACCGTCGACTTTAAAGCGGTTGTTTTCCGGAGCGCCTTCTACGTAAGGCTCAATCAACATATAGACTTCGCCGAATTGTCCGGCGCCGCCCGATTGTTTTTTGTGGCGGTAGTCCGCAGCAGCGGTTTTGGTGATGGTTTCGCGGTACGGGATGCGCGGAGGAATCAAATCCACTTCCATTTTATGCACATTGGTCAAATACCATTTCAAAATATTGATATGATGTTCGCCTTGTCCGCTGATGATGGTTTGCTTCAATTCCCTTGAATATTCAACCAAAAACGTAGGATCTTCGGCATGGAAACGGTGGAGGATTTCGCCTAATTTTTCTTCGTCTTTTTCCACTTTGGCTTTAATGGCCACGCGGTATTTGGCAGGTGGGAATTTGATGGTGTGAAATTGCCAGTCTTTTCCGCCTCCGGTGAGGGTTTCGTTGGTTTTTGTATGTTTCAATTTAACGGTACAACCAATGTCGCCGGCCATCATTTCGGTCAATTTCTCGCGTTTTTTTCCGGCCACGGCGTAAATACCTGCAAGGCGTTCTTTGTTGCCGTTGGCGGTATTGGTAAGATCCATGCCGTCGGTAATTTTTCCGGACATCACACGGAAGTATGAGACTTCTCCCAAGTGCTGTTCCATTCCTGTTTTAAACACAAAAACAGAGGGCGCAACATCTACGTTGCAAGGAATGATTTCTTCGGTAATCGTCTTGTAGTCGCGCGCTTTTTCGGGCGATGGCGCTACGTTGATGATAAATTCCATGATACGCTTAACGCCGATATCGCGTTTCGCCGAAAGGCAGAAAACAGGCATCACTTGGCGGTGTACCAAGCCGGCACGAAGTCCTTGGCGAATTTCATCTTCAGTCAAAGAGCCTTTTTCGAAAAAGAGTTCCATCAAGGCATCATCGTGCTCGGCGGCCACTTCTACAAGTACTTTGTGCAACTCATTGGCGCGGTCCATTTCTTCTGCCGGGATTTCGAGCTCTTCACGTGTGCCGTTTTCGTCTTTGTGACGATACATTTTCATTTTCAAAACATCGATAAACGCATTGAAATTAACACCAGGATTAACGGGATATTGCACCAGCGCAATTTTATGTCCGAAAGCCTGTTTGAGGCTTTCGACACTCATGTCCCAATCGGCTTTTTCAGAGTCGAGTTGATTTATGGCAATCACCACGGGTTTGTTGTGGCGTTCGGCGTAGCGAGCTTGAATATCGGTGCCTACTTCAACGCCTTGTTGGGAGTTGATCAACAACAAACCGGTATCGCAAACTTTAAAAGCGGAGATCATACCTCCTACGAAATCGTCGGCACCCGGCGTGTCGATGATATTTAACTTGCGATCCATGAATTCAGTGTACATCAACGTGGAGTATATCGAACGCTGGTAGAGCTGTTCGATTTCCGTATTGTCGCTAACGGTTGTCTTAGCTTCCACGGTACCCCGTCGATCGATAACTTTGCCCTCAAAAAGCATGGCCTCAGAAAGAGTGGTTTTGCCCGAGCGCGTGCTGCCCAGCAATACCACGTTGCGAATGTGATCGGTTGTGTAACTTTTCATAAATTATTAATTGTTAATTGTTAATTGTTAATGAGCTCATCATAACCAGCGTCATACGCCCATTGTTAAATTTCCCAAAGATAGGAATTTTTTTTGGAATTGGGGTGAAATCATGAAAAAAATTGTAACTTTGTAAAGTTATGAATAAGATTGATCAAACAAGTAACGAATACCGTAATTGGCTGATTGACTTGAAAGCAAAAATACATCAAAGTCAAATCAAAGCCGCTGTAAAAGTCAACACCGAATTGCTCCGCCTTTATTGGGATTTGGGACATGATATTGTTTCCCGGCAAATGGAATCTGCTTGGGGAAGTGGTTTTTTTGAAAAATTGAGCAAGGATTTGCGTTCGGAATTTCCGCATATGAAAGGATTTTCTTCCACAAATTTGAAATATATTAAACGTTTCTATTTGTTCTATACCAAAGACGATTCAATTCGTCCGCAAGTTGTGGACGAAATTCGTCATAAACTTGGGAACAAATCGCAACATTCTGAAAACATGAAAAATACAATTCGCCCACAAGTTGTGGACGAATTAGAAAACCACCCAATTTTTCGAATTCCTTGGGGACATCATAGAGAAATTATCTCCCAATGCAAATCCGTTCGCGAAGCACTTTTCTATATCCAAAAGACCATTGAGAATGGTTGGAGTAGAGCTGTTTTGATGAACTTTATGGATGCCGGACTCTATTCCTCTCAAGGGAAAGCATTAACAAATTTTTCGCGACTACTACCGGAGGTTCAAAGCGATCTTGCGAATGAAGTATTGAAAGATCCTTACAATTTTGACTTCATCACTCTCACGAGCGATTATAAGGAGCGAGAATTAGAAGATGCCCTCACAGCCAATATTACGAAATTCTTATTGGAGTTGGGACAAGGATTTGCGTATATCGGCAGGCAAGTTCCTGTGAAAGTAGGTCAGTCCGAACGATTTATCGACTTACTTTTCTATCACACCGAATTACGTTGCTATGTTGTTGTAGAATTGAAAGCAACTAACTTCGAAGCCGAACATGCAGGGAAGTTGGGCCTTTACGTATCTGCAATTAATCACCAACGAAAGAAAGAAACCGACAATCCCACAATCGGGTTGATTATTTGCAAAACCAAAGACGATGTGATGGTTCAGTATTCGCTCGAAGGCAGCAATCACCCTATCGGAATATCCGAATATGAACTATCTAATCTACTTCCGGATAACTACAAATCCGCACTTCCAAGCATTGAGGATATTGAACAGGGGTTGAAGGGTACGGAATAAGATGGCCACGCGCCTACGCCGCTCGCCATGATTCCCCCCGTCCGCGAGGCGGACAAATCTAAATAATCCCCGTCCGCGAAGTGGGCAAATCTAAATTCCCATGAGCAACGCTCATGGCACAAAAAAAGCGGCTTGCGCCGCTTTTCCTCGTACCTCGGGCGGGACTTGAACCCGCACGGCCTCAACGGCCACAGGATTTTAAGTCCTGCGTGTCTACCGATTCCACCACCAAGGCGTAACGAATGGAGAGTAGAGAATTGAAAATGGAGAATAAACTGCATTTCCTCTCTAATCCCTAACATTTAACGAAAAATCCCACTTTCGTGGGATTTTTTTGTAGAGACGCAATACATTGCGTCTCTACTGGAGCGGAAAACGGGACTCGAACCCGCGACCCCAACCTTGGCAAGGTTGTGCTCTACCAGCTGAGCTACTTCCGCTTCGGGGATGCAAAGGTAGTAAAAAAAATTTGATTGTGCAAATTTTTTTTGAAAACCGCGCATCACCCTGTTTGCATATCTTTTTAATTGTTAATTATTAATTGTTAATTATTAATGAAGCTGCGCCTCAATTAAGCATTAAGCACTAAAAACATTGTACGCGAAGCAATTTATAATTAATAATTTATAATTAACAATTTCTATCTATTTATCACTATCCTCACCACATCGTATTCCATTCCTCCGTCGCAACCGGCTTCCAGACGCAGGATATATACCCCTGCCGGAAGGTTGTCGGTGGTTAATTTCTTACGATAAATACCCATTTGACGCTCACCGTTAACTATCACTTTCACTTGTGTACCAAGCGCATTAAACAAGCGGAGATTCACCACGCATTCGCTGGCCACGCTGTAGGTAATATCCGACCACGTAATCATCGGGTTAGGTGTTACGTTGATAATCTTCGAATGTTCAACATCTTGTACCGGTTTACGGGTCAAGTTTTCTTCGTCTGACGAGACAGGCACTTCACCGCCGCTATTCACCGTATCTGCTTCATCAGACCACTCGGTTTCTTCAACCACCTGGCGTTCTGCTTTGCGAATGGCGATGGTTGGCATAGAGAATTGATAGTTCGAATAACGCTCAACATTATGCCCCCATACCCCAAAACGTTCCAAATCATCTATTGAGAATTTAGATGGTAAATCTTTCAATGCTTTTGCTTTCACTTTTAATGTGACATATGCTATAACATCTCCTTGTTTGATTCTCACATCTAACCCAGAGAACCACACAAATGCAACAGTTTCTTTTGAAATATTAGATGCATAATTTCCATAACCAATACCTGAACGAACATCCAAAACTTCTACATTTTTTGCATCGAAATTCATCCAAAATTGCATTGCTCGAAGGACTCCGGAGGTCTGAGAAACAATGGGATAGTTAATCAAAACTTCGTTTTCATTAAGCCAAAGCGTATCTTTACTTACTATTAAAGAAGTTTTTTGCTTCTTAACTCTTTGGAAGACATCCGTTGTTGAAGGAGTCGGTTTCACACTAATATCAACATCCCCTCTAATAATACCTCTTACGTGGTTATTCACATCATCACTTGCTAAAAAAACTGTGTCATTGCTAAAAATCCAATTATTGATAGCTGTTGATGCATCCGCTCTATCTGTACGATACGTTCCTGCTGTTCCTGTTTCTGAAACTTGGGCAAGAGATAAATCTGTTGCATCTGCCGCAAATATACCAAATCTGTTTACAAAGCTGGAACTCGTATAATCAACTGAAGAACTATCAACATTAGCTGCCAAAGGTATTAAAGAACGCAACGAAACATTCAAGACTGTTTGAAAATCTTCTGCATCAGAAACCTTTGTTAACCATTCTGCTATTATTGTCGCATCTGCAGCATCTATGTTATCAGCTATTGCAAATACGTCGGAGATATTTTCTTTACTTGGTGCCAAGCATCTGAACTGATATTTTCCTGCCGGATAACGTCCTTTAAATTCAAAATATCCATCCGACTTGGAGTGTACCGTATCCAATTTTTGTTCGGTTCCATCCGGATTAATTCTCCATAACTCAACAATTACATTTCCTAATGGTCGGTGATCCTTATAATCTCCCGGATTGCTTGCCGCCCAAACAGGATCCCAAACAGTATCATAGCTCACAAAACCACCAATCTTATAGCCGGTTAATACTTGTACGGAAACGGTATCTGTAATTGAACATGCACGGGCATCGTCGTTGGTCATGGTCACGTACAACGTGTCCATTTTAGGCTCGAGGCCTGCAAAATTGGTTGTATCACCTATATAGCGGTCGGGCATGCTCAACAATGGAGCCCCCATCGGCATTGTTTTTTGCGTCCATTGGAAGAGTACATTCGGAGAGCCTGTCGCCTGCGTAAAGAACTGCAAGGTGTCGCCATGTCCGATAGAAGTATCCATCGTGTGCTTGTTGTGCACGCGGATACGTGAAAACCACATGGTATCGCTGAAAGCACATCCTTTAAGCGTTGTACCTTCCATCACCACTTGTACGGAATCTTGTACCATGTTTTCCGGATATACGTACGGAGCATGGTTGGTAGTGGCAATCATGTAGAAGGTGTCGCGTTTTTCAGAAATAACCGTGTCGTACCAAATAGAGTCTACTTTAACAACTGTTTTAATTGGCAATACCGGAACGTAGCAGGTCACCATGCGGAGGGAATCCACACGGATAAGGACTTCTTGGTCTGAGCAAATAGTTCCTGCACCGTAAGGATTTGAAATCGGAACAGTCCTCATCTCGTAAATAGAATCGTAAACAATTGTACTATCGCATCTTATTGATGAGTAATATTGATAAATATATACCGTACTATCATGTTCGATGATTGGATCTCCACACACTGTTTGAGGTCCAAATAACGGATGGTTGACTGTTGAACAATTCGGAACGACTTCCTCTAAGATGTAATAAAGATGCTCATAGCCGGGTAAATCAGCCGGTACTCTTCCTGCTTTAAAACTATCTGCCGGGAAATGATTCCATTTAGGAGAAACAAAATCAATATCTCTATTAACTTTCAACGGAATGAATGGTGTTGTTTCACTCAAATCTACCATTAGGTTTTGATTTTCAATAATAGATATTGATGAAAGTTGTTTTTTACCCACAACAAAAGAAGGCGCTCCTGCACAACCAGGGCCTGGAATTCTTTTTGGTCTATAAATAATATTATATGCTGAAATCTTAGGTAATTGTGTCGCAAGACCCGGACCGGTTGCGGATGTTATATTCATGCTCTCCGGAATCAACAATACCGTATCATGACACGTTCTTCCATTTCCGCAAACAACAGAATCCGGAACTATATTTCGTGCATTTGTATCAACAAGACCTGGCTTAAATGGCTTGTTTGCCGCAGAAACAGATGACGTGAACAACTGC
>JAVBNF010000015.1:0-22489 GCA_031551725.1 Bacteroidales bacterium
TCGCGAACATCCGTCATTGTTTTGATAGCACCAACAGCTTCATTGCCGGCAATTGTAGTTAAAACAGGTACTTCTTTGAGTGTGAAAACATGTGTTTCGGATAATTGTCCGCAATATATCGGATTGGTGGCTGTTATAAGAATTGTAAATGTTTTATCAACAATCGGACTGGTAATAGTAAACGTTACAGATGCGGAAGCTGTTCCGTTTCCGGAAATGGATACCGTTGGCGCACTTGATGTTGTGTAACTCTTAACACTAACGGTATATGTCCAATTCCCGGTAGAAGCAGGAATCGATAAGTTATACGTTCTTGTTTTGGTACCCGTAAGAATACCTATTTCATTCCATACCGGAATATTTTCGCAAGAAGCAGGAATAGCGGAAAAAACAATCGGAAAACTATCCTTACAAACGCCTTCCACACAACGCACGGATAGTGCGTCGGAAGCAGATTGAGAAGCAT
Organism: Bacteroidales bacterium; assembly: GCA_031551725.1. GTDB lineage: Bacteria > Bacteroidota > Bacteroidia > Bacteroidales > P3 > JAVBNF01. The sequence continues at coordinate 467 of JAVBNF010000015.1, forward strand.
TTCGAGTAATCGTTCCACCGGAAAAGCTGCGGGAAACGACAGCAGTACCGCTTCCCGAACTTGTCCAAAAATAGGCCTTCGAACCACGATCGGCAAAAACGCCGGTATAATCCCTCCGCCCTGCATTCAGAACCTGTAAACTTGAAAAATTATTTGATAAAGCAGTTGCTAAATTACTCCATTCGACATCACTCGGCAAATGCCAGCCGCTTGGACAAACCCCTTGCTCACCGGCATTGGTTGTTGTCACGGCACTTGTGCCGTTGTTTTGTCCGTAAGCCGTCCAAAAAGGATAGAGCGCCCCCTCAAACTCGCAAAGCAAAGGATCGGCCTGCGAAGTAGTCGTTGTATTTGGCGACGTAGAGAACGGGCCGGGCCCCGGACAATAAAAGGTTTTCTGTAAATTCGTGCCCGGTGCGGCAATATTTCCGGTAATAGGCCGGTATCCATAAACATAATTCAGCAATCCCTTGCTATACCGTAAATTCTCCGCCATCCAGCGTTTGCCATCGGGCATAATCACAGTTTTGTAGGTTTCGCCATCGCGAGGGTCGGTAAACGTGCCGCCCTCGGTTTGAGCGAGGATTGAGAAGGCAAAGCAGAAATGCAGAAGTGCAAAAATGCAGAAGACGGTCATTTTTCTGCATTTCTGCGCTCTTGCGCTTCTGCATTCTTGCATTTTTGCATTCCTGCCACGAAGTAATTGTGTTTTCATGTTGTGTATATTTATTTGTTAATCATTTTCTAACAAGCCCCGAAGGGGCTGTATATGCATAACAAAAAAAGCGTGAATTGCAATCTTATTTATAACGAGGTACCGCCAAGCACCTAAGAGAAAAATAAGACACAACCCACGCCGGACACAGCATGAGCGTATCGCTTATCAATTCCTTCTCTTTGAAAATTTTGGCGGTTTCCGTTATAGGAATTTAAGCTTACGCTTTCTTTATGTATAATTAATTAGTGTTTTTCTATATTTTTTTATTTTGGTTTCTTGTTAACTTGTCAGCTTGTTAACATTTATTTCCGCAAAGTTATGAATAAATTTTGAAAATACAAAATTACCGTTTCTCCAAATAAACAATATTTTCCACATGATGTGTGTGTGGAAACATATCTACCGGCTGCACTTTTTTAATTTCATAAGCATCTTTCATTAATTCCAAATCCCGTGCCTGCGTGGCCGAATTACAGCTGATGTAGATAATTTTCGGAGCGCCGATTTTTAAAATTTGTGCAACCACATCTGCATGCATGCCCGCACGTGGCGGATCGGTAACAATGATGTCGGGCTTTCCATGTTTGGAAACAAAGGCATCATTCAATACATTTACCATGTCGCCGGCGAAGAATTCGGTGTTTTCAATTTTGTTGAAAGCCGCGTTTTCTTTGGCATCTTCGATGGCTTCGGGAACGTATTCGATGCCCACTACTTTTTTTACATACAACGACAAGCATTGCGCAATACTGCCGGTGCCGGTATATAAATCGTAAACCGTTTCGTTGCCTGTGAAATCAACACATTCGGCAGCGGCGCGATAAAGCTCGAATGCTTGCTGTGTGTTGGTTTGGAAAAAAGATTTTGGTCCGATTTTAAATTGTAAGGTGCGTCCGCCCGTTTTTAATGTCGGAATTTCTTCAATAATAAAATCGTTTCCTTTAAAAATATGAATGTCTTGATCGAAAATCGTATCGTTGAATTTTTCGTTCACAACGTAAAGCAACGAAGTGATTTCAGGAAATTGCGTTTGCAAGTCCTGCATCACAATTTCGATATTTTTATCATCGCGATAAGCGAAAACCACCACCACCATCCAGTGTCCGGTAGATGTGTTTCGAATCATTACATTACGCAAAAAACCTTCGTGGCTGCGTGGATTGTAGAAACTCAAATCATGTTCAACAGCCGTTTTTTTCAATGCCAAGCGAATGGCATTTGAAGGATCAGCTTGAAAATGGCAATAGCGAATGTCTAAAACCTTATCGAACATGCCCGGAATATGAAAGCCCAATGCCCGCGTGTCGCCCGATTGCGCTTCTTCGCTTTGCATTTCTTCCGGCGTAAACCAACGGCGGTCGCAGAACGTGTATTCTAATTTATTTCTATAAAAACGTGTGTTTTTCGAGGGTAGGATAGGAGTCACCTCAGGAATTTCTAAATGTCCGATACGAGTCAGATGATCAACAACCGTTTGTTGTTTGTATGCCAACTGATCTTCGTAAGAAACGTGCTGCCACTTACAGCCGCCGCAATATCCAAAATGTTCGCAGAATGGTTTCACACGGCGTGGAGAATACTCGTGCACCTTTACGATGCGGCCTTCCATGTATTGCTTGCGCTTTTTGGTCACTTGTATGTCAACCAAATCACCCGGTGCGGAGAATGGGACAAAAACAACAGCGCCATTCACTTTCGCAAGCGATTTGCCTTCCGCGGCAAAATCTTCAATGCACACATTTTCTAATATCGGATACTTTTGTTTTCTCATTTGTTTTAACCACAAAGGGCACAAAGTTCACGAAGAACTCCTAACAGGAGAAAAACCTGTTAGGTCTTCATTATTATGTATTTAATGTATTTTCCGCGTAACTTTTCAATTGCGCATTCAGAATATTTACAAAATTCGTTAACGGATTTTTTACCATCATTCCCAGCATCGGATTGACATCCGCTGCAAATTCAATGGAGCTTACAACTGTTTCGTTTCCTTCAAGTTCAACAGTCATGCTGAAATCGAATGGCGACGGTTGTTTTGATTTAATCAAAAGCCTGTTCGGTGCTTGTTTTTCGGCAATTTCCATGGCAATGGTTGCCAAATTCGGAATTGCAAACGAACATTCGTTTTCAGTCGCATTCCAATTGTTTACTTTATCTTGCGGAACTAAATGTTCGAAGTTTTTAAAATTGGAAATAAAATCAAAAATGTTTTCGGCGCGACAGTTTATGGTTTCTTTGTTACTGTTGATTTTCATGTTTAAAGATTTGGAAGGTTCAAGAAGTTTAGAATGTTTAGGAAGTTCAGAAAGTTTAAACGGTTCAAATGACTTGAACTACCTAAACAACCTAAACTTTTAAACTAATTTTACATTCTTTCGTCGCTCCATTTTTCCGGGTTTAACCGCCATTCTGCAAGCGATTGCTGGTCTTTTTCGGAAACGTATTTGCTGGCAATGGCTTCTTCAATCAAAGCTGAATAGTTGGTTAATGTTTGTAAATCGACTTTGGCGGCTTCGAAATTTTTCTTGGCAACTTCCAATTCATACGTAAAAATTGCAAGCATGCCTTTAACATCGCAACCTGCTTCGCGCAAAGCGTCTACAGCAATCAAGCTGCTTTTTCCGGTCGAAATTAAATCTTCAATCACAACAACAGAAGCGCCCGGTTTCAAGCTCCCTTCAATTTGATTGTGCATGCCGTGTTTTTTTTCTTCCGGACGTACATAAACAAAAGGCAAGCCAAACTCGTGTGCAATTAAAGCGCCTTGTGCAATACCTCCGGTGGCAACGCCTGCAATGCAATCCACTTTACCGAAACGCTCGTTGATGATATGTACCATTTGTTGGCGGATATAATTACGAATGTTCGGATAAGAAAGTGTCACGCGATTGTCGCAATAAATCGGAGACTTGCGTCCCGAGGCCCATGTGAAGGGGGTTTCATTGTTCAATTTTACAGCTTGCACTTCAAGCAAATATTGCGCAGTTTGCGCTGCAACGGTTTTCATGATCATATTTTTATAAATAATTATTTCTTTAAAATTAATTTTAATTCGTCCAATTGCGCTTGACTGATGGATGCCGGTGAGTCGCTCATCACGTCGCGTCCGGCATTGTTTTTGGGAAATGCAATGAAATCGCGAATAGATTCCGATCCACCGAACAACGAACAAAGACGGTCGAATCCGAATGCCAAACCGCCATGCGGAGGAGCACCAAATTCGAAAGCGCTCATCAAGAAACCAAACTGTTTTTGTGCTTCTTCGTCGCTAAATCCGAGTACGTTGAACATACGGTTTTGCAACTCGCGATTGTGAATACGAATAGAACCGCCGCCAACTTCAACACCATTGATAACCATATCGTATGCTTGCGCGCGAACGGCTCCCGGATTGCTATCAAGCATTGCTAAATCGCTTAAGTTGGGCGAAGTGAATGGATGGTGTTTTGCGTAAAAACGTTTGCTGTCTTCGTCCCATTCCAACAATGGGAAATCGGTTACCCACAAAGGCGAAAATACGTTCGGATCGCGCATGCCCAGGCGTGTGCCCATTTCCAAGCGCAATTCGCAAAGTGCTTTTTGTGTTTTCTCGGTTTTGCCGGCCATGATTAAAATCAAGTCGCCGGGCTTGGAATTGCAGGCTTCTGCAATTTTTCTCAAATCATCTTCTGTGAAGAATTTATCAACGGAAGATTTTAAATGTCCATCTTCCTCGCAGCGAATGTGAACCAATCCGGTAGCGCCTATTTGTGGACGTTTTACAAACTCAACGAGTTCATCTATTTGTTTGCGCGAATAAGCGGCACAATTAGGTGCGCTGATTCCCACAACCAATTCTGCATCATCAAAAACGGAAAAGTTCTTACCTTTTGCAACATCGTTCAATTCCACAAATCTCATTTCGAAACGTGTGTCGGGCTTGTCGCAACCGTAGTATTTCATGGCGTCGGCATAGGTCATACGCGGAAGTTTGTGGATATCTACACCACGCACTTTTTTGAACAAATGTTTGACCAAACCTTCAAAAGTTTCGAGCACATCTTCTTGTTTTACGAAACTCATTTCGCAGTCAATTTGGGTAAACTCCGGTTGGCGGTCGGCACGCAAATCTTCATCGCGGAAGCAGCGTACAATTTGAAAATAACGGTCGAAGCCGGAAACCATCAGCAACTGTTTGTATTGTTGTGGCGATTGCGGAAGCGCATAAAATTCACCTTCATTCATACGTGAAGGCACCACGAAATCGCGTGCACCTTCGGGCGTTGATTTAATTAAAAAGGGCGTTTCGATTTCTACGAAATTCAAATGATTTAAATAATTTCGTGTTTCGATGCCCATTTGATGGCGTAAAATAATGTTTTTGCTTACTTCCGGACGGCGCAAATCCAAATAACGGTAGCGCATACGGAGTTCATCACCGCCGTCAGTATGATCTTCAATTGTGAAAGGAGGTGTTTTCGCCGGATTTAAAATCTCCACTTGTCCGACTTCAATTTCAATTTCTCCGGTAGAAATCTTTGCATTTTTATTGCTGCGTTCAGAAACTTTTCCGACTACGCGAATTACGTATTCACGGCCTAATCCGCGAGCATAATTACACAATTCATCGTCTGTATCCATATTGAATACCAGTTGTGTAACGCCGTAGCGGTCGCGCAAATCGATAAAAGTCATGCCGCCTAAGTCGCGCGAACGGTGTACCCATCCGCAAAGCGTTACTTCTTGTCCGACATTATCAATTGTTAATTCGCCGCAAGTGTGAGATCTTAACATAAATTATGAATTAAGAATTATGAATTAAGAATTAAAAAACGAAGAACAAGAAAAAATCCTAATTCTTAATTTTAATTCTTAATTTTTAATTATTTTGCTTTTCCTTGGTTTGCTACCGCTTCCATTTTCTTTTTCAATTCTTCCGGATCGCCGAGCAAGTAGTCTTTTTGTAAATTCATATTGTCGTCAAACTCGAAAACGTAAGGAACGGCTGTTGCCAAGTTTAATTCGGAAATATCGGCATCGGGAATGTTTTTCAAATATTTGATAATACCGCGCAAACTGTTGCCATGTGCAGCAATGATAATTTCATTGTGCGATTTCATGGCAGTCATGATTTCGTTTTGCCAATAAGGAAGTGCGCGCTCGATGCAATCTTTCAACGATTCTGTAAGTGGAACTAATTTAGGATCAACTGCTGCGTATTTCTCTTCTTTGCGTGTATTTCTCGGGTCATTTTCTTCGATAGGAGCAGGTGGTACGTCGTAGCTGCGGCGCCAGGTTTTTACTTGTTCATCACCATATTTAGCAGCGGTTTCAGCTTTGTTCAAACCTTGAAGCGAACCATAATGTTTTTCATTCAAGCGCCAGGTTTTTTCTACCGGAATCCACATCATATCCATTTCTTCCAAAACCACATTCAAAGTTTTAATAGCACGTTTGAGGTAGGAAGTATACGCAACTTCGAATTTGAAACCGTTGGCTTTTAGCAATTTGCCTGCTTCGTGAGCTTCCATCATACCTGTTTCACTCAAATCAACATCGGTCCAGCCGGTAAATCTATTCTCTTTGTTCCAAACGCTTTCGCCGTGGCGAATTAAAACGACTTTTTTCATAGCTATAAAATTATATTGAATAATACGTACTTAAATAAACGGCAAATTTACGAAAAAAATTTTAATTTTTCAATTATTCTTTGTATCTTTGCAGTCCTTTTTTATGAAAGGATCGGAACTTGTTGTTTCGGTGATAATTAACAGAATGTTTAACCTTTTAACGAGCGCAAGCTCACAAAGACGCAATGACACATTTAACTCCTCCGGAAATTGACTGGAGCGCAATCGGCAAAAAACAAATCAAACGCGATGCTGCCGAACAAAAACATCTCGAAGAGGCTTACGAAAAAACATTAAATCAAGTCGCTGAACGCGAAGTGGTTGATGGTGTTGTAGTAGCTAAAAACAACCGCGAAGTAGTCGTAAACATCGGTTTCAAATCTGATGGTGTTATCTCTATTTCTGAGTTCCGTTACAATCCGGAACTTAAAGTAGGCGATACTGTAGAAGTATATGTAGAAAGCCAAGAAGACGCTAACGGTCAACTTTTACTTTCTCACAAAAAAGCACGTATCCTCCGTTCATGGGATCGTGTAAACAAAGCATACGAAGAACAAGAAGTATTGACAGGTTACGTAAAAAGCCGCACCAAAGGTGGCTTGATCGTAGATGTATTCGGTATCGAAGCCTTCTTGCCAGGTTCTCAAATTGACGTTAAAGCAATCCGTGATTACGACGTTTACGTTGATAAAACAATGGAATTCAAAGTTGTTAAAATCAACCACGAATACAAAAACGTTGTTGTTTCGCATAAAGCGCTTATCGAAGACGAGATCGAACAACAAAAAGCTGAAATCATTTCCAAACTCGAAAAAGGACAAGTACTTGAAGGTGTTGTTAAAAACATCACTTCTTACGGCGTGTTCATCGACCTTGGCGGCGTAGACGGCTTGATCCACATCACTGACCTTTCTTGGGGACGTATCAACCATCCGGAAGAAATCGTTCAATTGGATCAAAAAATCAATGTTGTTATCCGCGATTTCGACGAAAACAAAAAACGTAGTGCATTAGGTCTTAAACAACTTACTCCACATCCATGGGATTCTTTGAACACCGATCTTAAAGTGGGTGACAAAGTTAAAGGAAAAGTAGTTGTTATCGCTGACTACGGTGCATTTATCGAAGTAATTCCTGGTGTTGAAGGTTTGATCCACGTTTCTGAAATGTCGTGGTCTCAACACTTGCGCAGCGCTCAAGATTTCTTGAAAATCGGTCAGGAAGTAGAAGCTGTTATCCTTACTTTAGATCGCGAAGAACGCAAAATGTCTTTGGGTATCAAGCAATTGATTCCGGATCCATGGGCTGATATCGCTCAAAAATATCCGATCGGTTCGAAACACTCTGCAACTGTTCGCAACTTTACCAACTTCGGTATCTTTGTTGAATTGGAAGAAGGTGTTGACGGTTTGATTCATATTTCTGACCTTTCTTGGTCGAAAAAAATCAAGCATCCTGCAGAATTTACCAAAATCGGTGAGAAAATCGATGTGGTTGTTCTTGAAATGGATGCCGATAACCGCCGCTTGAGCCTCGGTCACAAACAACTCGAAGAAAATCCTTGGGATGTTTTTGAAACCGTGTTTACTTTAGATTCTGTTCATAAAGGAACGGTTGTTAGCGTAAACGATAAAGGCGCTACCATCGCTCTTCCTTATGGTGTTGAAGGTTTTGCACCTACACGCCACATGGTGAAAGAAGACGCTAAACCTGCAAAGGTAGATGATGCATTGGATTTCAAAGTGCTTGAATTTAATAAGGATAGCAAAAAAATCATTGTGTCTCATACACGTACCTTCCAAGACGTTCAAGAACAAGAAAACGTTAAAAGAGGCGACGAAGATAAAAAAGTGATGAAAAAATTGAACGACAGCGTTTAAAAAACGACTTTAGGCGATTTGGAAGCTCTTTCGAATCTTAAAAACGCAATGGAAAAAGGCAACTAATTAATTTGTTTTTTCATAGGTGAAACGCTTCTCGGAGAAATTCGAGAGGCGTTTTTTGTTTTATCGAAAAAATATTTCTACTTCTCAAAAAAAAAACGTATATTTGCATATAAATGCGAAGAATCTTTTTTATATTCGTTTTGTGCTGTATCACAGCTGTTTCACATGCGCAAGAATTGTTGTGTAATGTGCAGATAAATACATCCCAAGTTCAGGTGGGAGATAAGAAGACTTTTGAGATCTTGAAAAATGCGATTTATGAGTTTGTAAACAACCGTAACTGGTCTAATTATCAATTTAAATCGTCTGAACGTATAGAATGTAATATGAATATTGTTGTTTCCGAGCGCAATATGCAAAACAATCAGATTAAATCCACATTGACCATTCAGGTGCGCCGTCCGGTGTTTAACTCGAATTATAGTACGAATATTCTTAACTATATTGATAAAGAATTTAATTTTACCTATTCGGAAAATGATGCTTTGGAATTCATAGAGAATTCAACGAATGCCAATCTTACGTCCGTATTGGCTTTTTATTGCGATATGATTTTGGGATTGTATTTCGATACGTTTTCACCGAATGGAGGAACAACTTTCTTTACAAACGCCCAAACTATTGTGAGTTTGTCGCAGAGGTTGCCCGAATCCGGTTGGAAAATGGGTAAATCCGAAAAAGATATCAGTCGTTATTGGGTGGTAGATGGATATTTGAAGCCGGCCTATAAGCAAATTCGTGAGGTGAATTATATTTATCATCGTCAGGGGTTGGATCGAATGTACAACAACGCTGCCGAAGGACGTGCAGCCATTATTCAGGCTTTGGAGAGTTTGAAAGCATTGAATGAAGCTGCCGGCTCCCCATTGTGTCAACAACTTTTTTTAGATGCTAAACGTGATGAAATTATCAATATCTTTAATGTGGCGCCTAAGGCTGAAAAAGATAAGGTAATTGCCATAATGACTGCCATAGATGGGGTGAATTCGGCTAAATACCAAGATATTAATAAACGCTGATTTATGTTGAAGCAATTATATATCGAAAATTACGCATTAATCCAACAACTCGATGTCCGCTTCGATCCTGGATTTTCGGTGATTACCGGAGAAACCGGTGCTGGAAAATCCATCATGTTGGGTGCGCTTGCGCTGATTTTGGGACAACGCGCCGATACCCAGGTTTTGTTCGATAAAGAGAAAAAATGCGTTATAGAAGGTGTTTTTGATATAAAGAAACTGAATTTACGTTCATTTTTTGATGCTGAAGGCTTGGATTATGACGATCATGTAATTTTGCGCAGAGAAATATCGCCTGTCGGAAAATCACGCGCATTTATCAACGATACGCCCGTCAATCTTATACAGATGAAGGATTTGGGTGATCATTTGGTGGATATTCATTCACAACATCAAACATTGACATTAAACGATTCCGATTTTCAAATGAATGTGGTAGATGCCTTGATTGAACATCCCGAACATCTGGAAAAATATAAGGAATCATACAAAAAATATAAAACGCTTTCGCAAGAAATTTCAACACTGAAAGCGCACGAACAACAACTCAAAGACGAGCAAGATTATTTATCGTTTTTGTTTACCGAACTTGAAGAACTCAAGCTGCAAGCGGGCGAACAGGAAACGATGGAGCAGGAGCTCGAAGTGATGCGCCATGCAGAAGAAATCAAAGGCGTATTGTTTCAAGCTGCCAATCAGCTTTCGGAAGGAGAGCAAAATATGTTGCAATCACTTTCGGAAATTGACCATGCCTTCCGCAAATATCAACAAATAAGCGAAGAGCTGAAAAATATTTCCGAACGTTTTCATTCGGCATTTGTGGAATTGAAAGATTTGAGTTCGGAAGTAAACGAAATGGCCGACAACGTGAATTTTGATGCCGAAAAGCAACAAATGTACGAAGAGCGTCTGGATAAAATCTATCGTTTGCAAGCCAAGCATCATGTGCAAACAATAGACGAATTATTGCAAATTCAAAACGATTTATCCGGAAAATTAGTTGATATTACGACTTCTTCCGAGAAAATCGAGCGTTTAGAACAAGAATTGCAAATAGTTGAAAAAACGTTATCAGAATTGGCTTCTGTTCTCTCTGCAGATCGTAAAAAATCTTCGGCACACATCGAACAAGAAGTCACTCAAGTGTTGAAATCACTTGGGATGCCTGAAGCGCATTTACATTTGCAATTAGCAGAAAGTGATCATTTCTTATCTAACGGAAAAGACCGCATCCGCTTTTTATTCAACGCCAATGCAGGAGGTGAACAAAAAGAGTTGGGAAAAGTTGCGTCGGGTGGTGAATTGTCGCGTTTGATGCTGGCTATTAAGTCGGTAATTAATTCACAAAGTATTTTACCGACGATTATTTTCGATGAAATAGATACCGGTGTTTCCGGCGATATTGCAGGAAAAGTGAGTATGTTGATGCAAAAAATGGCGGAAAATATGCAAGTAATTGTAATTACGCATTTACCGCAAATGGCTGCCAAAGCCACGTATCATTACAGAGTTTATAAAAAAAATATGGATGGCGTTACGCGTTCGGAAATCAAAAAACTCAACAACGACGAGCATTTGCAAGCCATTGCAGGCATGTTGAGCAATGAAGTGGTAACCGATGCAGCCATTCATGCGGCTAAAGAACTAATGAAATAAGAAAGGAAATCTATGAGCTACAACTTATTGAAAGGGAAAAAAGGAATTATTTTCGGTGCTTTGAACGACCGTTCTATTGCATGGAAAGTAGCTGAGCGTGCGCATGAAGAAGGAGCTGAGTTTCTTCTTACCAACACGCCGCTTTCGATTCGCATGGGAGAAACCGACGAATTGGCTCAAAAGTGTAATACCGTTGTAGTACCTGCTGATGCAACAAGCATTCCCGATTTGGAAAACTTGTTTAAAACGGCGATGGAAAAATACGGGAAAATTGATTTTGTATTACATTCAATCGGCATGTCGCCCAACGTTCGTAAGAAAAAATCATACGACGATTTGGATTACGAATTCTTTTTAAAAACATTGGATATTTCCGCTTTGTCTTTCCATAAAGTATTGCAAACTGCACGTAAATTCGATGCGATTAACGAATGGGGATCTGTGGTAGCTTTGTCGTACATTGCAGCACAACGTACTTTGTTTGAATACAACGACATGGCTGATGCAAAAGCCACATTGGAATCGATTGCACGTAGTTTTGGATATATTTATGGGCGTGATAAAAAAATCCGCGTAAACACGATTTCTCAATCTCCAACATTGACCACTGCCGGTAGCGGAGTGAAAGGAATTGACGGATTGATGGATTTTACCGAACGCATGTCGCCGCTTGGAAACGCTACGGCAGAAGAGTGTGCAGATTATTGCATTACATTGTTCTCGGATTTAACGAAAAAAGTAACCATGCAAAACCTTTATCACGACGGAGGCTTCTCGAGCATGGGGATGAGTCAGCGCGCGATGCATCAATATCAAAAAAGTTTTGAATAACAGAAGAACATTTAGAAATGTGGGACGAGGAAGAAGACGATAACGACTTTTTGTCCGAAGAAGAAATGAAAGAATTGGTAGACCGCTTTGAGCGTACGCAAAAAGAAGGTGCCAATGATTTTTTTGATGCGGATGATTTGGCCGAGATCTTCGATTATTACATATCGAAAATGAACATCAACCGGGCGAAACAGGTGTTGAAATTTGCATCTGAAACCTATCCCCGGAATTCAATGTTCATGCTTCGCGAAGCGCAAATGTATGCGCATAATGATCAGGTTGATAATGCTTTGGGTTTGATTGCAGAAATCGAACAAATGGATCCGAACAATCCGGATGTGTTTTTTACAAAAGCTACGATTTATAGTCATTTGCAAAAATACGAAAAAGCTATTGAAGCCTATAAACAAGCCATTGTCGATGAAGATGATTTAGAAGAGATCTATCAGAACATCGCCATGGAATATGCCAACTTGCATAAATTCGATAAAGCCATTGAGTATTTGCAAAAGGCCTTGAAATATGCTCCGGACAACGAGAGTATTCTGATGGATCTTGAGATTAATTACGAACGCTCGATGACGGTTGAACAAGGCATCGAATATTTTACGAAATTAACTCATGAAATGCCTTATAATCGTGCGGTTTGGGTAGGATTGGGTTTGTTGTACCGTAATTTGAAATTGTACGAAAAAGCAATTGAGAGTTTTCAAATGGCTTTAGCCATCAATGAAACCGATATGGTGGCGATGCTTAACCTCGCATCTACATACAGTGCACTCGGACAAATACAGGATATGTTGCGGATAACTCGCGAAATCCTCGACCTTCATCCGGAAGATCCATTTGCGCATGTGTTGATGGCTGAAGCGGCAGAGCAATCAAACGACATTCCATTGGCTATGCGGTATTATGTGAAGGCTTTGGAAGTGGATGAATTTTTTGAACAGGCGCGTTTGGGATACGCACATCTGCTTTTTCAAAATGAGCAGCCGGCGTATGCTGTAGATGTGCTTAAACGTGGACTGGAATTGGACCCGGAAAATTCGGAATATACCTATATGTACGGCGATATTTGCTATCAAATGGGCGATATGGAATCAGCATTTTTGGGCTTCGAACATGCTTTTAAATTTGCACCGGCCAATCCCGATTATGCGGCGGCATATATCTTCTTGTTGCATGAATTAGGTTATGTAGAGATGGCTTTCGAGCAAACGGATGTGTTTGAAAAAGAAAAAGTCAGCGAAGGTTTTGCACATGCTGTTCGTGCGATTTTATTTTTGAAAGAACATAAAAAAGAAGAAGCTATTGACGAACTTGTGATAGCAAGTACTCAGGAGCCTTTAGTTCGCGCTTGGCTGAACGATTTGTTTTCAGGCGAAGATGAAGATGATTTGGATGTTCGAATGTTATTGGATGAACTAAAATAGATAAGTAAAATAAAATATGAAAAAAATATTAATAATTCTTTTAGTTGCTTTTGCAGGAACCGGTTTTGCGCAGAATACAACAGAATCAGCAAAAGTGGATACAGCTAAAAAACTTTCAATCATACAGCACGTTGAACGTTGGTATGGCCATAACATGACTTATGGAACAATTACGTTGCTAATGACAGTTGAAAGTTCCCTAATCCCTTTCCCTTCGGAGATTGTAATTCCGCCGGCAGCTTATGTGGCAAGCAGTGATGACCCTGAAAAAAATCCCAATGGTTTGAATATCTATTTGGTTGTGCTTTTTGGTACAATCGGTGCATTGATAGGCGCGTATATCAACTATTTTTTAGCACTTTGGCTGGGACGCCCGATTATTCATAAATTGGTTGAAACCAAACTTGGTCGCTTGATGGGATTGAGCAGCGCCAAAGTAGATCATGCAGAGAAATATTTTAATGATCATGGTAAAACAACCACGTTTGTGGGACGTTTACTTCCGGTAATCCGTCAATTGATTTCATTGCCGGCCGGTTTGGCAAAAATGAACTTTTTGGTTTTCTCTATTTTTACTTTCTTGGGAGCCGGTTTGTGGAATGCAATTTTAGCCCTTTTGGGATATTTCCTCGGGACACAAAGTGATCAGATTGATAAGTACAGCCACGAATTATCATACGGTCTTTTGGTTGTTGTGATACTTGTTTTGTGTTATTACGTTCATAAAAATTTTATCAAAAAGAAAAAACAAGCATAAAATGCCTCAATTCGGTTTAATCGGATATCCTTTAGTTCATTCGTTTTCTAAGCCTTTGTTCACTGAAAAGTTTGCAAAAGCAGGACTGACGGACTATTTCTATGAATTATATCCGTTGCAATCGATTGAAGAATTTTCCGAATTGTTGCGTGCAACTCCCACTTTGCGCGGACTGAACGTAACAATGCCCTATAAAGAACAAGTGATTCCGTATTTGGATGGATTGGGCGAGAGCGCTGCCGTTATTGGTGCCGTCAATACCATTAAGATTTATCCGGACGGAACGAAAATAGGACATAATACCGATGTGATAGGTTTTGAAAAGAGTTTTATGCCGATGTTGAAACCGCATCACAAAAAAGCATTGATTTTTGGAACAGGCGGTGCTTCAAAAGCAGTACGATTTGTATTGGAAAAGATTGGTATTGACTATCGTTTGGTGAGCAGAGCGAAACACGAAAATCAATTTACATACGAAGATTTGCGCATGCAGGATATTTCCGATTATAACATTTTAATCAATGCTTCGCCTGTTGGAATGACGCCTAACGAAACAGCTTTGGTAGATTTTCCTTATGAAAAAATCAATGATTCGTACATTGCTTACGATTTGATTTATAAACCGCAGGAAACATTATTTTTGAAAACCTGCAAAGAGCATGGTGCTGATGTGCAAAATGGATTACAGATGCTTTATCTTCAGGCCGATGAAACTTGGAAGATATGGCAGTCCGATTTAATTGGCACAAAAATTGTTACACCCTAAATAAATAGTTAACATGGAAAAGAAACGCATTTTATGGGTGGATGACGAGATTGACTTGTTAAAACCCCACATCTTATTCCTTGAAGGGAAAGATTACGAAGTTTTGACATCCAACAACGGTTGTGAAGGCATTGAGATTGTTAAGACTGAGCCGCTTGATATTGTTTTTTTGGATGAGCAAATGCCTGGAAGCTCGGGCATTGAAACGCTTGTCGAAATTAAAAAAATTGCCCCGAATTTGCCGGTTGTGATGATTAGCAAAAGCGAAGAAGAATATATCATGGACGAAGCTATCGGAGCAAAAATATCCGATTATCTGATAAAACCTGTGAATCCGCGCCAAATCTTGCTTTGCTTGAAAAAGCACTTGGAAACAACTCGCTTGGTTTCCGAAAAAAGTACGCTCGCTTATCAACAGGAATTCCGTAAAATCAGCATGGAACTTTCTTCTCGCTTGAATTTTCAGGAATGGGAAGAAATGTATAAAAAACTGACACATTGGAGTATTGAGCTTTCGGACTCTGAAGATAAGGGCGTTTTGGAAATTCTGGAAAACCAAAAAGACGAAGCCAATGTTGTTTTTTCAAAATACATAGAAAACAACTACAAAGAATTTGTCAAAGGCAATGTTGATGAAGGTTTGCTGATGTCGCACACCGTACTTCGCAACAAGATGTTTCCGATGATTTCCGATAGCAGTGTGCCCACATTCTTGATTGTGGTGGATAATTTGCGCTACGACCATTGGAAAGCCATTCAACCGATGATTGAGAAACATCTCCGCATTGTATCTGATCAAATGTATATGAGCATTTTACCTTCAGTTACGCAATATGCGCGCAACAGTTTGTTTGCCGGATTGATGCCGTCGGAAATTGCTAAAAAATATCCTCAACTTTGGGTTGATGAAGACGAAGATGATCACAAAAATCAATTTGAACAGGATTTGTTTGCCGAATATTTGAAACGCCACGGAAAAGACTCGAAATTCACGTTTCATAAGGTGATGAACCAATCATATGGCCGTAAAATTATGGAATATTTTCCACAAATGATGGAACATAAAACAAATGTGATCATCTATAATTTTGTAGATATGCTTTCGCATGTAACCACTGAAGTGAACTTGGTACATGAATTAGCGGAAGAAGAAAAGTCTTATCGCTCGTTAGTGGTTTCTTGGTTTGAGCATTCTCCATTTTTTGATTTTATCAAATTATTGGCAAGTAAAGAAGTGAATGTTGTTATCACAACCGACCATGGAGCTTTACATGTTGAACATCCGATACGTATCAAAGGCGACCGCGAAACAAGTACGAACTTGCGTTACAAGCACGGACGAAAACTTGATTATAATGACGATGAAGCATTTGCAATTAAAAATCCGGATGAAATTTTCTTGCCGAAAACGGGCATCACTTCAACCTACGCTTTTTGTAAGAACCGCGATTATTTTGTATATCCGAATAATTACAATCAATATGTGAATTATTACAGAAATACCATTCAGCACGGCGGTATTTCGATGGAAGAAATGTTGGTGCCTTTTATCATTTTGCAAAATAAATAAAATGGGAATGCATTGTTGGGAAATAACTTCGGAAAACGAACTGAATGATGTTGCAAGTCAATGTTTACAGGTATTTCCCAACGAGCGAATGTTTGCTTTTCAAGCGCCGATGGGAGCGGGGAAAACAACATTTATCAAAGCGCTTTGCAAGCAATTGCAAGTGGTTGATGTCGTTTGCAGCCCAACGTTTGCAATTGTAAATGAATACAAAACGGTATCCGGCGAGCCTGTTTATCATTTCGATTTTTATCGGATAAATAAAATCAGCGAAGTGTTTGATATCGGTTATGAAGATTATTTTTATAGCAATGCCTATTGTTTTCTGGAGTGGACAGAAAACATTACTCCACTGCTGCCCGAACGTTACGTACAGATCACAATAAATGTAAAACCCGGCGGCGAACGTGTGATTTGCGCACAGGTTGTTGATGAAAGGAGGAACGCATGGACGTGAAATTGCAAAGCGGTTTGTACCCACAAGAAGAAATGTTGGAAGTACAAAACCGAAAAAATATTTTAAGCATTTCCTTGTTGAAAGAAACAGATGAAAACGAGAAACGTGTGGGGCTAACGCCTGTGGGAGTGACCGAATTGGTCAAACAAGGTTATCGCGTTTTTGTCGAGCAATCGGCCGGAAGTCAGGCATTTTTCAGCGATTTGCAATATTCGGAAAGCGGCGCCGAAATTAAACAGACGAAAGATGAATTATTTTCGTCTGATATCTTGATTAAGATCGGCAGCTTTTCAAATGAAGAAATCGAAAAAATGCGTCCCGGTCAAACCTTGTTTTCAACTGTGAATATTGCGCGTTACGATGATAATTCGTTTTTTAAAAAACTGTGTGAAAAACGTGTGCGAGCATTCGGATTTGAATTTTTTCGCGAGGTGAGCGGCGCTTATCCATATATGCAATCCATCAGTGAGATTGTCGGAAGTTCGACCCTGTTTATTGCTACACAGCACTTGATGCGAAAAAAAGGTATTTTGCTTGGCGCTTATGCCGGAATTGCCCCTACACAAGTCGTTATCCTCGGGGCCGGAACCGTTGCTGAATATGCCGTTCGGGCATTTAACGGCATCGGAGCATCTATCAAAATATTCGGCGAAAGCGTTGAAAAGCTGCGCCGCTTGCGGTATAATTTAAATATGTCGTTATACACTTCCGTGATCGACCGTGCGGAATTAGCTCGGGCGTTGGAGCAAGCAGATATAGTGATTGGCTGTATTCATACGAAAATTGGAAGAACACCAATTGTAATTACCGAAGAAATGGTAATGAAAATGAAACCACAATCGCTAATTATTGATGTGTGCATCGATCAGGGCGGATGCGTGGAAACCTCGCAAATTCGTCCGTTGCAGCAAGCCGAATTCGAAAAACACGGCGTAACGCATCATTGTGTACCGAACATCACATCGATGATTCCTCAAACGGCTTCGCAGGCTTTTAGTAATCATTTGACGAATATGCTCGGATACATTGGCGAGCAGGGCGATTTGATTCGCGCATTGCGTGGTAACGAATGTTTGCGCAGTGGAATGTATGTGTATAACGGTTCAATAACGAATCGTACAGTTGCCAAGCATCTCGGCATGCCGCTGAAAGATTTGAATATTTTAATCGGTTCGATTTTGGATTATTGATCGTAAATGTCGAATTTCTGATTGTTTCTGCATTTTAGAAAAGCTTTACTTCGTTATAATCAACAACGTGGTTGTTGAAAACATCGACAATAATGTACCTCACTCCATCTGTTTTGTAAATGGCACACCAAGTTGTATTTTTATTAATTCGGTAAGTACATGATTTGCATAGATGACCGTGTTTTTCAAGTAACTCTCCTTGCAAATACTTAGTAGCGTTTGATTTATGTAGGATGTGCAAATTGTTGATGTAATAGTCGTAGATACTATGTACGTATTTTTCTGCTTTTTCCAGGTCGGAAAAATAATTATTATCAACGAGGGAATCAATCAAGTCATCCAAATATTGGATAACATGTTTTCTATAACTCACATAAGCCATACACTTCTTTCCATTTTTGCTTCAAATGTGCAATTGACAACTCCCTTGCTTGTTCAGTCGGGATTGCCTCTACCCATTCTTTTTCAAAGTCAGATAATTCTGTTTGTGCTGGAAGGATGTGCATAGTCGGTTTATGCTCTTGTTGGGGGACAATGGTAAGAAAAACTTCAACTTCTATCCGTTTATGTTGTATTTTTTGTACTGAAGACATGTTTGTATGGTTTATTTGATGCAAAGTTACAAAAATATTTAAAATAGCCAAACTTTTTTCGTAATTTTGTGAAAAAGACGAGGCTTGTATTATATATGAAGAATATTTTGATAAATGGCGATATGAGTGCGAAAGCATTTCACAACCTTGATGTTTTCCTGAAAAAGGAAATTGAAAACGGTGTGAAAATTTTTGTGCTTATGGATAAAAATACGCGTCAGCACTGCCTTCCGTATGTTTTGAAACAATGTCCGGAATTGAAAAAAGCCACCGATTATTTCATTACGGCTCCCGGTGAGGCATATAAAAATTTAGAAACCGTTGTTTCTATTTGGAACGCTTTATCTGCTGAAAACGCTACGCGTAATTCGATCTTTATCAATTTAGGCGGTGGTGTGATTTGCGATATGGGGGCTTTTGCAGCATCTACATTTAAACGCGGCATGCGTTTTATTCAAATCCCAACCACACTTTTGGCCATGGCCGATGCGGCAATTGGCGGAAAAACAGCCATTGATTTTAACAACCTGAAAAATCAAATCGGCACATTCGCGGAAGCAGAAAAAGTGATTATTGATGAGCATTTTTTGCAAACATTGCCCGAAAATGAATTGCGTTCCGGCTTTGCGGAAATTATCAAAATGGCTATTGTTAAAGGCCCGAAAGAGTTTGATTTATTAAGAAATCAGACTTATAAAGAAATTTCCGATTGGCAGCCGTGGATTGAAATGGCCGTTTCCGAAAAGGAAAAAATTGTACAAAAAGACCTAACTGAAAAAAACATCCGCAAGCGTTTGAATTTAGGACATACGTTCGGACATGCATTTGAAAGCCTCGCTTTGGAAAGAGAATTGCCGCTTACGCACGGAGAAGCAGTGGCAATGGGATTGGTTTGTGATGCTTATCTTTCCGTAAAATACGAACACATTACTTCACGCCGCCAAAAAAGAATTGAAGATTATATTTTACAACAGTTTCCATACTTCAAAATTTCTGCTGCGGACACGATGACGATGCTCTTTCGCATGCGGCAAGATAAGAAAAACAAAGCGGATGCCGTGCGCTCAACGCTGATAACGCCAAAAGAAATTCTGTTTGATGTGGAAATCCCCGATACGGATATTGTAGATACGCTCGCTTATTACAGGGCACTGGCTGTTAGCTAATTTTTGCCCAATAGCTTTTTAAACGATTCTGTTCGAAAAATGTTTTGATGTGGATGTTTTCCGGCTCACGGAATTGGGGGTCGCGCTGAATTAGTTCCATGGCTGTGTCGCGTGCCGCGCGGATAATCGACTCGTCTTTTACCAAATCTGCAATTTTTAAATCGAGGGCGCCGCTTTGCTGTGTGCCTTGCAAATCGCCGGGACCGCGCAGTTTTAAATCCGCTTCCGCAATTTCAAAACCGTTGCTTGTGCGCACCATCGTGCCGATGCGTTGAATAGCGTCGGAACTTAATTTATCTTTCGTCATCAAAATACAATAGGAGTGACTTGCGCCGCGCCCTACGCGTCCGCGGAGTTGATGGAGCTGAGACAAGCCGAAACGTTCGGCGTTCTCAATCACCATCACGCTTGCATTGGGAACATCGACGCCCACTTCGATTACCGTAGTGGCAACCATAATCTGCGTTTCGCCTTTTGCAAAACGCTGCATTTCGTAGTCTTTCGCGTCCGATTTCATCTGTCCGTGAACAATGCTTACTGCAAATTTTGGTAACGGAAATTCGCGCGTGATGCTGTCGTATCCGTCCATCAAATCCTTTAATTCCAGCTTATCCGATTCATTAATTAATGGATAAATGACATAGACTTGCCTGCCTTCTTCAATTTGTTTGCGCATAAAAGCAAACACATTCAAACGCGCATTGTCGTAACGATGAAAGGTCTGAATCGGTTTGCGGTTCGGCGGAAGCTCGTCAATAACGGAAACATCCAAATCGCCATACAACGTCATGGCCAGTGTGCGCGGAATAGGAGTGGCGGTCATGACCAAAATATGCGGCGGAATTTTATTTTTCTGCCACATCTTCGAGCGTTGTTCCACGCCAAAGCGGTGTTGTTCATCAATCACAACCAATCCTAAATTTTGGAAAACAACCGCACTTTCAATCAATGCGTGGGTTCCGATAAGGATTTTCAGTTTGCCCGATTGCAAATCTTCGTGTATGATTTTCCGTTCGGATGTTTTGGTAGATCCCGTCAATAGGGCCACCTCAATATCTAATCCCTGTAAAAATTTTGCAATACTTTTATAATGTTGTGTGGCTAAAATTTCGGTCGGCGCCATGATACAGGCCTGAAAACCATTGTCAATCGCAATCAGCATGCACATCAATGCCACCAACGTTTTTCCGCTGCCAACGTCGCCTTGCAGCAGGCGGTTCATCTGGATGCCATTGCCTAAATCCTTGCGGATTTCCTTTATCACACGTTGTTGCGCGCCAGTAAGTTGGAACGGAAGATTCTCGTTGTAAAAACGATTAAACGCATCGCCGACATGCGTAAATACATGGCCGGGCGTTTTGTGTTTATGCACTTTTTCGCGCAGGATCGTTAATTGTAAAAAGAATAATTCTTCAAACTTCAAGCGGTTTTGCGCACGTTTCAAGTCTTCCGTGTTTTTTGGGAAATGAATATCCATAAACGCTTTTTCGCGCGAAACAAGACGGTATTTAGCAATGATTGATGGCGGCAAAACTTCCGGAATCTGATGTTCAACCTGAATCATCAGATTCTGCATAACCTTGCTGATGGCTTTGGAGTTAAGCCCGCGGTTTTTCATCGTTTCCGACGTGTTGTACAGCGGATGAAACGCTTCTTTTACCACTTTTTCATCTTCCGCCAAATCCACATCGGGATGTGGAATATTGTAAGAACGGTTGAAAAGACTGGGTTTCCCGAAAATAATATATTCTTTTCCAAACTGAAATTTATCTTTCAACCATTTAATCCCTTTGAACCAAACGAGTTCGATACTTCCGCTTTCATCTGCGAAATGCGCCACCATGCGGGCTTTGGCGCCCACGCCGATGGTTTCGATTTTCGTGAAATGTCCTTTTAGTAACACGTACGTCGTATCGCTATTGATTTGCGCAATCGGCACAAAGTGGCTTTTATCCACATAGCGGAACGGGAAATACGCCAAAAGGTCGCGAAACGTGTGGATGTTCAGCTCGCGCTTAAACAGCTCCGCCCGTTGCGGCCCAACGCCTTTTAAGTATTCTATGGAAGTTTCTAAAATCAATTATAAATTGTTAATTATAAATTGTTAATTTCTGCTGATGCGTTAACTTTTAAAAAATTAACATAATTTATTAAAATATAATATTTTACGAAAGCTCTTTGATTTTTTGATTTGATTTTGGTGCTAATTTTGTATAAAAAACGAGATTATGCATTCAGGAAAATATGTTTTTGCTCAGATTCTCTCATTTATTCCACGTTATGAGTTTGAAAAATGTGTAAAAAAATATGTGGGT
>JAVBNF010000010.1:0-93506 GCA_031551725.1 Bacteroidales bacterium
AATATTTAACAAATTTTTAACATTTGTTAAGAAATAATTTAGGGTGTCATCGCGTTTATATATGTAGAGACATTTAAAATTATTTTTATGAAATTACAAATTCAAGGCACGGAGATCGCCTTAGCATCCCACTTAAAAGAAGATTATATATCGTTGACCGACATGGCAAGATATAAAAATCCGCAAGAACCGAAAGATGTTGTAAAAAACTGGATGAGAAATCGCGGAGTTATTGAATTTTTGGCGTTGTGGGAAAGAATCCGCAATCCGAACTTCAAAGGGGTCGAAATTGACCCTCTTTTGTACCAAGCGGGAAGTAATTCATTTACAATGAGTCCAACAAAATGGATTGAAATCACAAATGCAATCGGTATTTACACAAAAATGGGCTCTGGAGGAGGAACATACGCACATAAAGACATTGCTTTCGAGTTTGCTTCGTGGATAAGTACTGAATTTAAACTTTATCTGCTGCTCGAATTTCAACGCCTCAAAGAAGATGAACAACAACGCTTGTCGTTCGAATGGAATATGCAACGTATGCTGACCAAAGTAAATTACCGCATTCATACCGATGCGATTAAAGAAAATCTTATTCCCAATACCTTAACAAAAGAACAGATCAATGCAATCTATGCAAATGAAGCGGATTTGTTGAATGTGGCTTTATTCGGAATGACAGCAAAAGAATGGAGGGGAAGACATTCCGACAACAAAAATATTCGAGATGCTGCAACATTGGAGCAATTAGTCGTATTATCAAACATGGAAAGCATCAATGCCTTGTTGATTAGACAAGGGGTGTCGCAAAAAGAACGATTATTGCAGCTAAATACAGTTGCAATCACTCAGATGAAATCGCTTTTAAACGGAAACGATAAGATGAAAAAATTATAATATTGAACTTTTTTCAATATATATTTGTTTTTTATTAAAAAAGTGATACTTTTGCAAAATCTTTAGCGAAGCGTTCTTATCAGCGTTAGCGAATAATTTTAAAAAACGAAATTTTATGTACTGGACCCTTGAAATGGCTTCTAAATTAGAAGATGCGCCTTGGCCCGCAACCAAAGACGAATTAATCGACTACGCATTGCGTTCGGGCTTGCCGCAAGAAGTGCTCGAAAATTTGTACGAAATCGAAGATGACGGCGAAATGTTTGAAAGCATTGAAGATTTGTGGCCCGATTATCCTACCAAAGAGGATTTTTTCTTCCACGAGGACGAATATTAAAAACAAAAAGGCCGTACGATCACATCAAACGGCCTTTTCTTACATTATGGCTGATAAACAAGATGATATAATTAGTGAAGTTACGGGTTCCGAATACAAATGGGGCTTTGTAACCAATATTGAAACCGACTCGCTCCCTAAAGGCTTGAATGAAGAGGTTATTCGCTTCATCTCTAAGAAAAAGAATGAGCCCGATTTTATGCTCGACTTCCGCCTCAAAGCCTACGAAAAATGGCTGAAGATGAAAGAACCGCATTGGGCGCATTTGGATTATCCGCCAATCGATTATCAGGATATTATTTATTGGTCGGCGCCTAAAAAAACACTTTCCGATTTGTCGGAAGTGGATCCCGAATTGCGTGCAACATTCGATAAATTAGGGATCTCGCTCGACGAACAAAAAGCATTAAGCGGCGTGGCCGTAGACGCTGTTATCGATAGTGTTTCCGTGAAAACGACCTATTCCGAAGAGCTTGCCAAAGAAGGGATTATTTTCTGCTCTATCAGTGAGGCTATCCGCGAATATCCCGATTTGATTAAACAATACCTCGGATCCGTGGTTCCGCCGGGCGATAATTTTTTTGCCGCACTTAACTCCGCCGTGTTTAGCGACGGATCGTTTGTATACATTCCCAAAGGTGTGAAATGTCCGATGGATTTGTCTACCTATTTTCGCATCAACGCTAAGAATACCGGGCAATTTGAGCGGACATTGATTGTTGCCGATGAAGATGCGTATGTGAGTTATATGGAAGGTTGTACGGCTCCGATGCGCGACGAAAATCAATTGCATGCCGCTATTGTAGAAATTGTGGTGATGAAAAATGCCGAAGTGAAATATTCGACGGTGCAAAATTGGTATCCCGGAAATAAAAAAGGCGAAGGCGGGATCTATAATTTTGTTACTAAACGTGGTATTTGCAAGGGAAGTCACGCAAAATTATCGTGGACGCAGGTAGAAACCGGCTCTGCCATTACCTGGAAATATCCAAGTGTGATTTTGCAGGGCGACCATACCGTTGGCGAGTTTTACTCCGTTGCGGTAACGAATAATTATCAGCAAGCGGATACCGGCACGAAGATGATTCATCTCGGACGAAATACTCGCAGCACCATTATGTCGAAGGGGATTTCGGCCGGACATAGCCAAAATTCCTATCGAGGCTTGGTGCGCGTGATGCCGAATGCCGAAAATGCCCGCAATCACTCGCAGTGCGACTCATTATTGTTGGGAAATGAATGCGGCGCACACACATTT
The DNA here is from genome assembly GCA_031551725.1 of Bacteroidales bacterium. Classification (GTDB taxonomy): domain Bacteria; phylum Bacteroidota; class Bacteroidia; order Bacteroidales; family P3; genus JAVBNF01. Next base: position 2,493 of record JAVBNF010000010.1, read on the forward strand.
CCGTACATCAAATGTGAAAATAAAACCGGAATTGTAGAGCACGAAGCTACTACTTCCAAAATTTCCGAAGACCAACTTTTTTATTGCCAACAGCGCGGCATCACCGCCGAAAGTGCCGTAGGATTGATTGTAAACGGATACGCGAAAGAAGTATTAAATAAACTTCCGATGGAATTTGCTGTTGAAGCACAAAAGCTCCTCAGCATAAGTCTTGAAGGAAGCGTGGGTTAATATAAGAATTAAAAATTAAGAATTAGGAATGATGAGTTATGAGTTATGGGTTATGAATTATGAATGCGTTTGTGTTCTAAATTTTTAATTTTTAATTTTTAATTTTTAATTTCCGATTCATCATTCTGCAAGTATGTTATTAGAAATAAAAAACCTCCACGCCTCTATCAAAGATAAAGATAGGGAAATTTTAAAAGGTGTGAATTTGACCGTCAATAAAGGCGAAGTGCACGCTATTATGGGGCCTAACGGAAATGGAAAAAGTACGTTGGCATCTGTAATTGCAGGGCGCGACGCTTATGATGTAACGCAAGGCGACGTTTTGTTTAACGGAAAAAATCTGCTTGATTTATCTGTTGAAGAACGTGCTTGCGAAGGCGTATTTTTGGGATTTCAATATCCGGTGGAAATTCCGGGCGTGAGCATTGCCAATTTTATGCGTACCGCTATCAATGAACAGCGTAAATACAGAGGTTTGGAGCCACTTCCGATGTTCGAGTTCATGACCATGATGGAAGAAAAAAAGAAAATCGTGGAAATGACCGAATCGCTCGCCAATCGTTCTGTAAACGAAGGATTCTCGGGCGGAGAAAAAAAGAAAAACGAAATTTTCCAGATGGCGATGTTGCAACCGGCATTGGCCATTTTGGATGAAACCGATTCAGGACTTGATATTGATGCTCTTCGTATTGTTGCGGGAGGCGTGAATAAATTGCGCAGCAAAGACAATGCAACCATCGTAATTACGCACTATCAGCGTTTACTCGATTATATCGTTCCCGATTTTGTGCACATTTTGTATGATGGAAAAATCGTAAAATCCGGCACCAAAGAACTGGCGCTTGAGTTGGAAGAAAAAGGTTACGAATGGATTAAAAAAGAACTGCAATCGTGAGCGCTCAAGAACAACATATTCATGCATTACTGAACGATTTGGAAGTTTGGCCGATTGTGTTTTGCAATGGCAAATTTGATATTCCGGATACTTCCGATTCTAAAATGCAACTGAAAAAAGAGTCCGACAATCATTTGATTGTGACCGTTCCCGATCATACGGAAATCAAAGAACCGTTGTTTATATCCAATTACATGGAAACAGGCACATTCTCCACTCTCCATTCTCCATTCTCCATTAAAATTAACCTCGGCAAAAACAGTTCCCTCACGGTCCTTCATTGGAACGACTCTCACGGCGACGAAAAATATGCTTCCGAATCTTCCGAACAAATTACATTGGAAAGCGGTGCACATTTGAATTATTACCGCATGCAAAATTTCAATGATCGCTCTTCGGTAAAAGAAAAAGCTGTTTTTAGATTGTTGGAAAACAGCACACTGAAAATGGTCTCTATTGATTTAAGCGGTGGCGAAATTGAACGCGAACAAACCATATTAATGGATGGGAAACATGCCGAAACCAATGTTTTCGGACTTTATTTAGCAGATAAACAACAACGAATTTCGAATACTATACGTATTGAACATTTAAAAGCAGATTGCATTAGCAATGAGATGTTTAAAGGTATTTTGGATGATCAAGGTCAAGCTATTTTTAACGGACATGTGAAGGTGCACAAAGATGCATCGAAAACGGTAGCGATGCAAAACAATCGTAATATTTTACTTTCGGATAAAGCAAAAATTGACTCGCAGCCGTTTTTGGAGATTTATACCGATGATGTAAAATGCAGCCACGGTTCTTCTACCGGACAATTGGATGAAAATGCCTTGTTTTACATGCGTTCCCGCGGAATTAGCGAGCACAGTGCGCGTACGCTTTTGACCTATGCTTTTGCAGAAGAAATTTTGCGAAACATTGATCTTCCGAAATTGAAAAACTATACGGAAGATATTATCAAAAAACGCTTGCGCGGAGAGCAAACCTCTTGCCGCAACTGCGTTTTAAGATGTTCACAGCCGGAAAAACTTTAAAATAATATACGATATACGATGTGCGAGGATTATCTTTACATCGTATATAAAAACAGCCCCACTGACTGCAGTCAATGGGGCGTTTTACTTAATTCATTGTACGCAAAAGAGCGTTAATCTGCTATTTCATCAATGGCCGGAATTTGTTCCTGGATTTTTGAAAATACCAATGTGCGCAAGTAATTTTCCAATTGGAAAAACTTTGCGGCCTGGATGCCGCCAACGGCTTTATTCATCTTATCCAAATACTTTTCTTCCAGCTTGATCAGATCCACTTCATTTTTTAAGTTCGATTTGATAATTTTATGTGCTGATTCTCCATTTATTTCTCCATATTTTTCAATGTATGTTTTCATGTTTTGCAAGCGTTCGCGAATCAATGCCTGGCGTTCTTGCTCATACGAATTGTAAATCGGCCAAAAGACTTGCGAGGTAGCATCATCCAAGTTCATATAATCCTTCACCACAAGTTGTTTTTCTTTTCCAAACATCCCTTGAATAATCATCATGTCTTGGTTGTCCGATTGCGCAAATGTTACACCGCCGAAAGCGATAAACACAGCTAATAATAAATTTTTCATAAATCAGAATTTTATTGGTTTTATATAAAAACAAACCGGAAATAAAAAAGTTCAATTCTACGGAAGATTTTTTGTACTTTTGCAAAATTAAAATTGTTTAAGGTTTAGAGTTTAAGGTTTAAAGCAGCCTCTCTAAACTCTAAACCCTCAACTCTAAACGAAAATGTTGACAAACCTAAAAATAATTATTTCCCAATGGTTTCGCGATGCCCTCCGCACCGTCGGAGTGATGTTTAAAATCATGATTCCGATAACTATTCTGGTGAAAATCCTACAAGAAACCGGATTGATCAAATATATCGGTATGGCTCTGTCTCCATTGATGGAATTGACCGGATTGCCCGGCGAGATGGGGCTTGTGTGGGCATCGTCCATCATTGCCAATATTTATGGCGGACTCATTACCTATTTCTCGCTTTCCGCGGATGTTCAGCTCACGGTTGCGCAAGTATCGGTTTTAGCAACCATGATTTTGATAGCGCACACATTTCCAATTGAATTAACGGTTGCCCGTAAGGCCGGAGTGAAAGTTTTACCCATGTTTATTTTACGGTTTTTCGGTGGATTAATTGCCGGAATTTTACTAAATCAAATATATCGAATTTTTGGTGTTTTAAATGATGTTCCGATTGCCACCAAAGTTTTGGAAGCGCCTAAGGATCCCACGTGGTTGCAGTGGTTTTTGAATGAAGTGAAAAACTATGCATTGATTTTTTGCTGGATTTTTGCGTTAATTGTGACTATGGATATTCTGAAACGCATAAAAATAATTGATTTGATAAACCGTTTACTGGAGCCGGTTTTGGGCATTTTAGGAATTGGGAAAAGCGCGATTCCGATCACCGTAATTGGGCTAACTTTGGGATTGGCTTATGGCGGCGCGCTGATTATCCATAATGCACAACACGGCGAAATTTCCAAGCGCGATGTGTTCTATTCGCTTTCGTTAATGGGTTTGTGTCACAGTATTATAGAAGATTCTTTGTTGATGATATCCATTGGTGGGCACTATACGGGCGTTTTTATTTTTAGGATTATTTTTGCTTTATTGATTTCATTTTTGATAGTGAAATTCACAAAAAACAAATCTGAAAGCTGGATGCAAAAATATTTTTATGCAAAAGAAAAATAATGTTTTTAATACAATGCAATTAATTGATTAATTGGTTATTGGAATTGTAAAATGTTTTTTTGATATCTATGCAAGGTTATAAACATCGCAATGTTTAAAATCTTATGTCGGGAAATGTATTTATTTTCAGAGAAAATGCTTAAATTTGCTAATAAAAATATAAGCGGATGAAAAAATTGCAGATGGTCGACTTAAAGAGTCAGTATGAGAAAATTAAAACCGAAATCAATGCCGGCATTCAAGATGTTCTGGAGAACACAGCTTTCATCAACGGTCCCGCCGTTAAAAATTTCCAAACAAATTTAGAAAAATATTTAGGCGTAAAACACGTAATTCCTTGTGCAAATGGTACTGATGCTTTGCAAGTTGCAATGATGGCATTGGGCTTGAAGCCCGGAGATGAAGTGATTACAGCAAGTTTTACATTTGTTGCAACCGCCGAAGTGATTGCATTACTTGGATTGACGCCTGTTTTGGTGGATGTGGATCCTGTAACTTTTAATATCGATCCGAAAGCTGTTGAAAAAGCAATTACCCCGAAAACAAAGGCCATTGTGCCTGTTCATTTGTTCGGACAAAGTTCCGATATGGATGCAATTTTGGAAATTGCCCAAAAACATAATCTGTTTGTGATTGAAGATGCCTGCCAGGCGATTGGCGCTGATTATAAATTCCGCGACGGACATATTCAGAAAGTTGGAACTATTGGAAATGTGGGCTGTACGTCGTTTTTCCCATCTAAAAACCTTGGATGTTATGGCGATGGCGGTGCGATTTTTACTAACGATGATAAATTGGCAGAACGTTTGCGCGTGATTGTCAATCATGGCATGACAGTCCGTTATTATCACGATTTAATTGGTGTGAATTCACGTTTGGATAGTATTCAAGCCGTTGTTTTGGATGCAAAATTAAAACATTTGGATTGCTATAACAAAGCCCGTGCGCATGCTGCGGATTACTATTCGCAAGCATTTAGAAATTGCAAATATTTGGTAACGCCTTCAACTTCTGATTTTTCTACACATGTGTTTCATCAATACACTTTGCAGGTAAAAGACGGATATCGCGATGAATTGCAAAAGTTCTTAACAGAAAAAGAAATTCCTGCCATGATTTATTATCCGGTGCCGTTGCACATGCAAAAAGCCTATTTGGATCCGCGTTACAAACAGGGTGATTTTCCGGTAACGGAAGAGCTTTGCAAATCCGTAATGTCCTTGCCGATGCACACCGAATTGGATGATGAACAATTGAGTTTTATCACAAGTGCCGTCCTCGAATTTTTTAAAAATAAATAAATTAGCGTAGGCCTTGTAGTTCAATGGATAGAACGAAAGTTTCCTAAACTTTAAATTCGGGTTCGATTCCCGGCGAGGCTACTCATGAGTAGATATGCGAAAAACGATTTGCCTTTTTGTTGCACTGATAATGGCTGTTCCCACTGCGATTGCCGCAATGGACGCTTGGCCTGTCAGTATTGTGACTGCGAAAGGGAAATTGATTGTCTACGAACCCCAGGCAGAATATTTGAATGGAAATAAACTTTCATTCAAAGCGGCATTTTCCATACAAATAGACACTCAAAGTAATTTTATTTTTGGCGGATTGACAGCTACTACTCGTATCCTGACCAATCGCGGCAAGCGTTTGATTGTTTTTGATAGTCTGACGAAAGTGGAAATCCGTATTGTAGATAGTTTGAATACAGACACTTTAAAAGCGCTTGAGTCTTTCCTTTCGAAAGAAATTTCAAAACAGAAGTTCTTTATTTCGATGGATCGGATTATTGTATCATTAAAGAGGTTTCCTGGAAATTATTCAGCCAAATACAATCATTCGATTTCGAAAATTTTGTATGCTCAACAACCGTCGCTATTAGCAATGACCGAATCTCAATACGATAGTATTTTGAAAACAGCTGCAAAATCCGAAGAAGGATGGACATCGCCGCAAATCATTGTAAGTACAGCTCCGGCGGCCTTGATTCAAACGGTTGGTGAAGCCCGTTTTCGAAGTATTCCTAATACAGACTTAGAATATGCAACGAACACTGCTGATCCAATTTTTCGCGATAAGCGTTCGGAAAAATATTTTACATTAATTTCCGGTCGTTGGTTTACTTCGTCTTATTTGGAAAAATCGTGGAAATATCTAAGTGCAGCAAATCTTCCTCCGGATTTTAAAAATATTCCATACGGCATCGAGTGCGATTATGTGCTGGCAAATATCCCCGGAACGCGTGCCAACAAAGAAGCTATTGCTGATGCTCAAATGCCGCAAACAGCAATTGTAGATAAAAAACTAAGCACACAAATTTCGTTTGACGGAGAACCTGTTTTCAAAGCGATTTCCGGAACACAATTGGAATATGCTTTAAATACGCCTTATCCTGTTTTTCGTAGTAATAAGCAGCATTATTATGCTGTTGATGGAGGTATTTGGTTTACGGCCTTGTCGGCAAACGGGCCTTGGAAAGTAGCTGTGTCCGCTCCCACTGAAATAGAGAAGATTCCTGCCGATATTCCGGTGTATAATGCTAAGTTTGTATATGTTTATGAACATACAAACGAAAAGGTTTATGTGGGTTATACATCCGGCTACTTGAACGCTTATGTGGATAACGGTATGCCAATTTTTGGCACAGGTTATACGTATACGGCTTGGTCGCAAAAAAAAGAAGTTCCGCATTTGCAAACGTGGGAGTTTGCCATGCATTACGTGCCATGGCAAGGATGGTCCTCCGGTGTGGGCCTAAATATTGACCGTTTCGATTTGGAGTTCGGAATTTTTACAGGATGGAAAACATATACGCTGCCTTTTTTCTATCCGTATACGAATTTTTATGGTGACCTTTTGCCATATCCGGTTTCTCCTCACTACGGTTTGGCACCAAATTTGAAAGAGATAAATAAAAATAAAGAAACGAATATTTACGAAAAGCGTCCTTATGTTTCTAAGGCGCCGGAGCCTGAGCGCAGGCGAAATACCGGAGCGATCGGTTCTGGTCAGCAGAATGTTTATGTAGATAGTATTGGAGATATTTATCAGTTTATTAGCCGTGGGCAGTGGCAACAGCGGAAAAAGAATAAATGGAAAGCAGTTCGCGAAACCGAATTCTTGAAAGAAAAAATAACAAATACGCAACAAGGGAATTATCGTTCCCGTAATGTGGAGCAAGTGGAACGTACATTGAATGAGCGTTATGTAAAACCTCGTTCATAAAACATAAGAAATTATGCAAAAGAAAATTGCAGTTATCGGTGGTGGCAGCTGGGCTACAGCCATCGTAAAAATCCTTCTGAACAACACTACTCGAATGGCTTGGTGGGTGCGCGAAGAAGAAATAAAAAACGGCATTCAAGGTCATGGACGTAATCCGCTTTACTTGCCGGATGTGGACTTCGATGCATCGAAAATTTTTATCAGCAATGATATCAAAGAAATTGTGAAAATGTCGGATATTTTGGTATTTGTTGTACCTGCTGCATTTTTGAAAGACGCAATGTCAGCACTGAATCCCGAAGATTTAAAAGACAAAAAGGTATGCTCTGCCATTAAAGGTATTGTTCCGCAAACACATCAAATTGTGGGCGAATTTCTGAACACTGAATTTGGTGTACCTGTTTCCGCTTTAAGCGTAATTAGTGGGCCTTCGCATGCCGAAGAAATTGCACAGGAGAAATTGACATACTTAACCGCTGCTTCTGATAATGACACTTTGGCAGAAGAGATTGCAAATATTTTCCGTTGTGGATATGTAAAAACGTCCGTTAGCAAAGATGTTTTTGGTATCGAATATGCTACAGTATTAAAAAATATCTATGCTGTTGCGAGTGGAATTTCAAAAGGTTTGGGCTATGGCGATAACTTCCGCGCAGTGCTTGTTTCCAACGCACTCAAGGAAATGAACCGCTTTTTAGATGTGGTTTATCAAACGCACCGTAGTCTGTCGGCTTCTGTTTATTTGGGTGATTTGTTGGTGACAGCCTATTCGCAACACAGCCGTAACCGTACATTTGGTGTGATGATAGGAGAGGGCTACTCCGTAACTTCCGCGCAACGCGAAATGCAAATGATTGCCGAAGGTTATTATGCGGCTAAGTCAATGACCGAAATCAATCAGCGTTATCAAGTGGAAATGCCAATCATGTCGGCGGTTTATGCTATTTTATATGAGAAAAAATCTGCCCACAAAGAGTTTGAAAAACTGTTGGATAAATTAAGCTAATTTGAAAAATGATTGAACTGAAAATAGAACTCGAAAATATCTCTCCGCTTGACCTTTACGGAACGGGCGACAAAAACTTGGAACTGTTGAAACGCAGCTTTCCCGGACTCAAAATTATTGCTCGCGGCGATATGATCAAAGCAATGGGGGAAGAAGTCTCCGTAGAAAATTTTGAAAAGAAGTTCCGTGCCATGATGACTTCTGTAGATAAATTCGGACGATTAACGGAAGATCAATTGCTCGCTATTCTTGAGCCTGACGGCGAAAATAATCATTTGCGAAGTGAAAAAGACAAAGATGTTTTGGTGTATGGTCGACATGGAATGGCTATTCGTCCGCTTACGCCGAATCAGAAAAAAATGGTGAAACTTTCGGATACCAACGATATGCTGTTTGCCATTGGACCTGCCGGTTCCGGAAAAACATATACCGCTGTGGCATTAGCTGTAAGAGCATTAAAGAATAAGGAAGTCCGCAAAATTGTGTTGACGCGTCCTGCGGTGGAAGCCGGTGAGAATTTAGGATTTTTGCCCGGTGATTTGCGTGACAAACTTGATCCTTACTTGCAGCCGCTTTACGATGCTTTGCGCGATATGCTGCCGCCGCAAAAATTACTGTCGTTAATAGAAGATGGAACTATCGAAATAGCACCGCTGGCTTTTATGCGCGGTCGTACGCTCGACCATGCTTTCGTTATCCTCGATGAAGCTCAAAATGCTACCGAAAGTCAAATGAAAATGTTTTTAACCCGTATGGGAAAATCGGCCCAATTTATTATTACCGGCGATGTTACACAAATTGATTTGCCGCGCAATCAATCGTCAGGCTTGGTACAAGCCGCACGTCTATTACAGAATGTGAAAGGCATTGCAACCGTTTTGCTTGACGCCAAAGATGTGGTGCGCCATCGTTTGGTGGCCGATATTATCAAGGCTTACGATGAGAAATAAAATCGTTGGAATATGTTTTTTCTTCTTCGCTGTTTTATTCGCGAAAGCGCAAACCTCGCCAAACTTTGAACAAATGGAACGCGAACTGCAAGCGATTACATTCGATAACCCCTTGCTGATTCCGCTTTATGACTGTCAAATCGATAAAGTCGAACAACGTGTTGAAACTGCGAAAAGGCTTGGGAAATTGAGTGCTAACAGTAATTTGAACAAACAGCTTCAACAGCGCAAACTGCAATCCGAGCAATACGTTATCAATATTGATAATTATATTCTGAAAAAAGCTCGCCAACTGTATGCTGAAAATCATACTATTCAAGCGGCTGATTATATTGAACGCGCATTGCAATACAATCGTTTCAACGAAGAAGGCGTGTTGTTGAAAATCGATTATCTGATCAATCACGTTTCTCTTGATTCGGCGGCGCTTTATCTGGGAGATTTATTGCCTGATTACCATTATCATCCTGCCGTTATTCGCGAAGCCAACCGTATATATCTGTTTTTTATGCAAAGAGTTGTCCGTTTGATCAATGAAACGAAGTACAGCGAAGCCATGGAAACCTATATTCACATGATTGCTTTTGCAGAAGCATCGGATGTGCTTACGCGCACTTCGGAAGCCGAGCGGATTTATTTGCAGCAAATCCACGAAGGTTTATATGTTTCGATGTGCGATGTGGCCGAAAAAGCATACGCTGTGCAGCGTTTGAAACTCGCGGAAACATACGGAATACGAGCATGGGATTATTACGACAATAATAAAAAAAATCTGAAATCAAACTTGCGCGCATGTAATTTATTGCAAAAAATCGTAAACGACTACGATGGAAACCGCTTGCGCGCAGCCGATGTAGAAGAAAGTTTGTTTTATAAAATTCGCTTGGATCAAATCCGTGTGAAAACGGGAATTCGTGTCGAAACGCCTTTGCTTTCCGCACAAACACTTCCTTCATCAACTGTTTCTGAAGGTAAACCCACCCAACAACCCATCAGAAAACAACCCCCAATCCTCAATCCTCAACCCTTTAAAATAGAGGTAACTATAGAGCCATCTAAACCAGTTTCCAAACCGAATGGTCTTGCTAACGCTGGACATGACAAACTTGAAACCAGAAACTTGAAATCAGAAACGCTTGTTTTTACTTCCGGCCAAATTGATACTGCCAAAATTTTGCTGGAACAAATTCTGCGCAAAGCTGAATACAATCTCTGGCTGCGCGATTATAAACGTGCAGACACGCTTTATAAACAAGCCAAACAAATTGCCGATTTGTATGCAATCAATAGAGAAATGGATGTTTTGAGCAGTTTTGGAAATTATGAAATCGAACGCACAAAATATCATTGTTTGGATTTTCAGAATAAAATTGAAGATTATTACATTGCTGCTAAAAACATGCAACGAAACGGGAATTATGCCGATGCTCGCAATCGTTTGAACGAATCTTATTTGTTGATAAAACAGCAAAATGCTTGTCATCCAAATGTCGAAAAATTGGACAAAATGCGTGATGAAATCAAAATTCCTGCCGATTATCAAGATTTAATTCAAACAGGCAATGCTGCGTTTGAAAACGGAGATACATTGCAGTTTTTCGTATCTTATTTAGATGCTGAAAAAATATATTCGTATAAGCAATTAGATTCTTTGCAAATTCGCAAAACGACTCTGTATGATAAATTGAATTACGAACGAAACATTCCGTTGATTATGTGGGCTTGTGAATATTTTATCCAATATTCAGAATATCAGGAAGCACAACGCTATTTGAATATTCTCGACCATTTCGGATATGCTGATAAACGAACGAAGGCATTGCATAAATTTTTGAAAAAACAACTAAAATAAGTTTGAATAGTTATGTAACTTCTCAAACTTCTCAAACATGAAAGTACTCCATATAGCCATATTATTAATCCTCTCTCTTTCCGTTTCTGCGCAAGATTTTCGCATGCCGATGGACATTCCTCCGCAATTGTCGGGCTCTTTTGGAGAGTTGCGCGACAATCATTTGCATTCAGGCATTGATTTTCGTACGCAGGAAAAAGAGGGGATTCCGGTGTATGCCGTTGCAGATGGCGTCTTGTCGCGTGTTTTTGTTTCGGCAACGGGTTTTGGAAAAGCGGTTTACATCAATCATGATGATGATAAAACCAGTGTTTATGCGCATTTGAGCGGATTTAATGATAAAATCTCTCAACTTGTAAAAACACAACAATACAAAAACGAAAGTTTTGAATTGAACTATTTTCCGAATGAAAAAATAATTATTAGGAAAGGCGATTTAATTGGCTATTCCGGAAATAGCGGCTCTTCCGGCGGTCCGCATTTACATTTTGAATTGCGCGAAACAGCCTCCGAAAAGATCATCAATCCTGCGCTTTACGGTTTCAAGACGCCCGACAATTGTTCTCCTTTTATTGAATCGATCGCTATCGGCGGACATCAACCCGTAAAAATTAGTACTGATAAAAATGTATTATTAAAAGATACTTTTCCTGTTTTTGAGGGAGAAGAAGTTTATTTTGATTTAAATGCCTATGATTTTGAAGATGAGAATCCAAGCAACCTGGGACTTTACAGCTTGAAAGCGTTTGTTGATGATACGCTTTTTTTCTCTTATCAAATGGATAAATTTGCATTTGACGAAAGTCGTTACGTAAATGCCTTGATTGATTATGGACACTATGTGCTTAATCATGGTGAGCGCTTTCAACGAACACAAATTCTGCCCGGAAATAAATTGAGCATTTATAAGAATGTGAAAAATAATGGAATATTGTTATTCAGAGAAGTTGGAAAAAAACATAAAATTCGATTTGAAGCTGCCGATGTAAATGGGAATACGACAGTGTTGGAGTTGTTTGTTTGCGTGATGAAAACTTCTGATTTTAAAGATGTTATTATCAAATACAACAACTTCTTTTATTATGGAGGCCCCAATGAATTTAAGAATGATGAAATAGAAGTGGAAATGCCGGAAGGGGCCATTTATACGTCGTTTCCATTTGATTGTAAGCAATACAAATCAAGTCAAAATTATTATTCGAATAAATGGGCTGTTGGAATTTATACGAAACCTGTTCATAAAAATTATAGACTACGCATAAAAACGTACAATGTTCCGAAAAAACATCAAACCAAACTCGTGGTTGCGAGTTTTGATGAAAATGATAAACTCATAGCTGAAGGGGGGACATACAAAGATGGTTGGATGGATATAAATATCAAAAAATTTTGTACCTTTGTAGTTGCGGTCGACACGGTTACTCCTAAAATTGAAGCGGTAAAATTGCCATCAACAAATAGTAATCAATTGGAATTTCGGATTACGGACGATTTTTCGGGCATCAAAAGCTATCGCACGACCATTGATGGTAAATGGTTGTTGATGGAATATGATGCCAAAACATCGCGATTGACAGGTGTTCTCGACCAAGATTTTCCGAAAGGAGAACATAAAATCCGCCTGGAAGTGGTGGATAAGGTTGGAAATAAAACAGTTATTGGAAAAATAATCAAAATATAAAAAATGAAAGCACGTATTTTATTTGTCTTTGCTTTTTGTTCGATTTTACTTGGATTGCTTTGGGCACAAGTGCCAACGCAAGCTCCTCAAATTAAAATCTCAAACAAAGTAACAGCTATCGATGGTAAAGATTATTATGTTCATACCGTTGAACCGGGAGAAACGCTTTATTCGATTTTGAAAACATACAAAGTTACGAGTGATGAACTCATCCGTACTTCCGAAGGTGCGAATATTAAGGCCATGGAAATTATTTACATTCCTGTAAAACAGGATGTAAAGTCGGATAAACCTATTCAGCGTATAGGAAAAACAGTACCGCCTCCAACAGCCACTACTAAATCGCAACAAACTCCTCAAACTCCTCAACCGGAAATTAGAAACCAGAAACCAAATACCCCTCAACAAACTACCGATTATCAAGTTCAACCCAAAGAAACCCTTTATAGTTTGTGTAAACGTTTCGGCATTTCGCAAGAGGAAATGATCAAATTAAATCCTGAATTGAAGAATGGACTTCGCGCCGGCATGATATTAAAGGTTCCTGCTCAAGCTGTTTCGGAGGCCACATCTGCACCCGTGCCTGCAAAAGAAGAGAAATCGCCTATTGTTGTTGCTCCTGCTGTTGTTGCTCCTACTTCTCAACCGGAAGCTCGAAATCAAAAAACAGAAAAGCCAACTCAAAATATTGAGCTACAACAAACTTCTCAACCCGAAACTCCAAACGAGCAACCGAAAGCGACTCCTCCGCAACCCGAAATACCAAGCGCCCAAGCACAAAGTGCACCTACAACCCACAATCCTCAATCCTCAACTCCTAATGTTGACGCCCGTCCACGTAGACAAAAAGACACAATAGATATTGCATTGATGTTGCCGTTGTATTTGAAAGAACTTGGAAGCATTGATGAACAGTTGCAATTATTGGCAGAAAAGAAAGGTCCTGCACCTAAGGCTTTTTCATTCATGCCGCTGTATCAAGGAGCCATGATGGCGATTGAAGAACATCAAAGTAGTGAATTAAATGCTCGAGTTCATGTTTTGGATGTCACAGAGGCACCTTCCGATGCAGTAGATGTGATACAATTGACAACGGTGAAAAATGCCGATTTAATTGTTGGCCCTATTTTCATAAAATCATTCGGACAGGTTGCTGCATTTGCAAAAGAAAATAACAAAATCATTGTAAATCCGCTTTCTGAACGCGATGACGTGATTGCCGGCAACCCGTATGCTGTGCGTATTTCTACTTCTATCGAAGATCAATTAGTAAATACTTGGAATTTCATTGCAAAAAACTATTCCAAGGCCAATTATCTGGTTGTATACAGTGAAGACCCTGCGGACAAAAAACAAATGGATTTTTTGAAATCAACGTTGTCTAAAAAATCTAATCTCTCCGAAATTGTTGCTGCTACGGAGTATGTTTCTACGAAAGCACTAAGCACCATTAATTATAAATTGGTGCCAAATATTCCGAATATTGTGGTATGCTTGTCTTCAAATGAAGCTGCGGTTACGAATTTAATTACACAATTGCGAGGTTTAAATTCAACTTACAATATTCAGCTTTTCGGAAACGGCGAGATGCTTGATTTCGATAAAATTGAAACCGAATATTTACGGAAACTGAACACACGTTTTTTCGACGATTATTTTATTGATTACAACGATCCGAATGTACAAAAATTTGTTCAGGCTTATTTTGAAAAATATAAAACAGATCCTGTGAAATATTCGTTTATGGCGTATGATGTGATGAACTATTTCTTGGGGTTGCTTGAGCAATACGGGGATGATTTTACAAATCACATCGGCGATGCCCCGGTTAAGGAGCTTCATAATACAATTTCACTTAAAAAATCGGGTGGAAACGGGTGGTCGAATACGGCTGCGAATATTATTACGATTGAGGAAAATCATTATATCCTCGAAAATTAATTTATGAAAACTGCTGTTGTTATTTTAAATTGGAACGGTCGCAAATTTCTGGAACAATTTCTTCCGAATGTGATTGAAAACAGTCCGGAAGCGGAAGTGATTGTTGCCGATAACGCTTCCACCGATGATTCCGTGGAATTCTTAAAACAGAATTTCCCACAATTGCGAATTATCATAAATAACAGTAATGGAGGTTTTTCTAAAGGATATAACGACGCTTTGGCACAAATAGATGCTGAATATTTTGTACTCTTGAATTCCGATATAGAAGTCACACCGAATTGGATTTCGCCCATTATTCAAATGATGGATAATGATCCGCAAATCGCAGTTTGTCAGCCAAAAATTTTATCTTACTTCGAACGACATAAGTTTGAATATGCAGGCGCAGCGGGCGGTTTTATTGATCGTTTCGGTTATCCGTTTTGTCGCGGACGATTATTTCAGGATTTGGAAGATGACCATGGTCAGTACGATGATGTTTGCGAAGTTTTTTGGGCTACCGGTGCGGCCATGTTTGTGCGTGCTGATGTGTATAAACAATTGGGCGGACTGGATGAAGATTTTTTTGCACACATGGAAGAAATTGATTTTTGCTGGCGTGCAAAAAATGCGAATTATAAAATCATGTATTGTCCGCAATCCTCTGTTTATCATATTGGAGGCGGTACATTGCCTAAAAGTTCTTCGCGTAAAACCTATTTGAATTTTCGCAATAACTTAAGTTTGCTTTATAAAAATTTACCTACCAAGGATATGCTCCCGGTGTTCACATTTCGTGTGCTTTTTGATGTAGTGGCTTCCCTTAGCTTTTTAACACATTCGTTGGACGAATTTCGCGCCGTGTTTCGTGCCTATCGGCATTTTATAAGAATGTTTCCGAAAAATCGCGACAAGCGCCATTCTGCACCTAAGCAACATCCGGTTAGCCGTATTTACAGTCCCAGTATTGTGTGGGATTATTATGTGTTTGGTAAAAAGAAATTTAGTGAGTTGCGCCAAGCAGATTTTCAATAGCCAAGCGGTAACCGTCCAATCCCAGTCCTACAATACATCCTTTTGCAACACCCGAAATAAATGAGTGGTGGCGATATTCTTCGCGTGCAAAAATGTTGGAAATATGCACTTCAATTACCGGCGTTTGAATACTTTTAACTGCATCGGCAATAGCAACAGATGTGTGTGAATATCCTCCAGCATTCA
This sequence comes from Bacteroidales bacterium, assembly GCA_031551725.1. GTDB lineage: Bacteria > Bacteroidota > Bacteroidia > Bacteroidales > P3 > JAVBNF01. The sequence goes on from JAVBNF010000010.1 coordinate 18,227, forward strand.
GTAAAATACCTGCATGTTCAAATCCGTATGTATGTAAAGCATTGATGAGTTCGCCTTCCACATTGCTTTGGAAATAATCTATCTCTACAGTTGGAAACTGTTTTCTCAAAGTATTCAAATAATCCTCAAACGTTTGAGTGCCGTATACTTCCGGCTCGCGTTTTCCTAATAAATTTAAGTTCGGTCCGTTGATGATTGCGATTTTCATTTTTATTGTGTGTCATGGCGAGCAGCTTTGCTGCGTGGCCATCTGGTTTAGTTAGTATTCGGTGCTATTCAATCTCCCAATTTATCGGTGTTTTTCCATGTGCAACCAAGTATTCATTTGCTTGCGAAAAATGGCGACAACCGAAAAAACCACGATATACAGAAAGTGGAGATGGGTGAACGGTTTTTAAAATTAAATGCTTGCTTTTGTCGATTAAGGTTTCTTTTTTCTGTGCCGGGCTTCCCCACAATAAAAAAACTAAATTTTCACGTTGCGATGAAAGTTTCGAAATCACGGCATCTGTGAAACGTTCCCAACCTCTTCCTTGGTGGGAAAGCGGCTCGTGAGCACGGACGGTGAGCGTTGTATTAAGCAAGAACACACCTTGTTTAGCCCAACTTTCCAGATTACCATGATTGGGAACAGGAATATTTAAATCATTATTTAGCTCTTTAAAGATATTTACCAAGGATGGCGGAGATTTAATACCTTTTGGAACAGAAAAGCATAAACCGTGTGCTTGTCCAATACCATGATAAGGATCTTGGCCTAAAATAACCACCTTCACATCATTAAACGGCGTTTGATCGAAAGCGTTAAAAATAAGTTTGCCGGGAGGGTAAACCGTATGTTTGGTCTTTTCGATTACCAAAAAATCTTTTAAATCGCTGAAATACGGCGCTGTGAATTCATCTTTCAGCACTTCGCCCCAACTGGTTTCAATAACCGGATTTATATTTGTCATAAATTACTTTTCAAAGTATAAAGGTACGAAAAATACCTTTAATCGCAAACTTCATCTTTTACAAATTCAACATTAAACAACTTCAGTTGTAAAAAATATCTTCTCATTAGCAATTAATAATTAACAACAATTTTATGAGCGTAGCGAATAATTAACAATTTTTTTTGTATCTTTGTATTTACCAAAGAGAATTACCATGAAAACTGTGATCAAAATAGCACTACTTCTGCTCGTTGTCGGATTTTTATTTGCTGCTTGTGCTTCTTCCGGCCATGCGAACCGAAAGGGTCAAATCCCTTGCCCAGCATACGGAAACGCAGCTTCCGGATACGAACGACAACCGTATTAATTGATTTATGGAGAATGATTTGAAGATTGATAAGGTGCCTCGCTCATTGTCAATTGTCAACATTTTCATGAGAGCAACGAATAATTGTCAATTGTCAATTTTATTTTTCTTAATATTTACATTTGGATTTCTTTCGCTCTCTGCGCAAGTTGAAGTTCTTGAGGATTTTGTCCCCGAAAAGGGCATATTGTATTTTAAAGAACGTTCGATGTACGGATTTATCCATACCGCCGGCTTCGGGCTTGGTTATAAACAAGGACATTATACAACTGATTTTCGTTATCGTAAATGGGAATTCGAATTTGCTTCGCTCAGTCATCCTAAGCAAATCAAGCAAGAAGGCTATGGCTCGATGGTAAAATACACCAAGCGCTACACCTACGGGAAAATCCAATCGATTTTCACTTTTCGTGGCGGATACGGCGTTCAACACAACTTAAATGAAAAACCCTATTGGGGCGGCGTTCGCTTGGATTTATCGTATTCCGGCGGATTAACGTTGGCAGTAGGTGTGCCACAATATCTGAAAATTATACATCCTGTTCCTGGTGGTGATTATGAAGTAGAAACAGAAAAATACGACCCCGAAAATCCGATGCACAACGACCGCGCATATATTTATGGCGGAGCACCGTTTTATACCGGGTTTCTTTGTCCGAGCCTCTATCCGGGAGCGTATGGAAAAGTCGGACTAAATTTTGAATTCGGAAAATATCAAGAACAAATTCGCGCATTAGAAGTGGGAGCAATGGTTGATGCTTACGCTATTCCTTTACAGATGATGGCGTTTAATAAATATCCGTATTTTATTCTGAATTTCTACATCGCTTACCAATTCGGAAAGCGATATAATTAAAATTACTTTTCTTTTTGTCCGCTATATGCTAAAACTTCATCATTGAAATATGAAAGTTCGATGCCTGCGCATTTGAGCATTGCTTCCGATTCGGCACCTGCATGATATTTGAATTCGCACACCACTCGTTTAATTCCGCTATTGATGATAAGCATAGCACATGTGCGGCAGGGCGTCATACGGCAATAAAGTGTTGAATCTTCCAGGGCTATGCCGCGACGGGCAGCTTGACAAATGGCATTTTGTTCGGCATGTACCGTGCGTACGCAGTGATTAGTAATACTTCCATCTTCGTGAATTGTTTTTTTGAATAAATGTCCATCTTCGTCGCAATGAGGAAGCCCGGCAGGAGAACCAACGTAGCCGGTAACTAAAATCTGTTTGTCTTTAGTAATTACGCATCCGCTGCGACCGCGGTCGCAGGTTGCACGCAATGCCACGCTGCGCGCGAGATCCATGAAATATTCGTCCCAAGAGGGGCGTGTGTGTGTGGTGTTGTTATTTTCCATGATTAACGATAATCTTTGTGAGTTTAATAAGGTTTATAAGGTTGTGGAACATTGGTGATTGCTTGGTTACTAAGGTTTATTTTAAAAATAAGGTTTTATTTTAGAAATGTTAGTCTTAACTTAAAATTAGAAATAAATTTACGGTGTTCGAAAGCTATAAAAACCTTATTTTCTTGTTACACCTTAGTAAAAACTAATGAGTAGGAGAAACCTAACCTTATTACCTTATTTGCCAATATATAATTCACTTTAAATTCTTTAGAACGGTTTCTACTTGAATTTCCAATTCATTGATATCCCCGTTATTTTCAAATATAAAATCCGCCATCGAAATACATTTGGACAAATTTTGTTTAAACGGATTGTTAGACGTCATTTCGCGGATTTCGTTGGCTTTGAACGTTTCGAAATCGATATGGTCGGTGCTGGAATTACGTTGGGTAATACGTTTGTAACGCGTATGAATATCGGCATCAACGGCAAATAAAATAAAATTACCTTTTTTACGAAGCGATTCAATTTCGCCTACAGCGCGGATGCTTTCAATAATACAATCTTTTCCGCTTTCACCGGCGATTTCAAACAATTGATCGGTAATATATGAAGCCCCGTTTTTTGCACGAAGGTCATTGGCGGTAATCGTCATATTGTCCCGATTCGGCTCCAATCCGCGTCTTTCCATCTCCTGTGTGATGAAATTGCGTGCAGAGAGATGCAAAAAGCCGTGTTTGCGAACCAAATAATCCACAATCGTTCCTTTTCCTGCGCCGAGCGTGCCTGTAATTCCGATAATTTTCATAAGCTAAGGGTTGAGTTAAAAAACAATTCTCAATCCTTGTTAACGAATTGAATCGGTGGCCGTATATGAATAAATAATCGATTCCACCTGCATCAACAAGTCGCGTTTAGGCTTGCGAGGTGAATATAAATAACCGTCGATCATAACTACACGACTATTTTTTTCATCAATGAAAACATAATTTATGAACGGTCCACCCATAAAATCACCGCCACCGCCAAGTTTCCACAGCCCGCGTGTTTCGATTGCATAATGTCCGTTGAAATTAATTTCTTTTGAAAAAGGCGGCATAAATTTGCGCTCAACGCTCATGTATGTGCCATCGGTAGGACCGGGAACGTATGCTTGTGTCATTTTATCACGAATATTTAAAATTATATCCGTGTTGAAAATGTTTTTATCTGTGTACGGAAATGTATAAACCAAAATACCTTGTCCGTAGTCCTTCGCCTCGCAGCGGATCCATGCAAAATTACTATCTAACGTAGCTACTTTAAAAGCATCCGGAAAAGTGAGCCAAAATCCGAAGCGGCTTTTTTGTTTGATGGTTAGATCTGTATTTTCAGTACTTTTGAAGGTACGGATAATGCGTTTGTGTTCGTTGTTGTAGAACACTTTTAGCATCAACTCCCGTTTGGCGGCAAATAAAGAGTCGAAGGCATGTTTGTTAGGAACGATAAAAGTGAAAATGGCTTGAGGAATGGCTTCAACATCTTGTCGAATTATAAAACTTGGAGCTTTGTTTTTATCAAATTCAACTAAAATCAGATTGCGGTGACGTTGAAACATTTCCGTATTATTGAACAATTCGGGAGTAATGTTGGCCACATTAAACAGCGGTTCGGCTTGATTCAATCCCAACTGATTGCGCATAAAAAAGGCCTTGATGGTGTCGCGCACGCCGGCGTCATATTGCGTTTTTGAACAAACTGTTAAAATTTCACAGGTTTTTCCTGCAGAACCCGATTTGGTGTCTGATTTTACTGAACAGGAGGCGAATATACATAGGCCTACGAGTATCAATGATAGTTTTTTCATAATTATAAATTATAAATTATTAATTGTAAATGGAGGCGTTAGCTCATTAACAATTAATAATTAACAATTAAACATTGTTTTCCGGTTTCATCTGTGGAAAAAAGAGCACGTCTTGGATGGAGGGACTGTTGGTCATAAACATCACCAGACGGTCGATACCAATTCCGATACCTGCGGTGGGAGGCATCCCATACTCCAATGCACGCAAGAAATCTTGATCAATAAACATCGCTTCATCATCCCCTTTTTCCGAAAGTTTTAATTGATATTCAAAACGTTCGCGTTGATCAATCGGGTCATTCAACTCCGAGTATGCATTCGCAACTTCTTTTCCGTTGATGAAAAGTTCAAAGCGCTCTGTCAATGCCGGATTGTCGCGGTGTTTTTTCGTAAGCGGCGACATCTCAACCGGATAATCGATAATGAATGTTGGTTGAACACAGTTTTTCTCGCATTTTTCGCCGAAAATCTCGTCAATCAATTTACCAACGCCCATTTGCGGAGTTGTTTCCACATGTAGTGCTTTACAAACGTCGCGAAGTTGCTCTTCATTCATGCCGGTTACATCATAGCCGGTATGCTCTTTAATGGCGTCGAGAATGCTAATGCGTTTAAACGGCGCTTTGTAGCTGATGGTTTTGCCGGCAACTTCTACTTCCGTGCTGCCGTTTAGTTCAAGCGCGATGCGTTCGAACAGCTTTTCCGTATTATCCATCATCCAATTGTAATCCTTGTACGCTGCGTACATTTCCATACACGTGAATTCGGGGTTGTGTGTACGGTCCATACCCTCGTTGCGGAAGTTGCGCGAGAACTCATAAACTCCATCAAACCCACCTACAATCAAGCGTTTCAGATAAAGTTCATTAGCAATACGCAAATACAACGGAATATCCAAAGCATTGTGGTGCGTGATAAACGGACGAGCGGCTGCACCTCCGGGAATCGGCTGCAAAACCGGCGTGTCTACTTCCAAAAAGCCTTGATCGTTGTAATAATTACGAATGGTATTGATGATTTTTGTACGTTTTACAAAAACTTCTTTTACTTGCGGATTGACGATTAAGTCCACATAACGTTGGCGGTAGCGTTGTTCCGGATCGGTAAAAGCATCGAACGTTTGTCCTTCTTTTTCTTTCACAATCGGAAGCGGACGCAGCGATTTGCTCAAAAAAGTAAACGATTTTACATGGATGCTGATTTCGCCCATTTGCGTGATAAACACATACCCTTTAATGCCAACAATATCGCCGATATCGGTCAACTTTTTGAAAACGGTATTGTATAACGTTTTATCTTCGCCGTTGCAAAGTTCGTCGCGTTTCAAATAAAGCTGGATGCGGCCGGTGTTGTCCTGGATTTCGGCAAATGAAGCGCCACCCATGATGCGTCGGCTCATGATGCGTCCTGCAATGCTCACGTCTTGATATTTATCTTCGTTTCCACGAAAATTAGCGTGGATATCCGCCGTGTTTGCATTGACCTCAAACAATGCGGCAGGATAGGGGTCGTAGCCTAGATTTCTTAACTCTGTTAATGCCTCGCGGCGAAATTGTTCCTGATCGTTTAATTCTTGTGCCATATACTTTTATCTATTCAAAGAACAAAGATACGAAAAAAATACGATATGCGATTTGCAACGTTACATTTTTAACGCGAAAGCGAATTATTGCGATTTTTTCAAAAAAAATGTGTACTTTTGCAAAAAAAGAAAGAAGAGATGTAGAATTTTGAAAAATATAAAATAGTATTTTTATACGGCATTTGCTGTATTATGTGTATCGAAAAAATCGCCAATTTTTAAGAATATTACCACAATAATACAGGAGATGCCTGTGTTGTATCTATATACGGCACGGGCTTTTCTTGTTGGTAATAGGTGTTTGGCGATACCTTTCGATAACAAGATTAGTTACCGTGCCGTTTTTCTATTGCATGTAGTCTCAAATGCATATTTTAACGAACCAAACATAAATAATTAAAACAAAGTCTGATTTAAGGAGCAGACGTAAAACAACAAAACAATGAAAAAATTATTAGCAATCATTGTCGTATCAGCAATTTTAGCTGTGTCAACACAAAGTGTACTGGCTCAATCTGCAAAAGAAGCAAAAGAAATTTACAAGGAACGTCAGGCAATCAAAAAACTGTCGAAGTCCGAATTGACACAAAAATCGTCCAAGCAAGCCCGTCAGGAAGCCCGCAATTACAAGAAAGTCGGGTGGTTGGTATCTCCGGGAGCACTGCCGATAGAGAAACAGTTGGAAAGAGCGTACACCATGCAGTTTGAATACGACGAAAATATGTTTCCCAAATACATTATGGCAGAAGCGCAGTCGATTGGAGAAAATTACGATGCTGCAAAAAGACAAGCTTTGATGTTGGCGATAGAAAACATAGCTGCGCAAATTCAAACGGAAGTCATTATGATAGCAGAAAACACGGTTGCCAATCAACAAATGTCTGCAGGAGATGCCGCTTCCATTGTTCAAACGGTTTCGGGAAGTAAAAACGTGATTTCGCAAAGCATCGGTCGAACGATTCCTGTGATGGAGGTATATCGTGAAACTAAAAACAAAAACAAAGAAGTGCTTGTGCGATTGGCTTACAATGGAGAGATGGCTAAAGAAGCAGCTAAGAAAGCCATTCGAAATGAGCTGGAGAAAAAAGGAGACAAGCTCCACGAGCAGCTGGATAAGATGTTAGGTTTTTAATAAAGCACAACAATGCATAACAGAAAACATCTGTTTATAACATTATTTATGACGTTTTTCGCAAGTCTTTCCGCTCAAAAGGCGGTAAAGATTTGTGGTGAATATACCTATAATATTCCCGATGATATTTCGCGAGGACAAGCCAAGAAAATAGCCATTGAGCGTGCAAAAATAGAGGCGTTGGCAACGCAGTTCGGTAGAACGGTTTTGCAAAAAAATGCAACCGTAATGAAGAGCGAAAACAATGTTTCCGATGTTCGTTTTTTGTCGCTTGGCGGAAGCGAAGTGAAAGGTGAATGGTTGGAAGATATCGGAGAACCTCAAATTGAAATTATACACGAAGGGGATATGATGGTGATGAAAGTGTCGAATGTGTGCGGAAAGGCTCGTGAAATAAAGAGTTTAGGTGTTGATTTTTCTGCGAAAACGCTTCGTAACGGAACGGAAACAAAAAACGAAGATGATGAATTTCGCAATGGAGATGAGATTTTTCTGTCTTTCCGCTCACCTGTCGATGGAAATCTTGTAGTTTACCTGGTCGATGAATCTCTAACGGCTTATTGTCTTTTGCCATACCTGAATGATAAAACCGGTCGGACGAAAATTAAAGGTGGAGCCGATTATATTTTCTTTTCGCCAAAACATGTTGAAAAAAGTGAAAAGACAATGGTCGACGAATATGAACTAACATGCGAAAAGGCAATAGAGCACAATTTCTTGTACGTCATTTTTTCGACTAACGACTTTTTTAAAGCCAATGATACACACATTGGTGAACCTACTTTGCCTCGTACATTGGATTTTAAGGATTTCCAAAAATGGCTGACCAACAACCGGATTCGCGATAACAGTATGACAGTTCAAGAAAAAATTTTAACTATTAAAAAATGAAACAATTCGCAATGAAAAAGATACAATTATTTATTATTATCACAATAGCCATGATATGTAATTCATGTGCGACAATATTTAATACTTCTCAGCAAAAAGTCACTTTTAATTCTGAACCACCGGGAGCAACAGTACAAAATAACGGGAAATTTGTTTGTGTTACACCATGTGTAGAAAATGTTAAACGGGCACACTTTACAACCTATACTATATCTAAAGAAGGCTATCAGAATCAAATAATCGAAGAACAAGGAAGTTTTAATTATACAGTACTTGCCAATGTGCTTTTTGGAGTGATTGGGTTAGGTGTTGGAGGAGGAGTAGACTACATAACTGGAGCTGCATGGAAATACAAAAATGATTTAATAACTGCAAAACTCACGTCTGTAAATTCGCAGACAGAAAATATTTCTACACAAGTTAAACAGGTTTCCATAATAACGCAAACAAACACTTCTTCATCCGTGATTGCAGACTCGCCAAAAAGAGATACACCCACTCAACTTAATCAGCCTCCTGTGATGACACAAAGGAATACCTCTACACAACATTCGGAAACCTTTTCTTCACCCTTCCGGCTGAAAGTGGAAAATACACAAGAAGCTTTGCGGAAATTGGAAGAAGAATACAAAAAACTTCATGAATTATGGCAACAAGAGGTAGAGAAAAAACGAGAAGCGCTATCGCAAAACCAAAGTGTTTCTGAAGCTGTTAAAATTGCAGTGGAACCCACGGTTGAAATTGCAAAAGCTGAAGATGGTTCACAAGAGGTAAACATGAATATTAGCTTTGGATATGAAACAAAAATTAGCGATAAAAATGTTAAAGTTGATGCTTCTGTCAAAACAGACGATTTCCCTGCAGGAGCTTACAGCCCCTCATCATCAAATGCTTGCAAATTATTATTGGAGTTCATTAAAAATAAAACGGAAACAGAATTGGCGCAATATTTGACGCCCGGAACAAAAGTTACCATTAAAATCACAGGAGAAACCGATGGGGCACCTATTCGAAATCGTCTCCCATACAAAGGCGAATTTGGCGATTTCTCAGATAAATTGATATTCTTGAATGGATCATTGGAGAATATAACAGTGACCAAACAAACGGGTGTGAACACGAATGCTCAATTGGCTTTCCTGAGGACGCAAGGCGTACAAAACTTTCTTGAAAATTATATCGACCCTTTGCAAGAAACCCAAAATACGTTCCAAATATTTGCTATTGAAAACCAGGGTCATGGTGTTGAACACCGAAAAATTTCTATTGAATTGATTATTCATGGCGCTCTTAATAAAGCTGTTCAGCAAGAAGTAGTGTCGCAGTCACCTGCCGAAGAATTTGTTTCGGATATAGACAAAAATATTCCATCGGCAAAGGCTAAGAATGACGATTTTTTTGCTTTAATCATTGCAAACGAAAATTATGTTGGAGGAGCAGTTCCCGATGTGCCTTTTGCCAAAAATGATGCAAAAACGATTGCTGCCTATTGTAAAACAACACTCGGGATTCCGGACCGTCAGGTTTTATACATCGAAAACGGAACCGGCAACAATATTCAAAACGGAATTGACCAACTCACCGCCTTATTAAAAAGCGCCGACGGCAACGGTAGAGCAGTTGTGTTTTATGCCGGGCACGGCATTCCAAATCCGGCAACAAACGAAGCCTATATCATTCCGGTTGACGCAAATCCTACGAGATTTAATCAACTCGTGAGTTTGAAAACGCTTTACAGTACTTTGGGTGAAATTCCTTCGGAATCGGTTTTGGTTGTTCTGGACGCTTGTTTTAGTGGAACGCGCCGTAATGGAGAAATGATTTTGGAGGGAACGCGATCGGTGAGAATTAAGCCGAAAGAAGAAGCACTTAAAGGAAATGTTGTGGTGATAAGCGCCACAGATGGCTATCAAGTGGCTCAACCTATAAGAGAGCAAAAACATGGATTATTCACCTACTACTTCCTGAAAATACTTCAAGAGAGCAATGGCGATATTACCCTTGGCCAATGGTTTGAAAAATCAAAACGAACCGTTTCAAGGGAATCTATTTTGATATCGACCGAGCAAACGCCAACAGTTACGGTTTCACCCGCTCTTGAAGGAAAATGGAATGATATCAAATTTTAGTGATAATCTCAAATAAACAAACGAATGAAAAGTCTAATAATGACAATTATATTCTGCATCGTATGCGGAATAACAATGGCTCAAAACGAAGTCCAAAGCGCTGAACTCGAAAAATTGCAACGACAGCTTGACGAGACGCGAGCGCGGTTGGCACGAGAACAAGCAGCACAAGCACAAGTAGCTCCAACCCCAATAAATAGCCAGCTTGTTTCCAATATCCGGATACAGCAACACGATGCAATGCTCACGGTAACTTATGATTTAACAACAAAGTCCAATATTGAAGCGTTTATTTCGTTCGACAATGGCGCAACTTATAAAGGGCCTTTGAAATATGTTTCGGGAGCAATTGGTGAAGAAGTTATAGCCGGAAAAGATAAAACGTTTGTGTGGAACATCGTACCGGAAATTGGTTACGTGGATTATCCAAATGCAACGGTGAAAATTGTTTCAACACCAAGCAATACATTTTCGCCTATTGCCGTGGCAGAAACAACTCAAAAAGAAATTACCAAGTGGTACAAACCTTGGACATTTGGAGTTGAGGGTGCTGTAGGAGGACTTGCAGATTATGATTACATGTATTTTGATATAGGTGTTAGATTTTCCAAAAATTATATAACGAGAAGTAAAATTATACCCTATATTAGTTGGGATATAGTTAAACTGAAATATAGTTTGTTGTGGGATAGCGAACTACATCTTTTATCGGGGGTTACAATCTCTACTCAATATATAGGAAGAGAAAAAGCTTTAAACTTTTACTCTTCTTTGCGACCTGGATTGGGATTCATGCCTTATTATGGCATGGCAATGGTAATGGAATTTGATTTAGGAGTAAATTACAAACGTTTCATTATCGGTAGCACATTTGGGCTTGGAGTACTTGAGGATTTTGGTTATGGTTTGCGTCTCGGTTATAATTTTGGATGGTAAAAAGTAGAACATTCTAAATCGTTTAATGATCTTCCCTGTTGAATCAAGGTCAGAATCTTGATTCTTTAATTCTGATAGGTTACTTTTTATAATTATTTGCTAAAAATGATATATTTTATATATTTTTAGCGAATAATTATAGTTTTATTTGCTATATTAATTATTTTTTGTATCTTTACAGCGGAAAATAATTATAATGATGAAAACACTAATTGGTAGAGATAAGGAGATTAAAAAACTAACCGAATATGTACAATCGGGAAAAGCCGAACTGCTTGCTGTTTATGGAAGGCGTAGAGTCGGAAAGACTTTTTTGATCAAACGGTTTTTTAATGAAAATTTCACGTTCTATTTTTCGGGAGCGGAAAACGTAAGTAAAAAACAGCAGCTTTTTAATTTCACCACTGCACTCAACAAATATTCTGGCAAAGAAAATCCGGTGGTGGAAGACTGGCAAAGTGCTTTTGTACAGTTAGAAAAGTACTTGCGGAAAGCAAAAAGCAAAGGGAGAAAAGTGATTTTTATTGACGAATTGCCTTGGTTGGATAATGCGAAATCGGGCTTTTTGTCGGCATTCGAATATTTTTGGAATACGTATGCTTCTTCTCAAAAAGATATTTTCCTTGTCGTTTGCGGTTCGGCTACTTCGTGGATTATGAACAAAATCATTAAAAACAGAGGAGGTTTGCATAATCGGGTAACACGTCAAATGTGTATAGCGCCATTTACACTCAACGAAACCGAACTGTTTTTGAAGTATAGAAAGATACAATTGTCACGTTTTCAAATAGCCGAGTGTTATATGATTTTGGGTGGGATACCTTACTATTTGGAACAATTAGAAAAATCGTTGAGCCTGTCACAAAATATTGATAATTTGTTTTTTAAGAGAAATGCAATTTTGCGGGATGAATATTCAAAACTCTATTCTTCGCTTTTCAAATCGCCCGAAAGATATTTGCAAATCATAGAAGTTTTGGCAAAAAAACGTAAAGGATTAACACGCGACGAAATTGTGAATTTTTCCTCTATTTCCAATGGCGGCGGCTTAACAGCAATGCTCGAGGAATTAGAACTTTGCGGATTTATTTCGATTAACAATAATTTTACAACCAAAAAGAATCTTCAACTTTATCAATTAACCGATTTTTATTCATTCTTTTATCTCACTTTTGTGAAAAATAAAAAAGGCGCAAATGGCGACTATTGGAGTAGTTTGATTGATAATACAGCTCGCAAAGTATGGGTGGGATATTCGTTTGAATTATTGTGTCAAACGCATATGCATCAGATAAAAAGTGCTTTAGGTATAGGAGGTGTGCTTTCTTATACTTCGGGCTGGCGAAGTAAAGATGCTGAAACAGGAGCGCAGATTGACCTACTTATCGATAGAAACGACCACATTATAACCCTTTGCGAAATGAAATATTCAACAAAAGAATTTGTAATTACGAAAACTTATGATGAAAATTTGCGCAACAAACGCGGTGCCTTTATTGAAGAAACCGGGACAAAAAAAACTGTGCACATAACGATGATAACGACTTTTGGGGTAAAACATAATGAATATTGGGGCGATATACAAAGTGAAGTATCATTAAATGATTTATTTCGTTTGGAATAATTATCTGCTAAAATAGTATGTGGTATGCAATTTTTAGCAGATAATAATAAAATACTTTGCTGAATTTAGTATTTCTTAATCAATGCCACCGCATTTACCGAAATTCCTTCTTCACGGCCTTCGAAGCCGAGTTTCTCGGTAGTTGTAGCTTTAATAGAGAGGTCGTCTTCCGGAATTTGCATCACTGTGCATAAAGTCTTTTTCATTTCCGGAATGTAAACGGCAATTTTTGGCGATTGAAGCGAGATAGTTGCGTCAATATTACCGATATGATAACCTTTTTCACGAATTAAAACACACGTTTTCTGTAAAAGGATTTTGCTGTCGATACCTTTATATTGCGGATCTTTATCTGAAAAGTGAAAACCAATATCGCGTAAATTCGCAGCGCCAAGCAGCGCATCGCAAATAGCATGAATTAAAGTATCTGCATCCGAATGTCCTACAGCGCCTTTGGTATGTTCAATACGGATCCCGCCGAGCCAAAACGGCAAACCTTCTTCCAAACGATGCACATCATATCCGAAACCTACACGCATTACATACCCGGGTTTGACATGAATGTTGCTCCTTCTTTTTGTCCTTTCTTCGTGAGGAAACTCAAGTCGAAAGTCAACGAAAAGCGAAGTGTGTTTTTAAGTGGGTTGTTCTTTTGAGAAATCGGAATTAAATACGAAAAATCCAATCCGAAGGTATTATATTTGATACCGGCGCCCATGGTTACATATTTGCGGTTCCCTTTATCTTTATTTTCATTAAAATATCCCATGCGGAAAGCAAATAAATTGTTATAGACATATTCGGCACCAACCGACCAGTAAACTTCTTTCAATTCTTCTTTAAATCCATCCGGAGCATCGTAAAACGACTGGATCATCCCTTGAAAAGAGCTGATGTCTTTGCTTTCCATTCCTGCAATTACATTGCCCGCACTGTCATAAATAGCGGGAGTAGGTACCAGTAATTTATTCAAATCCAAATAAAATCCGAAAGCGTTATAATCGTCGAGAGCCATGTTATAACCTGCACCAATACGCAAGTTGGTAGGAATAAAATCTTTTTCGGTATGGTCGGAATACGAAACTTTTCCACCAATATTTGATACGCACATACCGATTGATAAGTTGGACGATTTCATGGTTTCCACAGCAACATCGTGGGTGTAAAACATCGAAACGTCGGCAGCACCAGTCATTGCAGCGTGTGTATTGGCGCCGGCCACATTTTGCCCCATCGTTAAATTGGAATAAATAAAACGCCCTGTAACGCCAATTGAGAATTCATCGGTAATTTTACGGGCATATCCCAAATCTACAGCGTATTCATTTGGGCTATAGGCTTGCGCGCATTCCGGGCAAAGTTCTTGTGTGAAAATCACTTCCCCTAAAGAAAAATAACGCAAAGAACCTGAGATTGTACTGCGTTCATCAATTTTTCCATATCCCGAAACATAATACAAATTCATATCCGGAACCAAATTTCGCAGCCATGGGCTAAATGAAAAAGATGCTCCCAGATATTCCTTGGTAAAAGGATATTTGGCTGAATTCCAGTTCTGTGAGTACGCATCAGGCGTTGTTGTAGCACCAATGTCGCCCATAGATCCCGAGCGGGCATCCGGCGAAATTAAAAGGAAAGGAACTGCGGTTGTAATTGGTCCGCCTTCTTGTCCTTGAAGTACTTTTGTGTCAATTTTTTGTGCAAACACAAAGGTAAATCCAAGTCCGAAGAACAGTACAAAAATTGATTTGATCGTATAATTAAAAAGGGCTCTCTTCATATGCTGCAAAGGTAATAAAAAATATTGAAATTTAGAGAATAATCATTTTAGATGATTTTATATATGTCTTTCCGTCAGTGTCTTTGATTTGTAATCGGTAAAAATAAATTCCTTTTCGCAAACGCGAGCCTCTACCATCGGTGCCGTCCCAATAAAGAGGGGCGGTTGCATAGCCGGAAGGTTCTACGTTTGGAATTAACGTAGCAACTTGCATGCCAGAGTTGTCGAAAACGAAAATTTTTACTTCTTTTATTTGAGTGGTAAGGTTGTGTGTGTAGTAAAAATAGGTGTAGGCGTTCATCGGATTGGGCGTATTTCTAACCGTGCCGATAGTTGGCGTACTTGATTTTACTACATGGAATAACAAAGTGTCGCTGCCCGAGATGTTTACCAAGTTCCATGCTTTAACAACCAAACGATGAGGACCTTCCGACAGATTGCTAAACGAATAATACAGCGAACCTTTGGTATTGCTTCCAATATTGTATTCGAAGAAATTATTCAACACAATCGGATTTTTCGAATCGCCGTCTAATTCTGCTGTAATATCGTGGCCGATGCCGTTTCCGGACATATCGATGCCGATTTTATCCGAAATTAGTGCCACAAGCGTTGGATTTTCATCTGTAATACCGCCGTTGACAAAAAATGTGTCACCCATAAATAAGCGTACAAGAGGCTCGTTCGAATCATCGTCGCCGGTTTCGGAAGAGCCGCCAACGATAATATTGTCATAATATCCGGTTGCATCTATCGAATCACTATAAGCATAATAACTGATTTTTCCATTTCCATACTGGAAATTCAAATCTTTGGGTGCCGTAAATTCCACAGAAAAACGACCGTTTACAACATTCGTACGGCCCCTGAACAAAATGTTTTTTTGTTCGATAAAACTTGTAATTGCCGGATATTCAAGTCCTGTGCGTGTGGTATTCGGTTTGTCATAAACAACCACTTGCACATAACCCGAAAAGTCATTCAAGATATTTCCGTATCCGTCCTGAATTTCTCCTTCTAAAGATGTGGTTGATAATGGTTTAATAGTGTCTGCTTCTGTAAAAACAGCATGTTCGTTAATTTTGGTGGTAACAACTTCCTGTTGAGGAAGCGCAATCCTTAAGGCCGGATCACCCAGTAATAGAAACGGCTTGAGTGCAAATGAGTTCCCTGCCGTATTTTCATTTTTTGCCCGTTTGAAAATTTCTCCAAATGAAAGAATATCGCTGTTTGTACGCTCGGTTGCTACTTTTAAGAAAGCATCTTGAAAATAGTCGTTGGGAGAAGTGTACGCAATCCGTGCGGATGCTACGGTGGCAACAGAACCTGCTTCGGGAACCAAAACGGTCCATACGCCGGCCGACATTAATGCCGGATTATCATGTCTGGAAAAAGAGCAAGATGCTGAAAATATGGCTGTTAAATTGTTTTTGTTGGACCATTTATTTATCATATCCGTGTTGAGGATTACTTCGTCCGACCACACTTGCTCGCCGCTGTGCCCCACATAATTTAAAATTAAACAACCTTGATTGACGGCAGTGTTAATGGCTTTATTTACATCTGGATAGCGCATCCCACTTGTCGATGAAACGGGTGTATAAGCATCACTGTATATTTTTTCGAGGTTGATGGTTTTGCGGTTTTTAGTAATATATTCCGAAAAACGTCCCGGTATCTCATAAGTAGAGGCAAAACCTTCGCCATTGTCGGCCACAAAAGAAATTTTATTGCGCCAAGCGCCTAAATTTTTCTTTTGCGGAGTTCCGTATGAAATAGCTTTGTCTACATAGTTAAGAGCTTGATCAATTGTAATTGCCGGAATACGTCCGATGCCGATGTCCATGCGGTCGTTGACAAAATATCCACTTTCGTTAGGGTCTAAAAAGCCGTATAAATCGTCAGTCGCCAAACTCAGTTCTTCTTCCAACGAATTGTCTGTCTGAAAAGTTGGAACAAAATTTGTGTAAGGGATATTCTTATTAATACCCTTGTAATCATAAGATGCTGCTCCAAAGAGCAATAAATATTTAGGAGGCTTAAGCCCGTTTGCATGTGCCTTGTCTTGCATCAACTTCATCATGATGCGGATGGCAATAGGATCGGGATTTCCTGCGGAATATTCGTTGTAAACAAGCTGTGGCGTGGTAATTAAAACGGAAAGTCCCTGTTCCCGGTGAAAATCGGCCAAACGTTCGGCAGCATCCAAAAACGACGGATAAACCACCATTACATAATCCACAGGCGCCATTGTATCAATGGATTGGATTTCGGCTGTATCTTCAATTTGCGGACGGAGGGTTAGATTTTCATTAAAAACGGTAAAAGTCTTGTTTTCATTAAGTTGTGAATAAAAGGAAAATGTTGTTTCCGATTTAGTACCATTTAATTCCTGAGGTTCCATATTATCCACAACTTCCCATACGCGGATATTTGACAAGCTGCTACTGACTTTGAATTCAGACATTTCACCGGCTGCATCTTCCGGATTCATGCGGAAAACTAATTGTTGTGTGGCCAAATTCAACGATTTCCAGTAACGGAATTCCATATAATCCAAATATCCTTTCGTGGAACTGTAAGTAGTTGAGTAAGTGAAATCAAAGCGTGGGCGAGCCGTCGACAGGCGAAAGTTCAACAGGCCGATAGCATCTACACCGAATGTATGCGCAGAATTAACGGTTTGGGTAATGTTCAGATTTTGTGTTTGGTTACCGGTTTTTATAACAAAATTTGCTGTGTTTTGAGCAACTACGTGTGTCCGTGCAACCAGCACAGAATCAAGGATAATATCGTTGAAAGAAGCATCGATGCTCACATTGGGGCTTAAAGTTGTGAAAGCCTCGCCAAACCAGTTTTTACCGCTTCCG
Organism: Bacteroidales bacterium; assembly: GCA_031551725.1. Classification (GTDB taxonomy): domain Bacteria; phylum Bacteroidota; class Bacteroidia; order Bacteroidales; family P3; genus JAVBNF01. The sequence goes on from JAVBNF010000010.1 coordinate 35,675, forward strand.
TTGCTCGCAATCATGTTCAAATCAACTTCATGCAGTGCGTAATCTAAAACAGTAGTATGTTGTTTGATGGTTGGTTGCGAAGGGTTGCTTTTGCTTGCAATGCGTTTAGGAGTTCCTGTTTTGCGGTCGGCAGTAACCAAATAATAGGTTTTATCCGTATAAATATTGGTTTCATGCAGATAATACTTTGTTTGGGCATTGTATTTCCATACATGTGGGTTGCTTCCGTAAAAAAGAAAATAATCGCCGGGGCCGAAAGTGCCGTCGTTTCCGTCGTTTATGCTAATGGCTATCTCGCGAGCGGGTAGGCTGTCGTTTTCGGCGTTATATTCGGAAAACATTCCGCTTTTACGTCCAACAACCGCAATTTGGGTGGAGGGGACGGCTCCGGACAGGATTTTCCAGCTTAATAAATCCTCATAAGCCACCTTATAAACACCGTCGCGGTTCACCGAAATCTGTGTCCAATGACAGGATGAAAGCAAATGTTCAGCACCTTGCGCAGGCAGAAAACAGATGCCGGATAAAAAAAGCAAAAAGGGTAAATATAAAATTCGGTTTCTTGGCATATAATTTGTTCGTCTTAATACAAAGATACGAAAAAAATGGGAAAATTCATAATTTTATCTTTGCATTTTTTAGTATATAGCAAAAACTGTGCCGAGAAAGCATTTTTTGTGATTTTCAAAAAAAATATGTACTTTTGTATGTATTAAAAACAAAATAAATTGAAATAAAGTACAACATTTAACATATTTTTAACTATTCTTTCTCTCCTCATCGCTTCTAAAACTACCATTTTCAGAACTAAATCAATTTTCAGAGAAACCACAAAGGGAATAAGCAATTATTTCATGCTATAAAGCGTGGAGTTAGCTTATTTGTGGTGGTGGGATGTGGTAGTTCCCCGGGAGAGATAAGATAATGTCCACGCTTTTTTTAAGTTATTGCTTTTTATTAGTAGCTGAAATACTTTCAATTTGCAAATATATACATTATATTCAGTTTTTTTTACATTGGTGTGTAACTATTTTTTTTGTACCTTTGCAGTCGTGAGAGTGCTTATTTAAACAGTTGATTTTCAACACGAATAAAATGGGTTTATTGCCCAGTTAGCTTTATTGCCTAATTCTTTTTTTGCGGAGATCTGAAAATATCCTGAATATTTTTTTGTTTTTCCTGTTTTTTTACTACCTTTGCGATTGATAACAAATCTAAAACATTTTTATAGAAACATTTAATTGCTAAAATATATTTATTAAAGCGTTTGCTTTTATTCTTCGACCGAAAACTACCAATTTCTTCAGCCACTAAAGAATAAAATCGCTAACAACAGCTTAGGGCGTGCTTCTTGGCTTGTGTAGCGATGGTCGTTTATACCATCGTGATGCAAGTTGAGGAGCACGCTTTTTATTTGGGATTTACAAATCTAAAAATTAAATCTAAAAATGGATACTAAAGAATTAACATTTGCACAAAAAGTCATTTTGGAAATGGCTGAAAAAAAAGTAAAAAAAATTACATTTCAAGATCATCTTGATGATGATATTTATTCTGATTATTATGATGATAATGATTACAACGATGAAGATTAACTTTAATATTGATTATAATGATAATTATTTTAAAGCCAACTTTGCTGTGTAATTTAAGTTGTAAATATTGTTATTTGAGTGAAGAAAGTAAAACGTCAAATAAATTTGATGTTGAATTTGCCAAGTCAGTGTTGCAACAAGTAAAAGATATTTTACAGGATAATAAAAAGCAACGAATTAAGATTCTATGGCATGGGGGAGAGCCGTTACTTTGGGGTATGGAGAACTATGAGAGGATTTTTGCATATATAGGAAGTGAATTTGAAGGTTACAACTATACGATATCTATGCAAACAAATTTATCTTTAATAAATGAAGAATTTATTGATTTATTTCGAAAACACAACGTTAGAGTAAGCTGTTCATTAGATGGGCCAAAAGAAATTCACAATTCACAACGTGTAACTCGTAATGGAGAAGGAACTTTTGATTTGATAATGGAAAAAATAAAATTGTGTAAGGATAAAGGATTGAATTTAGGTTGTATTGCCGTAGGAACAAAAAAGCATATTGGTGAAATATCGATGTTGTATAAATTCATGAGTGATAATAAGATAGGATTTAAGTTCAATCCAATATTTAATGCAGGGGAAGCTAAAAAAAATATTGATAATTATGGTTTAACTCTCGATGAGTACGCGGCAATGGTTGTTGAATTATTTGACTTATGGTTTTATGATAAAAATAATAAAAACAAGATAATTAATTCAGTATTTATTGATATTGCAAGTGCTTTGATTTCAAAAAAAACTTCTCATTGCTTATTTGCTAAAAATTGCCAAGATAATATTTTGGCAATATCTCCAAACGGAGATGTTGTGCCATGTGGTCGTTTTTGTGACGACAGTTTAAAAGAATATGTTTATGGTAACTTACATACTGAGAGATTGGACTCAGTAATGAACAAAATGAAATTAACGGATATGTATAATAGATCTAAATATATAGAAAATAGTGGTTGTAATAAGTGTGAGTTTTTCGCCATTTGCAATGGAGGATGTCTATACGATGGTTTTGCAAAAACAGGAGACTTTAGATCTAAAACGTTTTTATGCGAGGCATATAAAAAAATATTTTCACATATTTCTAACAAATTAAAAGAAGAAAAATTATTAAGCCATGGCGATTAGTACAAATTCTATCATTCATTACACGGATACCTTGGAAAACTTGAAATTGATTTTAGAACAAGGGTTCAAGATTAAGTATTGTTATGAGAAGTTGCAATTGGGAGTGGGGTTTTCTGATACAGCTCATCCGATGATCTCATTTTGTGATATTCCTCTTTCAAATGCTAAACAGCATTTTACTCAATATGGGAAATATGGTATTGGACTAACAAAAGATTGGGCTTTCAAAAATAGAATTAATCCCGTATTGTATATTGATAGGCATTCTTCGATTGCAGAGGTGATTCACAAATTAATTAAGTCCAAAGGACAAATAGAGCAAATACAGCGATTAAAAAGTTGTACGAAGAATTATTCTGGGACAGTAGAAAAAGAAAATTTTTGTGAAGAAGAGTATCGATTTTATAATGAACGAGAATGGAGATTTATTCCAACCAAAGAGGACGAAGAATTTGCTAAATGCAGGTCTGCTATTTCTATACCCAAAGATTCATATGACACAAACAAGAATAAATACAACGAGCAAGTGTCAAATTATAGAATTAAGTTTGAACCCAATGATATTTCTTACATCATTGTACAAGCAACGTCTGAAATATCAGAAATAATTACATTCCTGAGAGATAGGTACAGATGCACAGGAAATCAATTTGATGTACTTCTGAGCAAAGTTTGTTCTACGGAACAAATAGAAGCAGATTATTAATAAGATAATTGTAAAATATAAAAATCACATTGTCAATTTTTCCAACAATATTAAATCCTAATAAAAATTATGAAAAAAATATTCTTATTATTAATTGTTAGCATTGGCAGCATGGTTTCGTATGCCCAAGTGAGTAAAACCATTTATCTCACCACTGCCGGTACATTGAAAGACCAAGATTTTAGCCCGGCAACGGCTGCTACAATTACCGATTTTACCATCACCGGCAAAATTGACGCTCGCGATTTCCAGTTTATGCGGGATAGCATGGATGTGCTGGCAAATTTGGATTTAAGTGGAAGCTCTATCGTGGCTTATTCGGGAACAGGAGGTACTGATTATGACTATTCATATAATTATTTGGCTAATGAATTACCTGCGGCTTCGTTTTTAGATAAAGCATCTCTTGTAAGTATAGAATTGCCTTCAGGCGTTACCTGTATTAGAAGGATAGCATTTGAAAATTGTACTGGTTTGACCTCAATAAGCATTCCTTCAAGAGTTACTAGTATCAGAGAAGGTGCGTTTGAAGGTTGTAGCGGTTTAGCCTCAATAGATATCCCTTTCGGAGTAACAAATGTTGAAGACTACGTGTTTAGAGGTTGTAGTGGTTTAACTTCAATAAATATTCCTTCGAGGGTGATCCGTATTAGATACTCTGCTTTTGAGGATTGCAGCGGTTTGACTTCTATAAATATTCCTTCAGGTGTGACCAGTATCGAAAGCGGTGCGTTTTCTGGTTGCAGCGGTTTGACTTCTATAAATATTCCTTCGGGTGTGACCAGTATCGAAAGAGGTGCGTTTTCTGGTTGCAGCGGTTTGACCTCTATAAATATTCCTTCAGGTGTGACCAGTATAGGAAGTTTTGCATTTCAAAATTGTAATAGTCTAACTTCGATTACTATTCCTTCGGGTGTGACCAGTATCGAAAGCGGTGCGTTTTCTCGTTGCAGCGGTTTGACTTCTATAAATATTCCTTCGGGTGTGACCAGTATCGAAAGCGATGCGTTTTATGGTTGCAGTGGTTTGACTTCTATCTTTGCGTGCAATCCTGTGCCTGTAACCATTTTATCGGACGTTTTTTACAATGTAAATAAAACCACTTGTACATTAAAGGTGCATACATTAGCAGTCAATGCTTATAAAGCAAAAGATGTCTGGAAAGATTTTGATAATATTGAAGGGGGGGGGTATTTACTATCTGTTAAAGTAAGTAATGGCGTTTTGGGAAGCGTTAATAAAACTGATAGTTTGTATGAATTAAATACAATTGTTAATTTAACAGCTACTCCTAATAAGAATTGTAATTTTAGAAATTGGACAAGCAATGGTATTATTTTCTCCACAAATTCTAGCACAAGTGTAAATGTAATTCAAGATACTTTTCTTGTTGCTAATTTTGTTTTAGATTCACTCAATGTTATAACTTCCGGCACCAATGGAAATGTTACCGGTGGCGGGAAATACGAATGTACCAAAATCGCAACTTTAACCGCAACAGCCAACACTGGTTATAAATTCAAGAACTGGACAAGCAAAGGAAGCATCATTTCTACTACCAATCCATTTACCTTTACAGTCGCACAAGATACCAGCATTATTGCCAATTTTGAAGAATTGTCAAATGATACTATTATCTCTTTCGCTTGGACTGCCGAAACCAGTAGCAAATTTATTAGTGTTCAAGCCACTCAAGGCAAAACCTTTACTGTAGATTGGGGTGATGACAGCACCAATACGTACACAGGAAATGGTTTATCTAATATTAATCCTTCGCACACATACAACGATAACAAAGATTACACTGTAACGGTTATCGGTGATGTTGCAGATTGTTTCATCACTTATTTAAATGTATGGGGAAAAAGTTTAAAATTATTAGATGTGAGTGGAGCTCCGGCATTGCAGACCTTATATTGTGACTACAATTATCTCGCAGCTTTGGATGTAAGCAAAAACACTGCATTAAAAACTTTAGATTGCTACAATAATGCTATTCCATTTGCTAATTTATACACCGCATCACAAATTTTAAAAGGAAACAGTGCAACAGGCTCTCTCGGAGCACAGACCTTGCAACAAGAGGCAGCATTGAATATAGCTGTGCCTTACGATAGCGTTTTTAATGGTGCTGGCACCAAATGCATTATTACCAAACAAGGCGGTGCTGCCGTAAAGGGCATCGACTATGACACTGCCGGAGGACGGATTACTTTTAAAACCGCAGGTTTTTATACTTTGGAGATTTCCAATGATTCTATAAAATCTAATTCTAGTTATCCTGCAAAAGTAATTGCTAATTATGCAGCGGGTATGCCTCGACAAAATATCGATTTTACTTGGATAAGCAATAAAGAAACCACCAAATATGCTTACTTTTCTGCAACTTCCGGACAGCGCGTGGTGGTGCATTGGGGCGATGGAGATTCTACTATTTATACAGGAAATGGAACAAATACTATTAGCATAGATCACACCTACACCGATAGTAACAGTTATAATGTGTCTATCAGCGGAAGATGTCTCTTTACTTATTTGTCCGTTAATTCAAGCGAAGTAACAGTTTTAGATGTGAGCAATGCTCCCGATTTGGTGGCAATTTATTGCCAAGATAATTTACTTACATTAGGACAACTCTATGCTGTTTCTTCATCTCTGCCTGCTTCAAATAAGTATTTAGGAACACAAACTTTCCCAAGCGCTGAAACAGCCTTAAACTCTCCTTGTGTGCTCACCACCGATTTGGTGATAAAAGGCAAAACCACCGATTTTAAAATTATGCGGGCAGGCAGCAATGCGGTGTCGGGAACAGATTATACATTAAACAATGGTATAATCACTTTCAAAACTTCCGGCATTTATTTTGTGGAAATGACCAACGATTCCATTCTTCCTACAGGTACGGCAAAAGTAGTGATGAATTTCATTGCAGGAAATGTTACCGACAAACAAGAGATTTCGTTTGAGTGGAAAGGAGGGTATAATCTTTTTAATGCTTTTCAAAGAAGTTTCCAAATCACAGCCTCTAAAAATAAAAAATATATTGTTAACTGGGGAGATGGGACAACGGAAACCTTTGTCGGCAACGGAGAGCTGTCCCGTCGTATTCATAACTATATGGATGCGAAAGAGTATTGTGTAATCATCAAAGGAGTAGACGCCGAATGTGTCTTTACGGTTTTTCGTTATGATGGTTCTTACGATTATTCACCATTGTTATCCATAAATGTGCGCAAAGCTAAGGCGTTACAAGTTTTAGAGTGTCGCAGAAATCAGTTAAAGTCATTAGATATTTCAAATAATAACTTGTTACAGGAATTAACTTGCGATGGAAACGCACTTACAGATTTGGATATAAGCAATAACCCGCTTCTGACTTTTGCGTTAGTCAGAAATAATCGTTTAGATTTAAAAAGACTTCATGAAATTTCTCAGCGAATTCCTGATGCATCTCAAAAACGATTAGGCAGCCAAGGCGTTTCTCCAAAAGAAGTAGCATTGAATACGCCTGTTGTAATAACCAGCTATCTACAATTAGGCGATAGCATTACCATCTTTACAGTACAGAAACGCAATGGTGTAGCTGTAGCTGAAACTGATTATACTTTGTCAGGAGGAATTATTACATTTAAAACAAATGGTATTTATACCGTAGAAATGAGTAACAAAGCTATTATTTCATCCGGATTATTTCCTGCGAAAGTAATTGCTACTTATATTGTGGGTAGCCATGAAAAAGAAAAAATTACGTTTGATTGGGAAGGCAATTATTGGCAATATTGTTATTTAACTACCTCATTTGCTCAAGATTTTATTATCAATTGGGGGAATGGGAATACTGATACTTGTTTAGGTTACAACATGGTTTTAAATTTAGTAATGTCGTATGCTGAAGACAGTGTTCATAGGGTTACGATAGAGGGATTAAATGCAGCAACTTCATTCAGAAGTCTTGGAAATTCTGATGGAAAGGTGAATTCTGTAAACATAGATAAAGCAAATAATCTAACAGATTTCAGTTGTCAGGGTAATAAAATTCCATTATCAAATTTATACATTATTTCAGAAAAATTGAAACGAACAAATGTAATTGGTTATTTGGGGACGCAAAATCTATCACCCAAACTTGCACAAACAAATGTTCCTATTGATATTTCTTCCGACACTAATTATGGCGGTTGCAGTACGAAGTTTGTGGTAAAAAAAGGGAATAATGTTGCCAATTCTGAAGATTACACTTTGGAAAACAGTTTGCTTACTTTTAAAACCAGTGGGTCTTATACCCTTGAAATGACAAATGATTCTATATTATCTGATTCATGGTATCCTGCAAAAGTTATTGCCACCTACACCGTCGGTTTAAACACCGATGCCACCCTAAAATCTTTAGCGGTAAATAAAGGCGAATTATTGCCTGTTTTCCATGCCGATAGTTTGAACTATTTGGTAACAGTGGCCGATAGCGTTGCATCCATCCGCATTGATGCAGAAAAAAATCACAGCAATGCAAGCATCAGTGGAAATTATAATAGTAATTATAACCTACGTTCCGGCAATAATAGATTTGCAATTACCGTTACTGCCGAAAACCTGGTGGATAAACGTACGTATGTGCTTAATGTTATTCGAGTGCCGGACTCTTTTAATGTTGAGCTATCATGCAGTAATAACAATCATGGGAACGTTAGCGGAAACGGAAAATACAGAGCCAATGAAGAGGTAAGCATTTCTGCAACCCCCAATACCGGCTATAAATTTCAACATTGGGTTTCCAGCGGAACAGTTCTGTCCACTGCAAATCCGTTCACGTTCAGCATAACAAGAGATACCAACATCGTTGCTTATTTTGTATTGGATTCGAATACAAACAATGACGCCCATTTGCAGGATTTGTCGGTAGATATTCCCGGTCTCACACCTGCTTTCCACGCCGACAGTACGCACTATACCTTGCAAATGCCTTGCGGTAATAACAGTTTAACTGTTGCAGCCACACCTGCCGGGCAAGGAAACGTTGCCTATAGCATTGGCGGAGGCAATGTAAGCATGCCGCTTGCCATCTCCCAAGTGCGCACACAACTGCTTATCCGTTCTACCTCAGCAAACGGCAGCACCACCAAAGATTATCATTTAAGTATTTCGCATCCGTTCGACAGCTCCATTGTGGTACGCATGTGGGACAATGTGCTTTCGGTGGTTAATAATTCGGCATACAACGGCGGCTACACGTTTAACCGTTATCAGTGGTTTGCCGACAATACGGCCATTTCCGGAGCTACCGGCGGGAACTTATATTTGTCTGCACGTCCGGCTGCTTCATCCTACACAGTGGAGTTAACTACCACAGACGGCATCACCGAAAAAACTTGTCCGGTTTCGCATACTCCCAATCGTACAAAAATGACGGTGTTTCCCAACCCGGCAACGGGAAAGGTGACGGTGCGCGTTATCGGTAGAGACGCAATGCATTGCGTCTCTACAAACGTTGAAATCTTTAATTCATTTGGTATTTTGATGGAGACACATCCGGTCAACGGCGATGAAACGGAAATCGATGTATCGCATTTGCCTACAGGTATGTATTGGATTCGCCAAAACAACGAAAATGTAAAATTAATCAAACAATAATTGAAATCATTATGAAACGAACATTTACATTAATGTAAATCTTAAATAATGAAAATGTGAGTTCCATACGACCATAATTTAAAAAATAAAATATTTACGTATGAAAAAATATATTTTAATCATCCTCGCTTTTGCATTTTCTGCTTCCATATACGCACAGGACGAACAAACCCACGAGTTTTCGATTTCGGCTTCGGGCGGTTTGTCTGCGTTGAAATATTCCGTTGCCGGCGGTACCGCTAAAAACGGCATGGGCGGAGGAGTTGGTTTGGGTTATACTTACAATTTTACTGAGAATTGGTCTATTGTAACCGGATTGGAATTTAATCTCTACAAAAGTAAATATACTACAGATGTGTTGAATGTGCAGTATCAAATTCCCACGCCTGCCATTACGCCTACGCCTCCTCTGGGCGCAAATACCGATTTTTTTTTCAACGCGAGTTTTTCCAACTATGAAGAAAAACAATCGTTGGGTATGCTTACGATTCCCATTATGGCGCAATATGGTTGTGAAATGGGGTATAGCGGACACAAGTTATATGCTGCTCTCGGCATGAAAATAGGGATTCCCCTCGCCGCGAAGTATAAAACTACTGCCAATATACTTTCTACTTGGGGCTATTCGGAATATACCGGTCAAGATTACAACCAAGACCACGGTTTTGGCACAACCAATAATTTTTCAACGGATGGCAAGTTCGAACTGAAACCGTCGTATATGTTGGCTGTTGAATTGGGTATGCGTTGGAATACAGGCGAAATGTCGCGTTTCTATACGGGCATATATTTTGATTATGGTCTAAACAATATGCAAAAGTCAAACGATAAAAATATTATCGAATACAACCCGTCTAATCCGGATGATTACAGCTATAATAGTATTTTACAATCAAATATTACCGATAAAATCCAATCACTCTCTTTCGGCGTGAAGTTCAGGTTTGCGTTGCTGTAAAAGTGATTTGAAAGATTTTATTTGTGTGTTGGTCGATATTGATTGCTGTTAGTGGATTTTTCTCACTTTGCCCTTCTTTTAGAGACGCAATGCATTGCGTCTCTAAAACCCTTGTCTGTTTGAGCCTAATATCTTTATTCAATCAAAAATAATCATGAAACCGTTTAAGCCTCTATTTGTTTTTGTTGTTTTGTTTTGTAGTTTGCCGAATCTTGTTTCGCAGGCACAGCTTCCTTATACGGAGGATTTCGAATCCGGTGCTCCGGGCTGGGTGCTTGAAAACGGAACCCAAACCAATAAATGGTATATTTCCACGGCTACCGCAAAAAACGGCTCCAAATCGGCTTATATTTCAAGTACATTGGGCGTTTTGCATAATTACAAAACAGACGAATATTCTCGCACCTATCTCTACAAAGACATCACTTTTACCACTTCTACCGGCATTTATGAAATTAGCTTTGATTGGAAATGCAAAGGAAACGGAAATGCATACATGGATGTTTTTTTAGTTGAGCCAAACACATTAATTAAAGCCGGTAGCTATTTCTCTTCAGACAGTGCTATTTTTCTGGGATCTTTCTACAATGAATCCGATTGGAAGAGATGCTCAAAACTGGTTTCAAACTCAATTTCCGGTAAAACCAAGCGTTTGGTATTTGTTTGGCAAAATTATTCGGTGACATACGGGGAACAACCTCCCGCCGCTGTTGACAATATCTCCATTAAGGCAATAACCATTCCCGGTTTGGATAATCAACTTATTTCTTACACTAAGACCAATAGTTATTATGATTATTTTTACGTCACTGCTTCTTCCGGAAAAGTATTTATGATTGATTGGGGAGATGGAATCGTTGACACTTGCAGGGGAACAAACAACAGTATTCATTATTCCTCTCATGACCCTTATCAAACGTTGAAAAAACGTGATGTGCGTATTTATGGTGCAGATAGTATTATTTCATCATTTACAATTAATAATGGCATAAATTCGTTGGATGTAAGTAAATGCAAGAATTTAAAATATTTGAATTGTGAAAACAATTTGCTGACGCAATTAGATATAAGTAAAAATACGAATCTATTATCTCTGACATGCAGTAACAACCAGCTTTTATCGTTAGACATAAGCAAAAATACGGCACTAACGTATTTGAAATGCAATAATAATGCCATTCCTCTGGCAGATATGCGAAAAATTTCTCAACAAATTGCCATAACAAATAGTAAGTTATTAGGAGTTCAAACACTTCCTACAATTGCATTGCCATTGAATACAGCTGTTTCGATGGATACGGTTTTTAACGGCGTTAATTCAACATTTACGGTTTATACATCAAACGGGACTCATGCACAGGGAACCGACTATGTGATTACAAACGAAAAAATACGTTTTTTAACCGACGGTGTCTATCATGTTGAAGTACGTAATACGGGAATTGCATCAAATTCGGGGTATCCGGCTGTTGTAACTCTTACTTATGTGGCGGGAATTGTTGAGAAACAATCAATAGATTTCCGTTGGGATGTTGGAACTTCTTCCAATCAATTCGAAATAAGGGCACATACATTTAGAATGTTTGCTATCGACTGGGGTGACGGTTCGAAGGATACTTATATGGGGAGAGGAGATGCAAGCGTTGTTGTTTCCCATGACTATTTAAATAAAACCAATTCATACAATGTTAAGATATCGGCCAATGATGCAAGCTGTATATTTACGTTGCTTGATTTTTCAGATTCCTATCGCTATGGCAGGCTCGACAGCATTCATGTTAAGCAAGCTCCCGATTTATACTATTTACAAGTATCGTATAGCAGTCTTAGGAGTATTGATGTTCGCAACAACACTCAACTAAAAACGTTGTCTCTTTCCGGAAATCCTTTATACTCCTTAGACATTTCAAAGAATACTTTATTAGAAAGTTTGTTTTGTGAAAGTACCAGCCTAAGCAGCTTGGATGTTACTAAAAATACGGCATTATATTATTTAAGATGCTCATATAATAAAATAAGCACTCTTGATGTTTCCAAAAATTTGATTTTAAGATATTTATATTGTCATAGCAACCAATTAAATTTACTTGATATTTCACAAAATACAGCTTTGCAAGATTTGGATTGCGAGGTTAATAAATTAACAAATATAGACCTGAGATCAAATGTTAATCTGACAAATATCGATTGTGCGAACAATCCTTTATATACTTTGGATGTTTCAAAAAATACTAAATTAACTTATTTGAGGTGTTACAATGACAGTTTAAGTGAGCTAAATATCAACAAAAATCCACTTTTGTTGGATTTATATTGTGGTCGTAATCAAATCAAAAACTTAGATCTTGACCATAATCCAAAGTTGAGAACACTGTCTTGCGAATACAACGAAATTGATAGTTTGGACATCTGCAAAAACAAATTGCAGATCAGTTCGCTGAATTGTTCTTACAATAGAATAAAAAAACTGGATGTCAGTCAAGACTCTGTTTTGCAAGATTTACGCTGTTCGTCCAATCTTTTGGATAGTTTGAATGTGAGTAAGAATCCGGTACTGACACATCTTTATTTTGAAAGAAACACTATCAAAAAAATCGATATAAGCAAAAATCCGGCACTGCAATTCATGTATGGTACTAAAAATCAATTAAGCGCATTGAACACAAACAACAATCCAATTCTACAATATTTAACGTGTGATTCTAATCAGATTGCAACACTAAATATCTCTCAAAATCCATTGTTGTCATTGTTGATATGCGGCGTCAACCAACTAAAAGAGCTGGACGTCTCTCTTAATCTAAGTTTGCAAACCCTGTATTGCCACGACAACCGTATTCTGAATTTAGACACGAGGAACAATACTGCATTATCCGACGTGCGTTGCTATTACAATGCTATTCCGCTGGCGGATTTATATACGATGTCTTCGCGAATAAACTCTACTTTTAATAAACATCTGGGTGTACAAACACGTCCGGTCAGAAAAGCCTATCAGGGTTTGCCCTCATTCGTTGCCCCTTCAATTCTTAACAACATAAACACAATTTTTGTCGTAAGAAAAGAAAACGGCACAACTGCTGTCTTAGGCACCGATTACACGATCAACGATGGACTGATTACATTTAACAATCTCGGACTTCATACCGTAGAACAAACAAATGCTGCTATTACTTCTTATATTTCTGTAAAAGTAACCGACACCTTTCAGGTTGTTCCGGAAACCCGCCAGCTTGTCACATTCACTTGGCAAAGCAATGCCGATATCAAAGATTTTAAAATCCGTGCAACTCCGGGAAAAACATACACGGTGGAATGGGGCGATGGGCTATACAACACTTACACCTCAAATGACACGATGCCGTCGCATACTTACTCTTATGCGGGAAATTTCACTGTAAATGTTGCCGGTATCGACAGCAGCTGCGGATTTTCATACATCAATCTTCACAATCGAAATGTAAACGAACTAAATGTTGAAAGAGATACAAGTTTGCTGCATCTTGATTGTTCACAAAATCAATTAACAGCATTAAATGTCGTTAACAACAATAATTTGCAAAAATTATTCTGCGATTTAAATAATTTAATGCGCATTGATATTTCTAAAAACAGCAAACTCTACCAGCTTAATTGCAGCAACAATCTTATCGATAGCCTGTACACGTCTTCAAATGCAAATTTGCAGGTTTTAAAATGCAGCTATAACAAATTGCAAAATTTAAATATCAACAACAATGCTTCTTTAACCGAACTGTATTGCGACCACAATGCAATACCATTATCTGTTTTATATGCACTTTCGTTGAAAATAAGCGATGCATCAAACAAAGTTTTGCATGCACAACTACTCAAAACCGATACCGTATTCCGTATTCCGGTCAATTACACAAAAGACACGATTCATGGCGGTATTAAAACTGTTTTCGTTATCAAACAAAACGGAACTATTTTGCAAAACGGCATTGATTACATCTTCAACAACGGAATGTTACAATTTCTCCGGGAGGGAAATTACGACCTGGAGATGTCAAACAGCGCCATTATTGCGAGCAGCGTATATGAAACTGTCACGGTAACCAAACCCTACGTTGTGATCTTAAGCAACGATGCCACTTTAAGATCCCTTACATTAAGTGCCGGCAGACTCACCCCTGTTTTCAGCAAAGATAGCATTTTATACCGAGACACTGTGGAATATGAAGTGGATGAAATTACAATTATTGGAATCCCGACACACGACTCGGCAACCGCAGCAAATATTTTCAACCGGAAACTCAATATAGGCAACAATAGTTTTGCAATTGTTGTTACTGCCGAAAACAGAATCACAACAAAAACGTATACGGTTATCATCAATCGAAAAATTCCGATTCCTTTGTTAAGCGGTGCCTGGGTAAGCAATGGGTCTTTATCTCCGGCTTTATCCGACAGTATAAAAACATACACACACAGTTTGACCTGCGAAAACAGAAGTTGTACGTTTACCTTTACAACAAAAGAAGGAAACCGTATGATCATCAACGGAACATCATATAATACGGCAGCAAATATCTATTTCACGATTGATTCGACCCGAATTTCCGACAGCCTGAAAGTGGAAGTAAGCAATGGCAAAGAAAGTAGTATGTATTGTTTTAAAATCAACAGCCCGCTCGGATCACATGTATTTTACCAGGCCCATCACAACATGCTTGAAATGATTGTCAATCCCAAAAACAACGGTGGTTATCAATTTGAGAAAAATGCTTTTCAATGGTATGCAAACAACTCCATCATTCCGGAAAAAACAACCGAGGTGCTTTATATTCCCGCGGGACTTTCAATCGGAACCGGATATCATTTGACAGGCAAACTGACGGATGGAACTCCGGTCAGAGTTTGTCCGATAACGGCACAAGAATTCACAGCTTCCCATATCAAAGCCTACCCCAATCCGGTATTCAACAATAAGATTACTATTGAGAATACGTCTGCAAACAATACCGACATCTGCATTTATAGTTTTTCAGGAACTCCTGCCGGAACCTATAAATCAAACGGGGAAAAGACAGAAATAGATATTTCGCATCTTCCACCAGGAAGTTATTTCATATCTGTTGGCGACAAATCATTCAAAATCATCAAGAAATAAAATAGAGAAAGATGAAAAAACAGCTATTTACAATCTATTTCTTGGTTTTGAGCTTATGGGGGTATACCTTTGCCAGAAATAATGCGGAAACTTTTTTTTCTGCCGGAGCTTTTGTTCCCGTCAATCTCATCCCTTCCATTAGCGGGAAAGGTCTGGGATTTGGCGGTAATGTAGGAATCGGCTACAGTCATTACCTGAATAAAACCTGGGATATTAACGGTAGCCTTGAGATAAACGTCTATTCAACTCAAATAAATATCTCTTCTTTCGAAACATCATACGCCATCAACAATCCGGCTTATCCCACAGGATATGATTTTCTATTTAATGGAAGCTATTCTAAATACAGCGAAGAGGAAAAAGGAATGTATATAAACGTTCCCATACTGTTTCGCAAGCACTTTAAAAATGCATACTGCGGCTTCGGTGCTAAATTAAACATCCCACTTTCAGGAACCTACAACAATTCAATCGGTTCATTAACAACATCGGGATACAGCGAATATACCGGCGCAGAACATTTTAATGAAGCAGAGTACGGTTTCTCAACATATACAAATTATAAGGGTTCGGGAAGTTTGGATACAAAAATTGGAACAATGCTTTCGGGAGAAATCGGATTTGAATGGGAAACCTATAAAAACGCGGATGTTTGCTCTTTTGTTAAGACTCCGGGAACAAAAATATATTTAGGGCTTTTTGTTGATTATAGCATATTAAAGATCCAATCAAAAGCAGCAGATCCGTCTGTGGTCTTATATCAACCAACAAATCCCAACACTTTCAACTCTACGTCCATTTTAAATGCATACAGCGACAAACTGCAATATTTGAATATTGGTATTAAACTACAGGTTGCGATTTGTAATTAATTGCAAATCGATCAGGTGTGTCCGGTTCATTATTTTTATTCTCGCATATTCCGCTTCAGGAAAATGGACGCATAATGCAGAAAATACCGGTGTGAAGTCGAAACACAGCGAACATATAAAAAATAATCTGCGAATGTTGTTGTAAAAGTGTTGATTATCCTCTTTGAATATCCAAAACTTCCATGTCTTTCAACGTTTTTCCTTCAATGGAAAAACGGATGCAGGTAATATTTTTATGAAAACCGTGATTGCCGGCCGCACCGGGGTTGAGGTACATCAGATTGTATTTCTTGTCGTGCATCACACGTAAGATATGCGAATGTCCGCAAACAAAAATATCGGGCTTTTTCAGCGCAAGCATCTGCTTGATATGGTGCGGATAATGTCCGGGATAACCGCCAATATGCGTCATTGCAACCTTGGCTTCTTCGCAGGTAAAGTATTTGTATTCTGAAGTATAAGCGCGAATATGGTGGTCGTCGATGTTTCCGAAAACAGCAACCAATGGCTTGAATTGAGCTAATTGTTCGAGTGTTTCCATATTTCCGAAATCACCGGCATGCCAAATCTGGTCTACGTCTTTGAAAAATTCAAAAACGCGCGGATGCATACTTGCATGCGTGTCGGAAAGAAGCCCAATGCGCGTCATTTTAGCGCAAGCGGTCTAACGAACGCACCAAACTTTCGTCTTTCTTGATTGCTCGCTGTGTGAAAGAAAGCAATAATAAATTGACAAGCATAAGATAAGCCGAAACCGTATATTCCATGCTATCGGCATGCAGCATTGCAGAAAAATGATCGGCTGCAAAAAAACTTCCGCCAATGAGAAATACATTTAATAATAAAATAATCGCGCAAAGGCGATATTGCAACGGACGGTTTTTGTACATCAGGATGGTTGCAATACTTAATACAAAGATTGCCGAAGCACCTATCGTTAAAAGGTAAAAGATGTATTTATCTTGTGTAAACTCAATACCGGTCAAACCGAATAAATGGAAATTTACAAACGTTTCGGTGCCGATTTGGAAATTTACCAGCGTTGTAAAAGTACAAACAGCAGTTATTATTGCAACAAAAAGTAAGTAGAGAGATTGAATACGTTGGATCATAATTTTTTTTTCTACAAATGTACATAAAATTTGTGAATTCAAAAAATTTGATTACATTTGCAAAACAATTGAGCGACTTTCTTCGCTCTCTATCGTCAAAAAAAATTCCAAAGTTCTATTATTTTTATTTCTAAAACAAACACTATTAGCTTATTACATGCTTAATATTGATCAACTGAAAAGCAAACCTGTGGAGGAATTGCGTGCTATTGCATCCGGAATGGGTATCGAAAAAGCCGAAAAAATCGACAAAAAAGATTTGATTTATCAAATTTTAGACCAACAAGCCATCATTGGAGATATGGCTACTATAAATGAAAAAACGTCAGTGAAACGCGAGCCTCGTAAGCGCCATGCTAAACCGAATGGAAGGCCGAATGCCGAAAAAGTCGAATTGGGCGCAAAAACGACAACAGAAACTTCGAAACAGGAAGTAAAAGTGGAAGAGGTGCAAGAAAAACCTGTGGTAGAGACTCCGGAAAAAAATGTTGGGCCGCAAGCGAAACCTCAAAAAACAGATCTAAACCAAAAACAACGCGGACGAAAACCGAAAACAGAGGATGTTAAAAAAGAAATACCTGCTCCTGAAGTTCAACAAGATTTGGATTTTTCTGCAGATCCCGTAGAAGAGGTGCTGTTTCCTGCAAAAAGTGACAAGAATATTGAACATCAAACCGAAAATTCTGTTCAAGAAGATCAAACAACTGCCGGAGAAACGCCGGTAGATGCAATTCAAGGAGCAAAAGGTCAAAATAATCAGCATCACAATAAACATCAACAAAAGAAAGAAGAATTCGAGTTCGACCATATTATTACGATGGAAGGTGTTTTGGAAATTATGCCGGATAACGGTTATGGTTTCTTACGCTCATCGGATTATAACTATTTGTCTTCTCCCGATGATGTTTATGTTTCGCAATCGCAAATCCGTTTGTTTGGTTTGAAAACCGGCGACACGGTTCGTGGAGGTATTCGTCCGCCGAAAGAAGGCGAAAAATATTTCCCATTAGTTCGTGTGGAAGCTATTAACGGCTGTAAACCCGATGAGGTGCGCGACCGTATCCCGTTTGATTATCTAACGCCTTTGTTTCCGCAAGAAAAATTTAACTTGACCGATAGCCCGGGTAAACCATTGTCTACCCGTGTAATTGATATGTTTACACCGATTGGAAAAGGCCAACGCGGATTGATTGTGGCACAACCCAAAACCGGTAAAACCATGATTTTGAAAGATATTGCCAATGCAATTGCTTATAATCATCCGGAAGTGTACATGATTATTTTGCTTATTGACGAACGTCCGGAAGAGGTTACCGATATGGCCCGCAGCGTGAATGCCGAAGTAGTAGCATCTACGTTTGACGAGCCTGCCGACCGCCACGTGAAAATTGCAAATATCGTACTCGAAAAAGCAAAACGTATGGTAGAATGTGGTCACGATGTTGTGATTTTGCTTGATTCTATTACTCGTTTGGCGCGTGCATACAATACTGTAAGTCCTGCTTCCGGCAAAGTTTTGTCGGGAGGGGTAGAAGCCAATGCACTTCAAAAACCGAAACGTTTCTTTGGCGCTGCGCGCAAAATTGAAAACGGCGGCTCTTTAACCATTATCGCTACGGCTTTGATTGAAACCGGATCTAAAATGGATGAGGTGATTTTCGAAGAATTTAAAGGTACCGGCAACATGGAGTTGCAGCTCGACCGCCGCTTGTCCAACAAACGGATTTTCCCTGCTATCGATATTGTTTCTTCCAGCACTCGCCGCGACGATTTGTTGCAACACCAAGATATGCTCAAACGTATCTGGATTTTGCGTAATCACTTGGCCGATATGACGCCGGTGGAAGCAATGGAATTTTTACGCGACAAAATTAAATTTACCGATACCAACGAAGAATTTTTAGTTTCAATGAACGGATAATAATTTCGGATTTCGGATTACGAATTTGTAATTTGACCAATCCGAAATCCGAAATCCGAAATAAAAAATGACTCCTTACCAATCCGAAATACTGTCAAACTTATCTGCCGCCCGTTTCGACGTGGAAAAGGCTTGTCTTGCTGCCGGACGTCAACCGTCGGATGTAAAGATTTTGCTTGCGACGAAAACCGTTGCGGCCGAAAATGTTCGTGTGGTGATTGAGCAAGGGAAAGCTCTTTTAGTTGGAGAAAACCGTATTCAAGAATTGGTGCAGAAATCACAAGCCTTGTCGGATTTGCAATATGAACGCCATTTTATCGGGCATTTGCAAACCAATAAAATCAAAGAGGCTATAAAATACGCATCTTGTATTCAATCTGTCGATCGTATAGATTTGGTTGAAAAATTAGACCAACAGCTTCAAAAAGAGGGCAGGCAAATAGATATTTTTGTACAGGTAAATACTTCTTTTGAAGAAAGTAAATTCGGTATGGAGCCCGATTTGGCGAAAGATTTTGTGAAAAAAATAGGTGCTTACGATACTTTGAGAATTCGTGGATTTATGACGATTGGTCTGTTTTCGGACGATGAAGCGGCAGTTCGTCGTTCCTACGTGCGCTTGCGCGAAATCCGTGATGAGATTATCGGAGAAGGCATTGTAGATACACAAGCCAATCAACTGTCAATGGGTATGAGCGGCGACTTTGCTTTGGCTATTGCCGAGGGCGCAACCATGGTCCGTTTGGGAACTACTGTTTTTGGAAAAAGAGTATACTAATGTATATCTGTGGCCACAATCACACCGTAAAGAATTCCTAAGAAAATACCGGAACCGACACCAAAATTCAACCATACTCGGCGAGATTTGATGCGGTGGGCTTCGTCAATATATCCTTGGTAATACAGGCGGTCTTCGGTTAAATCCCGACCGGGATTTCCTAAATTTTCAATGCGTGGTACTGTTGCCGATGCCGGAATTGCAAGGCCTGCGCCGAATACCGGACAAATAGCAGATAATACAAAAGTGCCCGTTGCAGGAACTTTGTATTTTGTATAATATTTACGGGCATCCATTTTTCCTTTCAAAAACATATCGCCAGAATAAAAACCATCAGCAGAATCAGGCATTGATAAATCGGCGTATGTTAAAGTGCCGAGTGGGCGAATAGTATCATATTTGAATAACACCATATCCCTGTTTTTAAGCACAAAATTGTACTCATTGTCTGTGGTCATCCGGAACTTCGTTTCCACATTAGAGCCTTCGTACTTATTAGGCAAAACCTTAGGCTTTCCGTTCAAATCTAAGAATGGATCCTGTGCGGAAAGTGAAATACTAATAAGAAAGAATAATAATGTAGAAAATATCCTCATGAAATACCTATAATTCTTACAAAGGTAAGAAAAAAAAATCACTTATCCACTTTTTGCGCTTGCTTTTTTTAACGATGTAATGTTAATAGTGTTGAACAATAATAAATTAAAGTAATCCGGTTTGGATATATAATATAATTTGTTCAATTTCAAAATCCTCCGGATTTTCGTAAGGATTGTATTTGGTTTTCAGGTTAAAACCGAATATTCGGGCAAAACTTTGGTAAAAAAAAGCCCGGAAGTTTCCACGCAGGTCTTGCACTAAGGCGTACGAAGTTGATCCTGTTTCCCGGTCGATTAGTTTTATTAAAATTCGACCTTGCGAAAAAGTTAATT
Organism: Bacteroidales bacterium; assembly: GCA_031551725.1. GTDB lineage: Bacteria > Bacteroidota > Bacteroidia > Bacteroidales > P3 > JAVBNF01. The sequence continues at coordinate 56,441 of JAVBNF010000010.1, forward strand.
TTTTTAATTCGCTTTCAAATTCATTTTTGATATCAACTTCTGCTTTTTGCATGATCTTTTTACGTTCTTTTTCAGAAGGTGTTTTTGCTAAAATAGAATCGTAATATGCCAATCGTTCACCGGCCATTTTTGCATAAGGATATGCTTTTTTGATATTATGTACCAGCCTTAAAAAGCGTTTCCGTTCTACATCGGTAGGACGTTTTCCTTTGACAGTTGTTTCCGGAAGCCCAATAAAAGGGATTGTGTCACCATCAATAATAATCATACGAACTACATAGCCTTTTCCAGGAACAGGAATTTGAGCTTGCAGTTTGAAAATGCAAAATGTAAATAAAATTATATAAACAAAGCGTTTGCTCATGATTACTAAACAAACACGATTAGGGAAAAGTTCAATTTAATAGGCCCACTTCACCCAAATAGCCCCCCATGTGAAACCTGCGCCAAAGGCTGCGAGAATGATATCATCGCCTTTTTTAAGCTGCGATTCCCATTCCCAAAGCAAGAGCGGAAGCGTTGCGGCGGTTGTGTTTCCGTATTTCTGGATGTTAATCATCACTTTTTCGGTTGATAACTCCATACGGTTGGCAACAGCATCAATGATTCGCAGATTTGCCTGATGCGGAGCGAGCCATGTTTCTTCAGGTTTGAGATTATTACGTTTCATCACATCCACCGCAACATCGGCCATTTTTGTTACCGCCCATTTGAAAACGGCTTGACCTTCTTGGTAAATAAAATGTTCTCTATTGTCGATTGTTTCGTAGGATGCGGGTTTGAGCGATCCGCCGGCTTTCATGTGCAGGTGTACTCTTCCAACGCCGTCGGATTTCAATTCTTCATCCAAAACACCAACTTCTTCAAAGGTAGGCTCCAATAAAACGGCCGCCGCTCCATCACCAAAGATCGGGCAAGTGGCGCGGTCTTGATAATCAGTGATAGATGACATTTTTTCGGCGCCTATCAAGATTATTTTTTTGTATTTACCAGATTCGATAAATTTCGAAGCGGTAGATAATCCATATAAAAATCCGGAACAACCGGCATTTAAATCAAAACAAAAAGCATTGCGGATGTTTAATTTATCGGCCACAATGCAGGCTGTGGACGGGAAAGCCATATCGGGCGTTACCGTACTACAGATAATTAGGTCGATGTCTTCCGGTTTTAAATTCTTTTTAACCATTAGCTTACGAACAGCCTCCGCCGCTAAGTCCGACGTTGCCTTTCCTTTTTCGCGTAAAATACGGCGTTCTTCAATTCCAATACGGGTCATGATCCATTCGTTGGACGTATCGACCATTTTGCTCAATTCGTCATTCGTGAGGATATAATCGGGAAGATAAGCATCCACACCCGTTATGGCGGCTCTTATTTTATTTGTCATGATTTGGTTGCTGAATTAGCAAAAGCAGTTTCGATTTTTTGTGTCAATTGATTTTCAAACATTCTTTTACCAAGTAAAATCATGTTTTGAATAGCCGTTGCACTCGAAATGCCGTGCCCGAGAATGACAGGAGCGGCAATACCCAAAATAGGACTTCCGCCTGAAATCTCGTAATTAAATAAGCTGAAATAAGAATCTAAATTATTTCGTTTGTATAACAATCTGTAAGTAGCTTCGATTTGTTTGGTGACAATGTTTCCCACAAATCCGTCGCAAACGAAAACGTCTGCCGAATCGCGGTAGAGGTCGCGGGTTTCTAAGTTTCCGATAAAATTAAAATCAATCGAATTTTTCATTATTGAAAAAGCGGACTGGCATTGGATGTTTCCTTTTCCGTCTTCGTGGCCGATATTGAGCAATGCCACACGCGGATTGCTGGTGTTGAAAACAGCTTCAGTATAAACTTTCCCTAAAATGCCGTATTGATAGAGCACTTCGGGTTTTGCATCGGGATTTGTTCCAATGTCTAACAGCAAGCTGTATCCTCCCGGTTCTTTTGGGATTTCGGCTGCAACGCATGGGCGGATGATGCCTTTACTTAATCCGATATATTGCATGGCAGCAACCATTAAAGCCCCCGAATTTCCTGCACTCGCAAAAATATCAAGTTCTTTGTTTTTTAGCATTTTCATGCCGATGCACATGCTTGCATCCGGTTTGCTTTGGATGGCTTGTACCGGTTTCTCTTCCATTTCGATGATTTCCGGAGCATCTACAATCTCAAAAATATCGGGATTTGCTTGATGTTTAGATAGTTCGGAAAGAATAAGCGACCTCGGACCGATTAAAATAATCTTATCCAACGCCGCTATTTTGTCGAGAGCCTTTACGGCACCCTCAATAGTCGCAACAGGGGCGAAGTCGCCGCCCATTACATCTAATCCTATTCTCATTTTCAACGGTTTACGTCCGTAAAACGGCTCGTTATGCTGTTTTTTCGATGGCCAATTTGCCTCTGTAGTAGCCGCATTCAGGGCAAACGTGATGATACATCACAGCTGTTCCGCAATTTGAGCAAGAAGCCAATTGAGGTGCTGTTAATTTGTCGTGAGTTCTTCTTTTTCTTGTTCTCGTTTTAGAGAATCTCCATTTAGGATTTGGCATGACTTATTGTTTTTTTGTTGATTCGTTTATTTGTTGATTTGCTTATTTGTAAAACAGCCAATCATATTTTACTTCTTAATTTTTAATTCTTTGAGAGCTTCCCATCTTGGGTCAATTTCGTCCGTTGATTGATTTTCGCCGGCTTCCATTTGTCCAAGGTGTTTGAGCATTTCGGGGTTGCAGGTGCTATTGCCGTCTGCATCATCCGGATGAACAACATGCAATGGTTTAGCCAAAGCAATCGAATCATAAATGAACGGACTCAAATCTAATTGTGTGTCATGTTCACCTAAAATCCAAACGTTGTCGTCGGAAGTATCTCCGTCTTCAAGACCGAAACGCACATAGAGCTTTTCGTCAGTGTTTACGGGGATTGCTACCGGGTCCAAGCAACGGTCGCAAGGCAGAGTTATGTTTCCCTCAAAATGCAGGTCTAATTCCAGCATTCGTTCGGTTTTGTTTAACATAATATCCACTTTTACTGCACATTCCTGGATTTCCGAATACTCAAAAGCGTCAAAGAACGAATTCTCGATTTCGAATGTAAATTCATGGCGGCCTAAAGACAGTCCTGAAAATGCTATAATGTTGTCTTTCTGCTTTTTCATAAAAACGTTTACAAAATCAAGTTTGCAAAGTTACAACTTTTTTTTCAAATGTGCAACCGCTAAATGAGCCATGAGTCCGGCGCCTATTTCCAGGGCCGCTTCATCAAGGTCGAACTCTGCGGTGTGCAGGTTGTGATTGCAGCCTTCGCCGCCTGTGCCCAGGCGGAAAAAACAGCCGGGAATTTCCTGTGCAAAGTATGAAAAATCTTCGGCGGTCATGCGCAATTCGAGTTCTTCGACTAAATTGGCATCGCCCATAAATTCAATTGCTTGTTTGCGTGTTTGTTCGGTTAATTCAAGATTATTGAAAACAGCCGGATAGCCGTGTTCGATATGTACTTCGGCGGTTCCACCCATCGAGGCAGCAACACCGGAAGCTACGTGTTTGATTTTTTGGTGGGCTTGTGCGCGCCATTTTTCATTAAAAGTGCGAATGGTGCCCTCTAAAATTCCGGTATCGGGAATGATATTGGTGCGTCCGTTGGCTTGCATTTTTCCAAACGAAAGCACGGTTGGAACGTACGGCGGCGCACATCTGCTGACAATTTGCTGCAAGGAAACCAGTGTTTGCGCAGTCATCAGTACGGTGTCGATATTTTGATCGGGGGTGGCGCCGTGCCCACCTTTACCTTTGAGTGTGATGTAGATTTCGTCGGTAGAAGCCATGTAGGGGCCCGATTTCATGCCGATTTTGCCGGTAGGCATCTCGGGCAAGACATGCAGACCGAAAATGGCCGACGGCCGCGGGTTTTCCAGAGCGCCTTCGGCAATCATGATGTTGGCGCCGCTTCGAAAATCTTCTTCGGAAGGTTGGAAAATCAATTTTACGGTGCCTTCGAATTCGTTGCGAAGTTCGTGAAGAATTTTTGCAGCACCTAATAGACAAGCCATGTGGGCATCGTGCCCGCAGGCGTGCATCACGCCCTCTACTTGTGAGCGATAGGTTTTGTTTCCGGCTTCGTTGATAGGCAGAGCGTCCATATCGGCACGCAAAGCGATGCAATCGGCGTCGGGATTGAGGCCTTTGATGTGTGCAACAATTCCGGTAACGGCAATCCCCTTATTAAAAGGAATTCCGTATTCGGTTAGCTTGTTGCAGATATAATCGGCGGTTTCGAATTCTTCGGTGGATAGTTCCGGATGTGCATGCAGATGCCGGCGAATATCGCGGAGTTCGGCTTCGTAAGCCTTGGCAAGTGCTTGAATTTTTGTTTTCATGATCAAAATACTTGGAACAAAGGTACAAAAAATATTAAGAATGTAAGACTGTAAGATTTTAAGACTGTAAGATTTTAAGACCGTAAGATTTTAAGACCGTAAGACCGTAAGACCGTAAGATTTTAAGACCGTAAGACCGTAAGATTTTAAGACCGTAAGACCGTAAGATTTTAAGACCGTAAGATTGTAAGACTGTAAGATTTTAAGACTGTAAGATTTTAAGACCGTAAGATTGTAAGACCGTAAGATTGTAAGATTTTAAGACCGTAAAAAAAATCTTACCATCTTAGGCATCTTGCTTTCTTGCGGTCTTATCTAAAGCCGCAGCTTTTGCAAAAATCTTCGATGGCTTTTCCTTGTGCGAAGCCGTTTTTGAGGCGTTGCGCTTTCGCGGAAGCGAGCACGTCTTCTAAATTATCTTCAAAAATATTCCCTAATTTCAAATGTGCGTTTGCATCAATGCAGCAAGGAACAATGGAACCATCGGATAAAATGGCGATATGGTCTTTGAGCGCATAGCATGTTTTTTGCGCGCTTGCATGTTCAGAATCGCTCAATTGCCATTCGAAACGGGCGGCATTTTGCAGGTGGATATTTTCATCCAAACGTATGGTGGCATTGCTGTTTGCAGATAATAGTCGTGTTTCGTCGATTTTGAAAAATGAAGCTAAAATGTGCAAATATCTTTTGTTAAAATCGCTGATTTCGTTGTTTGTGTGGTTCCACAAGCGCAAGTTGATATAGGTTGTTGGAGCCAATGTTTGCGAAAGCGAACAAATTTCGATTAATTTTTCTTCCCATTTTTCTTGCGGTATATTTTCTTCCCAATCGTGCAAAGATAAGTTGATTTGACGAACGGGATGGTGCATGAATATGGGCATTTGTTGGGGTAGGAGGGAGGCGTTTGTGGTGATGTTGACGAAGAATTTTTCTTCTTCCGCAATTTGCAAAAAACGCTCTAATTGCGGATGCAACAAGGGTTCGCCCAATACATGCAAATATAAATATTGGGTATATGGTTTGATTTTTTTCAGAATGAATACAAATTCTTCGACCGAAAGGAAACGTTTGCTGCGCAGGTTTGGCGAGCAGAAGCTGCAATTGAAGTTGCAGGCGTTTGTGATTTCGAGGTAGATTTTTTTGAACATTTTAATTTTCTTCCTTGAAATAAATTTTGTAGAAACGTCCTTGATCGTCAGTTCCCTGTTCAATTAATTCGCGGTTTCCGTGAATATAGATGTGGAAATTTTTATCTAATTTGATAACACTTTTCAAGGTGCGTGCTTGTTTTTTGACGGCAGATTCGGAGATGTCGAAGTTATCGGCAATTTCCAAATCGAATTCACTTTGAAAGTTGTTTTTGTATTGTTTGAAACTTTTGATGACTTCGGGCTGAGTAATGACTTTTTCGGTAAATTCCTGCAGGTCAAAGCTGTCGTTTTCTTTTAGGAATTTAACGGATTTGTTAAGCATGTCGGCTTGATCGGCTTTGGTGACCTCGAAATGTTGAGGTAATTCTTCCTGAACAAAATGTTTGCAAAGCGTCATTACATTTTGGGTGTTGTAAAATTCGTCTTTGCGTTGGCGCACTTGTAAAAACTCGTCTACCCAATATTGAGCATCGACTTTATTGGCGTTGTCGACTATTAAAACTAAATATCCGTTTTCTTTTTCGGTGTTGAAAATCAGACAGCCTTTGTCGAGTTTATGGGTGTTGATGCCTTGTTCGCTTTCGATGTCGAAGTTGTCGCCGTTGGGGTTTACCTTCAGAAATGTATCTTTGTTTTCGGATTTAAAAAGCCCGATAGCATCGGCGCGTTCGCCTGCCAATACGCAATCTTGAAAATAAACGGCGTAGAATTCACCGTTTTTGATTTTTGGATGAACGCCCTGTTCGTACAAATGTTTGGCCAACGTGATCGAGTGTTCGTGCAGCATTTCCGGTGTTTCGAAGATTTTTTCAGCGCAAGCGTAGACCGTATTTTGATTTAAATCGGAATCGTGGTAAAGATTGAAAAACTCGTTGGTTTTAAATGAAGACAGGAAATAGTCTGTTAGCAAGATGCCAAGATTGTCGTTGATTCTCAGTTCCCTTTTTGAAGTTTTTAAAATATCGCCGTTTAATTTGTTTCCGACAAAATGTACGGAAAGCGTTTGGATGGCGGAGGTGTCGGAGTTAATCATAGCTTTTTGTTTTAATAAAAAAGGCCATCCATTTCTGAATAGCCTTTATTTTACTGGGGTGAATGATGGGACTCGAACCCACGACCCTCGGAACCACAATCCGATGCTCTAACCAACTGAGCTACAATCACCGTTTAAGGGATGCAAAATTACAAAAAAAAAACGAACTGGCAAAATTTATTGTTTAGTAAAAATTTATTTTAGTGAAAACGAGGGATATAATATTTTATTTTGAAAAATTTTGAGAAAATATTTGCAAAATAAAAAAAATGATATTACCTTTGCACCCTCTTTACGGAGGTTGCGTAGCTCAGTCGGTAGAGCACATCCCTTTTAAGGATGGGGTCCTGGGTTCGAATCCCAGCGCAACCACAAAGGCGTCCAAATGGGCGCCTTTTTTTATTCCCCCAAAGTGAAGGTTTCTATTTGATTTTTAAATTGCGAAAACTCCTGCAACAATACGGAGCGTTTTCCCATTTCAAAATCTGCAAAATCAAACCCAGGAGCCACCATGCAGCTCACGAGTGAGTGTCCTTTTTGGTTTTTGACACGTGCTGCAAACCAAGCTTTTGCAGGAATAACAAATTGGGGAACTTCGCCGTTTGTTAAATCATTTCCAAGAAAAATCGTGTGGAGTTTTTTATCAAAAATATAAACTAATTCGATAGTTGCGCCTTGATGAAAAAGCCATGTTTCGTCCGATTGGATACGGTGGAAGTGCGAGATATTATCGTTTTCGAGCATGAAATAAATACCTGTACATACGGCACGCTTGCGATTTTCTTTAGTGATCATTTGTTCTTCGCAACGGTATGTTTCTTTATAAAAACCGCCTTCCGGATGGGGTTTTAGATCAAGTTGTTGAATGATTTCGGATGAGGTCATTTTAATATACGATTTACGATGTGTGTTTTAAAATTAAGTTCAAAATTACGAAAAAAAATGAACAATACGGATGTTTGGGTGTTTTTATAATATATTTACGAATCGCGATCATAGATTTGCGATGGGAAATTCGTACATCGTATATTACATTATGAAAACATTGATTACCATATTAACACTTTTTATAAATACTTTAGCTATGTCAGCATCTAAATTAGATACGGCCTATTTTGCATCGGGCTGTTTTTGGGGAACGGAATATTATATGATGAAAGCGCCCGGCGTGGTGAAAACAACGGTTGGCTACATGGGCGGCCATATTGATCATCCAACATACGAACAAGTGAGCTCGAAGACAAGCGGACATTTGGAAACAACGGAAGTTGTTTTTGATACGGAGAAAACTTCGTATGAAAATTTGGTGAAACTGTTTTTTGAAACGCATGATTTCACACAAACCAACGGACAAGGGCCGGATATTGGTCCGCAATACCGTTCGTTTATTTTTTATACGGATGATGCGCAAAAGGCGATGGCTGATAAATACATCGACATTTTAATGAAGAAAGGCTATAAAGTGGCGACGAATTTACAGAAAGCATCTGCTTTTTGGAAAGCGGAAGATTATCATCAAGCGTATTATGAATCCAAAGGCGGCCGTCCTTATTGCCATGCGTATAAGAAAATCTTTTAAGAAACTGTTTAAAAAATTAAACAAAAATTCTTTTTAGATAGGATTAACAAGATTTACAGGATGATTTTGCCGAAGGCAAAATAAAAAAACATGTTCATCCTGTTATCCTGTCAAAAATTTAAACAGTTTCTAATATTTTTGAAAATTAAAATATTTGCAAATATTAAATTGTTTTACTACCTTTGCACCCTCAAAAGGCAGGGGGATTAGCTCAGTTGGCTAGAGCGCTTGCATGGCATGCAAGAGGTCATCGGTTCGAATCCGATATTCTCCACAAATTAAAGCATCTAAAATTAATTTAGATGCTTTTTTGTTATCTGCTGAATTTTGTTTTGCACAGAATATTTTGTATTTTTACAAAAAAATAAATTGCTTATGCGCGACAAACGATTTGTTTACGAAAACCGTGGTGGATTACTTACGAAAAGCCAACATATTCAACTTGTTTTATGGGCATGTGCTTGCGCAGAGCATGCTTTGGACGAATTGGTAGGACGTATTGACGAGCGTTTTGAGAATGCTTTACAAGTTGCCCGTGACTGGTCGGAAGACAAAGTACCGACGGCCGATGCTATGCGTGCGTCGGGTGCTACGCATGCGGCTGCGCGTGAGTTTAAAAATCCGGTTACCGTTGCCGTTGCACGCGCACTCGGACAGGCCGTTGCTTCGGCCCACATGGCCGACCATTCATTAAGCGCTGCATTATATGCGCTTAAAGCATATAAACTTGCAGGAGAGTCGATGGATGCCGAACGTAAATGGCAGCACGAACAATTACCTCCCGAAATAAAAGCGCTTGTGTTAAGCGCTACGACGGTCGATAAATACAAGCATGTGATGAAGGAGTAAAGCGCCAACAAGTGTTTTTCTTGAACTTTTTTCATCGCAAATTGTTTTTATGAGAGAGAGATAATTTCTTGAAATTTTTTATTAAAATTAAAATCATGAAAACAATAACTGTAAAAACTACTGTTAAAGCCCCCATTACGATAGTGTGGAAATATTGGACGCATCCCGAAGATATTAAACATTGGAACAATGCTTCAGAGGATTGGCATACGCCATTTGTAGACAATAATTTACATCAAGGCGGTAAATTCAATTACCGCATGGAAGCCAAAGACGGTTCATCCGGTTTCAATTTCGCAGGTGTTTACAACACCGTTATTTTACATAAACAAATTGACTATACAATGGACGATGGACGGAAAGCGAGCAATATTTTTTCCGAGGATCACAACCATGTGAATATTGCTGTCACATTTGATGCCGAAAATGAAAATTCTTTGGAACAACAACAAAATGGATGGCAAGCCATCTTAAATAGTTTTAAGACATATGTTGAGAAAAATCAACATGTGTCTAATCGCCAATCGTTGAAAGTTGATAGTCACGTTACGAGTAAACATTCATAACTATTTTGTTGAGAAAAGCAAAGCGCGTATTCCGAAGGTTTACGCGCTTTTTTATTATAAATGATATTCCGCCACAAACCGATATGGTGATTTCATTTTAATGAAAAACTATAATTGAAGATTAAGGTTGAAAAGATTCGAAATCCCACTAAACATGATTTGCATACCGATGCAAAACATAAAGAATGCAACGAGTTTGTTCACGATGATATTTACCGAATTTCCAAGCCCACGCATCACCTTACGGCCTTGTATCATTAAGATGTAGAAAAGGATGCAAACGGCAATGATTGCAAGACCGATTAGCGAATAACCAATTACTGTATGAAATAAATTGCCTTTTACAGTTACAGATGCAATCAGGGTAAGAATAATAGAGATGCTGCCCGGGCCCATGCTGATAGGAAAGGATATCGGATAAAATAATTTACCTTCGATGTCTTCAAATTTCATCGAGGCTGTTTCTTTATCTTTGGCTTCTTTAGAATCGGAGAGCCATTCCCAGCCGGTTTTACAAATTAAAACCCCACCGCCGATTTGAATAACAGGAATTGCCAAATCGAAAATTAACAGCAGCAAATGTCCAAGAACCAAACTGCCAATGCCGACAGCCATACAGTTTAAGACAATTTTTTTGATAGCGGCTTTTCGCTGAGCGCCGTTAAGACCTTCGAGCCAACCGTTGATGATAATGGAGTTTCCAATCGGGTTGATCACCGGAAACAATGCCATAAATGACGAGATAAAAGTGTATAGAATTACGTGAATGCTCATCGCGATTTTTTTCTACAAAGATACGGCGAAAAGTTAAAAATTAAAAGTTAAAAATTAAAATACTCATTATTAATTATTTGTAAAATATTTTTGATTTTCAAGAACTTTTATGCAAGTTGTTAGTTTATACTTAAACGAAACTTAATTTAGAAAAAATAAAAATTACCCAAAAATGAAAAGTAAATGGCTTATATTTTGTTTATGCTTTTCGATTGCTTTTGTTTCCTGCATTAAAGAACGGGTGGACGAATGTCCGGATCAATATAGTATTCACTTATCTGTAAAAGATAAAAATTATTTTAATGTTGCTGCTTCTCCGCTGGCGCGTTCAAAAGATGAAAATCTGGCATTTCGCCAATATGTAAATAATCTCCGCTATACATTACTTGATTTAGATAATGATTTGCTTTATTATGACTCGCAGGTATTTTCTGTTTCAAATGATGATGAAACGCAAACTTTGCATTTTAACAATGTTCCAAGTGGCCGATATTTGTTGACAGTTTGGGGGAATCTTCCGGATAATTCGATGAAAAGTTCGTTTGATTTACATCCGCTACAAACAGAATCTTCCGATGTGTATGTAGCTTTTACCGAACTTCAATTCAACGATCGTTTGCAGTCGAAAACATTAAATTTGGAACGTGCGAAAGGTTTGTTGCAAATCGTTTATCGCGATTTCCCGGATACGATTAAAAAAATCGACATTGATGTTTCTTCACTTTTTCAATCTACAACAAATGAACTTGTATATTCCGGAGAAACCGGCGTGACGAAATCGTTTGTATTGTCGAATGCAACAAATGTGATGGAAACGTTCCTTGCGCCAACGGCTGATGGAAAAATATCAGGTTTAAATGTAACTCTATATAATGCAAATAATTTACCATTGTTTACATCAACAACGCTTGATATGACAATGCGTAGAAATGAAATTACTATAATCGAAATCAATTACAATTCCTTGGATCGGGCATTCGCATTTTGGATGTGGATTGATGATAAATGGGCAAAGATTTACGATTTAAGTATTGTAAATAATTAACTAAATAGTTAAAAAATTAATTAAACAATTAAAAAATAACACTGAATTACCATGAAAAAGATAATGCTGCTTAGCTTTTGTGCGATTGCGCTCATGGCTTGCAAAAAAAATAATGATACCAATCCTTTTCCCTACAATGAAGAAGGAATAACCTTTGACATAACAACCAGAGGAATGAATAATCCTAACAATATTCGTTCAAAAGTTCCGGTTTACAGTCAAGAAACAAACGTGCATGTTACCAATGTAAAAGTTTACGCTTTTAAAAGCGACGGAACAGATTATTTATATGTGAAAACCTTTAATATTACAGGTTGGACTGATGGTTTGACATTTAAACGTTTTGTAGTGCCCGATACCTCCAAACTACCGCAGGGCGATTATAAATTTCTTGCTGTCGGTCGAAACACAACGGATAACTATACATTGACAGGTCTTACGCCGACAACTAATTTTGATGATATGGCGGTTACTGTTTCAGCCTCCGGAAATGAAGGTGATATTTATTCCGGATATTCGCACGCAAGTATTTCGGGCCCAGGAACTCGCGTGAGCATTGATATGAAACGTAAAGTGGCCGGTGTGATGGGCTTCTTTAAAAATGTACCGCAGATGTTGAATGGACAAACCGTGAAATATTTACGCTTATCGGTTACGACTACCAATCAATCTGTGAATTTAGTTTCCGGAAGTGGTATTCCTACAGCAGTTGCGCCATTTAATATTATTGATATTGATCTTTCGCAACAAGCCGTTGTGAATGGAATTTATGTGGGGAATAACTTGATTTCGCAGGGTGTTGTGAAAGACAGCGCCACACAATTAGGAGGCATGTACTTGATGCCTGTAAGCACCGTGACGATGATACTCGGTTTGTACGATGCAAGCGGTGTTGCTATTAAAACATGGAGCGTAATCAATGGACCGAGTAATACATTTTCGCTTGAAGCGAATAATTTATATACTTTAGGCCGTAAAATACAAGCAGGAAATACGAATGGAGGCACTACCGATTCGAATGATGATGACGAACCGATTGATTTGCTTACCGATCAAGCCCTTGCAATTACCATTACGCCGGCGTGGGATGTAATCAATAATTTAGCAATCCAATAATAATAAAAGCCATGTATTCACCCAGATACATATTAAATATCCTTTGTGGATTGTTGTTTGTCGTATTTTTTCAAGCGTGTTCGCGAGATAAAAGCGAATACGCAGGGGCGGGCGTGGATGTAGCGTTTGAGCTTGATATGACGCAGCCGAGATTGTTGCCGGCTTCATTTAATGGAACGACCTATTCGGTAAACCGGATTTTGATTCTGCCATTCAAAAAAACAAGTGAAGCCGCAACCGACGATGATGTGAATTTTGTTCCGGAATACACGGCAGCCAAGCAATTCGATGTAACTGCATTTCCATTTTATGCAACAAAATTGAACTTATCCACAACTTCTTCTTATAAAATTATGGTGATCGGATATAATCGCAATGATTATGATTTTTCAAATCCGACAGCTGTAAATACACGATTCTCGCTGCTTCCTGCGAGTAGCCCAACATTGGCAAACTTCCAGTTAGCGCTGAATTCACCGGAAATTATTCCGGAATTCTTCAGCTGCATGGCAACTGCATACAACAACAATGTTTCAATCGGGACGAAGTTTTTACCACAAAAAACAATTAAATTAACCGGAAACTTAAAACGTTTGGTGGCCGGATTATCAGTTGAAGTTACGGGCGTCCCTGCGTTTGTTGATTCAATTACGCTGGTTGCGCAACAATTAGTAACCGGCATTCGAGCAACAGACGGTACGCCGCTTGCGTGGGAAAATTTAGTAAATCGAAAAATCGGAAAACAAACGGCTGTAAGCGGAACAGTGAGTTTTAGTAATTTTATGCTGCCTACGTTGGATGCACATAAAACCCAATTGTTTTTAGATGTCTATTATGGTGTAAATGTTGAAAGATATACAGTGAAAGTTAATGATTTGGCTGGTGTTTCATCATCCAACAGCATTACTTTCACCAAGAATCAAGTGGTAAACATCACCGGAGATTATTCAAAAATCAATTTTGGTTTTACTATTACCAGTGCCATTAATTTGGATGATAACGATTGGGATGGAGTGAATTAAGTTGAAAAATGAAAAGTTGAAAAATTAAAAATGAAAACCAAGTTATCCATATTATTTTTAATCATTTTCTTTTTTACGGCATGTAGAAAAGACCTTGATGAACTTCCGCAAACGGTTGCAATTTCGCAAGAGTCCGAAACTTTAGCCAATCCTGTTGAATTGCCTGACGGATATTTTGAAGTGACTTTTTTCTCCGGCGCAAGCAATAGCGAAGGCATGATGAAACTGCCGGTTTCCGGTTCCGATACGCGTGTTCAACACATTCGTTATATAATCTACGATTCGGCAACAGGTAATTTTGTAAAAGAAAAAGTGATTTTGTCTTCTTCTACCGGTACTTCGTGGCCGATGAAGACTGCCATTAAAGATACGTTGAAAAAAGGATCATACAGAGTTGTGTTTTTAGGAAATGTGGAAAAATCATTATTTCTTGCGGGTACTGAAGTTTTGACGAATTATCAAGCAAATTATACAAATGCGCGTATTGCTTTACCAAATAACGAATTTGCGAGCAACAATGAATATTATCTGGCAAATGTGACATTTTCGGATAAGAGAGCCACTCCAACAATTCTTTTGCAACGGATTATCGGCAATACATTGCTGCATCGAAATACGGTAGATGCTCAAAAAGCGTTGGATACCTTGGTATATCATATAATAACAGAATTACATTTTCGAGATTCGTTGACAACTCGAGCAACAAAATCATTAACAGATTCCATTACCGGTATTTTTGATAGGCTGCCTTTGGTACAGAAATTACTATTGAGTGTGCTGGATGTTTTGGGCGGTGTAACTGCTACGGTTGATCTTTTGGTTTCAAATATTATAAACAGACTTTTGGATTTATTGTATGCCGACCTTGTAAAGCAGCTTACCAATCAGATCGGAGCTGTGCTTGCTTCCAATGCGTCACAGTCAGGAGCTTTGGGCGGCTTGGGGGTAATATTAAATCCCTGGCAAGGCGATTCTGCTTATTCAGCCATCGTAACGATTGATAATTTTCCGAAAACAGTCGATTTTAATTTAACCGTAAAAGATGTTTTTCCTTCCGGAAGCCGTTTCCGTTACGATTTTACAACCAATAATCCATTCGCTGAAAAAGACGTTTCTGTAAAAGGTTTTGGCGCGCAATGGAATATCAAAAAAATTAATGCCGTGAGAAGAGGCCTTGTCGCCGGATTGTTGGTTGATCAAACAGTAGATGGAAGTTTGTTGTTAAACGGAACGTTTATTGATATTAATGATTCATTGAAAATAATGGTTCCGGCAAATATGCGTTATGCCGATGATTATTCTTTTTTAGACTTAAAGTTGAAATCTTACACACAAACTAATTCTGGAATTACGGTAACAGCGAGGGTGGGGGATATTTCAAATCTCAACGGGATTTTAACCGGTATCCCGATTTTAGGTCCGATATTAAGTGGAACATTGAATTTCCTCTTATCTCCGATTGGAAATATTGTTATTTCAACTTCGTTGGAATTGCCGCTTCTGGATAGAACAAACTTAACATTAACAGGTGGCTGGGACCCCGAGCCGCTATGGATTAAATAATGAAAATCATGAATCGAATTATTGCTATATGTTTGTTCACTTGTTCTGTATTTGCAGTCATGGCGCAGGATTTCAATGTGAAAACCAATTTGCTTTATGATGCAACCGCCACGATCAATCTGGGTGCGGAAGTGAAATTAAATAACAAATCAACCATTGATGTTTCCGGAAGCTACAATAATTGGACATTTTCAGATAATAAAAAATGGAAACATTGGACGGTGCAGCCCGAGTATCGTTATTGGCTTTGCGAAAGTTTTAACGGCTCTTTTTTCGGTGTTCATGCATTGGTCGGACAATTTAATTTTAACAAGGTAAAATTGCCGTTTGGTTTGTATCCCGATTTGCAAAATTATAATTATCAGGGTGATTTCTTTGGTGGAGGTTTGTCCTATGGATATCAATGGATTTTGAGTAATCGTTGGGCATTGGAGCTCTCTGTTGGCGCCGGATATTTGTATATTAATTATGATAAATATCCGTGTAATGGCTGTGGCACAAAGCTCGACGAAGGTCATGAGAACTATGTTGGAATTACGAAAGCAGAAGTCGGAGTTGTTTATTTTATCCATTAAAAAACGTAATTATCATGAAACGCTTTTTTATAATCTTTGTTATAACACTCTGTTTTTGTGGTGTGAAGGCGCAAGATTTTTATAATAATCAAATTCATATTCTGAATGTTGTTTGTCAACAAAAAGATAGTATGCTGCATTTGGAAATTGTGATGAATGCTTATGATGCCGATATTTCTTCGCGCAAAGCGTTGCTGCTAACTCCCACAATACGCACAAATAGCGTAGATAGTGCGCTTTCACCGATTTTTATTGCCGGAAAAAATCGTACGAAAGCAGATAGGAGGAAAGCCTATTTTAAAGATTCACTTCCTTATGAAACACCTTATATCACAGTGAAACCGCATACCGATTCTTCTGCAGAAATACATTATGTGTATGATTTTACATATCAACCCTGGATGCAGAATGCGCGGATAGAGCTGAAAGAGGAAACATACGGTTGTGCAGGATGTAAAGGCGACGTTCAGAATTGGATTTATTTAACGAATATTCAAAATCAAAATTCAAATTTACAAACGATCAAAGGAAAACCGGTACTCAGTTACATCCGACCAAAAGCAGAAGCTGTCAAAACCAGGTATTTGGAAGGGCGTGCTTATTTGGATTTTCCGGTAAATAAATCGAATATTTCTACCGATTTTAGAAATAATTTTAAAGAATTGAGCAAGATTTTAAACGCGATTAATCAACTGCGAGAAACCCCAAATGCGGAAATTAATAAAATTACATTGCAAGGATTTGCTTCTCCTGAAGGTGATTACAAGAACAATGAGCGTTTGGCAGACGAGCGTTCACAAGCATTGAAAAACTATTTACAAAAAGAATACGGATATCCGAATAAAATGTTTAAAGTGAGTTATGTTGTAGAAGATTGGCCGCATTTGCGACAATTGCTAAATGCTTCCGGTCTTCCCGACAAGGAGGAAATAATTAATATCATTGATAATGTTCAGAATTTTGATGCCCGTGAAGATTCCATAAAGGCTTTACGAGGCGGCGAAGTGTATAAAACGTTATTGCAAAATTATTATCCGCAATTGCGCCATGTGGATTATAAATTAAGTTATACTATTCGGGCTTTCAGTGTGGAAGAAGGAAAGAAGATCATTAAAAAGCATCCCGGACAGATGAGTTTGAACGAAATGTTTTTGGTGGCGAATACCTATACGGAAGGCAGCGAGGAATTTAATCAAGTTTTTGATATCGCAGTGCGGATGTACCCGGGCGATACAATTGCGAATATCAATGCGGCTGCGATTGCTCTGGAAAAGAATGATTTGAAGTCTGCGCATAAATATCTTGATTCTTATCAAAACACAGCGGCTTCGTGGAATAATCAAGGCGTTTTATATATGTTGGAAAATAATCCGGCAAAGGCTAAAGAATATTTCTTAAAAGCAAAAGATAAAGGCAGTCGGGAAGCTATACAAAACTTAACCCAATTTAAACTCAATTAATATTAAAAATAAGTGTACCTTTGTATCTTGATTATGATACATTTTGATACGATTATATTAGGTGCAGGGGCATCGGGCTTGATAGCGGCAACTGAATCTGCACGAAAAGGCAGTAAGGTGTTGGTGATTGACCATGCTAAAGAAGTAGGCAAGAAATTGTTGATTTCGGGCGGTGGAAAGTGCAATGTAACGAATCGAAAAATCTCATGGAAAGATTATTTTGGCGAAAATCCGGAATTTTGTAAAAATGCTCTACAAAAATACCGGATAGAAAATGTGCTGGATATTTTGCAAAAAGCAGAGATTGAAATTGAAGAACGAGAATACGGCCGCGTTTTCTGCAGGCAGGGTGCTAAACAATTAGTAAATTATTTGGCTAAAACGGCGAATGTTTCAGGCGCATCTTTCTTGTTGGAAACAACGATTACGGAAGTAACAAAGATAGAGAATGCTTTTATCGTAAAAACATCGAAAGGAGATTATGTTGCCGATAATTTGCTGGTTGCTACCGGCGGACTTGCTTGTCCGCAAATAGGAGCAACGGATATTGGGCATAAAATTGCCAAGCAATTTGGTCATAAAATTATTCCGGCCAAACCGGCGCTTGTTGGATTTGTATTGAAAAATGATTCCGCTTTGCGCGATTTGCAAGGCATTAGTTTCATGGTAAAAGCGTCTGTTGCAAACAAAATGGAAGTAACAGAACCGTTGTTGTTTACACACAAAGGACTGAGTGGTCCGGCTATATTTCAGCTTTCCTGTTGTTGGGAAAAAGATGAATATATTACGCTCGATTTTTTACCGTCCGAAAATTCTATCGAATTGATGAATTTGCCGGAGAACGGGAAATTACAAGTCAAAACTTTATTCTCTCGTTTTTTGCCTAATCGACTTTTGCAATCTATTCTTTCCGAGGATTTGGCTTCCAAGAAAATTGCAATATTGAGTAAAAAAGACCGGTTAGAAATAGCACAGAAAATCCATTCCTTTTCCGAACAGCCAAGTGGTACAGAAGGTTTCTTGAAAGCAGAGACTACAAAAGGCGGCGTAGATACTTCACAAATAAGTCCGAAAACAATGGAAAGTTTATTGATTCCTAAATTGTTTTTTGCCGGCGAAGTACTCGATATTGCCGGTAAATTAGGCGGTTATAATATTCATTGGGCTTTTGCGAGTGGATATGTAGCAGGAAGAAACTTCGTACAGTTAGAAGATGTCAGCAAATAGTCAGTGATTACCACGCCGCCAATGGTACCGACAATTTAACACAAACATTTCGTCCGATATTATAAATACTTTCGGTTTTGTAGCGAGAAAGATGGTCGTAATAGGTCTTGTTGAAAATATTATTTACGGACAAATTCAACAGTACTTTTTGTTCGTAAATATTGAAAGCAAAATCAACACCGGCGTTTACCAGGTTATAAGCCCCTGTTGGCAGTTCATAGTCGGCAATGCGATTTTGTTCCAACGTGTATATATCTTGTAAGAAAAAAGAAAACTTTTCGAGCGTTTTTACTCCCGAAAACGTGGCCCGCAAGGTTCCGCTGATTTTTTGGGCAGGAATCAACGGCAAGTCATTTTGATGTTCATCCTGTCCGAATGTGCTGCTATAAGAACCTTCCAAATGGAGCCAATCCAACGGGTGCGGATGAAAGTGAAATCCTGCTTCACCACCATAAAGATAAGCATTCGTTTGTTTGTAGTAATACACCGGCAGTTCTTCCCTTATTTCGCCGGAAGGCTCCAGATAAA
The DNA here is from genome assembly GCA_031551725.1 of Bacteroidales bacterium. Taxonomy (GTDB): domain Bacteria; phylum Bacteroidota; class Bacteroidia; order Bacteroidales; family P3; genus JAVBNF01. The sequence goes on from JAVBNF010000010.1 coordinate 75,309, forward strand.
TGTAATTACGGATATAGTTGAAATAAGGACTTGCAAACAATTCCAAATGTTCTGTGCGGTAATCCAGCGAAGCATCCATTTGATAACTGTTTTCCGTTTTCAGGTCGGGATTTCCGATTTCATAACGGTTGGTGCCTTCGTGCACGCCGTTGCTCAACAGTTCAAACATATTTGGTGCACGATACCCCGAAGCCAAATTCAGCCGGAATGACCATTCGTCGGTCAAAGCCTGATAAATTCCGGTGGAAAAGTTAAACGCCGTGTAACTCTTCGAAAATTTTGGGATATATCCTTCGTCGCCATCGGTGCCATGTTCTTCGCTGTCGATCTGCCTGCCATCAACACGCAGGCCGATCTGCCAGTAGGATTTTCCAGAATAGTAATAATCCGAAGTTGCAAACACACCAATATCGGCGGTAGCGGCATTGGGAATCAACACTTCTTCGCCGTGGTTGGTGTTGGTTTGATACATGCCTTGGCTTCCGGCAATGAACGCCCAACGGTCATTCAATTTTGGCGAATACCATTTGGCATTGTAGGACAAAGTGCTCAACTGCATATTCAGCGCAGCCTCGGCAGCGTCTTCAAATTCTTTGCGGTTGTTAGCCACATAGCCAAAATCGGCTTTCAACTTCGATTCGTTGTTGAAATACATGGTGTTTTCCCAACTGAACAAATGTGTGGTTAAATCTTGATACGGCGACAAAGGTTTACGTCCATTGGCGATTGCTTCTTCGCCTTCTTCCGTCAAACCGTATTGTTCGTTTAAAAAATTATATTTGAATGAAGTGGTATATTTGTCGCCGGTATATCCGAAAGCCGTTTTAAAATCACCGGTATGGAAACGGCTGTTGGCAACTAAATCGTTATTGCCGTCTTTGTAGTCTTCATGCGTAGTGTAGCCGCCAAACATGTTCCAGTGAAAACGATTTTTCGATAACTTAAAAGCAGCGATATTTCGCCATCCGTTGGTATTGCTATTGTATTCGGAACCCAACAATCCTTCAATGCTGTTCATTTTGGCATAACGTTCATCGGCAAAATACAACACGCCGCCTAATGCATCACTTCCGTATAAAAGCGAAGCGGGACCTTTGATGATTTCCACTTGTTCATAGCCGTTTTCATCGAGTCCAAGTCCGTGTTCGTCACCCCATTGTTGGTTTTCCACACGCACGCCTTGTGAAAAAACAGCCACACGGTTGCCGCTCAACCCGCGGATAACAGGCTTTCCAATGCCTACGCCCGTACTGTAGTTGCTCACGCCGGGAACCGATGCTAATTTTTCGGACAAAGAAATACCTTCTATTCCTGCATCATTTCTCAATGATAATTTTTCTACATGCTGCACATTTTCTCCTTGCAACTGTAGGCTGTTGCCCGATACCACCACTTCCTGCAACTCGTGAGTGGAAGGCTCGAGATAAACAACGCCTTTTGTATCTTCCAATTTTAACATCCCCAGATAAGTTTTATAACCCAATGCGGAAACCTGCACCAACAGGGATTTCTGAGAAGTGTTGATGGAAAATTTTCCGGCACTGTCGGCCGTGATTCCTGTTTTGGAATCGGGATAATATATATTGCTGAAAGGAACTGCTTCGTTGGTCTTGCTATTCAAGACTTGTAATTTATATTGTGCAAATGCACCTAATTGTGCCATACAGAACAGCACAACCATTATGATGGTTTTGTTCATGATACTAAGATCTATATATGATATACGCCGATGCAATCTGACAAACAGCAGATTGTATCAACAAAAATAAACTAAAGAATTACAAACTATACAACATCAAAAGGCGGCGCCCGCGGGGAAGAAGGAGTAAAGAAATCTCGTTGATAATATTCTTCAAGAAAGCAAATGAAAGGCGTTTCAACGATATCTAAAATTGGAATATAATCCAACGAATCAACAGTGACTTGATGAAATGCACCAAAATGACAGAAGATACACGTTTCCGAAACACAAGAGTTGATCTTTTGAGAATTGTTTTGTTCCAACAACGAAGCTCCGGTTGAATGGCCTAAAACTGTTGTTGCTATTTCCTGATGGGAATGTGTGGAGTGATGTTCGTGGCATCCGGACGACTCGTGCGCATGAGAAAGTGGATGCAGGATATTCGTTGCCAGCACACCAAACAGATACACGCCCAACATGAATGCGGATATGCCGGCGCGGATCAACTGTTTTTTATGCTTGTTGAATACTTGCATTTTACAAAGGTAATATTTTTTTTGAATTTTTTGAAAAAAATTAGAGGATTATTTTCTCCAAGCGCTGTCGCCTTTTTCTTCTTCGGGTGTTATTTAATTACCATCGTTTTTTTATTTTCCCAATATTCTGCTTGCGTTTTTTTTGGAAGTTTTTTTACGACTTCTTCCACCGAATGCCGGATCCATTGCTTCACGGTATTGTCATTCATATCGCCGTTGAGCGTAATGCTGTTCCAATATTTCTTGTTGAAATGCCAGGCGGCTTCCACCGAATGGTAGCGTTCGCGCAATTCGACTGCTTGTGCAGGATCACATTTTACGGATAATTTTAATTCCGGATCATTTAAAGGAATGAGTGCAAACATCTTGTTAAACACTTTGAAAACAAGATACTCGTCTCCAAACGGAAGTTCTTCGGTAGCGTCTTTTATTGAAAGGCAATAGTCCCGTAATTCTTCTACATTCATGATTGTACTTTTTTGCAAAGGTATACTTTAATTTTGTAAAAAGAAAAAATAATCACAAAGAATACAAAGCGCAAAGTCAGAGAAATCAATGTTTAAACAAAATGAATATATTTTGCCGCAGGCAAAAAAACATCCTGTTAATCCAGTAAATCCTGTCAAACATACGATTTCATGAAAAAACAAAGATACGGAAAGATTCCGAAACGAATGTTACAAATTTTGCTGTTTTTGACAAATCACTAAAGTAAATTACATTGGAGGTTGCCCGGGTCTTGTGGGTTCTTCAATGCCTGAAAAAGAAACTAATCCATATTTTCCAAATGCATGTTGAATAGCATCCGCATCATAAAAAAACAAATTCGCACCGCTCGACATGTGAAAACGGTCTTTGCTGATTTCACGGCCTTTTCCATACATCGAATCTTTTTTCGAAATTGTCGAAAAAATCATGTAGCCGCCGGGTTGTAGCTGATTGTAGCAGTCTTTAATAAATTTCTGTCGTTCGCGGCTGTTGAGCAAATGAATGAGGGCATAACTGTAAATGCCGTCATAAAGCTTGTTGTCGAAAGGCATGTCTGCAACAGAACCGTGATAAATTGGAATGTTCAATTGCATTTTAGTGCGGGCCAATTCAATGGCGGTTTTTGAAATTTCAATCCCCACAACATCAATGCCGTTGTCAAGAAAAACTTTTGCATTGCGTCCATAGCCGATGCCCGGAAGGAGTAGGTTTTTAGTATGATGTTCAATAAGAAAATCTTTCGCAACAATTGTCGAAGCCGAAGGTTCTTCGCCCCACATGGTTTGTTTTTCAATAAAGTTTGCTTCCCAGAATTCGGTCATGAATTTATATTTAGACAGGATTTATTGGATTAACAGGATGTTGAAAAAAATGTTAATTCTGTTAATCTTGTCAGTGAAAAATTAGGTGTATAAAAGTTCGTTATACAAATGTTTCAATCGCTTGCGCAAATGCAAGACTGCGTAGTGCTTTCGCGAAAGCAATGTATTTACAGCAATGCCTGTAGTTTCCGAAATATCCTTGACGGATAATCCGTCCAATTCTGTGAGTTCAAATACTTCGCGTTGTTCGGCAGGCAATTCGGAAAGCGCTTCTTCCAATTCTTCCCATACGAGCGACCGCAGATATTCTGTTTCTGGAGAATGATCTGTATCAAACAATAATTCTGAAAGCACATCGAATGCCTCATCGTTGCTGTTGTCGCTTTGATAAACGGGCAAGGCGGATTCTTTCTTTTTAATGCCCTTGTTGATAATCAAATTTCTTGCAACGCGATACAGCCAAGCCGACACTTGTTCGATCGGATTGGCTGTCGTTTCAACGGTTTTTGTGAATTGGTACAAAACGTCCTGCAAAAGATCGTCCGCGTCGTCAACGTTATCCACGCGTTTGCGGATGAACGCTTTCAGGCGCGGGCGGTGTTCCGTAATAAGTTCCCCAACGGTTTGTTGTTGTGTCGTCATAAATTATGGTTAACCACAAAGGGCACAAAGTTCACAAAGCAATTCTTTATGTCCTTTGTGGTTAATATTATTTGTTTTCTTTTTTCTCTTCGGTTTCTGTTTCAGATTCGAAGTGTTCATCGAAGCATACATGATGATCGTGATACCCGTGATGTCCATGATGTTTGTGATGACCGCAATGTTTGCCGTGGTGCATGTGTTGATGACGTTTTTGGATGAATTCCTTACGTTCTTCGTCAGTCATTTTCATCCATTTTTCGCGCATTGCACTACCATGCATGCCGTGTCCGTGCATCATGTGTCCCATCATCTTTCCGTGTCTGCCATGGAATTTCCCGAAAAGAATACGCATTAGCAACAATAATCCGAGGGCTTGCCAGAAGCTAATCGTTGTTAAATTAAAAATGGCCGGCATCAACCAATTCCACAATAACATTACGATTGCAGAAAAACCTGCAGCTACAGCTGCAAACCAAACAGGCATTAAAAATCTGAGTTTTTTCATTGTTTTCATTTTTTTATATTTTTAAAGTTTCTATTTATGTAGACAAATGAAGTTTAAAAATATTTTAAAGAAATTGAATTTTTTTTATTTGCGATGGAAAATTATGCTTTCAAACGGACTAAAACCTTATCAATCCGTGCGCCGTCCATATCTACAATTTCGAACTCGAAAGCATTCCACGAAAATTTTTCACCGGTTTTCGGCAGGTGTTCCAGAGTTTCCAAAATTAAACCGCTCAACGTATTATAATCGTGTTCTGAATACAAATCTTCCATGTTGAAATATTCCAGGAAATTGTAAAACGAATACTGCCCGTCTACCAGCCAGCTGCCGTTGCCGCGGTCCACAATGGCTTGCTCTTCATCTGCTTCAAGCACATCGCCAACGAGCGCTTCCATAATATCTTTTAATGTGATGATGCCTTGCATAAATCCGAATTCATCGGTCACAATACCAAGTTTAGTACGGGTATTTTTAAATTGTTCCAATGCATGGTAAATAGTTTGCGTTTCGGGAAGATAATTGGCGGTTTGTATACATTTTTCCAGCGAAAAATCCGAAACATTGATGCAGCCGAATAAATCTTTCAGATAAACAACACCCAGAACATTTTCAAATTTCTCCGAAATAACCGGATATGCATTGTGCGGATGCTGTTTTATTTTCTCAAAAATAAATTCTTTCGTATCCGAAATGTCCAATAAAACCAAATTGTTTCGATGCGTCATAATCGAACTCACATCGCGGTCGTCGAGGCTGAAAACGCGGCTCACAATTTCATGTTCCACTTCCTGCACTTCGCCGGTATGATAACCTTCTTTAATAATCGCTTTGATTTCTTCTTCCGTTATTTTATTGTCGCTACTTGGTTTGATACCCAGTATTTTCACCACAATCGACGTGCTTTTCGAAAGCAGCCAAACCATCGGCGCAGCAATGTACGACAATAAAATCATGGGTGCAGCCGCTATTTTCGATACCCGTTCGGGCATCGTCATCCCAAGTCGTTTGGGAACCAATTCCCCGAAAACCAACGTGAAATAAGTGACAATAATAACAATAACAGCTTTGGAAATACCCATGGCATAAGGCGCGAGAAGCGGCCATTGGCGGACGGTTTCAGCAAAATCGACAGCAAAACTTTCGCCGGAAAATACACCGGTGAGAATGCCGATCAGCGTAATTCCAATTTGAATGGTAGACAAAAACCGGTCAGGCTCTTGTGTGAGTTTCAGTGCCGTTTTTGCAGATTTGACGCCTTTTTTGGCATCCGTTTCCAAACGCGTTTTCCGTGCCGAAACCAGTGCAATTTCAGATAACGAAAGCAGGCCATTTAATAAAATCAAGCAGGCTATGATGAAGATTTCCATGATAATAGTTTTAATTTACGATATACGATGTACGATGTTTTAGGCATCGCATATTGTATTCATAATACAAATATACTTATTATTTTGAATACAATTTGAACAAAAGTATACGATTAATTGTTTATTATTTTGAAAATGAAAAATTTTAATTAAAAAATAAGAATAAACAATCATTATGAAAACACTTAAATTAATGATAAGATCAGTTCTTGTCATGTCCACAATCATTATGATGACAACACTTGCATCTTGCAACTATTCTCACAATAATTCGTGCTGTAAGCAAGATGATAAAAATGGCATGCAAATAACCGATATGAAAGCGAAGCGTGTTTACGCACGTGCTGTAGAAGGAGCCATTTGGGGTATGCCTTTGGTAAATGTCGATTACATGCGTCAAGCCTATTTCAAGGCAGGTGCCAAGTATAACGATGTGATTTTTTGGTCAAACCCGAATACATGGAAAAATCAAACCACTACGCCCAATCATTCCACTTCTTATGTTATCTTCTTCATGAATTTGAAAAACGGTCCTGTCGTAGTTGATATTCCGGCAGCAACCGAGCAAGCCCTTTATGGAACGCTTATCAACTGTTGGAACGAACCGATGATTAACGTTGGAAATACCGGTTATGACAAAGGCAAAGGTGCTAAATATGTGCTACTCCCACCGGAGTATAAAGGGAAAATACCTTCGGGATATATTCCTGTCCAATCAACAAACTACAATAACTATAGTTTGTTGCGGATCATCATCAAAACCCAAAGTCCTGAAAATGTGAAAAAAGGTATCGAATATTTGCATAAGCTGAAAATATATCCATTGGCAGAGGCTGCTTCTCCGAAACCAATTCAATTTATTGATGTGGCAGATAAGCCTTTCGAAGCCATTCCTGAATACAATTCCAGATTTTATACATCTTTGGATCGCATGATTCACGAAGAGCCTGTGCATGAACGCGACCTCGCAATGATGGGACAATTGTATATCTTAAACATCGGAAAGGATTTAACTTTCAATCCGGATGAACCAACTAAAAAATTGCTTGACAAAGCAGCCGAAGAAGCGCATCAATGGATGATGGAAGGCTATGCAACTAACGGTACGCCTATTTGGCCTAAAATAGGTCGCAAATGGACGTTCCTGTTGGACATTCCGCTTGCTGAAGGAACAAAGGTTACCTTCCTTGAAAAGGATAAAGATTTGCGTGTCGATGTGCGCGCCGCTGCTTGGTTTGCAATGTTTGGACCTGTTGTTCCGCCGCCTCCGCAATTGTACGTGAAATCGTATGAAACCAAAGATGGCGAACGTTTGAACGGAAGCAACACCTACCATCTGAACGTGCCTGCAAATGTACCAACTTCACAATTCTGGGCTGTAGATGTGTACGACGCTGAAACCGGCGGATTTATCCGCGAATCAAGAATCGTCGGACTCGATTCCTACAAACAAAATCTTGTGAAAAATGCCGATGGTTCGGTGGATGTTTATTTCGGAACAAAAGCGCCTGCCGGCAAAGAAAATAATTGGATTCCGACCATCGATGGAAAAGCATTCTTTGTGATGTTCCGCATCTACGGACCCAAAAAAGAAGCCGTAGATGGAACTTGGGTGCTTAATGATATTGAAAAAATAAAATAATTTTAACAGCCCGGAAGTATTAATACTTCCGGGCTTCCTGTTTTAGTTTCTGAAAAAATTGTATCTTCGTGAAAAAATAATAACAATGAAAACCTTTATTTGTAGCATGTTTGCAAATTTATTCATTGATACAACTAAAGGTAAAAAATATCATTATGAAAAATATTGTGATTATAGGAGCTACTTCCGGCATAGGCCGCGAAATAGCCATTAAATATGCTGAGCAAGGCTGGACGGTTGGAGTGACCGGCCGGAGAATCGCTTTGCTAGAAGAGTTAAAGATAATGTATCCCAATTTGTTGCATTATGCAACTATGGACATCCGGGATGTGAAATGTACGGATGTTTTACAGAAATTGGTGAATGAAATGGGCGGCATGGATACGCTCTTTGTCAATGCCGGCGTGGGAAGCCAGAATCCGGAACTGCTTTCCGAAATCGAACTGCAAACTGTAGAAACCAATGCCCTTGGCTTCACGAATGTGATCGATTGGGGTTTTCGCTATTTCCGCGATCGTAAAAGTGGGCATATCGCCGTCACTTCTTCTGTTGCCTCTATCGGCGCCATGTATCAAGCGCCGGCTTATTCGGCAACCAAGCGATATATCCGTCACTATGTCGATTGCTTGGCGCAAAAAGCCAACCACGACAAACTGAATATCCGCTTTACCACCCTTTTGCCCGGATTTATTGAGACTGCGCTCTTAAAAGCCGACAAATATCCGCTCACCATTCCGCTTCCCCGGGCTGCCCGTTTAATCTTTCGAGCCATCGAAAAGAAAAAACGCTACGCCTTTATCCCTTGGTGGTGGGGGCTTATCGCCTTTGCATGGAGATTGGTGCCGCGCGCGGTGATGGAAAAAGTGATGTGAACGGACTTTTATTTCATCCAGGTTATAAATTTTTCGACCTCAAACGTTTTTATTTTCTCGGCATTACTTTTAGGATAACCGATAACACAGCCATCGAGGGAGAATTCACCTTTTGGCAAATCAAGCAATTTAAGAAAATCTTCGTTGTTTGATAATGTATTTGTTGCCGATACCAATTGAAAGCCCAATCCTAAATCTGTTGCTGTGAGCCACATATTTTCGAAAGCATGCGCCATGGATTGTTTTTCAACCGGTGGAAAACCTTTCTTCTCAGCCAATACGATAAAATATGCAGCATTATTTATCGCCGGCACGCCGCCTTTTGCAAGTCCGTTTACTTTGTTGGCAAACGTTTGCATTTTCTTTTTCAGAAAAGGAAAGATGGTCAATATGAGATTCAACTTTTTAGCATTTTTTTGCAATTGCGAAAGCAGTATCCCTTTTGCTTCTTCGATGCTATCACTACCTTGTTTGAAAACAAAAACTTTTCGCAGTTCGTCCAACGGAATGCCTGTAGCACCGCCATAAGGCGCATAAATAGCCGATTCTATGATTTTAATCAGCTCTGCCTCGGGCGGAATTTCGGTGGAGAAATTTCGAACAGAACGACGTGATTTAATGATTTGTTCCAATGATTTTTTTTCCATAATCAATTATGATTCATTAATAAAAGTGCGAGTAGTATGACATTTCCGATGGCTGTCAATATGGGCCCAAGAGTTTTAAATATGCTGATTTTAATACCAATGATGCCATCAAACAGTTGGACGCCAATCATAATTACCGATAGTGCGATTAAATAGGGCTGAGAAATAAATATCAGCAACCCGATCGAACCTAAAAATAATGAAAGGCTTCTTGACATAGCATATTTAGCTGTAATCAAGCCGACATCTTCTATCTGTCTTAATTTCAAATAAACTTCAACAGAAAAGCCAAAACTTACCGCGGCACTAATCAACGTAAAAGCCGCACAAAGATAATAATAAAACATGAAGTTCCTCCTTATCGTATTTATTTTCTAATCCAAACATTGGTAATTGTACCGAATACCAATTTGTGATAATCGCTGTTGTCTTTCAAGGCATCTTCCACAAACTTTTTGCCGGATTCATCATAAAAATCGTTCGGATGAACAGTGGTGATTTCGAAAAGCGAACATTCGATAACGATGTTTGCTTCCTTGTAGGTAATATTGTTCGAAGGCGTTTTCACGTAAGTGAGCTTTGATTCTTTCATCTTATCGGAATTGCGTCCGCTTGTACGGCCAAACGCCATCACATCTCCGGTAAATTGTTCAGGAAAAAACGACATTGTATATGTTTGTTGTTTGCGGATAAATTCCAACGTATAACGGTTTGCGCCCAACAAACAGAGGGTGCGTGGCTGTCTGAAATAGGTCGTCAATACTTCCCAGCTTGCTGCCATGGAGTTGAATTGTGCTTCTGTTCCGGCGGTAATGACCGTGTGATCTTGTTCAACCATCAGTTTGGCAAGAGTCGCTTTCACATTAGCAGAATCGACTTTGATAAATAATTCGTTGAAAGATTTGTCTTTTATATTCATATCAGTCATTGTAGATTGTTGTTGAGATTTGTTATTGCATGAAGCAAAAACAGTGAGAATACATAATAGGGAAAATATTTTTTTCATAAATTTAATTTTTAGATTTCGTTACTTCTATAATTTTACATTCCTTTACAACGATTGTTTGATCTTTTTCGGTGGCATGGCTGATTTTAAACTTCTGCTGATGCGTTAACTTTTAAAAAATTAACATAATTTATTAAAATATAATATTTTACGAAAGTTCTTTGATTTTTTGATTTGATTTTGGTGCTAATTTTGTATAAAAAACGAGATTATGCATTCAGGAAAATATGTTTTTGCTCAGATTCTCTCATTTATTCCACGTTATGAGTTTGAAAAATGTGTAAAAAAATATGTGGGTAATTATCGCACACGAGAGTTTGACTGCTGGCAACAATTTATCCAGTTGCTATTTGGCCAACTTACAGCTCGTGATGGATTGCGAGCAATATGCCTTTGCTTAAAAGCACATGAGGATAAATTATATCACATGGGCATACGCGGACATGTTAATCAATCTACCATTTCTCGTGCAAATGAGCAACGTGATTGGCGCATATTTGCGGAGTTCGGAACTTATTTGATCAATCTTGTTCAGCCTTTGTACGCAAGACAAGCCATTGATGAACTGAGCATAAACAATGATATTTTCGCGATCGATTCTACGACCATATCAGTCAGCCTTAAACTCTTTGAGTGGGCACCCGGAAAATATGAACGCGGAGCCGTTAAAATGCATACCATGCTTGACATTCGTAGCAATATCCCAAGATTTATTCTCATCACTGATGGTCGTTATCACGATGTCAGATCGATTGATGAAATAGAAATTCAGGAAGATGCAATCTATGTAATGGATCGTGCTTATGTCGATTTCAAACGTTTGTATCGCATAACACAACAGCACGCTTTTTTCGTCACTCGTGCAAAGGCAAGACTGGATTTTAAAACAAGCAAGCCTTTGAAAAATGACAAATTGCCCGGATTGAGATGCGATGATTTGATTCTTTTATGCGGACCTAAAAGCAAAAAACTCTACCCTGAAGCTTTGAGACGTATCGAATTTGTAGATGCAAAGACCAATGAAGAACTGGTATTTTTAACCAATATAACAGTTGTTCCGGCACTCGAAATTATTGAAATTTATAGAAATCGCTGGAAAATAGAAATCTTCTTTAAATTGATTAAACAAAATCTACAGATAAAATCGCTTTGGGGACATTCTGAAAACGCTGTGAAAACACATATCTGGATTGCGATTTGTACTTATCTGATCGTTGCATACATCAAATGCCAACTCAAAAGCAATCTTTCGATACACGATATCATACAAATTTTAGAAATTTCTGCTTTTGATAAAACTCCTATAAAAGAGTTGCTTACAGAATCCAAAATCAAACAAAATGTCAATGAACAATCTAATTTATTTAGTAACTGTTAAATATTAACGCATCAGTAGAAATTATAAATTATTAATTATAAATTGTTAATGTTTTTTGATGGTTAATATTATTTGAAATGCCTTAATAGAGGCGTAGCTTATTAATAATTAACCATTAATAATTAACAATTATTTTGTGCCTGTATGTCCAAATCCTCCCTCGCCTCTCACGGTTTCAGAAAGAATTTCCACCTTCTCCCATTCAATTTGCTCGTGTTTGGCAATCACCATCTGCGCGATGCGTTCGCCGTCTTCAACCACGAAAACATCGTTAGATAAATTGACGATAATCACTTGGATTTCTCCGCGGTAATCCGCATCAATCGTGCCGGGAGAATTTAATACTGTGATGCCCTTTTTCGCTGCCAATCCGCTGCGTGGGCGCACTTGCGCTTCATAACCAATCGGAAGTTCAATAAACAATCCGGTTGGAATCATTGCGCGTTCCAGCGGTCTTAATGTTATCGGTTCCGACAAATTTGCGCGCAAATCCAATCCTGCCGATGCTTCCGTTGCATAATGCGGCAACGCATGTTTCGATGTATGTACTACTTTTATTTTCATAAATTTTTGTTTAGAGTTTAATTCTTAATCTTTAATTCTTAATTCTTAATTCTTAATTTGCGCAGTTCCGGTTCCCGAATCCATATCAAATACGAAAAGACTCCAATCGCAATCAGTCCGTACAAGCGGCTCAGCATCGGCGTTGTGGAAATATTTGCATGAATAACATACAACATAACCGCTACTGCCAGATAATAAAATGCCGATTTTACAGCGTAGGGGATCGGATAATATTTTTGTCCTAACAAATACGATACCAAAGCAATTGCAAAATAACAGATAAATGTTGCCCAGGCCGCTCCGGTATAGCCGAATATTGGGACGAATATGAAATTCAAAACCAATGTCAATGCTGCTCCGAATAAGGAAATATAAGCTCCGAATTTGGTTTGATCCGTAATCTTATACCAAACCGAAAGATTGTAAAAAATGCCCAAAAACAAATTGGCCATCAATAACGGCGGAACAACATTCGCGCCCACGCGGAAAGCCGGACCTACAAAATGCATCAAATCATTCAAGAAAACCGTGCAAACAACAAAAATAAACGAACAGGTGATGATGAAAAAATGCATCACTTTGGCGTATGTTTCTTTGGCATTTGCATGATCAGAATGCTCGAAAAAGAAAGGCTCTGCCGCAAAACGGAAGGCTTGGATAAACAATGTCATCACAATCGAAACCTTATAACAAGCACCGTAAATTCCCAATTGTGCCATCGGGTCCATAAAATCGGGCGTGAGATGTTTCAATAAAATCCGGTCGAAAGTCTCATTCACAATGCCCGCCATCCCCCAAATCATAATCGGGAATGCGTAGAGCAACATGGTGTGCAAAAGTTTCTTGTCGAAAACCCGCTGCATCTTGAAAATCTCTGGAAACAACGCAGCCAGCGTCATCATGCTGGCTAATAAATTCGATATAAAAATATAACCGACGCCTACCGAAGGATGATAAATAAAGGTCAATATGCTATCCGGATGTCCGCCGGTCCACCACGGACAAAAAACAAGAAAAAATAAATTGAAAAAAATATTACTTGCAATATTGATCACCTTTATTCCCGCAAATTGCAAGGGCTTCTGGCGGTTTCGCAACGACGCAAAAGGAATCGTACAAACAGCGTCGATTGCCAAAATTAAACCGAAATAAACAATATATTCGGGATGAGAACCGTAATCCATTGCATTTGCAATCGGATGACGGAACAGCAATACAATCAATAAAAATACGGAAGAAGTACAAATAAGCGACCACATCGTTGTGCTGAAAACGGAAGAATCGCCATTGTGCTTTTTCGAAAAACGGAAAAACGCTGTTTCCATTCCATAAGTCATGATCACCATCAAAAATGCCACGTATGCGTATAATTCTGTGACAACACCATATTCATTTGTCAGGAAAATATTGGTATAAAGCGGTACCAATAAATAATTCAACAGCCTTCCGACAATGGATGGAAGACCGTAAATGGCCGTTTGTCCCGCTAATTTCTTGAGTGCGCTCATTAAAATTTACGATTGATATAGGCAGAATAATTTTTGATAATAGGCTTATAATCGCTATCAATCAAAGGCGAAGAAATAAGAAAATCGGCTGTAGAACGGTTACACGCTGTTGGAATATTATACAAAGCCGTAATTCGCAACAATGCTTTCACATCCACATCGTGAGGCTGTGCTTCCATCGGATCCCAAAAGAAAATCAAAACATCAATCTTTTGCTCTGCAATCAAAGCCCCCAATTGTTGGTCACCGCCCAGCGGACCTGATTTTAGGAGTTTGATTTTTGGCATTTCAGGAAAACCTTTTTCACCCACATGTTTTTCCAATGCTTCTTGCACCAAACGTCCGGTGGTTCCTGTGCAAACCAGCGAATGTTTCATCAAAACATCGTGATTCCAGTCTACCCATTCCTGCATATCGCGTTTGCGGTTATCGTGTGCCACCAGCGCAATTACTTTTTTTTCTTTATGCATTTAATTCTTAATTTTTAATTTGGGCAAACACGTGGGTTTGCCCCTACAAATTTTATTTCTGAACGGGTTCAAAATATTGAACCCCTACAAACCATCCAAACCATTCAAACTATTCAAACTATTCAAACTATTTTTCGGCATAAATCGTCCTCAATACTGTCCGTCCCACAATTTCCAACGTTGATTTTTCCACATGCGCCATATCATCGTTTACCGTATGCCATTGTGGGAAAAACGAAGTTCCTGTAGCCGGATCGTATTGAATAATGTCAATTGTCGGGATTTTTGCAAACTGATTAATATATAAATGGTCGTCAATTAGACCATTATTTTCTTGAGTGGAGAAAAAAGCCTCATAGCCCAATGCGTGCGCGTGTTCCCACACTTTTTGAACAATATCGGCCGCATAATACATCGAAACGCCGTCCTTACGGAAATAAGGGTTGCGGCAGCCTACCATATCGAGCAGAATTCCATACATTGCATCATAATTCGCTACATGTGAATTTTCCGACCAATATTGCGCGCCCAAACACCAAGTATCTTTCATCTCACTCCTCTCGTTTTCGGGAGTTCCCCAATCTTCCAAATCGAAAAACACAATATCAATCCCTACATTCGGCGCTTGTTGACTAATTGCGCGAGCGATTTCCAGCAACACACCCACACCACTTGCCCCGTCATTAGCGCCTGGAACAGGCTTTTTATAGTTTGCAGGATCCGGATCATGATCTGCCGTAGGTCGAGAATCCCAATGTGCCGCGAGCAAAATACGTCGTGCATTGGTAGGATCGAAACTTGCAATAATATTTTTGCCGGTCATGCGCTTGCCGTTCCAAATGGTGGTTTCGAAAGATTGAATATGCACATCCGGTGCGTATTCTTTGAGCTTTTGTTCAATAAAGTTCAAACATTCTGCATGCGCAGCAGAACCCGGCACACGCGGACCGAAATCCACTTGTTTTTTTGTGAATAAAAATGCAGAATCTGCCGAAAATTCAGGCATTTGTATTGTGATTTCCGTTTCCGGATGTTCGGTGTTTATGTTTGATGATGGCGTATTACAGGCGATCAGTAATGCAATACTAAATATCGCCGCTAATGCTAAATTGATTAAATGCATGGAAATCAGAATTAATTAATTAACCATTTTTAATTTTCAAAAATACAAAAAAACTCGGTAACAAATTTTATTCTTGAAATGAAGTTATTAACAGAATATTTTTACTTAATTCTCATTTTTTATTATCTTTGCAATTCATTTTCTATGTAAATAAGTATGAAAAAAATCTGGTGTACATTGTTAATTCTGTTTGCAGGCAATGTATTTGCGCAAACACAATCGTATTTCTCAACAAAAAACTCCTTATACATAAGTATCTATCATTCCGGAAGCATGGCCGGAGAGTATTATACAATTGACCGTATCAAACAGATCGACCATTTCGTTTTTCCCGATACCTATTATATAGAAAATTTTGCGGAAGAGAATCATCGTTTACTTGTTTATGATTCTGTGAGCAACCAACTTTTGTTTTCAGCACCTTTATCGGCACCTGTGTTTGATAATTATCTGAAAACAGAAGAGGCTCAATCTGCTTGTGGCAATTTTGAAGAATTTTTCGTGTTGCCGTTGCCGGAAAAGACTATAAAAATGGTGTTTGAATCCAAAAGACCCGAAAATCCCGACACATTTACCACCATTTTTGCCACTTTTTTGAATCCTAAAACTGCATATATTGCAAAATAGGCGGTTAATAACAGGAAAAAACGCGCTAAGAATAAAAATTATTTGCTTGAAAATCACAAAGTAGTAAAAAAGTTTAAAAAAAAGTTAGAAAAAGTTTTGGTAATTAATAAAAAAGTTGTAATTTTGCAATCCCAAAACGCGGGGGTGAAAGTTTGGCTTCGCGTAGGGGTGTGAAAAAGATGGATAATAAATAGAGGTATTTATTTTTCAACGTAGGAAAGCCGAGCAGTGATGCTTGGATTCCCAAAGAGTTCATTGACATATTAGAAGAAAGTGTAACAAGTATAGTACGCTCTAACTTTAGGGTTAGACGTAGGAAAGAAAATTAATAAGGGCGCACGGGGGATGCCTAGGCTCTTAGAGGCGAAGAAGGACGTGACAAGCTGCGATAAGCTACGATGAGGTGCAAATGACCGCTTAATCGTAGATTTCCGAATGGGGCAACCTGGCAGGCTGAAGGCCTGTTACCTTACTGACGAAGTAAGGGGCAAACGTGGGGAACTGAAACATCTAAGTACCCATAGGAGAAGAAAATAACAATGATTCCGCAAGTAGTGGCGAGCGAACGCGGATTAGCCCAAACCATGGATGTTACGGCATACATGGGGTTGTAGGACTACAATGTGCAAGTTAAAAGCATAGAAGAATCTGTTTGGAAAACGGAGTCGTAGAGGGTGAAAGCCCCGTATTCAAAATGTTTTTGATAGCTAGTAGTATCCTGAGTAAGGCGGGGTCGGAGACGCCCTGTTTGAATCGGCCGGCACCATCCGGTAAGGCTAAATACTCCTAAGAGACCGATAGTGGACCAGTACCGTGAGGGAAAGGTGAAAAGTACTTCGAATAGAAGAGTGAAATAGACCCTGAAACCGTGCGCTTACAAGCGGTCGGAGCAGACAAGTTCTGTGACGGCGTGCCTTTTGCATAATGAGCCTACGAGTTGCTATTCTCTAGCGAGGTTAAGCACAATGATGTGTGGAACCGAAGCGAAAGCGAGTCTTAACAGGGCGAATAGTTAGAGGATGCAGACGCGAAACTTTGTGATCTACCCATGGCCAGGTTGAAGTTCAGGTAACACTGAATGGAGGACCGAACCCTTTGACGTTGAAAAGTCTTGGGATGAGCTGTGGGTAGGGGTGAAAGGCTAATCAAACTGAGAGATAGCTCGTACTCCCCGAAATGTTTTTAGGAACAGCCTCGGTATTGAGTATTGTAGAGGTAGAGTTACAAATAGGATGCGGGGGCTTCATCGCCTACCAACTCCTGATTAACTCCGAATGCTATAATATATGACCGGGAGTGAGGCTATGGGTGCTAATGTCCGTGGCCGAGAGGAGAAGAATCCAGACTATCAGCTAAGGTCCCCAAATGTATGTTAAGTTGAAAAAACGAGGTATGATTGCATAGACAGCTAGGATGTTGGCTTGGAAGCAGCCATACATTTAAAGAGTGCGTAACAGCTCACTAGTCGAGCGATCGTGCGTGGATAATAATCGGGCATCAAACATACTACCGAAGCTATAGATTGACAGTAATGTCACTGGTAGGGGAGCATTCTAATTGCGCTGAAGGTGTCTGGTAATGGATGCTGGAGCGGTTAGAAAAGCAAATGTAGGCATAAGTAACGATAATGCAGGCGAGAAACCTGCACACCGAAAGACTAAGGTTTCCTGATCAACGCTAATCGGATCAGGGTAAGTCGGGACCTAAGGTTAAGCCGAAGGGCGAGATCGATGGACAGCCGGTTAATATTCCGGCACTTACGATAACTGCGATGGGGTGACAGAGGAGTGCACTTCCCGCGAACTGACGGAATAGTTCGTTAAAGCGTGTAGATATATTTTGTGTAGGCAAATCCGCACAGAATGTCGAACGTGATAGTACCGAGAGGCTTCGGCTGATTGGATAGTGGAAGAAATCAGACTTTCAAGAAAACCCCCTAAGCTTCAGGTTATTGCAACCCGTACCGCAAACCGACACAGGTAGTCGAGGATAATATCCAAAGGTGCTCGAGTGATTCATGGCTAAGGAACTAGGCAAATTAACCCTGTAACTTCGGGAAAAAGGGTGCCTCAGCGATGAGGCCGCAGCGAATTGGCCCAGGCGACTGTTTAACAAAAACACATGGCTTTGCGAAATAGAAATATGAAGTATAAGGCCTGACACCTGCCCGGTGCTGGAAGGTTAAGAGGAGATGTCATAAGCAATTAGAAGCATTGAATTGAAGCCCCAGTAAACGGCGGCCGTAACTATAACGGTCCTAAGGTAGCGAAATTCCTTGTCGGGTAAGTTCCGACCTGCACGAATGGTGTAACGATCT
>JAVBNF010000001.1:0-110980 GCA_031551725.1 Bacteroidales bacterium
GTATCTTTGTTCCCGAGTAAAGTGTTTCATATTTTCAAGTCTGGGGAGACCGCAAAGATAAAACTTTTACTCGACTAAGGAGAGTTTTTGCTCTCCTTTTTTATTTTTACGCATTTTATGCATTTACTAATTGACTTTACATATTGAAATTTTAACAGATTTTTAACATTTATTAAGAAATAATTCGGGAGGGCATCGCGTTTATATATGTAGAATCTTTTTTATTGCTTTATGAGAAAAATTATTGATAAATATGCAAATCAAGAAGTGCTATCAAATATAGACGCTATTCCTGATGGATATTTAAGCGCCTCACAAGCCAACCAAACAAATCTTTTGTGTTGATGCCACTACCTAATCCTATTGCACAGCAAATGGGTTGTGTTGGAAAGAACGTTTTAGTGAGGTATAAAACACTAAAAAGGAATAGAGAAAGACATCGTGAATTAATCGAGCAGGTGTACGTAGAAGTAAAAAGACGTTAGATAGAGCTTTGTATCATGCAGATGTTGTACAACAGGGAAATAAATCAACTTACAGATTACTGGTAAGTTTTAAAGACGTAAATACAGAACAAACAACAGATGCTTATGCTACCGTTAACATAAATTCACCTGAGCTTCCTAATTATGTTGTTGTGGTTGATTGGTTTGTTAAAATAAAAGAAAAACAGAATCACAAGTAGTAGGAACAAATCCTCGCATTTTTTTCAAAACGTATAGTACATTGCTTTAGATGTACGCCCTTCCGATTCTGTCTTTAAAGTACAAAGATAAAAACATTTTTTCTGATAACAAAGAAAAAAATAGTTTTATTTTTTAATATTTTTTACCAAATCCAAATAAATCGGCAAATGGTCGCTGAAACCGCCCATGTATCGAGCACCGTTGTAGGTCCGAAAAGGTTTTTGCCCTAAATGTTTTTGATCTTCCATCAATAAAAATGGAGCGGTAAAAACGTATGCCTGCGATGCTTTCACATTGATTTCGGAATCCGAACGCAACAAATTTCCGGAAACAATCATCTGATCAATGATGCTCCATTCATCTTGATATTTATGCGAGCCCTGCTTCCCCACAAAAGGACACATCAAGTTGATTAAATCATTTTTCTGCGGAATTCCTTGCAGGCATTTTGCACCTAAACCATTCATAATACTGGCATCTGTAGGTTCATCGTTGAAATCGCCGGTAGCGATAATATGCGCTTGCGGATTTTCATTTAAAATAAGGTTGATTCTTTCACGCAATAATTTTCCAACATAATAACGGCGGCTTTCCGTGGCCATCGTCCCACCGAATTTGGAAGGAAAATGATTAATGAAAAGATGAATCGTATCGCTATCAAAAATCAATGCTTTTACGTACAAAATATCACGGGTGCGAGCAATGCTGTCGCCGGGATAAACAACAGGAAAAGCCGTATCAAAAAGTGGGTGGAAAACATCGGGACGATAAATCAAAGCTACGTCAATTCCGCGCGGGTCATGTGACTCATGATGAATATAACGGAATTTATGCATGCGCAAAGGCGTTCCAAAGCACAAATCGCGCAACACTTTTGCATTCTCCACTTCACACAACCCTATTGCTGCAGGCGGTTTCTCGCCACCAAGCGCACTGATCGCTTTGAATAAATTGATTTGCTTTTGGTCGTATTTTTTCTTCGCCCATGCTTTCATTCCGCGTGGCGTAAAATCGTCATCACGCGTAAGCGAATCATCGAACGTATCGAAAAGATTTTCGGTGTTGTAAAAAGCAATGCGCAGGGCATTTTGCGCAAAGCAGTTAACGGATAATAATGTTAATACGATAATTGTTAATTTTTTCATTTCGGTTTTGTGTTTTCATGGCCAGTGTTAGCGCGGCCATCTGGTTTCAAAATTTCTGGTTTCAGAAGGTTTTCGGTACTTGTCACTTGTTAACTCGTCATCCGTCACTTTTTTTTTGCAAAAGTGCAATTTTTTTTTTAAATTTGTATGTTAAAAAATGTTAATTTTTTTCTTAATTTTTTCAAACAATCCATCCTATGTCACAAGCACTTACGAAAACAAAGTTTAATTTTCCAAAACAAACAGGTTTATATGTCGGTAAAGTTCGCGACGTTTATAATATTGATAACAATTTGTTAATCATGGTTGTAAGCGATCGAATTTCAGCTTTTGACGTTGTTTTGCCGGTTGGAATTCCATACAAAGGACAAGTTTTAAATCAGATTGCGTCTCATTTTCTGGATGCTACGAAAGATATTGTGCCGAATTGGAAAATTGCGTCTCCGGATCCGATGGTGACAGCAGGCTTGCTTTGCGAACCTTTTAAAGTGGAAATGGTTATTCGTGGATATTTGTCGGGCCACGCTTGGCGCGAATATCAAGCCGGCAAACGCAGCTTGTGCGGCATTGCATTGCCCGAAGGCATGAAAGAAAACGACCGCTTTCCGCAACCGATCATCACTCCTACTACCAAAGAAGATATTGGCCACGACGAAGATATTTCAAAAGAAGATATTTTGAAACACGGCCTGGTGTCGAAAGAAGACTACGAGCAAATGGAAAAATATACGTTTGCGCTTTTCGAACGCGGCACGCAGATGGCAAAAGAAAAAGGCTTGATTTTAGTGGATACGAAGTATGAATTCGGTAAAAAAGACGGCAAAATTTATTTGATCGACGAGGTTCATACGCCCGATTCTTCGCGCTATTTCTATGCGGAAGGCTATGAAGAACGTCAAGCGAAAAATGAGAAACAACGCCAGCTTTCGAAAGAATTCGTACGCGAATGGCTGATGGATAACGGTTTTCAAGGCCGCGACGGTGAAAAAGTGCCCGAAATGACGCCGGAATTCGTGAAAATGGTATCGGACCGCTACATTGAATTGTTCGAAAATATTACCGGACAGGCATTTCAAAGAGCGGATTTGTCAAGCCTCGAAAGCCGGGTAGAAAATAATGTGTTGAATTTTTTGAAAACAAAATAATTACAACGTCGGTAGGGGTTCAAAAATTTGCCCCCCTACCGTTCAATTCCAACAAGTCCCATGGCCAAACGCAAAATCAATCCGCCGCAATTTGCAAAAACCGTTATTATTGGCTTTCAATGTCCGATGATGAAAGGTTCTCGATTGGCATTTCTGATTAATTCCACTTTCGATTTTGATTTGCAGAAAAGCCTCGATTTTGTTTGGCCCTCCGAAAAAGAAACGGATACTATTTTTGATTTTTTTTATCACAAAAACAACGAGTTAGAACTTCATTATCATTTGCTTGGGAATAAATCGGGTTCCGCTTTCCTTGTTCCGAAATTAGCGGCGTTCGATTATCTTATGCTTGTGCAAGGTGCCATTTCACGGACAAATCACGTGGATTTAGTGGAAAGAATGCACGAAATTGAGGATCTTTTTTTCGTTGATTTTATTCCCGAAGATCATATCAAAGATCTTGATTCCATTTTAGGAGAACTTGAACTGCTGAATTTCGAAGCATCCAAAAGAATCAAGGATTTTGAAGAAGAGTTATCCCATTACGATATCCAATTTTATCCAAAAAACCAACATTAATTTTATGAAAAATATTTTCAAATTTTCATTCCTCCTATTGATTTGCTTATCTTTTTTCGCATGTAAAGATAATTTGAAAGAAGATGAAATGCGCGACAAAGCCGGGAATGTATATAAAAAAGTAAGCATCGGCAATCAAGAATGGATGGCGAGCAACCTGCGTGCCAAATACACCAATCAAAGCAACAGTTTAAGTCCGGATGGCTCTACTTCCTACGCAGACGCAACTTATCCGGATGGAAACTCAGCCAACCTTGATAAATACGGTATGCTTTATACATTCAATGGTGCAAAAGCATTGCTTCCGGGCGGTGGTTGGAGAATTCCAACAGAAGCAGATGTCGTGATGTTATGTGATGCATTGGAAATAACTACTCCCGGAAAAGGTGGCAACTTGATCAAAACAACCTTAAAAATCGACGGTTTCCCGGGATTGGGAACCGGAATCGGTTTTAACAACTATATTGATCTGTGGATAAATGAAGAATCTTCGAGTGTTGATTTTGATTATCATTGTGTGGAATTATATAGCCGGGATTTCCCTGCAAACGGCATTACCAAAGATGATGTTGGCTATTTCAATGCCTCCAAAAATACACGCATGAGCGTACGTTTTGTAAGGGATATACAATAAATATCCAAATTTTTCGTACCTTTGCTACTTTTCTAATTAAAATTAAATCAAGAAATGGCTTTAAAATGCGGTATTGTAGGACTTCCGAATGTTGGAAAGTCCACGCTCTTCAATTGTTTGTCTAACGCAAAAGCGCAAGCGGCGAATTTTCCGTTTTGCACCATCGAACCCAACGTGGGCGTCATCACCGTTCCCGACGAACGTTTGAATATACTTGCAAACATTGATAAACCGAAACTCATTATTCCTGCAACCATCGAAATTGTCGATATTGCCGGTCTTGTAAAAGGCGCCAGCAAAGGTGAAGGTTTGGGAAATAAATTCTTGGCAAATATTCGTGAAACCGATGCCATTATTCACGTTCTGCGTTGCTTTGAAGATGTAAATGTCACGCATGTTGACGGCAGTGTAAATCCCGTTCGCGACAAGGAAATTATCGATGCAGAACTTCAAATCAAAGATTTGGAAACCATCGAAAGCCGCATCAATCGCGTGCAAAAACAAGCACAAACCGGCGGCGACAAAACAGCAAAACGCATGTATGAAATTTTGCTGCAATACAAAACCGCTCTCGAACAAGGAAAATCGGCCCGTACCGTTAAATTTGAGAATAAAGACGACCAGAAATTAGCCAACGAAATCTTCCTGCTCACCAACAAACCCGTACTCTACGTTTGCAATGTGGACGAAGATGCTGCCGTTTCCGGCAATGCTTTTGTTGAACAAGTGCGCGCCGCTATTGCGGATGAAGAAGCCGAACTTTTAATTGTAGCCGCGAAAACCGAATCGGAAATTGCCGAACTCGAAACTTACGAAGAACGTCAAATGTTTTTGGAAGCCGCAGGCCTCACAGAATCCGGCGTTTCTCGCTTAATCCGCGCCGCATACAAACTGTTGAACCTCGAAACCTATTTCACCACCGGACAACAAGAAACGCATGCCTGGACATTCTCCAAAGGCACCAAAGCTCCACAAGCCGCCGGCATTATTCACACCGATTTCGAACGCGGATTTATCCGGGCCGAAGTAATCAAATACGACGATTATGTGAAATACGGCACCGAATCTGCTTGTCGCGATGCCGGTAAAATCGGCGTCGAAGGCAAAGAATACGTGGTACAGGACGGAGATATTCTGCACTTTAGATTTAATGTTTAACCTCTCCTTTCGGAAATTAAGAATTAAGAATTAAAAATTAATATTTTTCTCTTATGAAAAAAGACAATGTTATTAAAGAGAAAAGTTATGCTTTTGCTTTACGTATTATAAAATTATACAAATATTTATGTAAAGAAAAAAATGAATTTGTTCTTTCTAAACAAATCTTAAGATCCGGAACATCCATAGGAGCAAATATTGAAGAAGCTGTAGGAAGTCAATCACAAAAAGATTTTATTGCTAAATTATCCATCGCGTACAAGGAATCTCGGGAAACACATTACTGGATACGCTTGTTAAAAGACTCTGACTATATAAAAAAAGAGAATCAGAATCACTATTAAATGACTGCGAAGAATTAATGAAAATTATTGCGAGTATATTATTTCTACAAAGCAAAAAACTCTTAATTCTTAATTTTTAATTCTTAATTATAATGAACATTCATTTCATCGCTATCGGCGGAAGCGCCATGCACAACCTAGCAATCGCGCTTCACCTAAAGGGTTATAAAGTTACCGGCTCGGACGACGAGATTTTCGATCCCGCCAAATCGCGTTTGGAAAAATACGGTTTGCTTCCGAAAGAAATCGGTTGGAATACTGCCAACATTAATTCCAATGTTGATGCAATTATCCTCGGAATGCACGCCCGCATCGACAATCCGGAGTTGATGAAAGTGAAAGAAATGGGAATGAAAATTTATTCATATCCTGAATTCTTATACGAACAGTCGAAAAACAAAATTCGCGTCGTTATTGGCGGAAGCCATGGAAAAACGTCCATCACCGCCATGATTTTGCATGCGATGGAAAAGAATAACCGCAAATGCGATTACATGGTCGGCGCCCAGTTGGCAGGCTTCGAAGTGATGGTCAAACTCACGGAAACAGCACCTTGTATGATTTTGGAAGGCGACGAATATCTGACCTCTCCGATCGACCGCCGCCCAAAATTCCACGTCTATCAGCCGGATATCGCTCTAATCAACGGCATTGCATGGGATCATATCAATGTGTTTCCTACTTTTGATAATTATATCGAACAGTTCCGCATTTTTGCCAACCTCATCACGCCAAAAGGCAAATTGATTTACTATTCCGGCGACGAAGAAGTGGATAAAATCGGGAAAAATCATCGTAAAGATGTGGAAGCAATTGCTTACAATGTGCCTGAACACAGCATCGACAACGGAACTACATCCATTATTTTTCAAGATAAAAAATATCCGCTTGCGGTTTTCGGCAAACATAATTTGCAAAACATTGCCGGCGCATGGCAGGTTTGCAAGCAATTAGGTTTGACGGACGATGAATTTTTAACCGCCATTCAATCTTTTCAAGGCGCCTCCAAACGCTTGGAACTGGTAGCAAAAAACGATGTTTGCGCCGTTTATAAAGACTTTGCGCATTCACCTTCCAAATTGCAAGCCACTGTACAAGCCGTACAAGAACAGTTTCCAAACAGAAAACTTGTTGCATGCATGGAATTGCACACGTTCAGTAGCTTGACGGAAGAATTTTTACTGCAATACAAAGGTTCGTTTGGCAAAGCAGAAACGGCTATTGTGTATTTCAATCCGCACACTATCGAACACAAAAAACTCCCACCGATTACGATTGAAATGGTGAAAAAAGCCTTTGCTCGCGAAGACATCCAGGTCTTCAATGATTCGAAAATCCTACAAGAATTTCTGTTGCAAAACACTTGGAAAGATACGAATTTATTGTTGATGAGTTCCGGTAATTTCGACGGCATCAACGAAAAGGAATTGGCAGGAAAAATACTGTAATTTCTTATTGTGATTACGCGGTGACGTTACGCGCATGGTCAGCTTCGCTGACGTTTCATCGCAGATTTTCGGAGATGACGCGGATTTCCGCAGATTTTTTTGAAATATATCTTTGTGAACTCTGTGTTCTCTGTGGTTTATTTTTTTATTGCGCGGGACGCTACGCGTATGGTCAGCTTCGCTGACGTTTCATCGCAGATTTTCGGAGATGACGCGGATTTCCGCAGATTTTTTTGAAATATATCTTTGTGAACTCTGTGTTCTCTGTGGCTTATTTTTTTATTGCGCGGTGACGCTACGCGTATGGTCAGCTTCGCTGACGGGTTATCGCAGATTTTTCTTAATTTCGCAGATTTGCGCGGCAGCTGCAAAAACATAGGAATTTTCCATGAAGCAAAAAATACGCCGTAGGCGTTCCATTTCAATAGATGCAAATGTTTCGACAATGTACAAATATGCCGTAGGCATTCAACATCGGTAGAAAAACAAATCGCAACAATTCCATTTCCCATTAAGAAAAAATGTTAAACCCATATTCGACAAAGCCGAAAGCGCCCCGCATCACACCATGAAAAAAGGATGCGGAGATATTTGTTGCTTTCGGACGCCCATTGCTGTGCGTGCTGGCCGGTTGTTATTCATGATTTACAAGCGACAGATAGTGTCCTTAGTGTCTATGCATCGTATTTTATAAGTCCTTGATACATCTCACCGGTCCACCAGATGTTCTGGGGAAAGCATATCTCATATACGAGTAAAGATCTCTCACCCAATACTGTGTGGAGGAAGGTGCCGAAGAAGAAGGAAACATAGTTCGCGTTTCATTCAAATAACTGGTTCTATTGTCACTATTTCGATACCCTGTCGGCACAATTGTAAAACAGTATAAATCGGTTCCTCCCGAAAAACCTACTTTTGTCAAAGGCTTAAATGTACCTCCAACAGATGTTTCTAAAGTAGTCCATTCTTCATCAGAAGGCACATGCCAACCTTTTGGGCAAATGCCTCTTCCTTTTACAGATCGATCTGTACCATAAGAAGATACTATTGACGTTTCTACCCACGTCCCTTTTCCATCAGTAGATACTGCGGTGTTCCAGATATAAATAGCACCATCATTTGTACACCCCGAAAGATCGGCTGTACCGTGTGCGCACCAAAAATCACCTAACCCGCATATTCCATAGATAGTTGTAGCACAACTTGCATTACTCCCTCTGAAATTCAAACCAGTTTGATAGTTTAAGTTTTGAGTCATCCACCAACGTCCATCAGGCATGAGGGCTATTTTATATACTTTTCCATCTCGATCATCTGTGAGAATGGACGTTGATATATTGTTATTTTGCAACAATCGAAATTCAAAAAATTGCGTATCCAATTTACAATAGCTCGGATTGGTACCTGAAACTTTAATTTTAAAAGTTTGATTGTTGGCAGCAGCTGAAAGTCCTTGCAATTTTAAAGTAATTTCTGTGGTCGAAATAGTTGGATTTGAAACAAAGCTCACTCCGTTATTGGGAAGACCTTCGTAAGAAATCGAATACGTCCACCCCGTTTTTAATATGGTTGGAGATAAAGAAGCATAGTCAAAAATACGATCTTTGGTTGCTCCTGAAAACTCAATGGTATCAAAACCGTATCGAATGATTTCCGTGCCACAACCTTCAGGATTTGGAACAACAGCCAAAACCATTTTCGAAGATTCTTTACATGCTCCTTCAACACACCTTACCGAAAGCGCATTTGAGCGTAAACTTGCCGTACTTCCATCCCGATAAACCTTATCTTGCGTATTCTCAAGAATACGAGAGTAAGCATACAACGTCCCATTGGTTGTACTGCTCCAAAAATAGGCTTGCGTACCGTTGCCCGAATAGGTGCCGTTCCCATTACGCAAGCCTGCCGCCAATGCACCAAAACCAAGAGGATTCAACGAAACAGCAGCATTCGTCGTCCATAATTTTGTATAAGCTTGATTGTTGTTATATGCTCCACGAGTTGTATCTTTTAAAAGCTTTCCGGCTTGAGCACCATATAAAGTTTTCGTGGCGGTTGTTTGAATATGATTATTTGCTCCTGCAAAAGAATATGCCGGATTTGCAAAACGTTCAACAGAATCAAGCATTTGTCCCCATTCATTATCCGTCGGCAAATGCCAACCATTGGGACAAACACCCTGCTCGCCCAAAGTGCCGTAAACAGGTGCTGTAGTACCGCTATTTTGAGCATAAGCTGTCCACCAAGGATAAAGGCAGCCCCAATATTCACAGGCCAATGGATCGGCCTGATTGGAAGCAGGATAAGCCGAGGCATTCAATGGCCCCGGCCCCGGACAATAGTATTTTCCCGTTAATGCGGCAGCGGTATTTGCAGTGGTATTGTTTGCAAAAACCGGATTATCCAAACCTTTGCGGTATCGGAGGTTTTCTGCCATCCAACGTTTGCCGTCGGGCATAATCACGGTTTTGTATTTTTCGCCGTCGCGGGGGTCGGTGAAGTCGGGGGCGGGGGTTTGGGCGGACAGAAAGTTGAAGCAAAGTGTGAAGGCTAATAAGACGAGATGGCCACGCAACGCAGAGCGGCGCTCGCCATGACGGCTTCGTAGTAAGGCCGGGGATTTGCTACGCGCGTAGCCAACGACTGAGGCTAATGCGGAGGACGTCATGGCGAGCGCCGCAGGCGCGTGGCCATCCCGTTCAATTAGCGAACAAAGGTAATGTGTTTTCATGTTGTGTGTATTTGTTTGTTTTTATGTTGTCATGGCGAACGAAGCGCAGCGGAGTGTGGCCATCCAGTTGAGATTCGTAGCATAAGTGCATAAAAAAAGGCGCGAGTTGAATTCTTATTTTTTAAGAGGTACCTGCAAGCACCCACGTTCAAATAAGACACAACTCACGCCGGAACACAGCATGAGCGTATCGCTTATTAATTCTTTGAACGTTGAAAAATTTGCAGGTTTTCTTAAAAAAGAATTTAAGCTTACGCTTTTTTATGTATAATTAATTAGTTTTTTCTATATAATTAGTTTTATGTACGAGAAGAGGACATCCTCGTATATCGTACATCTGATATCGTATATTTATTTCGCAAAGTTATAAATAAATTTTGAATTTATGAAATAAATTTGAAATTAACTTTTTCTCACTACTTTTATTATGCCTTTGGTCTGTTGAATTTTATGAATCAGCATATCCAGATGTTTCACGCTTTGTACAAAAACATGCATGTTTCCCTCGAGGATACCTTTGTTGGCGACAAACTGCAAATCACGAATCATGCTTTGAGATTCTGTTGCCGCTTCATGTAGTTTGTATGACATTCCGACTTCATCATTCGCCGTGATTTTCAAAATTGTTTGAAAAGAACCGGAAAGATCGTGCTGACGCCATTCCACAGGCACCACGCGATATGCAAATTGCGAAATCAAACGGTTGGCGTTCGGACAAGTGGTACGATGAATTGTTATGCCCTTGCCAACGGTTACAAATCCGAAAATAGCATCTCCAAGCACCGGATTACAGCACTTGGCATACTTGCATTCGACGCCGTTCAAACCTTCGTCCAGCACCACAAAATCGGGATTATTGCCGGTTTTTACCTGTTTGGCGGCTTTGGGCGTTTCGTGAACGATTTCTCTCTCGCTTTTTTCGGCCTGAACCATTTTCTTCA
This sequence comes from Bacteroidales bacterium, assembly GCA_031551725.1. GTDB lineage: Bacteria > Bacteroidota > Bacteroidia > Bacteroidales > P3 > JAVBNF01. The sequence goes on from JAVBNF010000001.1 coordinate 10,812, forward strand.
AAACCTCGTGCAAAAGATTCAAATCGATTTCGTCGAGCGCAATTTTTACATATAATTCCGTTGTGGTTTTTAGCTTGAAAAGCTTATTCAGCGCAGGAATCGGATCATTCTGCAATGGCAGTTTCCAATTCTTAAGTTTGCGTTCCAATACCTCGCGCCCCTGTGCAGCTACTTTCGCTTCATCGGCGCGCAAACGCTGTTTGATATGCGATTTTGCTTTTGCGGTGACCACAATATTCAACCAGTCCGGACTTGGATTTTGGTTTTTGGATGTAATGATTTCCACCGTATCACCCGTTGCCAAGACCTCACGAATAGGTACATTTTTGCCGTTTTTGATGGCGCTGACGCAATGATTCCCAATGTTCCCATGAATATCATACGCAAAATCCAAAACCGTTGCCCCTACCGGCAGTTGGCGCAAATCGCCGTTCGGTGTAAACACAAAAATCTCATTGGGCATGAAGCCTTCTTTGATATCTTCGTCGGTGGTGGACGTTTCGAGTTGCGTGCGTATATTTTCGAGCCAATTTTCTACGCCGGATTCGGCTTGCTTGATGCCTTTGTAGCGCCAGTGTGCAGCCATCCCGTGTTCGGCATAATGATCCATACGCTGCGTGCGGATTTGCACTTCCACGTACTGTCCGTTGTCAACCTTGACAGTTGTGTGCAAACTCTCATAGCCGTTCGTTTTCGGCACTGTAATCCAATCGCGCAAACGCTTGATGTCAGGCTCATAGCGCGAAGTTACCACCGAATATGTTTTCCAACAATCGTCTTTCTCTTTTTCTACATCGCTATTTAAAATAATACGAATCGCAAAAACATCAAACACTTTTTCGAAAGGCACGTTTTGCGCACGCATTTTATTCCAAATGGAATACACCGATTTGGTGCGGTATTTGATTTTGAAATCCAAGCCTTGCTGCTTCAATTCCTGTTCAATCGGTTTTACAAAATCCTGCACCAACAACGTGCGTGTCCGTTCCGTTAAATGCAATTGCGTAGTAATATCGCGGTAAGCCGCAGGTTCGGTATAACGCAAACTCAAATCCTCCAATTCCGATTTGAGTTTATACAAGCCTAATTTATGTGCCAAAGGCGTATAAAGCAAAAGCGTTTCCGCCGATTTTTTACTTTGCTTTGTTTTCGGAAAAAAGAACGAAAGCGAACGCATCACTTCCAAGCGGTCGGCAAGTTTGATAAGAATAACGCGAGGATCCGACGAATAACTTACAATCAATTTGCGAAAAGCCTCGGCTTGCAAACCCGTTGTTTTCACATCCATTTGCGAAATCTTGTGAAGATTTTCGACAATGTGTGCGGTTTCTACCGAAAATTCTTTGGCAATCTCCAAATGCTTAAACGGCTTGATCAAATCCGCTTCATGCAGGAAAACCGCGGTAATAACACGAGCATTCAAACCAAGTTCATTGGTAAGAATATCGGCCACATTCAACGCATGAAAAATAAACGGATCGCCGTTCTCGCGCATTTTCCCATCCAAAGCAACACAAGCAAGTTCAAAGGCTTTTTCTAAACGGGAAGATTGAACTTCTTCGGAGGAAAGCCCCTGAATAATTCTTGTATATTTCTCTCTAATGTTTGTCTCCATAATAAAGTGTGGTAACAAGTTAACGAGATTACAAGTTAACAGCTTCGCGTTTCGTTAACTCGTCGCCTTGTCAACTTGTTTCCTCTTTTTCGGGAAAAACGGCAAATCTCTTTTTCGCAGGAAGAGAAGTATCGCGATGCCACCGAGAATAAATGGGATACTTAGGATTTGTCCCATATTTATCCACAGGCTTTCTTCCCATGCTTCTTGGGGTTCTTTGATAAATTCGATCAGGAAACGCATGCCGAAAACCGCAATCAGAAAGCAAGCAAATAGGAAGCCGCCTTTCATTTCTTTCCAATTTTTCAAGTAATAACGATACAAGAAAATGAAAATGGTGAAATAGCTGAGCGCTTCGTAAATTTGCGTAGGATGTTTAGGTAAAATTTCGCCGTTTCTTTCGAAAATAAATCCCCACGGCAATGAAGTTACATGTCCGTAGATCTCGGAATTCACAAGGTTTCCCGTACGGATAAGCAGTCCGCCCAAGGCAACTACAATGACCACGCGATCGAGCATGTACCAAACGGATTTACGGTATTTCCGCGCCACCAGGCACAATGCAATCGGAATGCTGATGGCCGCGCCATGACTCGCCAATCCGCCGTCGCGGATATAAAAAATTTCGATCGGATGCGACAGATAATATGCCGGATCGTAGAAAAAACAATGGCCCAAACGTGCGCCAATCACCACAGCAATGGCTACATACCACAGCAAATCTTCAATCATCGTTGCCGGTTCGCCTTCGCGTTTGAGCATGCGGCCCAAAACAGTATAGCCCAATAAAAAAACGCAGGCAAACAAAATGCCGTACCAGCGTATTTCAAAATCTCCGATTGAGAAGGCAATCGGGTTGAAGTTCCAGTGAATGAAGAGTGATGTCATGTGTTTTTATTTCATATTATGAAGATCGTAAAATGGTAAGACGTGTAAGATGGTAAGATTTCTACGGTCTCACATGTCTTTCGGTCTTACTATCTTAATATCGTTACCGATCCGTTATTTGTATATTTTTTGCCGTACATATCTGCAAATTTCGCCACCCAATAATAGGCGCCGTCGGGAACATCGGCCGAGCCGTTTTTGCCATCCCAGGCAAACTCTTCCGGATTGCCCTTGTAGGAATAGACTTTGCGGCCCCAACGGTTGTGAATCGTGATTTCGAAGCTCGTCATTTTGTCGGCTTTAATCACTTTTAAAACGTCGTTAATTCCATCTCCGTTTGGAGAGAAGAAATTCGGCATTTCCAACATCGAACCGCAATCTTCGAAAGTCACGTTGGATGTTGTTTTTCGTTGACATTTCGCAGTATCCGTAATTTCGACCGTATAGGCGTTCGATTCCGTAACCACACGAATAGGCGCCGTAATTGTTGTATCATCCAACCATTTGTAGGTAACAATACCTGCAAATTCCGGATCAACAGAGGCATCCAGTATTACAGTTTGATTTTTGCACAAAGATGTGTCTGCAAGCAAATGTGCAGGCGTTGTCCACTTTTCCGGATACACAATCAAATGCACGGTATCGCGCGCCGTATCGCCACAAACATCGTTCACACGCACCGAATAAGTGCCGCTGTCTTGAACGGTGATACTTGAAGATGTTGATCCGTTGCTCCATATAAATTTATATTTATCGGCTAGATATTTACTCGGCTCTAAAGCATTCAGCACAATACCGCTTTCCCCCGGACATAAAGTCGTGTCACTCCCTAAATTCACTACCGGTGGACGATAAAAAAAGATTTTGGCTGTATCGCGTGTAATATATCTCAACGGATCCGGATCCAAAAGCAAGGCGTTTAAGCAATTCAGGGTCATTGTGACTGTGTATGGATAGACAAAACTTGCTGTTTTCAAAGAATCCGAATACACCCACAAATAAGATTGTTTTGCGATTGTCGAATCTTTAGCTGTTTTACCCGGGAAATCCCATAAATAAACGGTTTTTGCTTGTGTTTCATCTAATAATAAGGAATCGTTCGGACACAGAAACGTATCAATTTTTGGCAATCGCTTTTCCGGTTTTCCGTAAGTTGTAATATCAATGGTATCTCTACGTACACTATCCTCGCAAGCAACATTATTTTTGGTAATTTCTACCCAGATTTTTTGTGTCCCTTTTGGGATAAAATAATTGTTTGTTGTGCTATCACTCCACAGAAATGAGCAGTTTGCAAAGGTTTTCAGCGAAAGCGTATCGTACGGACACATCAGCGTGTCTTTCGGAATATACGTTTGTTGCAAAGTATCACAGGGTGTTTGAGCCCGCAAGCCCAGTGCGAGAAAGAATGTCAGTATGAAAAACCAAAGAAATCGCATCTTTTATTCAAATATTACTTTTTGTGAAATAGTTTTTTTGCCGTCGGTTACAGAAATAATTACGGGTGTGCTTTTAACTACATTTTCCCAGTAAACATAAGCCTCTCCATTGGAATGTTGCATGTTTTTAAAAGTTTTTATTTCTCTTCCCGCAGTGTTAAACACTTGTACTTTCACGTTGGAATGATTGGTTTTGAAACGGATTTCGGCGGTTTGCGGACCGATCAAACGAACGGTCAAACCTTCGCTCAATTCCACTTTTTCGCGATTGCGAACAATGATATCCGACGGTTTCGGAAGTTTCACAAAAATCGGCTTGGTAAGCCACAAATGATATTCGCCGGCATCCAAATTAAACGTATGATTTACATCTGTAATATTCACCGAATCGCCCGAAAAACAATCGTACCACCAACCGGTTTTCGGCAATGCAAGCTGATAATTGAGCGCCGAAGTTTCAAAATTCGCAACAGCGGCAACATTCATCGTCGAATCGCGTAAAACCACCGATTTGCCGCCCCCGGAAAGCGAAATTGTAAAATCCGTTGTACGGAAAACTTGCTCTTGTGTTTTCAGTTTCGCCAGTGCAACATATACAGCGTACAAGCGCTTGCGCGAAGCAACGGTGTCGTAATCCCAGCGCACAGGCTTCGGATTGGTGCGGCAGTTGTCGCTGATCGTTCCATTTTCACAATGGTTAATCGAATAATCGTAGCCCAACTCACCAAACTGCCATATCATTTTCGGGCCGGGAACACTCAACAGCATCAAGGCTGCAGCCTCTCCGCGCGACAAAGCAACAACTTTATTTTTCACGTCGTACGTATCTGTTTTCTTTCCCCATTGAGAAGCCTTGTACATCATACGTTCTTCGTCGTGACTTTCGCCATAGCCAACGATATTCGGTTGATTCCAACCACGATATTTGTATGAAAGCCCACTCATATCGGAATTTTCTGTATAACCCATCACACTTTCGCAGAGAGCATAATTTAAGTTGCCCCAAACCATCATGCCGGAATCGGAAAGTTCTTTTTCTTCACGGTTATCGCAGAAATGCTCCAAAATCATAATCGCATTGGGCTTTGTTCCCACAACCGTACGATGATAATCGCACAAAATGGCAATGCGCGATGCATCATAATTCGACGCAGTGGCTTCTGTGGAAACCTTATTGGTAAAGCCTTTGGTTAAATCAAACCGGAAACCGTCGATTTTATATTCGTTGAGCAGATGCTTGAGCGATTGCTTCACAAACTCGCGCGTATAAACCGATTCGTGGTTAAAATCGTTGAAAACGCTGTATGGATGCGGAGCAGCAACATTGAACCACGGATTATTTGCCGCCGGACGCCCATTGGCAGCGTCCCAATACATTTTTGCAAACGGCTGATTGCCGGTTGCGTGATTGTAAACTACGTCGAAAATCACCGCAATACCGCGGCGGTGGCACTCGTCGATAAATTGTTTGTAGAAATTTTCGGTTGCGTAAGCCTTATCCAACGCAAAGAAAAAGCACGGATTGTAGCCCCAGCTGTTATTGCCGTCGAATTCTTGCACAGGCATCAACTCAATAGCTGTAACGCCCATGTTTTGCAAATAATCCAAACTGTCGTAAAGTGCTTTTAAACTTCCGGCACCCGTAAAATCACGGATTAAGGCTTCATAAATCACTAAATTTTGTGGATTTTGAACTTCGAAATTGTGTTGAAACACATATTTCGGTTTGTTGGTTTGCAAAACGGAAACCATGCCGTCGGCCTTTCCTTCCGGATAAGCCTTGATGTTGGGATAAATGGAAGCCGGGATGTATTTGTCGTTCCACGGATCGAGAATTTTTTCCGCATAAGCGTCGGCCACACGGATATTGCTGTCGATTTGATATTGGAACGCGTATTCTTGGCGCGGAACAAGATTTTCGAGAATCATCCAAAACCGTTTGTTGGCCGTATCGTGCTTCATCATGTAATCGTTGGAAAATTCCCAATTATTGAAATCGCCGAGCACGTAAACGTACTGTTTGAGCGGCGCAGGAAGTACCAATCCGACTTTCGTACTGTCATCGGAATAATAATTGATGCCGTCTTTCAAACCGCTTGGCACAGGTGCAACCGGCGTTTCGCCGCGAACAACAAATTTGATGGAATCCATTGCTGTTTCGCCGTTTTTGACTGCGGTTGCTTTCAGCAAATAATTTCCGGAAACGGCATCAGGCAAAGTATACGCAATCGACTTCCGGTTGCTTTCGCTTGCAATGTTTGTTCCGTTCAGCAACAGCGTCAATCCGCAGGAATCCGAAGCTGCTGCGCTAAATTCGATAGTTCTGCCGGTATTAAAAATCTGATTGTTTTGCGGCGTTGTGATGGCAATATTAAACGCGAATTCGGATACATCCACAAAGATGTCGCCGCCATCGGCTGTTTTACCGGTTTTGTTACCGTCGGAACTACGGAAAACAAAAGCCATTTTCAGAATTCTGGTATTGGCCGGAGCGTTGTAATAAGTAAATAAATCGGGACTTATTTCGAGTTCGTAAACATTCGGGCGTGTGCGTGTCAATTTTGTTTTCGGCAGGTTTTCGCCCCACTGCGAAACAACGTATTTCCAGTCGCTGCCGCTTGAACTGGCGGAAGTGATAAGGCCGGTGTGCACATAAACATCGCCGGTATAATTCATCAAGCCTTTATTTCCTTGTGTAGCATCGAAAATAACTTTCACCGACTTGCTCACCACGGGAGTAAGGGGTTCTGTAGCTACTTGCGCTTGCAGAATCTTTGCAAAAGCCAACAGGCAAAATACGAGGATGAATGTTTTTTTCATGATCAGAGTCTATGTTTGAACAAAGGTACGAAAAAAATATGAATTTAATTGTTGACTCTACGGGTTAAAACGAATTAATCTCCTAACAGCTTTCGGTTTTATCATTTTAATAGCCGAAACCTAACAGGATAAAAACCTGTTAGGTTTATACTCCCCAAAAAATAATTTGTGGAATCCGCGAATCTGCGAAAAAACACGCTCGTATTTATCTAAAAATAAGCATCATATAAAATATGCACTTTAAAAAGTGCATATTTTTGAAAAATTGCTTGTTTAAATGTGCATTTTTTTATACTTTTGTAATACAAATCTATAAAACAATGCAATATGGACAGCTTATATAATCAGTTCCGACAACTGATTGATCAAACAGACTCGTCATATTTACGTTATTTACATCACGATATTGACTGGAATAACCGTTTAACCGGCATTGTCGGCCCTCGGGGTGTAGGAAAAACCACCTTGATTTTACAACATATAAAGCTACATCATAGTTTCGAGGAAGCGCTTTACATCAATCTTGATGATATTTATTTTTCGGAAAACAAATTGTTCGACACTGCAAAAAAACTGTATCAAAACGGAGGAAGATTTCTTTTTATCGACGAAATACATAAGTACGAGAACTGGTCGAAGGAGTTAAAAATGATTTACGATTACTTCCCTGATTTTAAGGTTGTTTTCACCGGATCTTCGATTCTTGATATTTTCAAAGGAGCAGCCGATTTAAGCCGCCGTGCAATCCTTTTTCATCTGCAAGGTCTTTCATTTAGAGAATATCTGAATTTGTCGCAAGGGCTTAATTTGCCTACTTATTCATTCGATGAAATTATCAATAATAAAGTGACAATTCCCGACATTAAACATCCATTACCCTTGTTTAAAGAGTATTTACAACAAGGCTATTATCCTTTCTTTAAAGAGGTTTTTTATGAAGAGCGTCTACGCAACGTAATAAATGCAACATTGGAAATTGATATTCCCGTATACGCGAACATGAATATTTCAACAGCTAAAAAATTAAAACAACTGCTGTATATTATTTCGAAAAGCGTACCTTTTAAGCCTAATTTCACGAAATTGGCAGAACTTATCGACACACACCGAAATCAAGTTAACGACCTCCTCTTTTACATGGAAAAAGCCGGACTGATTATGCAATTGCGCGAAACAACCACAGGAATCCGATTAATGGGAAAAGTTGAAAAAGTATTTTTAGATAATACAAATCTCATCTGCTCTATGTCCGAAGGGACACCGGACATCGGCAATTTGAGGGAAACATTCTTTTTCAATCAAATGAGCTTAAAAAATAAAGTTTTTGGATCGTCAAGTTCCGATTTTACAATTAATAATTACACATTCGAAGTGGGCGGAAAAAACAAAACAAAACAGCAAATTCGCCATATGAAAAATGCTTTTATTGTAAAAGATGATATTGAATATGGACACGGCAACGTCGTTCCACTTTGGAGTTTCGGATTTAATTATTAATTATATTTTCCGCTTTTTCATCCGATGATTTCCAATCACAATGCCGCCGATAATGACAAGTCCGCCCAAAAGTGAAAGCGGTGCGATGATTTCGCCCAAAAAGAAATACGACATGATAACGGCAAGGAAAGGCGAAAGGTATAAAAATCCGACAACATCGGTTGTTTTTCTTGCTTTCGCTAAAGCGTAACCCCACAAAAAGTAAGATAAAGCGGCCGGAAAAATTCCCAAATACACCATCGTCAAATCGGCCGAAAATGGTGCTGTTTCTATTTCTACCATCAATTTCGGGAAGAAAATAAACATCGGAAGTGTCGCAAAAAAGATGGCGTATGACATCGTTTGGATGGGCGAATAGGTTGCCAACAATTTGCGCTGCGCCACATTGAATACGCTTGTTGCAACGGCCGCAACAATCAAAATGCCAACACCCCAATTAATCACAAATCCTTGCACTTGACTATATGCAACAAGCAACAAGCCCAACAAACTGATAAAAATCCCGATCCACGTGTGAAATCGCACTTTCTCGTACAGAAAGAGAATGGATAATATGGTTGTGAAAACCGGTCCCGACGCAATGATAAAACTGCTCACGCCGGCTTCGAGCATTTGGCTTCCGGTGTTAAACAACCACATATAACCAAAAATTCCAATAATTGCGGAGCCTATCAACAACGGCAATTGTTTGGTGGGCGGCGGTATTTTTTTGTAAATGCAATAGCCCATCATCACCACCGAAGCAACGAAAAAGCGAAACAGCATCAAGCCTTCGGGCGAGAAAAAACGCAGGCAATACTTAACGCCCGGAAACGCCGAAGCCCAGAAAAATACCGCAAAAAACGCGGCTAACCGACAATATTGCAATTTCATTATTTTCGTTTTTTATATCTGAAAAACTGTGCGTTTTGAGCCTTCTTTTCTTCCAATCCGCGCGCTACTTTCACAGCTTCTCCGGTATAAGGATTGATTCCGGAATAGTACATTTCCGTGGCCAAAGTTAAAGGCGTCGGCGTGAAACTTTGCACTTGCTCCAAACGATAGCCCATTTTCCCGGTTTCGTCGGCCAGCAAACGCATGTGTTCCTGTGTGCAGCCGGGATGTCCGGAAATGAAATAGGGAATTAGTTGATAACGTAAATTATTTTTCTTGCACGTTTCGTCAAAGAAACCTTTGAATTGTTTGAAAAGTTTGAATGAGGGCTTTCGCATCAACTTCAAAACCTCATCACAAGTGTGTTCGGGTGCCACTTTCAAACGTCCGGAAACATTATTTTTAATCACATATTCGGCATATTTTCTGCCGGAAGACGTGAATTTTCCGTTTTGGTCAAACAATAAATCATAGCGGATTCCGCTGCCGATAAAGGCTTTTTTGACTGCCGGATTTTGCGCAACTTCTTTATATAATTCAAGAAGCGGCGTATGGTCCGTATCCAAATTTTTACATACTTTCGGAAATGCACAAGACGCGCGTTTGCATGTCAGACAAATATTTTCATCCTGCTTTTGCATTTTGTACATATTGGCCGACGGGCCGCCCAAATCGCTCAAATAGCCTTTAAAATCGTGCATTTCGACAACTTGCTGCACTTCTTTCAAAATCGATTTTTTACTTCTGCTCGCAACATGTCGCCCCTGATGCGCAGAAATCGTGCAAAACGAACAAGCGCCAAAGCATCCGCGATGAATATTGACGGAATGTCGAATCATTTCATACGCCGGAATCACACCGCGTTTCAGATATTTCGGATGCGGCAATCGTGTGTAGGGCAGATCGAAAGAAGCGTCAATTTCCTGTTCCGTCATTACCGGATATGGCGGATTGATAACAATTTTTTCATTCGCAACTTCTTGAATCAAGCGTGCAGAGCGGGTTTTATTGGATTCCTCTTCTAAAATCCGGAAGTTTTGACTGTATGTTTTTTTGCTTTTCAAACATTCTTCATGTGAAGCCAAAACAACATCTTTTATTCCTTCAAAAGGCGCTATTTCACTGTTTTTTTTTGTTCGATAAGAAATTTGTAAAACGTTTTGACAATCGTTTACAGAACCACCATTATCAAGGATTTTTGCAACTTCAACAATTGGTTTTTCACCCATTCCATACACGAGCAAATCGGCTTTACTTTCGTGTAAAAAAGAAGGCCGCAGCTTATCCTGCCAATAATCGTAATGCGTAATTCTCCGCAACGAAGCCTCAATCCCGCCAAGGATGACAGGCGTTTGCGGAAAAAACTTTTTCAACATTTGTGTATAAACAACCGTCGGATAATCGGGACGGAAACCGGATTGTCCGCCGGGTGTGTATGCATCGTCGGAACGCAGGCGTTTGTTGGCCGTGTAGTGATTCACCATCGAATCCATGCAGCCGGCAGTAACGCCGAAAAACAAGCGTGGTTGACCGAATTTCTTGAAATCGCGCCCATCGTCCTGCCAATTCGGTTGCGGAATAATCGCCACTTTATAGCCTTGCGCTTCAAGCACACGGCCAATTACAGCCGCGCCAAAGCCGGGATGATCCACGTAGGCGTCGCCGGTCACAATCACAATATCCAACTGCTCCCAGCCGCGTTCGTCCGATTCTTTTTTGGTAATCGGAAGCCAGTTTTTATGTTCACGAACGGCTGTCATCATTCAATGTTTGTGTTTGAATACGAATGGCTTCTTCATGAATATCTTCCAAAATTTTCAGAATAAAATCTTCGTTTAAACCTTGTCCCTTCCCTATTTTCAGGCGACTTTCCACCACTTCACTCCAGCGATCCATTTGTAGAATGGTAATTTGGTTTCGTTTTTTCAATAAGCCCATTTCTTCAACAATATGCATGCGTTTTGCCAAAAGCGAAAACAAACCTTCGTCAATATCATTAACAATTGTTCGCAATTGCAAAATTTGCTGATTGGTTTTATCCGCTTGACGGAAAATCAATTTGGATAAAAACGTTTTAAAATCTGCAAAATTCAACTGCTGATCTTGATCTGTCAATGCGATTTCGGGATGATTATGCACTTCAACCATCAAGCCGTCCATTTCCAAATCCAGTCCTTTTTGTGCTATTTCCTGTAAAAACATGCGTTTTCCGGCAATGTGGCTCGGGTCGCAAATAATTGGAATTTCCGGATGCAGGCGTTTTAATTCGATCGGAATTTCCCATAGGGGAGCATTTCGATATGGAGATTCGGAAAACGTGGAAAAACCCCTTTGAATAGCCGAAATTTGAGTAATTCCCAAACGTTGAAAACGCTCAATTGCACCAATCCAAAGTTTCAAGTCGGGTGTCATCGGGTTTTTTACTAATACCGGAATATCTGCACCCTGTAAGGCTTCCGCCAAATCTTGTACCATAAACGGATTGGACGTTGTGCGCGCACCAATCCAAACGGCATCGATTTCATGTTTCAAGCAAGCCTCAACATGCGTGGGAGTAGCAACTTCCGTCATTACTTTCAGCCCTGTTTCAGTTTTTACTTTTTGCAGCCACGTTAATGCTTTTTCGCCATTGCCTTCGAAGCCGCCCGGTGTGGTGCGTGGTTTCCAAATACCGGCACGAAAAAAAGATATTGGCGTTTCGTTTTTCAAAAAACGTGCGATGTCGAGCATCTGCTCTTCGCTCTCGGCACTGCAAGGACCGGCGATGTATGTGAAATTATTTTTTGAGTTCATTTATTATGATAAGTGATAAGTGATAAGTGATGAGTGATGAGTAGCTAAAACTCATCGTTCATAACTCAATCTCATAACTATTTCCCGTTTCCTCCCGTAAACGCATATTGTATAAGATTCGCACCCATTTGCAGCGCTTTGGTGCGCGTGGCTTGCGAATCGTTGTGCACTTCCTGATCTTCCCATCCGTCGCCCAAATCACATTCATAGCTGTAAAAGCAAATCAAACGACCTTGATAAATCAAGCCAAATCCTTGCGGACGTTTGTTATCGTGCTCATGTACTTTCGGCAATCCGTTGGGAAAATTATATTTCTGATGATAAACCGAATGCGAGCTTGGCAATTCGATAAACGATAATTCAGGAAAAACCTTTTGCATTTGCGGACGCACAAAAACATCCATGCCATAGTTATCATCAATATGCAAAAAACCGCCGCCGATCAAGTAATTCCGAAGATTTTTAGCTTCAGCATCGGAAAAAGACACATTGCCATGACCTGTCATATGCACGAAAGCATAATTAAAAATATCGTTGCTTCCCACATCCACAGTGCCCGGTTCGGGTTTGATATTTGTATTTAAATTATCATTACAGAATTTAATCAAATTTGGTAATGAGGTAGGATTTGCATACCAATCGCCACCGCCGTTATATTTGAGTAGGGCAATGCGGGTATTCTGTGCATAAATGGAGAATGGAGAATGGAGAACGGAGAACAGCAGAAATGCAAAAATGCAAAAACGCAGAATGTTCAATATAGGAAGTTTTTTCAACATTATTTTAATTCTTTCTTTTTATTTACTAAAAGTTGTTTTGCTGATGATGCAGAAACAATCTTCTTGCCTGTTCGGTATCAGCTACATCCGTTAATCGCATTTTACCATCAGGAGCCTGCATTTTCAAACCGTTACAAATTGTAACGGTTTCGTTTCCCTCTTCCTGTAGCCGTTTCTTCAAAACCCTCCAATACACTTGTGGATTAGTACTGTCAGTCAACACTGCAATAACATCCACGATGGAGATATACCATTTTTCGGCTTCATCATCCCAAACGGATCGTATTTTACGGTCGTCAAACAATTTGATTGTGTCAATTTTTGTCATATTTTATAATTTTTAATTGTGAATAACAATTGCAAAATTACAAAATAGATCGTCGATTTTTCCTTAATAAATGTTAAAAAATTGTTAAATTTTAGTTGCCTATGCAACTGTCGAACCATTACCCATCGCTTCCGTCGGACTCATGAAACACAGCCTGCCGTCTTTGTCTTCCGCCATCAGAATCATGCCTTGCGATTCGATGCCTTTGAGTTTTTTCGGTGCTAAATTTACCAACACACAAATTTGTTGACCAATGATTTTCTCCGGTTCGTAATATTTCGCAATACCGCTAACGATGGTACGTTGATCGATACTGGTGTCGATTTTTAATTTCAACAATTTGTCGGTATTCGGCACTTTTTCGGCTTCCAAAATAGTAGCAACACGCAAATCGATTTTTGCAAAATCATCATATTCAATCAAGCCTTTCTGCGGTTTTGCAGGCGCCGCAGCTTGTGCTTTCTCGGCATTTTGCTGTTTGGTTGCGGTTAATTTATCGAGTTGCTGCTGAATTTGTGCGTCTTCAATTTTTTCGAAAAGCAAAACCGGTGCATTCAAAACATGACCGGCCTTGAGCAAATCGGTTTGTCCGGCGAGCGCCCAACTGAAATCATCCAGATTCAACATCTCGCGCATTTTCTTTGCCGTAAACGGTAAAAATGCATCGCTCACAATGGCCATATTCGCAACAATTTGCAAGGCTACGTTCAGAATCGTTTTCACGCGTTCCGGATCTGTTTTATAGACTTTCCACGGTTCTGTTTCGGTAAGATATTTATTACCCAAACGAGCCAAATTCATCACTTCGTTCAGCGCTTCACGAAAGCGGTATTGTTCAATAGATGCTTCGATACTTTGCGGAAAACTTTCCATTTCGCGCAAGCATTCAGCGTCAAGCTCCGTCAAACCTGTAATTTCAGGCACTTTTCCACCGAAATAATTATGCGTTAAAACCAACGTCCGGTTCACAAAATTGCCGAAAACAGATAATAATTCGCTGTTGTTCCGGGTTTGGAAATCTTTCCACGTGAAATCATTGTCCTTTGTTTCCGGGGCATTCGCGCAAAGCACATAACGCAAAACGTCCTGTTTTTCGGGAAAATCCTGCAAATATTCATGAAGCCAAACAGCCCAGTTGCGCGAAGTGGAGATTTTATCGCCTTCCAAATTCAAAAACTCGTTGGCCGGCACGTTTTCCGGAAGCACATAGCTGCCTTCAGCTTTGAGCATGGCGGGGAAAATGATGCAGTGGAAAACGATGTTGTCTTTGCCAATAAAATGCACGAGTTTGGAATTTTCGCTTTTCCAATATTTCTCCCAATCGGGCGTCGCTTCTTTGGTTGCGGAAATATAGCCGATCGGTGCATCAAACCACACATAAAGCACTTTGCCTTCCGCATCGGGCAGCGGCACCGGCACGCCCCAATCGAGGTCGCGCGTTACGGCACGCGGCTGCAAACCTTGGTCGATCCACGACTTGCATTGCCCGTAAACATTGGTTTTCCAGTCTTCTTTATGCGATTCCAAAATCCATTTTCTCAAAAACTCTTCATAGCGATCCAACGGCAAAAACCAGTGTTTGGTTTCTTTCAAAACGGGTTTACTGCCGCTCACAGCCGATTGCGGATTAATCAAATCGGTTGCATTGAGCGACGTTCCACATTTTTCACATTGGTCGCCGTATGCTTTTTCGAAACCGCAGCGCGGACAGGTTCCTGTGATATAGCGGTCGGCCAAAAACTGCTTGGCCTCTTCGTCGTAATATTGCTCGGTTGTTTTTTCGATAAATGCATTTTTATCATACAGTGTTTTGAAAAATTCCGAAGCCGTTTCGTGGTGGGTTTTATTGGATGTACGCGAATAAATATCAAACGTAATTCCGAAATCGGCAAAGGATTTTTTGATGATTTCGTTGTAACGATCCACAATTTGCTGCGGCGTAACGCCTTCCTGACGTGCTTTGATGGTAATCGGCACGCCGTGTTCATCGCTTCCGCAAACAAACAGTACATTTTCGCCACGCGAACGCATGAAGCGCGCATAAATATCGGCGGGAACATACACTCCGGCCAAATGTCCGATGTGCACAGGGCCGTTTGCGTAAGGCAAAGCAGCGGTTAGCATGTAGCGTTTTACGTTTTTAACTTTCGATTGTTGAGAATTCATTCGCTTATGTGTGAAATTTTTCGTAATTTTGAGATACTTTTGCAAAAATACAAAAATTTTGCCAAATTTTTAAGGTTTTGGCGCGGTTTTTGCACGGTAATTTTCAAAAGTAGATTATTATGACTCTTTCTACAAAGTTTTTCTGCATGATTATGAGCGCCGGCGCGCTTTCGGCCGTGCTTCCCGATAATAATCCGGAAGCATCCAATAGTTATGCAATTTTTACGGAACCACAAAATTTAACAAAAACAGATTCTTCGCGCATCCAAGAAATTGATGAGATGCTTACTAAAGCCTTTACCAGAGGCGGTTTTAACGGAAGTGTTTTGTATGCCGAAAGCGGAAAAATCCTGTATTCACAGCACTTTGGCTATGCCAATTTGAAAACGAAAGAAGAGCTGAACGACGAGTCGGTTTTCCAGATGGCCTCTACCAGCAAGCCTTTTACCGCTGTTGCGATTATGCAGTTGCAGGAAAAAGGAAAAATCAATATTGATGATTTGGTAGTGGATTATCTGCCCGATTTTCCCTATAAAAATGTGACCGTTAAGCAGCTTTTACAACACCGTTCGGGTTTGCCCAACTATATTTATTATGCCGATAAATATTGGAATAAAGTAAAACCACTTACAAATGACGATGTTACAGTTTTATTAAAAAAACACAATGCTCGTTTGGAATATACGCCCGGCGCCAGATTCAAATATTGCAATACGAACTACGCATATTTGGCATTGCTTGTAGAAAAAATCTCGAAAGAAGATTTTGCCGATTATATGGATGAGCATATCTTCAAGCCGGCCGGCATGCAGCACACCTTTGTTTACGACCATTTTGCAAAGAATAATCAGCATGCGGTAAAGGGCTATTCGAAAGCCAGAAAAGGCTACTACGAGCGTCCTTGCGATCATTTGGATGGCGTTGTAGGCGATAAAGATTTGTACTCCACGGTTCAGGATATGTTTTTGTTTGATCAGGCTTTGCGCCAAAATAAATTATTATCAGCTGAATCTCACAAACTTATGCTTACCCCCGCCATTCCTTTTGATGCCAAGCATACACGTGATTACGGATTAGGTTTCCGCATCAAGATGGAGGACGGCAGTGTGATGGCCTATCATAACGGCTGGTGGAAAGGCTTCCGCACCTATTTTATCCACGATACCGAACGCGACCGAACTCTCATTTGGCTTAACAACCGCAGCGATGTACACATCACTGCTTATATGAACCAAATTCTTTCCGGAAGTTCCGATGAAGAAGAAACGACGGTTGAAAATGTAAACATCAATGAGAATTTTGGTGACCAAAAACAATAAAATTAGGAATTAAGAATTAGGAAGTGAAACTTCTGAAACTTGAAACCAGAAACAAGAAATCAGAACGCTCTCATGAGCGGAGCGAATAAACCCGAAACCGGATATGATCACCACATTTGAAGTCATCGCCCTTATTACTTCCGGTTTGATTGTCGGGTTTGTAAACACGCTTGCCGGCGGCGGCACGATTATTTCACTTACCCTTTTTATGATGCTTGGTCTTTCGCCTGTGATGGCGAACGGCACCAACCGCATTCCTGTAATTTTACAAAACATCACTTCGCTCACGGTTTTTTACAGAAAGAAACTGCTTGACATCCGTAAAGGCGTAGTGTTGAGTACTCCTGTCGTATTTGGAAGTTTACTTGGATCACAGTTTGCAGTCAATATTGACCAATCGATTTTCGAAAAAGTAATGGCCGTCGTATTGGTTTTCATGCTCATTTTTATGGTTTATGAGCCGGAGCGTTGGATAAAAGGCAATCATCATCTACAAGTTAAAAAATTAAATTGGCAAACTTTTCTCCTTCTTTTCCTTTGCGGAATTTACGGAGGTTTTGTGCATGTGGGCGTTGGATATCCGTTATTGGCAATATTGGTGTTGGGCTTCGGATATGATATTCTACAAGCCAATGTTTTCAAAGGTTTTATTGTTCTACTCTATGTGCCGTTTTCATTGATTATTTTTGCAATAAACAAGCAGATTAATTACGAATATGCGCTTATTCACAGCGTGGGAAATATCATTGGAGCATTTATCGCGTCTCATTTTGCAGTAAAAAACGGCGTAAAATTCGTCCGTTGGGCAATGATTATCATCATTTTAATTTGCGCCCTCCAACTTTTCGGTTTGTTAAATCTGGGAAAAGTATTATCTTTGTTGATGGCTTAAAAAGTTTAGGAAGTTCGGGAAGTTTATTACCAAAAACATTCTAAACATTCTAAACATTCTAAACATTTAAACTGACATATGAACATTGAAATTGGCGTGGGATTCGGCGAATTGAAATTCGGCCTGTCCATGGAAGAAGTGATTGCAAAATTGGGACAACCCAATGATCAAGAAAAGATGGAGTTTGATGAAGAAAACACCACTATGTTGGATTATGACGATCAGGGGCTGAACCTCTATTTTTCAGAGGAAGCCGGAAAAAGCGTTTTGTATTACATGGAAATCCATGATAAAAATACAACGTTATACAATAAAGAGCTTTTTACCCTCAACGAGGCTCAAGTTGTTGAACTTATGACTTCCAAAGGTCACAACGACATGGAAAAAGAAGAAGAATCCTGGGGCGAAAACCGCTTGACTTTTGCCAACGAATTGATTGACTTTTTCTTTTTGAATGGGAAATTAGCTACGGTAGGTTTGTCGAAAGAAATTACTGCCCGCCTTTAAAATTAATTTCATCCATAATCTTGTATGCCAGGTCGAGGGCTTGATAACCGTCGCTCATTGGCACGGCAGGAATAGTATCGTTCACAATGGCATCGTGGAAGGTAGCCAATTCCATTCGAATGGAATTAATCGGCTGCACTTCCGGTTTTTCGATGGTAATATGTTTTTGTTGCTTATTTGGTAGATCAATAATCATTGCAAATGGATCGTCCAACTTCGGATCTACGTCGTTGATACGGATAATTTCCGCTTTTTTCTCTAAAAAGTCCGTAGTAATATAAGCATCGCGTTGGAAAAAGCGCGATTTGCGCATGTTTTTCATCGAGAGACGGCTGGCTGTGATATTTGCCACACATCCGTTTGTAAATTCCAAGCGGGCATTGGCAATATCGGGCGTTTCGCTCACAATTGCCACACCGCTGGCGCTGATTTTCCGAACAGGCGAATTTACCACACTCAAAATCAAATCCAAATCGTGGATCATCAAATCCAAGACCACCGGCACATCCAAGCCGCGAGGATTGAACAACGCCAAACGATGCGCTTCAATAAACATCGGCTGTTTGATTTTATCTTTTACAGCTAAAAATGCAGGATTAAATCGCTCTACGTGACCTACTTGCGATTTCACTTTCGCCTCATCGGCCAACGCCAAAAGTTTTTTCCCTTCTTCGGGAGTTGCTGTTACCGGCTTTTCGATAAATACGTGTTTCCCTTTGCGAATAGCGGCAGATGCCACATCGAAATGTGCAATTGTAGGCGTAACAATATCGACTACATCTACTTGCGAAATTAATTCATCGAGATTTTCGAAGAATTTCACATTCAAATCGGCTTCCACTCGTTTGGCGTTTTCCGAGTCTTTATCATAAAACCCAACAAGTTCGTAATCCGGAATATCTTGAATACATTTTAAATGGATTTTTCCGAGATGGCCTGCTCCTATAACTGCAATCTTCAACATAAATTTATTTTTTTACAAAAGTAATTTTTTAATCATCACGATTATGCGTAAATTTGCATTTTATTTTCACAACTTATTGTTAGTTTTTTAAATGCAAGATACTTACCAAACAAAAGGCTTGAGAAAGAAGCTGATAGAAGAACTTCGCCGCAAAGGAATTTCGAACGAACAGGTATTGGAGGCCATGAACAATGTGCCTCGCCATTTTTTCTTCGAATCGGCGTTTCTGTCGCATGCTTATGAAGACAAAGCCTTTCCAATTTTGGCCGATCAAACTATTTCCCAGCCTTATACGGTCGCTTTTCAAACACAATTGTTGGAAATAAAAAAGAATGAAAAAGTGTTGGAAGTCGGAACCGGCTCCGGCTATCAGGCTTCCATTTTAGTAGAAATGGGCGCAAAAGTGTATTCCATCGAACGTCAGAAAACACTTTATCAACAAACGAAAAAACGCATGGAAGAGTTGCATTATGCTGTAAAAATGTTTTACGGCGATGGTTATGCAGGACTTCCAAATTTTGCGCCTTTCGATAAAATTATCGTTACCTGTGGTGCGCCTTTTATCCCGGAAGATTTGAAAAAACAGCTTAAAATCGGTGGTTATATGGTTATTCCGGTGGGCGATGACACGCAAATCATGCAACGCATAAAACGAGTTTCGGAAACGGAATTCGACGTTGAGGATTATGGAAATTTCCGGTTTGTGCCGATGTTGGAAGATAGAAATGGGTAGTTTCGGGGCGTCATTGCAAGCGTTAGCGTGGCAATCCGGTTTTTAATTTAAAATACAAAATATTATGATGTTTTTAATTGGAATAATTTTAGCATATTTATTAGGCTCTATTCCAAGTTCGGTATGGATCGGACGGATTTTTTTCAAAATCGACGTGCGTGAACACGGCAGCGGAAATGCCGGGGCTACCAACACCATCCGAGTTTTGGGTACCGTTCCGGGTTTAATTGTACTGCTTCTCGATTTGTTGAAAGGTTTTGCGGCTGTGAAACTTGGTGCTTTTTTTATCAGTTCAGACGCATCTGTTAACCAAATTGCGATGTATGAATTATTTTTCGCGGCAGCAGCGTTGTTGGGGCATATTTTCCCAATTTATGTCGGTTTTAAAGGTGGAAAAGGCGTTGCAACTTTATTCGGCGTGCTGTTAGCTTTGTTTCCTCTGACGTTTTTAATGATGATTGGCATTTTTATTATTACCTTGCTTATCACAAGCTATGTTTCCGTATCTTCAATGATAGCGGCGGTTGCGTGCCCGTTTTTAACTATTTTTGTGGTTCATGAAAAAGCTATTCCGTTAATTATTTTATCCATTTTAGTAGCTATTTTCATACCCCTCACACATCGTAAGAACATCAAGCGTTTGCGTGAAGGGACCGAGTCGAAGTTTAAGTTTAAAAGCAAGGGTATTGTAAATAAATTGCAGGGAAAGGTCGTTCATGGTGAAAAAATCGGACGCAAATTAGGCTTTCCGACTGCAAATTTAGAATTAAATGCAAACTCAAAAATGCCAACTTCCGGTGTTTATGCCGTGCGTGCAACAATCGACAAACAAAGGTACAATGGTGTAATGAATGTTGGTTTGCGCCCATCTTTCGGAAATACAAAACTTGCTGTTGAAGTGCATTTATTCGATTTCTCGAATGAAATCTACGATAGCGAAATGGATGTTGAAATTATCAAATTCATTCGCGAAGAACGCAAATTTGAAACCGAAGAATTGTTGATTGCACAAATTAAACAGGATGTTGAAGAAGCGAAGAATATTTTGTAATTAAAGAAAATATTCATAACTTTGCGAAAATAAATGTTAACAAGGTGACGAGTTAACAAGAAAACAAAATAAAAAATTATAGAAAAAACTTAATTAATTATACATAAAAAAAAGCGTTAGCTTAAATTCTTTATCAGAAAACCGCTAATTTTCTAACAAAGTAAGAATTCATAGGCAATACGCTCATGCTGTGTTCACGGCGTGGGTTGTGTCTTATTTACTTTGTGGGTTCTTAGCGGTACCTCTGATAAAATAAGAAATTCAACTCACGCTTTTTTTGTTGATTACGTTCAAGGCTCAGACCTAACAGGTTTTTAAAACCTGTTAGGTCTCGAACAAACGAATTACCAATTAATAAATACACAACATGAAAACAAATTACGATTTACGATTATCGGCTGCGGTTGTACGGGCACCCCTTGCGGGTGCCCTTTTGATGGGCGATACGCCCGTACATTGTCGTACAAAAGGGCACCCGCAAGGGGTGCCCCTACGGGTCATCCCATTTATCATTTTTCTGCAATTCTGCATTTTTGCATTTCTGCCGATTTTCGCCCAAACCCCCGCCCCCGATTTCACCGACCCACGCGACGGCCAAACCTACAAAACCGTCATCATGTCCGACGGCAAACGCTGGATGGCGGAAAACCTGCGGTACCGCAATGGATTAAATAATCCGATTTTTTCCAATATTCCGGCTTCAAGTGCAAACGGATTTTTAGATTCGAAAAACTTGTATTACTGCCCGGGCCCGGGGCCGTTAAATAGTTCGGTTGGGCAAGCCGACCCCTTGGCCTGTGAATATTGGGGCGCGCTTTATCCGTTTTGGGTGGCGTATGCGAATGCTGCAAATACGGCTGTAAATACAACACTGGGTGCACAAGGGATTTGTCCGACAGGCTGGCACTTGCCGACGGACAATGAGTGGAATTTGCTTTTCACAAAAATCGGAGGAACGACGGATGCCGGGCGTTTGCTGAAAGACACTGTTCGAGGCATATTTGCAAATAATCAGGCATGGAAAAAACTTTGGACAAATGCTGCTTTACAAAATACAAATTCTTACGGGTTCTCTGCTTTGGCTGCGGGCTTGCGTACCACTGCTGGTGCCTATTCGGGCAACGGTACGCAGGCTCTTTTCTGGACAAGTACACCTAATACGAATGGCACTCAAGCAAGTTCAAAAATATTTACAAACAGCTCCAATTCATCAACCGGCTCCTCTGCACAACTCCGCGCGGACGCTTTGTCCGTACGCTGTGTTGAGGGTGGTTGCGACGAGGGATTTCGTGTTCCGTTTTTGGTTTCTAAAAACGGCTCAAAAACGCTTGACGTAGCTTATGATACGGTTGAATTTCTGCCTGCCCAAGGCAAGGCCTTTGTGTTTTTTGTATTTTCACTGCCAACGACAACCGGCGTTTGGAAATATACCCTCACACCCGATGCACCCACCGTTCCAAGCGGCGTTTCGGTAGATGTGAAAACCTTTTATCAGCCCCGAAATATGGGTTCGGATACACTCGTTGAAATTTTATTCAAAGGACTTTCTGCCTCAAATATTAACCAAACAATTAAATATTTAACTATCGCATCAAATTCCAGTTACTGCAATATCAATCAAGAGCTTTTCATTACCTTCAAACAGTATTCCGGTACTACGATGACCGATCCGAGAGATAATAAGGTTTACAAAACCGTAACCATGCCCGACGGTAAAGAGTGGATGGCTGAGAATCTCAATTACCAAACGGGTATGACTTTTCGTGCTGCATCCAATTCTCCCAATACTACTATCGGCGGCGGTCAGGGCAACCTTTCCTTTTGGTGTCCGGGTATAGACGATAAAGGCACATCCGATGTGCGGACGCTTGTCGATTGTGAAAAATATGGCGCCCTCTATACTTGGGACGCAGCTATGTGGTTGGATGGCAATAGTGCCAACGGAGGAATTACAGCTACTTATAATAATAACTACGCGGCTGTCAGCACCAATAATAATCAGGTTGGCGGCCGAGGTATCTGCCCTTCCGGTTGGCATGTTCCTACTGATAACGAGTGGGGTACAATGTTAAATGCTGTTGAAACAACCAATGGTAATACGCTTTCCAATACGATCAACTCTGTAGCCAGCGGTGGTAAGCAGAACCACAACAATGGTAATTCAAATACCCAGTATTGGATGGGTATCGATGCAGGAAGGCGACTGATACATTCTTCCGGTCCGCAGTGGACAACCCGTACTGACCAATACGGTTTTTCCTTGCTTCCGGCCGGCTATCGTGAGCTCGATGGCACGCGCTTCTGTAATCGAGGGTCGCACGCGTACATCTGGAGTGCCTCCGGATATGACGCTTCGATTGCTTGGTATCGGAACTTCTACTTTGGTTACGCTTCCGTGCGCCGTTACGCGAGCAATCGTTCGAGCGGCTTCTCGGTGCGCTGCCTCAGGGATTAAGAAAGTTTTAATCATTTAGGGTGGTTTAGTTGGTTTGGATTGGTTTAGAAAGTTTAGAAAGTTCAGAACCTCCTAAACCACTCTAAACTTTCTGAACTTTTCAGAACTTTCCTGAACCGTTCAAATTAAATAAAGGCGCGAGCCGCTTATTCATTCTTTGGTAAAACTTTGGTCGGTTTTCTGTAGAGACGCAATGCATTGCGTCTCTACATTTTTTATTTATGTTTTTTGTGTTTCTTGATAAGACCCAACGGGAGGAACAATTGTTGGGCTTTTTCGTTTTCATTGCCGTTGGTTTTAATCAAAACAGGTTTTAAAATCCTGTTAGGTTTTGCTTTAAATTGAAAGATAAAGACCTGTTAGGAAAAAATATCTGCGTAAATCCGCGTCATTTCTGAAAATCTGCGATGAAACGTCAGCGAAGCTGACCATACGCGTAGCGTCACCGCGTAATAAAAATTCACTTTGCTCTGTAGAAAATTCTAATGCTTTTTTGCAGCTACCGCGAAAATCTGCGAAATCCCCGAAAATTTGCGATTCAATTTTCGCCACCGGCGAAAAACTAATTATCATCAAACTCTATTTTGAATTTCCCTTTTTCCTGCGATTTCTTAGTGGAGGCAGCCGGTTTTAAAGTATCCGGTTTATCTTCAAAATCAATAAGGAATTTCCCTTTTTCCTGCTCTTTCCAATCAGCTTGTTGTTGACGATTTTCTTTAACGCGTTCGGTTTCGCGAAACTGTTCGTTCAGCATTTGTTTCACCGTTTTCACTTCGCCGTTTTTCGCGGCTTCGGAATTACGCTCCACTCTTAACCCATATTTAAAAATCGGATTATCAATGGTTCCACTTACCGTAATCGGAATCATCAATCGGTTATTATTGACCGTCATCTCCTCTTCTTCAACACCAAATTCCGTCACTTTTTCTTTTTGTTGACGAGCTTTCCGGCGTTTCGTCAGAAGCTCCGACAATGCTATTTTAATGTTTGCTTTTATACGTCCGTCAAAACAATAAGTGATGCCAGATGCCTCTAAATTCATGGCATTGGAAGCAATTTTCAGTTGATCAATTGTACAAACTTCGTTCTTGATTTCGAGCGAAGTCTGCATCGTTTGAAAGCGAATATCCGACAAGCTGTCTTCATTCAAGAAACGCGAAAGTTTACGCATTGGCTCAAACTTCTGCAAACGCCCGTTTTCAAGCGTGTTTTGCGTAGAAAGCAATAAGGATTTCCGATCGATTTTCCGTTCTTTTAACAAATAAACCATGGAACACTGAATATCACTCGTGATTTGTCCATAGATATTTTTATCCGTAATTACATTTTGTCCGAAATTATCAAAATCGACAAGCAGTTTATTCAAATCTATTTTGTCCAAATGTCCGGAAAACTGAAGCAACAAGCGGTCGTCCATACGGGCATCCACCATCAACGCGCCCGTCATACTTCCTTTCAACGTTCGAAGCTGATTGATGTTCAATTGTCCGATATTATCTTGAAAACGCAAAACGGCTTCCACATTTTCAACAAGAATATTGTCGTATTTACATTTTTCAAACGATGTTTGCAAATTCAAACGGATATTTTTCGAAAACGGTAAACCCTCATCGGTTGCGGTTTTTGGCGTTTTCTCAGACACCGAAAGCGGTAAAAGAATATTTTTCAAATCAATTTCACCGCCTTGAACATTGAGATTAACAGCCAAATTTCCATTTTGCAAACGCAGATAAGGCCACCAATTATGAATTTGACCGGAAACATTTAATGCCTGATTATTCACCAAAATTTTAGCATTAGCAATATTCAATTGAAGATTATCAAACTGCAAGTCGGCCGTAGGTAGAGCTATTTCATTCGGATTTTCTTTTAATTTCAGCTGTAATTGGTGAATTTTCGCATCTCCCTGCATTTGCATTGATAGAAAATCGTCGGAAGTCAACATTTTTGTACCGCTCAAGCGATTTTCATAATGCATATTCAAATCGACTTTTCCCGTAAGGGTTTCCACATCTTTCAAATTCAAAAAACGACTGATTTTTTCCAAATCAAATTGAGCTTTTGCGTTTAAACGGACGAGTGGATTCAGGAAATTTTGCACAAATATTTCGCCGGAAAAATGATTTCCTTCCATGCTTGCCGACATTTTATTCAAGTGTAATTCAAACGTCGATGGGTGTTGTTTGCTGCCATTCGTAAACGTCCCCGCAAATGCAATACCCGAGATTTTGGTTTTGCTTTGCTTATGCAAAATGCTTCCGTTATGAACTTGGAAATCGGCATGAACATACGGAAAATACACGTCGTGCATAGGTCCGCGCGCCACAATCGTCAAATCCATATCCGCACTTCCATCGTAGTTTTCAAGAGCTGTTTGCAAACTGTCGGGCAAAAGGCTAATCAGGTTTTTATAGGATATTTTTTTCGCTTTCGCAATAATATCAACGGCTTCGCGATCGTCGGTATAAATAATTTTTCCCGTAAAATCAAACGGCACTTTTTCCAAAAACAAATCGCCTTTATGAAAAGTCACAATATCCTTGTCGGAATCGACATCAAAAACAACGTCTCCCGTAAGGTTTTTATTGTTCAAAAGTGCAAAACCATCCGAGCGGATCGTATAAATATAGCCATCGCCTTTCAACCTAATATGCTGCATCCTTTCGGAAAAATTACCACGGGCAACCCCTTTGAAAATTTCCGTCGAATAATACGATTTTGATGATGCGTTTTCGTAAATAATTTTTACATTTTTCCCGTTGATTCGCTGCAATTCGAAAGAAAATTGGCCTTTGCTTAAAGAATCCTGCCAAAAACTGTAATTATCGCTTTTATCAAGACAATACTTAATATGCACTTTTGCATCTTCCAACTCTGCCACTTGAACAGTGTAAATTCCATAGTACAAATCCAAGAGGTCGAAAGACAAATACAATCGTTGTGCATCCAATAATAACGCGGTATCTTTGGGATTGCTTCCATGCATCTTCACATTATTGAAGCGTAATCCGACACGTGGAAATGTTTGCAAAAACGAAAGCGAAATATCATCCACACTGATTTTTGTTTTCAGTGAAGTATTCACTTCTTTAATGAAAATCCGCTTAACTTCTTCTTCGTGCGATTTCACCCATAAAACCACCGAAACCAATGCCAATAGAATCACCAGCAATAGTACAAGCAAAACGCGAACACTTATTTTTGCGGTCTTTTTCATGGTTTTTATTTTGTAGAGACGTTGCATGCAACGTCTCTACAAGTTATATTACCGTATCATTTTCAAAAACGAAATTTCTTTTTCTGTCAGAAATCTCCATTCGCCGCGCGACAAATCTTTTTTGGTTAATTCTGCGAAAAGCACACGGTCGAGTTTAGTCACTTCGTAGCCAAATTTCTCGAAAATACGACGAACAATTCGGTTTCTTCCGGAATGGATTTGCACGCCGATTTCAGTTTTCACACCGCTATCCACATATTCGATCTGATCGACCTGCACAGGACCGTCTTCCAACTCAAAACCATCGGCAATCGCCGTCATATCCGTTTTTGTAAGCGGCTTGTCCAATGTTACATGGTAAATTTTTCGCGCGCCATGTGTGGGATGCGTAAGGCGTTTAGCCATATCGCCGTCGTTGGTAAACAACAAAACACCGGTGGTATTTCTATCCAAACGACCTACAGGATAAATACGTTCGCGGCAAGCGCCTTTGATAAGATGCATTACCGTTTTACGCTCTTGCGGATCGTCGGAAGTGGTAATATAATCTTTCGGCTTATTCAGCAATAAATACATTTTTTTCTCGCGATTGAGCATTTGGTCACCCATACTCACTTTGTCGTTTTCGGTTACTTTTGTACCTAAAACCGTGCAAACTTCGCCATTTACTTTCACTGCGCCGGAAATAATCAAATTATCGGCTTCACGACGTGAACAAATACCAGAATCTGCAATATATTTATTTAAGCGAACGCCTTCACGATTATCTTTTGGCGGATTTTTTTTGCGCGTAATACGTTCTCTTAAGCTATTCAAGCGGCTTGACGGACGGTCTTCATCATGGTGACGAGGTGCTCGGTCATCGTCAAAACGACGTTTTGGTCTTTCGTCGCGACCACCTTCACTTCTGTTGTAGGAGCGTTTCGGGCGTTCGTCGCCGTCGTTTCCTCTTGGAGTATCTGAACGTTTCGGACGATCATTTTGTTCGTCGCGGTTAAAACTGCGTCTTGGACGATCATCACCGTCGTTTCCTCTTGGGGTGTATGGACGTTTCGGGCGTTCGTCGCCGTCATTTTCTCTGCGGGTGTATGGGCGTTTCGGACGGTCATTTTGTTCGTCGCGATTGAAACTGCGTTTTGGGCGATCTCCATTGTCGCTGTCAAAGCGGCGTTTCGGACGGTCGTCGCCATCGTTTTCTCTGCGTGTGTATGAACGTTTTGGACGATCACTTTGTTCGTCGCGGTTAAAACTGCGTCTTGGACGATCATCACCGTCGTTTCCTCTTGGGGTGTAAGGACGTTTGGGACGATCGCTATTGTCATTATCAAAGCGACGTTTTGGTCTTTCATCACGACCACCTTCGCTTCTGTTGTAGGAGCGTTTCGGGCGGTCTTCGCCATCGTTTCCTCTTGGGGTGTAGGAGCGTTTTGGACGATCGTTTTGTTCGTCGCGATTGAAACTGCGTTTTGGACGGTCTCCGTTGTCGCTGTCAAAGCGGCGTTTCGGACGTTCGTCGCGATTATTCTCTCTTGGGGTGTATGAACGTTTAGGTTTTTCATCGCGATCTTCGCGGTTGTAGCTACGCTTTGGGCGGTCGCTGTTTTCGTTGTCAGAACGGCGCTTTGGGCGGTCTGAAGCTCCACGTTTGGGAGCGCTTTTAGAGTCTCTCGACTGTCTTGGTGTTCTCATTTAATGAATTAATTTATACAAAGGTACGAAAAAAATTTGAGAATGGAGAATGGAGAATTGAGAATAAGAGGAGATTTAACTTTTCATTTTTAATTAAAAACACGAAGCCCTAACAATTTTTCAACTGTTAGGGCTCGATGAGCGGGTTGTATTTGATTTCTTAGGTTAAGAGGCTGCCGTTTTTCAGACAGCCCCTCCCCAGAAGGAATTCATAAGCAAAGCAGCCAAATCCTCACTGAAAACGACCAATTTTCAACGTATTCGAGTTTCAGAGGCCGCCGAAAAACGCGGCCCCCGGAGGATGACCTTTCAACAAAAAGCAATTGCACGGTGAAGCTAAAAAATACACCAATCCTTCTACCTTTGCAATTGAGAAAACCACCAAATCACCCTGTTTGCAAATTTTTATGTAGATGAATTTCCCTGAATTACACAGAAAACGTTGTGCTATAGTCAACAACGATTAAGAAAAATAAATGCAAATCCGTATAAAATGTACGGAGCACAAATGTGTAATAAAATTGTAAAGGGAAAAATCAATAAGTGAAGATAGTAAGACTTAAATCATAAGCATTTTAATTTATTCATATCATTTTTATATCAAAAAAAAGGGCGTGAATCTTACATTCATTAAGAACCGGCTAGCACTTAAACAGCGTAAGTTTTCACGCCCTAAGACGTGAAGTGTTTACTTTAACTCGTGCTGTTAAAAAAAAACGCCGGTTTTCATGAATCGAGTTAAGACAGTCGCACTATATTTAATCTGTTTGCAAAGTTAGGACAAAAAAGCATATCAATCAAATACTTACAATAGATTTTATTAACAATTTAATTACAAGCAATTTATATTACACGCTCCTCAAAACAAAATCCTTGCAAAGAAATAAAAACACTTTATACTGCTTGTATTAACATTCCGGTATACGGATTTTTCGGATTTTTGTAAAGTTCATCCGCCTCGCCAACCTCAATAATCGCTCCATTCTTCATCACAACGATGCGGTCGGACATATATTTTACCACCGATAAATCGTGCGAAATGAAAATGCAGGTAAAATTCATTTCTTTTTTCAGTTTATTCAGTAAATTAAGTATTTGCGCTTGAACAGAAACGTCCAAAGCGGATACGGATTCATCACAAATCACAAATTCGGGACGCAAGGAAAGCGTTCGCGCAATGCAAGCTCGTTGGCGCTGTCCGCCCGAAAGTTCATGCGGATAACGATCGAAAAAAGATGCGTCCAAGCCCACCTTTTCAAGCATTGCAAAGGCTTCTTCCCGGCATTCTTTTTCGCTTTCGCGAATTTTATATAAGCGGATAGGCTCTAAAATAGCCCGTCCGATGGTGTATCGCGGATTTAAAGACGAATAAGGATCTTGAAAAACAATCTGCAATTTGTTGCGAAAAGCACGCATTTCTTGTGGAGAAAGTTTGGTTAAATCAACACCTTTATACAAAATATTTCCGCTTTGTGCTTTCACTAATTGTAAAATCGTACGGCCGATGGTTGTTTTCCCTGAACCGGACTCCCCCACCAATCCTAAGGTTTCGCCGGGATAAATCTCCAAATTTGCTCCATCAACGGCTTGCAGTTTCTTGGTTGTTTTTCCAAAGAAATTCTTCTTTAATGCATATTCCACATTCAAATTGCGGACTTCTAAAACAGGCGTTTGTGCATACATTTTTTGATGATGCAAAAGACGTTCTTCGGTCGATATAACTTCTTCTTTATTTGTTCCTCCGTTTAAAAAATCATTCACCGTCGGTAGTTCGCGCAAGCGTTTACCGGTGGTCGGACGGCACGCCAACAAGCCTTTGGTGTACTGATGCTGCGGATTTTTCAAAAGTTCTTCCGTCGAATTATATTCCAACAATTCACCTTTATACATCACGGCAATGTGGTCGGACATTTTGGCAATGACATTTAAATCGTGTGAAATAAAAATAATTCCGGTGCCATATTTTTTGCCGAATTGTTTCATCAAATCGAGAATAGCCATTTGTACGGTAGCATCCAAAGCCGTTGTGGGCTCGTCGGCAATGAGCAATGCCGGATTACAAGCCATCGCAATGGCAATCATGACGCGCTGTTTTTGTCCGCCGGAGATTTCGTGCGGATAGGCTTTAAACATGGCTTCCGGACGCGGCAGTTGCGCTTCCGTGAACAATTCGATAACGCGTTTTTTGGCTTCTTTATAAGATACGTTTTGATGCAGGCGCAAGGTTTCAACAACTTGTTCTCCACAACGCTGCGAAGGGTTGAGCGAAGTCATCGGATCTTGAAAAATCATGGCAATTTCGTTGCCGCGAATGCGCTGCATTTCCTTTTCCGACAAGGAAAGTAAATCAACTTCCTGATTGTTTTTTGTTGTGAAAAATATTTTTCCGTTGACAGACCAAGCGCTGTTTTCAGGCAGAAACCTCATAATTGACAAGGATGTCAACGATTTCCCGGAGCCGGATTCTCCAACAATACCAAGCGTTTTTCCGCCTTCCAGCGAAAAAGAAATATCATTAATCAAATTACGCGTTCCTTGCGAATTGCTTAATTTGATTGATAAATTTTGTATGTTTAATATTTTTTTTGACATTTAAAAATACAAGGGTAGACATTTAAAATACAAGGGCAGACACGTGGGTCTGCCCCTACGTTATTCATCATCTTTCAACGTCCAGGCTTCTTCGTATCCCCAACCGGCTTCGGTGGTAATTTTACGACCGAAATACAATACTTTTTCAGGTTGGCGATGTTCGATATAATTTCCGGCATCCCATCGACCGTTTTTGTTTTCATCAAAAATAATACGGAAAACATAAATACCCGGTTTCAAGTTTTTAAATGTTGCCGACGTTTCGGAAGCTAATTTTTGTTCTCCGAAAATCGTTCCTTTTTCGTCGCAACACTGCATGATTAAAGATGTTCCTGGTTTTGAATTTCGAATTTCGAATTTAACAGACGAATAATTATCAACTAAATCCGTAGAAAATTTAGATATGACAGTATCGTTTTTAAAACCGTAAATATCCACAAAACAACTATCCGGAACTATGAGTTGATACGAAAACAATTCTTTCAATTCTTCATTTAAAACAAATTCCATCTGTGTTTTGTCTGTAAAACTACCACTGACTGCAATTGTATCGGATGTCATTTCTTCGTTGTTGTTGCGGATCAATGTCATCTGATTGGGAATATGATAATTTATCGGTACATTGGATGTGAGTTTTATTTTCTCATAAATAGGAATAACTCCACCGGAATTATTGACCGAAAGCATCATTTTACTGCGCGTCGGAACTGCCGTAACAAGAATTTTGAGCGTATCTTTATAATCTCCAATCGAAATAAAAATCCGATATTGTTTTGAGTCTCGTTGCGGCCAAATTTGTAATTTATCAGAAGTTTTGTTCCATTTCGATTTGAAAGCAACGTTTTCATTTGCCGTATCAACAAGCGTCAAGCTAATATCATCAACCGGTACGCGGAAGCTCAAATTGATCACCCCTGCTTTATCAATTTCGCCGGTAGCCATTTGCGAAGACGCCGTTTTAAACAATAATAAAGTTGTTAACTTTTCTTGCGGTTTTGAGTTAAGACTGTCTATGGTTTCTGGTTTCTGGTTTCTGGTTTCTGGTTTCAAGTTCAGGCTGTCTTTCGCACGCAAAGAAGAATCCTTTGCGCTTACAGTGTCTTTAATTGCGACTTTCATTTTCTCCGATTTCACACACTGAGAAAGAAATGCAATCGGGTCATCATTTACATCAAAAAGAAGATTGTTGTTTTTATCATTTAAGGCAACAATTTTGTAGCAATCTTCTTGAATATGAACAAAATGAAAAATCCCTTTCTCATCTGTTTGAGAAAAATAATACGGTTTTTCTTTAAAAACTACCGAATCGTCTTGCGTTCTATAGAGCATTACATTGATTTTCGGAAGTGGCTCGTGCGTAAAAGCATCAATCAATTTTCCTGTCATTTCAAAGGAATCGATGGATGCGCCGGTAGAAAAAACGAACAAGAAATTTTCATACGGATTACCTTCATTCAGATCTGCAACCGCATTTCCAAAATTCAATGTATACGTGGTATTCGGCTTCAGCGTGTCGCGAAATTTCACGTCCAATTCTCTACCGTTTATTGTAATGTTCGGCATCCTCATAGGCGGCGACATCACAAATTGTTTGTTGATGTCTTTCAATTGCAAATATTCATCAAACTTGAATTCCAGTTGATCGCCATTAAAATTTGTAGCAAAATTTTCGGGTTCAGAACGCAGCATTACCGGCGGCGTTTCGTCTTTCGGCCCTCCTGTCGGTGCGGAAATATTGGCACAAGACTGCAAGAGGGATGCAATAGCGACGAGAGACAAGTAACGGGTGACAAGTTTAGTATTTATCAATTTTAGATTCATTCCGGAATTCTTTTTGCAAATGTACGTATTTTTATAAAATATTTTATCCCTCATTGCACGGTAACGCTATGCGTATTGTCAGCTTCGCTGACGTTTCATCGCAAATTTTCGCAGATGACGCTGATTTACGCAGATTTTTATTTGTTTTCGACTAATTTATACAATTTGTCTCCTCTTCGCAACAATGATTCGGCAGGAATGGAGCATAAATCGCCTTGCACGGCTTGATCAACCGGTTTTAAATCCACTCGAATTTCCGCAAGTTTATTTTCATAAACGCCCGTGGTTTCACCCATTATTAAAATCTCATCGCCGATATGCAAAGTATTGGCTTCGATTTTAATTTCTGCAACATTGATTTTTTGGAAAAAATTAGTAACTTTTCCAACATATACCTTTTTCTTGGTCGCCAGAGAGCCGTAGCGTTCCGTCCACTCTCCTATTTTTTGTCCGAGATAATAGCCATCCCAAAATCCACGATTGTAAACAGCTTTAAGCGCTTCGTTCCATACTTCGCGTTTTTCTTCGGTAAAGGTGCCGTTCATCACGGCTTGCGATGCTTCCTTATAAACACGTGTAACGGTTTTTACGTATTCGGCCGAACGTCCGCGCCCTTCGATTTTCAGAACGGAAACTCCTGCTTCGAGAATTTTATCAATAAAATCGAGCGTTTTCAAGTCTTTCGGCGACATGATGTAAGCGTTGTCGACTACCAATTCGGTTTCGCCGTCGAGGTCGGTTACTTTGTACGGACGGCGGCATAATTGCAAGCAAGCCCCACGATTTGCCGAGAAATTATAGTTATCCAAACTCAGATAGCATTTTCCGGAAACGGCCATACACAAAGCTCCATGGGCAAAAACTTCAATTTGCACCAAATCGCCTTTCGGTCCGCGTATGTTTTGTTCTTCGATTTGTCTTGTGATTTCGGCAACTTGTTTCAAATTCAATTCGCGCGCAGTTACTACCACATCTGCAAATTTAGCAAAAAACCGCACCGCTTCAATATTGGTAATATTGCATTGCGTGGAAATATGCACTTCCAAACCGATTTGATTGGCGTATGAAATAACGGACAAATCGGCGGCAATAACAGCCGTAATTCCGCTGTTTTTGGCCGCGTCGATGATCTGTTTCATCAAAGGCAATTCGGCGTCGTAAACAATCGTATTTAAGGTCAGATATGAACGGACGCCGTGCTCATCGCAGATTTCGGCAATTTTTTTGAGGTCGTCCGTTGTAAAATGTTGTGCGGAACGTGCTCGCATGTTGAGTTGCTCAACACCAAAATATACGGAATCCGCACCCCCTTGTATGGCTGCCCACAGCGACTCGTAGGAGCCGACAGGGGACATAATTTCGATTTTTTTTACAGTCATTCTTTTTGTCCAGTTGAATGAGTTGGCCACACACCTGAGGTGTTGGCCATGACTAATTCATTTTTTCATCTATAATTTTCACCAACTCTTCGTGAACTGGGCCGTTTGTGGCAACGAGTTCTTGTCCGAAAAGCCAGTTGGTTTCATTTTTAAAATCGGAAACTTTGCCACCGGCTTCTTTCACAATCAAAGCTCCGGCCGCAACGTCCCACGGTTTTAAACCATATTCGTAAAATGCTTCAAATCGTCCGCAAGCCACATACGCCAAATCCACGGCAGCAGAGCCTAAACGGCGGATGCCGCCGGTACGTTTCATCAAATCGTGAAACAAATCCATATAAGCATCTAAACGTGAAAAATTGGTGTAGGGAAAACCGGTTACAAGCAAAGCATGATCTAAATCATCGGATTTTGTTACCGAAATTGGTTCATTATTCAAATAAGCACCGCCGTTTTTAGATGCGGAGAAACATTCGTCGAGATTGATTTCATAAACCACGCCGGCCACAATTTCATCATATTCTTTAAGTGCAATACTTACAGAATAAGGCGGCAAATGATGCAGAAAATTGGTGGTGCCGTCGAGCGGATCGACAATCCAGTTGAAATGTTCTTTGGTTTCAGTTAATGTATTTTCTTCTGTAATATAACCGGCTTCCGGCAAGAGCTTTTGCAGGCGTTCGACAATCATGCGTTCGGCGGTTTTATCCACGTAAGTGACATAATCGTGCTTGCCTTTATGTTCGATGTCGGATGCTTTAAATTTTTTGTTTTCCTGACGGATAAAAGCGCCGGCTTCTTTGGCTATTTCGATAACCTCAGCGGCTATTTCGGAATAATTCATTTTATTGTTTCAAAATTTTATATGCAACAATTCCTTGATTTGTGTGAATCTGTACGATATAAAAACCTTTTGAGAAATTACGCAGGTCTAAACTGATTTCGTTTTGCTGCAAATTAGCATCCGAAACTTGTTGTTTTCTCCCGTAAATATCCAGTAAGTCGATTTGTTTGATTTTCACATCCGAAGATTGTTTGATTACAAGAAAATCGTTGACCGGATTTGGATACAAGACAAAACTTTCGCGAAGATTTCCTTTTATATTTGTGGGTTTCCCTTTTTGAAAAACAAAAAGCGTATCGGCTTTATTTCCACCTTGTAAAATCAAGACTCCAAAACGAGTAATAGTGTCGACATTGTCTGTTCCGGGAACAACAAAAATTTTCGTGGTGTCGTTTCCTATTTTGGGCTGTACATTGATCCAAGAGTCTGACGTTGTGATAGCCCAAATCGTATCTGCATACACATATATGGATTGCACCGCAGGATCTTCCATATCAAAAATCAAAGAATCTACACTAAATATTGCAAAACGTGCTACAGGTGGAATCGTTGTTTCTTGAGTAATTGCAATCTTTTGCACCAACGAATTTAATCTAATTACGATGGTATCATAGCGTTTCACTGTGCCCGGATTTGCGTCCGCTACAATTTTCAAAACGGCATTTCCTGTTGCGGAATCGGGAGAAATATGCAGCCACGACTGTGTTTTCGTTGCAGTCCACGCGGTCGTTGCTGCAATTACAACATCAACCGAATCCTCTGTTTTCTCAAAATTTACGGTAGAAGTTGACACAATCAATGTATCTCTATCTATCGTTTTAAATGATTGGATAGAGCCGTAGGCCGTACCTTTAAAATTAAGCGCGTAGGCTTTGTAGTAATATGTTGTATTTGGTATTAATCCGGTTAAGACTGTAAAAAAAACAGAGGAATCCGTGCTCGCTATAACTTTTGTTCCTGTACCATCAGCAAATCCGGGTGTTGTTGAGTAATAGAATCCTTCTTCTACTGTAGGGCGTGTGCCATTAACAGTCATTGAAGCGTTTAACTGCGCAGTTGTTTTTAAAATATTGCTCGCAGCTTGAGTCGTAACCGTTGCTAATTGCCCGGAATCCGAAAGGCAGCTTGTGTAAGCACTAACGGCCAAACTGATATTGTAAGGATCATCGACAACATCATTGTAGCTCCACCACTCATCTCCATAATAATCATCTTCAATATATACAAAAGCGGTTGCAAGGCTATCGGGGCGGTCGTCTCTTTCGAAAATAAAACAACTGAAAGTATCTTGAGGAGTATCATAATAAACTTGATAACCTACATAATAGTTCCCCGAAATTTCTACATTGTTTGGAAGCGATAAAGTGTTATGTTTCTTTGCCTTTAAGTCTTTTATCAAAACATCTCTGGAACAAAGAATATTCCCCGGAAATCCTTCATTATCATCGTATAATTGCAAGGTTATTTTGGATGTTGCAGGAGTTGCGGCGTAGGCTTTAAAAACGTCAATTCCAATTGAGTCTACACGAAGCAAGCTACTATTTTTAAAATATTCTGCAAAAGACAGAAAACCAATAGAAGCATTATGGCCGGTAAATTGTTCTTTCCCAATAGTGTATGCTACAATATCATCCGAATCTTGTTCATTGGTCTTCCAACCACAACTGCCGGAAACAGCCTGTACTTTCTGTACAATAATTAAATTGCGAGTTATCGTATCGGCTTTAAAAACGATCGTATCTCTACGAGGATAAATTGTCGAGGTTTTCACTGTTAAATTAACCATTCTACCGACCGAATCCGCACTCGGACTCACATCCATCCATGAAGGACATTTTATAACTGCCCATTCTTTATTTGTAGATAATAAGATGCTTTGGGTTTCTCCTTTTCTCTCGCCAAATACAAGGCTATCTGCAGACAACGACAAGAAGGGAGTATTCCCTCCACCACGGAAAACAAAGGATATTTGCTGATTATTTTCCGTAATATTTGTAAAGGGTGCATTTAAATTTGTGTTATTCCACAGAACCGGATAGAAAGAATGAACGTTCGTTGTCCCGGGAAAGGGTGCGGCTGTTGTAAGAGGTTTGAGATTTCCGTTGGCCGGATTGATAATTACGCGCATCGGATCGCCGTTATTAGGTGCATTATTCGACCATGCTGTTGCATTATAAGCAATGTGCCACACGAGCATGCCATGACCGGGCAAATATTTATCCCAGTCATTTAGCTGGCGATTTTCAATCATAAAAAATTCCGTCGGATTTGGGGTTTTTCCTTGTAAATTAGGCGCTGTTAAAGCTAAAATATAGCCTTTGTGCTCCTTATCCAAGGGATTTAAAGTAATAACATCCGGATTGGAAAGAATTTCCGGTGTCAACCAGCCCAAATAAAAACGGTCGTAAACCGAGTATAATGGCGGAGTACGCCCTTCATTCAAATACGCACCATTATCCATCAAACTCCAGTCTCCCAGTGGGGAATTATCAGGGGCCGGAGTATTGTCTGTTTTATAATAATCGGGAAGTCCAAGCACATGCGAAAATTCGTGTGTAAACGTACCTATTCCACACATATTGTTTCCTACAGTTCCTTGTAATTCGGAGGTGCAAGCATAATCCTTGATTTTTTTTCCGTTTAAAATCAAATTCCCTTTGCCATCTGCGGTTACTACAAAGCGATGCGGCCAAATGGTATTTTGATTTACAGTCGTACCTTCTGCCTCATTATAACCGGCATAATAAACAGAAACATTATCTACATAACCATCATTATCCGTATCATAATCTGCAAAATTTACACCGTTATCGTAAGCTTGTTGGCAAGCATCGCGAATCATTTGCTGCGGAAGTGTATCGTTACCATCGGCTACTTTATTTTTTCCATAATATACGTACGGATGTGACAAAGTATAAGGTCCAACAATATCAAAATGCGGACTAAATTGTCCGTTTGACGAAGCCATAAAATAGTCGCGAGAACTTCCTGTTCCGCCATTTCTGCTGTAGCCGACTTGATTGAGCAAACTGTCGAAATCGGCTTTTGGTGTTGCCGAAACAAAACTTTTGTCTGAAAAATTAACCAAAATCACCAAACTTCGGGGAGACCCATTAATTGGAAAAGCCTTTTGTGGAGCACTTTGTGCGGTTGCACGTTGAGCGCGCTGTTTGGTAAAACCGGCTTCGAGTTGTATTTCTTGCGAAAGCGTTGCCAGATATTTCTTCTCACTTGCACTGCGAAGCATTTTGCTATGCGCCATCACCTTGCCAGGAACAAAAGAAGCATCATTTGCCGGCTCGGCATATACCCAAGCACCTTGTTCGTTTTTAACCACCACATAGTTGTCTCCGGTCGATTGATAGTGAAACCACTCATCGCCGCGAAGGTAAACATCCAATAAAGAGCCATCGGGCTGTTGCACGGTAGCAGGACGCGAAAGTGCAGGAACAGCTTGCATTTGTTGGCTAAAACCAAACACAAATGCGAACAAGGAAAATATGAATAATTTGAACTTCATGAACATTTTACAGATTAATTTTTGAGCGGAATACTAATGAAAATATTGGATATAAAAGCACCAATACCGGAATTGCAGCCGTACGCAAAAGTGCAAGCAAAGCAATTGCAGTAAGGAGAAAAATATATTTATGGGTATTGTCTTTCCATGTAAAATTCTTTATTTTAAAAGAGAACATGGGAATTTCAGACACGAGCAAAAGCGAAAGCAAACAGATGGCGGCAACAATCATGAAAGTGTGCAATACCGGAAACCCGAATTCGATGATGGCCCACGGCAACGCAGCCCAAAACAAAGCATTGGCGGGCGTTGGCATACCCACAAAGTTTTCAGTTTGACGTTCGTCGACATTGAATTTCGCTAAACGCAAAGCGGAAAACATTGGAATTAAAAAGGCTATATATTCCAAATACTGAATATGCGGCTCGGTATAATACCGGAGCAAGCCAAAAGCAATCATGCCGGGTGCAACGCCGAAAGTCACGATATCAGCCAGGGAATCCAATTCCTTACCTATAGACGATTTTACGTTTAGCAAACGTGCAGCCGTGCCATCGAGAAAATCTGCTACCGCACCGCCGACAATAAACAAGCCCGCAGCAAAACCATTTCCTTCGATAGCAAAAAGAATGGCAAAGCATCCGCAAAGCAGATTTATCAACGTAATCAAGTTTGGAATATGTCGTTTCATTTTTTATCGTTTTATAATTTTATATCTTATTTCGCCTTGATCTGTTTGGATACGGACTGTATAAACACCAATAACCAAGTTTTGCAAATCCAAACTGATTTCATGTTGTTTCAAAACACTTGGCGACGGAATGCGCACTACATCATTAATATCCAACACGTCGATTTGGGTAATAAAAACATCATCCGATTGTTTTACCGCAAGGAAATTACTAACCGGATTGGGATATACAATTACTTTTTCGTTAAGTCCCTCAACCCTAACAGGAATCGTGGTTACTTTTTGGATAATGGTAATTGTTGTGATTAAACTTCCGCTCTTTTCCTTCAAAGTCAATGTTGCCGTTCTGTCTCCCGGCCCGGCATTCATCTGATTGGGCCCCACACTAACCGATGCGTTTCCGGTTCCTGTTATATTGGAAACATTGATCCATTCGGGAATTCCTGTAATTATCCATTCGACATTGGACTGAATATCCAAGGTTTGTGCCGTAAAATTATTGAATGTAAAACTACTACTGCCGGCATTAACATAAGGTTTTGCCGCCTGCGTAATGTATATTTTTTTTGTAAGCGAATTCATTGTAACTATAACTGTATCAAAACGCTCCGCTCCATTATTCACTCCGGCAGAAATAGTCATACTGCCGTTTCCGCTTCCGGAATTGGGACTGATTGACAACCACGATTGTTTTTTTGCAGCCGTCCACGAAGCGCTGGCTGTAATACTCACAGCCGTGTCGCCTCCATTTGCTGTGTAATTTATAGTATTTTTTGATGTTAAAAGCTGTTCTGCTCCGCCTTTGAAAGCAAAATTTATCTGATTACCATTCCTTGTAATTGATGTTAATGGCGCGTTTAATGATGTATTGTTGTTTAATTTAGGACTGTATGAATTGGTACTCATATATGGGAAGGGATCTCCGGACAAAGAAAGTTCGGAGTCATTATCATCGGCACGAACCAGGTTCACGCCAAGCGGCGACTGATTATTAACTGTATTCTTAAACCACTCATCTGCATCATAAGTGATATGCCAGATCAACAATCCTTTTCCGGGTAAATAAGCATCCCAGCCTGTTTGCTGGCGGTTTTCAAACATGAAAAACTCCGAAGGGTTCGGATTTTTTCCATTCAAATTAGGGGTTGTTTGGGCTAAAATATATGCTTTGTTTTCGGATGAAAGCGGATTCAAGGTTATAGTTGCCGGAGCAGAAAGGACATCGGGCACGAGCCAACCGGCGAAAAAACGATCGTAAGAGGAATATAAAGGAGGTGTCCGCCCATTATTTAAATAAGGACCGTAATCCATAATACTCCATGTGTTTAATGTATTCACCGAACATTCCGTTCCTGCCGTGCAATAACAATCGGGTAAGCCCAAAACATGCGAAAATTCGTGTGTAAAAGTACCGATGCCACACATATTACTGCCCGAACTCCCTCTTAATTCGGAAGTACATGCATATTGCCAAACCTTTTTTCCATTAAACACCGTAGCTCCATACGGCACATACCATTTGTGCGGCCAAATCGTTGAACTCGGAGCGTGTTCTGCTTCATTATATCCTGCATAATAAACAAAAACGTTATCCACATCTCCATCATTATCTGCATCATATTGACTAAAATTCACTCCGGCATTAAATGCAGCCGTACAGGCATCCACAATCATTTGCTGTGGGCGTAAATCACTGCCGGAAGCATCATTCTCACCATAATATTCATACGTTTGTGGCAAGTTGTAGGGCCCATACACATCAAACAGAGGGGTAAACGCACCACCTGACGAAGCAACAAAATAATCACGTGCACTTCCCGTTGCTCCATTTTTGCTATATCCCACTTGATTGAGCATATTCGTAAACTCTTGATTAGGATCAGATGCAATAAAGGAGCGGTTTGTAAAATTCACTAATATTACGATGCTTCGTGGGCTTCCATTATTCGGAAATGCCTTTTGCGGAGCCGATTTTTGGGCGCTTTTAGCCATTTGCGTCCGTCCTTTGAACTGCAAAGAACCGCCGTATTTCAATTGTTTTTCTTGCGAAAGTGTTGATATATATGCGGCTTCTTCTGCCTTTCGGCCTTTCTTACCGTGCGCCATCACTTTGCTCGGCTTAAAAGTGCCCTGTTCGTTAGGCTCTCCATATACCCATACGTCTTCAGCATTTTTTACAATCACAATATTATCTTCTGTGGAATTGTATTTATAATGTTCATCGCCTCGCAGGTAAACTTCAAGTACGGAACCATCGGGCTGCAAAACAGGCACCGGAGTTCGAATTGCAGGTACCGCCTGCAATTGTTGGGAAAAACCAAACAGCAGTGCAAAAAGAGAAAAAACAAGTAATTTTGTTTTCATAATATATCCTTTCTTTTGTGCTACGATTATTTATCAATTTAGGAGGTAAACATTTGAAACCGTACCCGGAATTTCTTTGTTTACAACCGTGACAATTCCATGTATATTAAGTCTTGCAGTCACGTTTTTTCCGGTGTGCAAATCAAGTCCGCTAAAGAGAATCCCATCTTCCTTAACACTCAATATCTTGTCTATTTCATAATTTAAAACGGCAAATTCATCTAAGTCATAGTACAATGACGTTGCACCGGTTTCAATATCAATCAGCGTAAATTGCAAGGTGGTTTTATCAAAATAAAATAATTTGTCGTTCGAAACCATATTCGCTCTAACGGAACACGGACTTGCTTTATATGCTTCTGCACTCGAAAGATTAAGAATCTCGCCGCTTTGGCTAAATATAATTTGCCCTTGAACTTGGTGAAAATAATTTTCATAACTACAATTACTACAGTTGTAGTTCTCAATCTCAACATTTATATTTTTTTCAACAGTCGTTCCTTCCTCTGTTATTTTAACTAAATAAAATTGGAGCGCTGCACTACGATCCATCATAATACAATACATCTCGCCATCGGTTCCTTTCCAAACAAAGATTAGCTCTGTCGTTTCTGAACTCATCGAAACATTCGCATAACCACCATCCGCATAACGGTATCTCAATTTCCCTTCTGTCAAATTCTCCGATTTGTAGTTATACAACGCATTTCCAATATTATCAGTACAAAAACCTGTTAAAAAATCATTGGCAACAGATAAATCTTCAAACATAAAAGAACTGGGAGATAAGATAGACATTTTATGTAAAGTGGACTTGTAGGGAGAAAAATCTGGACATCTTGAGAAATAGATGTCGCCGAATTTGTCTTCTTGAATATTGCCCATATTTAAAGGAAACAATAGAGAAGGATGATAGATATTTCCACTGATATAAGGGTCGAAATCAGATGGTGTTTTGAAAGCACTTCCGTCTGTCCTATCCACAAAATAAAAGTCCGAAACACCAAAATGATTCCACAAATTAAGGATAATATATTTCTTTAATATGGTAACACTCGCCGTATTCATCCCTTTTATAGTATCGCCATTATTATTCAAAAATACAACCTCAACCGTTTTTTCTCCTCCATTTGAAGAATCGCCAACAACGGCATATAATTTGGGGCTTGCTTCGCCGGAGGAAATAAACAATATTTTTGCATTTTGAATATCCACTTTTGCCACATCTTTAGGAGAAGCTGAAGGATTCAAATTCGAATTAACAGCATCTTCCAATTTAGAACAAGAGGAAAAAATAAATGACAAGAGCATTAAAAGTAGCAAAGGCTTTTTCATAAAAAGATGTATTTAATTTAATAATTGATCGTTATTTCGCCGCAAACAGCCGTTTGCAGTTGTTCTTTAATATCTTCGTTCGAACGATTTTCGCCGCACAAAAGCATCATCTTGCACACGGCGGATTCGGTAGTAATATCGTGGCCACTGATAACACCGGCCTCCAACAGCTCCACACTGGCCTGATATTTACCCATTTCCACAGCTCCGGCTTTGCATTGAGTTACATTTAAAATAATTAATCCGCGAGCAACTGCATTTTTCAACGCAGTCGAAAGCCATTCGCTGGTAGGAGCGTTACCGGAACCGTAAGTTTCCAAAATCACACCTTTAATTTTCGGCGTGTTTAGTAAATGTTCCACCACTTCCTGCGAAATGCCGGGATAAATTTTCAAAATCAACACATGCGGATTGACCTGTTTGTGAACAGTCAATTTGTTTGCATTTCGATGCAAAATCAAATGATCTTGATATTTGATATGAAT
Source organism: Bacteroidales bacterium (assembly GCA_031551725.1). GTDB lineage: Bacteria > Bacteroidota > Bacteroidia > Bacteroidales > P3 > JAVBNF01. Next base: position 53,868 of record JAVBNF010000001.1, read on the forward strand.
ACCGATTTCCGCTAAAGCAGGATAATTTCCGGAATAAAAAGCATTGAAGTTTTCGGCATTAATTTTGGTGGTGCGGTTGCCACGATAGAGCGTGTTTTCAAAGCAAATACAAACTTCCGGAACCATCGGTAAGCCCTTGTCGTTTTTGGCGGCGGCAATTTCAATGGAGTTAATCAAATTATCTTTTCCATCGCTGCGCAAAATGCCGAGTGGTAGCTGCGACCCCGTAAGAATAACTGGTTTTTGCAGCCCTTCGAGCATAAAACTCAATGCAGAAGCGGAATACGACATGGTGTCTGTTCCGTGCAAAACCACAAAACCATCGTATTTATCGTAATTTTTCTCAATTTGTTCGGCAATTTTCACCCAATAATCGGGATTCATATCCGACGAGTCGATAATATGTTCAAAACAATAAGTGTCGATGTCCACACCCAAATTATCCAAACCGGGAACCGATTCCAACAATGCATCAAAGTTGAATGGTGCCAAGGCTTTTGTTATCGGATCCATCACCATGCCGATGGTACCGCCGGTGTATATTACGAGAACTGAAGGTGTCATATAATTAGGAATTGAGAATTAGGAATTAGGAAGTTAGGCTTTCTTCAATTCCTAATTTCTAATTAATCAATCAAATCAAATTTAGTGTACGGAACCAACGCTGCCGGAATACGGATCCCTTCGGGTGTTTGGTTATTTTCCAAAAGGGCTGCTACAATCCGCGGAAGCGCAAGTGCACTGCCATTTAAGGTATGTACCAACATCGTCTTTCCTGTTTCATCTTTGAAACGGCATTTCATACGATTGGCTTGAAACGACTCAAAATTTGAAACAGAACTCACTTCCAACCAGCGTTGCTGCGCTGCAGAATACACTTCGAAATCGTATGTCAAAGCAGATGTAAATCCCATATCGCCGCCGCACAAACGCAAAACACGAAACGGTAGTTCGAGTTTTCTCAATAACGAAGTCACGTGGGCAACCATTTCTTCCAATGCTTGGTATGATTTTTCAGGATGTTGAACTTGCACAATTTCCACTTTATCGAATTGATGCAAACGATTTAATCCGCGCACATCTTTTCCATAAGAGCCTGCTTCACGGCGAAAACAGGAAGAATAAGCCACATTTTTTATCGGCAACTGTGAGCCTTGCAACAGAACATCGCGGTAAATATTGGTTACAGGTACTTCTGCGGTAGGAATCAAATACAAATCGTCGAGCGGAGCATAATACATCTGTCCGTCTTTATCCGGAAGTTGTCCGGTACCATAGCCCGAAGCGGCGTTTACCAACAACGGCGGTTGAATTTCGTGATATCCGGCATCGATAGCGCTTTCCAAAAAGAAATTAATCAAAGCGCGTTGCAAACGGGCGCCTTTTCCTTTGTAGACGGGAAATCCTGCGCCGGTGATTTTGTTTCCGAGTTCGAAATCCACAATATCATATTTTGCGGTCAACTCCCAATGCGGAAGCGCGTCTTTGGGCAATGTTGGGATATTTCCTTCTTGCGAAACAATTTCATTGTCTTCGGCCGATTTCCCTTCGCGAACGCTTTCATGAGGCGTGTTTGGAATCGTCAGCATAATTTGCTCAAGCGATTTTTCGAATTTATCAAGTTCTTCGTCAATACTTTTTCCTTGTTCTTTGAGTTGGGCTACTTTTTCTTTGATTTGCTGTGCCAAATCGGCTTTTCCTTCTTTCATATAAGTGCCAACTTCTTTAGAAAGACGGTTGATTTCACTCAAAACCTCATCGGATTTTTGTTTTAATTCGCGACGGTGTTTATCAAGCTGAAGAGCTTCTGAAATTTTCTCGGCAGCATCTTTGAAATTGCGTTTTTTAAGGCTTTCGATAATTTTGTCCGCGTTTTCACGGATGTTTTGGATTGGCAACATAACTTAATTATATATAATTATACAAAGTTACGAAAAAAAGTAACGAGTGACAAGCAACAAGCGATGATTTTTCAATTATATTCATTTATTTTTATCTCAAAAACAAAACACACTGAAAACGAAACAATTAACAATTATTAACACTCTTTTCTTGGTAAATCCAAAAAAAAGTCGTAATTTTGCCCTCCATTTAAAAAAATTATTCACTATGTACGTAATTGTAGATATTGCGGGCCAACAGTTTAAGGTTTCAAAAGACCAATACTTGTTTGTACACCGTTTAGACGCTGAGGAAGGCGCTAAAGTGGAGTTCGAAAAAGTACTTTTGAAAGACGAAAACGGAAAAGTCACCATCGGTGCGCCTGTTATCAGTGGTGCGAAGGTAACCGCCACCGTCCTCAAACATTTGAGAGGCGAAAAAGTTATCATTTTCAAGAAAAAACGTAGAAAAGGTTACCGTAAAACAAACGGTCACCGCGACTATTTGACTCAAATCAAAGTAGACGCCATTGCGTAATTCATTTAGTAACAACTCAAAATCTTAAATAAGAAATGGCACACAAAAAAGGGGTAGGTAGTTCGAACAACGGCCGTGAATCCCATAGCAAACGATTAGGAGTTAAAATTTTTGGCGGACAAGCTGCTATTGCTGGCAACATCATCGTTCGTCAACGTGGAACCGTTCATCATCCGGGTGTTAACGTAGGTATTGGCAAAGACCATACTTTGTTCGCTTTGGTTGACGGAACTGTTCAATTCAAAAGAAAACACGATAACAAATCCTACGTTTCGATCGTTTAATTAATTATCGAAATGAAAATTTTGTAGGGGTTCAAAATATTGGACCCCTATTTTTTTATCCAATAACCCGTAGGGGTTCAATATTTTGAACCCCTACCATTTTTATAATTCAACCAATTTGATGGAAATTGTTTGATCTTTGTTCAACACGAATACCATGTCTTGAGGTTTCATTTTCAATCCTATTTTCACGTTGTTGCTGAGTCCGATTGGTTCTTTCGGCATGCCGATAAACGATTTATCCATTTTTTCGTTGGAATTTAAATCTTGATGCACAAAAACACCATACTCCCCCGATTTTAGCCCCTCAAAAACAATAGATTGTGGATTTTTTGTCGCAGCTTTTACAATTTTCCGCTCCGGTTTTTGGTTCGTATCGGTTTTTGACGCCGAAAAAACATATACAACGATATTTCCTTTTGCAGGCTTAAAATCAGAAATTTGAACAGTCAGTTTATATTGTGCCTGCGAACATAAACAAGAGAATAACAGCCCGAAAAATAAAAAAAATCGCTTCATAATTTTAATACACGGAGTTAAAAATAAGGAATTTCTCTACAAAGATACCTTTTTTTTCATTTTTTTTATCTATCTTTACAAAATGATTTTGAAAAAATAGCAAGAACATGAAATCCATTCGCTTAATATTGGTTCCTTTTGTGCCCATTTACGCGTTTGTTGTATGGATACGCAACTTGCTGTTCAATATTCATATTCTTCCTTCTCAGGCCGTTCCGAATTCTATTTGTGTCGGAAATATCTCTGCGGGTGGGACAGGTAAAACCCCACATGTTTCTTATTTAATTCATTTACTTCAAGATAAAGTACAATTAAGTACAATTAGCCGTGGCTATGGCCGAAAGACAAATGGTTTTGTGCTGGCCACCGAGAAAAGTACGGCCTCCGAAATTGGCGACGAGCCGATGATTTTTACCAAATACATTCCGAAAATCCGCGTATGCGTAGACGGAAATCGCCGCCGTGCTCTACAAATGATCAAAAAAACATATCCTGAGACGAATTTTATTCTTTTTGATGATGGATTTCAGCATCGTTATATAAAACCCGGACTTTCGATTGTTTTAACAGATTTTTATCATCCTTTTTATGATGATTTTTTACTTCCTGCCGGTAATTTGCGCGAACGCCCACAAGGCGTAAGAAGAGCTGATATTATTGTAGTAACCAAATGTCCACGTGTTTTATCACCTATCACACGCGAAACGGTTTTGGAAGAATTAAAACCATTGCCTCATCAAAGTGTTTATTTTTCTTATTTGGAACATGGAAAAATGCGCGATATTCATGGAAACATTATTGAAATTGATAAGCGTTCACATTCATATTGTATACTGCTTACAGGTATTGCCAATCCTTATCCGCTGGAAGAACATTTGAAAAAAGAAATCACTGAAGTGGAGATAAAATCCTTCCGAGACCATCATTTTTTCAGTGAGAAAGAGCTTAAAAAACTTCGCACCTACTTTAATGACTATTACTGTAATCAAAAATATGTCATCACAACCGAAAAAGATCTGATGCGGATGAAAGATACGCCGCAATTTGAGATTATAAAGGATCTGCCATTGTGCTACGTCCCTGTTGAAGTGAAATTTTTTGATGAGGATAACCTGGATTTTGACAAGAAAATAGTCGATTATGTTCACGAAAGCATCTGAAACTACAGTTTATATTCAAAATAAAATTAACGGTTTTAAACCACAAATCGGCATTATTCTTGGATCCGGATTGGGCGGATTGGTAGAGCATATTGATATTCAATATTCAATTGAATATCCTGAAATTCCAAATTTCCCTGTATCTACCGTTAAAGGACACGGCGGACGCCTCGTTTTCGGCACATTGAGCGGTAAAAATGTAATTGCCATGCAGGGCCGTTTCCATTATTATGAAGGCTACAACATGAAAGAAGTGGCCTATCCGGTGTTGATTATGAAACAACTCGGCATCTCACATTTGATCGTTTCTAATGCTTCCGGAGGGGTAAATCCCAATTTTTCCGTTGGCGATATTATGCTTATAACCGGCCACATCAACATGATGGCAACAAATCCCTTGATTGGTCCGAACGATGACCGTTTGGGAACACGTTTTCCAAGCATGCACGATGCCTATGATGCAAAATTGATTCAGAAAGCCCTGGACATTGGCAAAAAGAACAATATTAAATTACAAAAAGGTGTTTATGTTGCATTGAGCGGACCGACTTACGAAACTCCGGCAGAATACCGCATGATTCGTGCTATTGGTGGCGATGCGGTAGGCATGTCCACTGTTCCTGAAACCATTATGGCACGTTATTTAGGTCTTGATGTTTTCGGATTATCCGTTATTTCCGATTTGGGCGGTGGTGAAGTGGCTGTTGAGGTTTCTCACGAAGAAGTCCTCGAAGCCGTTGGGAAATCCACGCCTTTGGTAGAACTTTTAGTAAAAGAATTGATAAAAGAAATTTAGTCTTTAATTTTGGAGATATATAATAAAATGGATATTAGTCATATTCCAATAAATGTTGATAAAGTAATAAAACACTGGCAGGAATCATCCGATGCAGATTATAAAACAATGCTGGATTTACAAAAATCTAAATCATATAGTTGGGCGTTGTTTTTAGGGCATATCACCATAGAGAAATTGTTAAAAGCTCACTATGTGAAGCAACATAAAGCACATGCTCCATTTACACACAACTTATACCGATTAGCGGAGTTAGGAGGTCTTGAACTAAACGATGAACATGCTGACTGGCTCGACAAAATAACGACATTTAACATAAACGCTCGTTATGATGATTATAAAAAAGAATTTTATGCAATGTGTACGCCTGAGTTCACAAAAGAATGGATTGAGAAAATAAAACTTTTACAATCATGGATCAAGCAACAGCTTTAAATGTAGCCCAACAATATGCAAATATTGTGAAAGCCAATATGCATTCGGACAAAATTATTCTTTTTGGTTCTTATTCAAAAGGTAATTTCAACGAAGAAAGCGATATTGATATTGCCGTTATTTTCAACGATTACAAGAATGCGATGGATATTCAAATGGAATTGATGAGGTTGAGAAGAAAAGTTGACAGTAGGATTGAACCTCATCCTTTTCGCAAAAGCGAGTTTGAAATTTCGAATCCGATTGTTAATGAGATCATTAAGTTTGGGAAAGAAATTAATTAAAAAGTTCGATTGATATTTTATGTATAAACGTTTAAACGAAGAATTGAACCGCCTTTCTGTCGAAGCATTTAAAGAGGCTGAAAAAATCCCTCTGATTGTAATTTTAGATAATGTACGGAGTCAACACAATATTGGATCGGTTTTCCGCACTTCAGATGCTTTTTTGGTAAAACATCTTTACCTTTGCGGAATTACAGCTTGCCCACCTCAAAAGGAGATTCATAAAACTGCTTTAGGTGCCACTGAAACCGTCGATTGGTCGTATGTTGAACAAACAGCCGCACTTATCTCACAATTAAAAGCAGACGGCTTTAAAATTTATGCAATAGAACAGGCGTTTAATAGTGTAGATTTGGAAGCCTTTTCAGTTACTGATAATGAAAAAGTTGCTGTAATTTTCGGCAACGAAGTGGATGGTGTAAGCGACGAAGTGATGCAATTGGTAGATGGTGCAATCGAAATCTCACAATACGGGACGAAGCATTCCCTAAACATATCTGTTTGTGCAGGAATTGTTATTTATCATTTAGGTAAATTATTCAAGAAATTTTAATTATTTTTAAACTAAATAAAAAGACCGTAAAATTTTATCATTTTACGGTCTTACTTATCTTGCAATCTTACGATCTTTATTTCGCCAACGCTTCGCGAACTTTGGTTTCCAATTCCTCCGAAAGTTCCGGATTATCGAGCAACAATTGTTTCACAGCGTCACGTCCTTGACCAAGTTTGGTATCGCCATAGCTAAACCACGAACCACTTTTCTTGACAATGTTAAGGTCGACTCCCAAATCTATAATTTCTCCGATTTTCGAAATTCCTTCTCCATACATCAAATCAAATTCAGCTGTGCGAAACGGAGGAGCTACTTTGTTTTTCACAATTTTCACTTTCACGCGGTTTCCAATTACACTCTCTCCTTCTTTGATTTGAGTGGCTTTGCGAATATCGATACGTACTGAAGCATAGAATTTCAAGGCATTACCACCGGTTGTAGTTTCGGGGTTTCCAAACATCACACCGATTTTTTCACGCAATTGGTTGATAAAAATGCAGCAACAACCGGTTTTGCTGATTGTTCCTGTGAGTTTTCTTAATGCTTGCGACATTAAACGTGCATGCAAACCCATTTTCGAGTCGCCCATTTCTCCTTCAATTTCACTGCGCGGAGTAAGTGCGGCAACAGAGTCAACAACGATAATATCAATTGCACCGGAACGGATAAGGTTTTCAGCAATTTCAAGGGCTTGTTCGCCGTTATCGGGTTGAGAAATCAACAAATCTTCTACTTTTACACCAAGTTTTTGTGCGTAAAAACGATCGAATGCATGTTCGGCATCGATAAAAGCAGCTATCCCACCTTGTTTTTGCACTTCAGCAATGGCGTGGATAGCCAACGTTGTTTTACCGGACGATTCAGGTCCGTAAATTTCGATTACGCGGCCTTTCGGCAATCCGCCGATACCTAATGCCATGTCGACTCCGATGGAACCTGTGGAGATTACATCCACGGACTCTACCGCATCGTCGCTCATTTTCATGATCGCACCTTTTCCATACGATTTTTCAATTTTATCCAGCGTCAGTTGTAATGCTTTCAATTTTTCAGCTTTTGCGCTGTTTTCGGGTTCTTCTTGTTTTTTTGCCATAATATTATTTGTTTTTACAAAGTTACAAAATCATTTTTTAGAAAAAAAGTTGTTTTTATAAATAATTTACGTTTTTGAATGGTCGAAAATTTCGACCACCTAGCGAAAATCAATATCTTACAAGTTAATCTTCATTTCTTCTTCGAATAGTATGCTTAAATTTCAACATTGCCAGGTTTAGTTCTATCGAAGTTTCTGTGTCTGTTTTAGTCAAAGAATTCCCGAGAATTTCAGTCGTTAAAATTCCACTTTTTTGCAATAATGCTTGTTGTTCTTCTTCGTTTTCGCTTTGCGCGATGTTCGAGATAGTTCGTGCCAGCTCCCGCAAATTCGCAAACGCCTCCACAATCGCAATGGTTGTTTGTGTGGCATTCGGACTTTTGAGAATAGTGGCCAGCATATACAGACCTTTTTCGGTGAAAGCAATCGGACTTGCTGTAGAATGTTTAAGATTTTTGAACCGGTCGAAAATTTCGACCAGTTGCTGACGTTCAGCATCTTGCAAATTAAAAACGTATCCTTCCGGAAATTTATCCGGATTGTTTTTAACGGCTTCATTCACCCGTTTGGTTTCTACTCCGTAGAGTTCGGCCACATCGCGGTCGATGATAACTTGTTGGTCGCGAATGAGAATCACTTTGTTCTCGATTTCGCTGAAAGAAATAGGAAAATCCATAATTGAGGTTATTTAAATGTTTACATATATATAAACGCGATGACCCCCCGGATTATTTCTTAATAAATGTTAAAAATTTGTTAAAATTTCATTGCTTCGTTGAAGAAGTTGTTAAACGGAGTCATTATTTTGAAATCCGCAACCACTTTTTCTACAAAATCGGGTGCTAAAAGTTCTTTTTCAGTTAAGCCTTTCCCAAGTGCGTAGTTCTTATATTTTAGCAGTTCGATGTCTGGAAAATCCTTTGGAAAATCGCGCGGAGGCATTTTCATTTTCCACTCTTCTTCCAATCCGCCGAACGTTTTCTTGAAAACTTTATTTTCTAATATCGCTTTAAAATCCTTGCTGTTGTAGTAAATTCCGTCTCTGCACTTGCGTAGAATCTCCGGTGGAACTTCGTAAACACCACCACCAATCATAAAATGTCCTTTTTGCAAATGAATATAATAACCGGAATTTATGCTTTTCCGTCCGCCCGGCGCGATAAAAGACCCGAAATATTCTTTGTACGGGCTTTTATCTTTCGAAAAACGAACATCGCGGTAAATCCGGAACATACAGTCTTTGGCTTGCAAACCCGCAATATTCGGATCTGTAAGCGAAAGTTTGTCAATTACTTCTTGTGTGATTTTTTCAACAGTTTCTTTAGCGGCTAAATATTCATTTTTATGTTCCGCAAACCATTCGCGATTGTTGTTTTTGCAAATGTTGTCTAAGAATTTTATTACTTCTTTCATGTTCTTTTATATTGGTTTGAATAGTTGTATAACTTCTCAAACTATTCGAATCATCATCAAACCATCCCTTACCGGTAATAAAAGATTTTCCACCCGCGGATCGTTTTGCACAAAATCATTAAATTCGCGGATAATAAGGGTATCTTTGTCGTTGGCTTTTTCATCGATCACTTTCCCACTCCACAAAACATTATCAACTAAAATCATTCCGCCCGGACGCATTTTCGGGAGAATTTGTTGATAATAATTCAACAAATTCGGTTTATCAGCATCAATAAAAACCAAATCGAAAATTTCGTTTAACGTAGGAATGATTTCCAATGCTAATCCAATGTGTTGCGTAATTTTTGATTGCAAATTTGCTTCCGCAAAAAAGCGATTGGAGATGTATTGGTATTCCGGATTTTTTTCAAGTGTAATCAATTGTCCATTTTCAGCTAATCCTTTTGCTAAGCAAATAGTCGCAAAACCTGTGAATGTTCCTATTTCCAGAATACGCTGCGGCTGCATCATCCGACTAATCATTTCGAGCAATTTGCCCTGTACGGCGCCCGAAAGCATGCGCGGATTAATCGTTTTCAAATGGGTTTCGCGAATCAATGCATGCAACACGACATCATCAAAACGCGTGTGTTTTTCGGCATAATCGAAGATTTCCGGATTTGAAATATTTTCAAATTCATTCATAAAACGAGATCAAAATGATTAAAGCATGGTACCGAAACGAATGCCCAAGCAAAGCATTGGGCCCTTATATCCATATCCGAAAAAATCTTTTTTTATGTTTTTCTGCACAGTGGTGTTGCAAGAAGAATAGCCTGCAAAACGCCAACCAATGCCGCAATAAAAATCCAAATACAATCGTGGAGAAACTTGAAACATCCAGCCATTAAGAACATCAACGCCGTATTGAATTACACGGCTATTTTGTATATCGTTGTATTCATCGGACACATCTTGACTGGAATAGCGCCAAATTCCTCGCGCGGACACATAATAGCGAGGATGTGCCGACGTATAATAACGGTACGCTGCTCCTATTCCAAGCCCCTGCTTGGCATTTTCCACAAAAAGATATTCGCCGGACATTGTAAGCCATTGTTTTTTGTGTAAGCGGATGTCAACATCTATCCGCATTTGGTCGTCGATAAAATATTGGGGAAGAAGCATAATCAAAACATTGCCGCCTCTTAGTTCATCTTTATTTTCGCCATAAGAATCTTCTATCACGGAGTTGCCGTTCATGCGTTTTCTGTCCATCACCACTTGCTGCGCAAAAAGCACAGTTGCAGGAATAAAAAACATGAATATGAAAAACAGACGACGCATATTAAAATAAAACTCCCAAATTTAAGCCTAAATTTAACACATTTCCACTGTATCCGTAACCGAGTGCATTTTTTGCGAAAGCATTTTCAGAAGTCGTATTGGAGTATTCCCGTTTGCATGTGCGTACGCCAACACCGCCATAAATATCAATAAAAAACACTTTTGCAAACACTTTATGAAAACCGATGTTGCAGTCGAAGCCGAATTTATAAATTGTTGTTGTGGATTTTTCACCCGTTTCTATGTTGAAATAACGAAATTGCGGTCCGTAAGCCAAATAAATTTGGTATTCTTGTTCGCAGTTCGAATAGGGAATGTATTTGTGTTGAATATTACCGCCATATCCAATCATATCACGGATATCTGTTAAGCTGTTTACTGTATAATCTTCTTTTTTGTAAATGGCCAAAGACAGCTTAAGCCAATTAAAATTGGCTATTTTCCGGTCATAATCAACTTGTATGCCGTTGAAAAGCAGTTCTTGCGTGGCAATTCCGACAGCATTATGAAAAAAAGTATTGGGGTCGTCGATAAAATTTTGAGAAGGAATTCGGGGTGTTTGCGCATAGAGCCCCTTGCTTCCGCTTATTAAAAGCAGCGCCGACAAAATAATTTTGCACAGTAGCGGAAGTCTTCCCATTTACAATCGAGTTTATTTGAACTGCAAATATACAAAAATAAATTGTGAATAACGAGTTGTAAATGAAAAATGTGCCTGTTTTTTTGAAAAAGTAAAAACGCTAATTCGTTCGAGCACGAAAATGTTGTGAATCTCCATGCTGATTATAAGCAATAAATGCTCCTGCAGCTTGTATTTCAGCTTCGAGTTCTGTGAGCAAATCACCAGAATCTTTTTGGATGCCGGGCTTATCTTCGTAAAGCAAATAATCGTCGCGATAACGCATGGGTGTGAGGTTGGGCATTACCACATTAGCGCCGATTTCAATGGCTTTTTGTCGCCCTTGTGGATGCAGCGCCTGCATGGCCGTGGTGGCAGCTATGTTGATGTCTTTCATCAAAATACGCAAAACGGCCACCATTTTCATGGATAAATCGAAACGTTCTTTTTTGGATAAAAGCTGGTTTTTATAAACGTATAACGGTGTGTTTTCGTGTTCGATATATGGCCCCATGCCCACCATATCGATATCCATATTTTTGATAAAAAGTAAATCATCTGCAAGATTTTCCAAAGTTTGAAAAGGCAATCCGATCATCACGCCCGTTCCAAGCTGAAAGTCGAGCTTTTGTAAGATTTTCAAGCATTTCAACCGTTCTTCATACGAATGCCCTTCGGGATGAATCTTTGCATACAAATCGGCATCCGATGCTTCGATACGCAGCAAATATCGCTTTGCTCCTGCTTCGCGCCAGCGCAGATAAGTTTCTTCTCTTTGTTCGCCAAGCGAAAGCGTAATTCCAAGTTCGTTATTCGTGGCTTGCATGATTTGCTTCAAAAGAAGCTCAATATCATTCACAAAACGTTCGTCCGAACATTCACCCGATTGCAAAACCATAGAGCCGAAACCCTTTTCATACGCATATTTTGCGGCAGCAACAACTTCATCGTCATTAACTGTATAACGTCCGACATCGGCATTTCCCGCTCGAATTCCGCAATACAGACAGTTTTTTTTGCACCGGTTGGAATATTCTACCAAGCCTCGTAAGTAAACGGCATTTCCAACGTATTGTTCTTTTATTTGTCTCGCTTTCGCGAAAAGCAAAGCCTCATCGCTTCCTTTTGCCGAAAGGAGTTGAATGATTTCTTCTTTGGAAAAAGTCTGTTTGGATAATATTTGGTTGATTGGTTTCATTTTAAGTTTGAGAAGTTTGAGAAGTTTGAGAAGTTGCACAACCATTCAAAACATTCAAACTTCTGTTTTATCCTCCGGCTTGTTTTGCTTTATAGCCTGCTTTTAATAATAAATCCAACACTTTTGCACGAACATCGCCTTGAATGATGATTTCTCCGTCTTTGGCAGAACCGCCCACGCCGCATTTGGTTTTGAGCATTTTTGCAAGTGTTTCCAAATCATCGTCAGAACCTTGAAAACCGGTAATCACGGTTGCGGTTTTTCCTCCACGATGTTTGGTTTCGCGCATCACGCGCAGGTTTTGCTGATTCGGCGGAAGCGTTTCAATGCTTTCTTCTTCATCATATTTAAAATCCGGATTGGTGGAAAATACGATACGATTCATTTGGTTTAGAGTTTAACGTTTAATGTTTAACGTTTAATGTTCAAGTATTTCTCCTTAAACTTTAAACGTTCATCTTTAAACATTTTTTGGAACAATTACAATTAATGATTTAGGATCGGATTCGATATTTATTTCTTGCGGCATCATCACAGCATCGCCGTCAATATTGGTGTAGTGGGGCTTTCTTTGCTTCAATGTTATTTTTTCGACACGCAAATATTGTACGTATTTTGATCTGTCCAATTGTTGAAATAAAAAATACAACCCGGTTCCCAACACGCGCCAAAAGGGCGGTTTACGAACGATACAAACATCAATATGCCCATCATCAATTGTTGCATCCGGCGCAATCGGCAGGTCGTATCCGAATTGGTTTCCATTTGCGAAACTGATAAATAAAGCACGAACAGCCAATTGTTTCCCTTCGTAAAAAAGGCGATAACGTTTGGGTTTGTAAAATGCATATTCCATTAAAACGATTCGCAGATATGCAAAAAATCCACGTTTTTTCACTTTAGCATATTCGGCGGCCACATTGGCATCATAGCCTACACCTGCAATGCTAAGAAAAAAATGTTCATTGATTTTGACCGTATCAATTCGCTTTTCAACGCCTTTATTTAAAACTTGAACAGCGTTTTTAACTTGCAAAGGGATATTCAAGCAACGTGCAAAGCCATTGCCGGATCCGATCGGAATCACACCGAGTTTTACGTTCGTATGAATCAATCCTCCGGCCACTTCATTAATAGAGCCATCGCCACCGGTAGCCACAACAACATCCGCACCTTTCCTTACCGCTTCGGCGGAAAGTTCGCGTGCATGTCCGGCGTACCGGGTGTACCAGATTTCGGCATCATACATGGATTTGTCGAGATATTGCTCAACCGCTTTTTCCACGTATTTTTGCTTCCCTGTTCCGGAAATAGGATTAACAATAAATATGATTTTCTGTTTCTGCATCTACGCAAAAATACATCTTTTCTTACAGATTGTCAAATTTTCTCAAAAATAAATTAGAACGGCAAATCGTCGCCGGTATCTGTAAATGTTACATCCATATCGGCGGGCAAGTCGTTTACAACTGCTGCAGGAGCAGCTCCCGGAACGGCTGCATTTTCAACATCAATACGCCAAGCGCGCAAATCGGTGTACCATTTTTCATTAAATTCTCGCGATTCTACATCGAACGAAACTTTCACAGCTGCACCCATTTGCAATTTCTTGATTTGGTCGGCTTGGTCGCCCCAAGCTGTAAAATACGCTTTCTTCGGGAATTTTTGTTCTGCAACATCAATTACAAAACCTTGTTTTACCCATCTTCCATTCTTGCCTTCGCCACTTTGCTCGGGCAGGATTTTAAATACATTTCCTCTAATCTCCATCGGTTCTTTTTATTAAGTCAATAAATTGTAAAATATCCACATTTAATTCTATTCCAAAAGAAAGTTTCCCTAAATCGGGCGTGGGCCTGCTTGTTGGAGGTTTCGACGCAAGCGCCTCGTATCTTGCGTAAGCGCCGATAAATCCATAGCCAACGTGTATTTCCGGCCCTATCGCCAAATTACTCATCAAATTGGTCGACGCTTTTGTTTTCACTTTCGTTGATCCGGTTCCGTCTTTAAAAATAATTTTGTCGGCAAAAGCCCAACGCATGAAACATCCGGCATCCACATACCAACGGATAATGTCTCCGCGGTAGCGATTCGGATTGTATCGTAAGAACGTGTTTGCAACCAAGTTGGAAGAACTTGCAAACGCTTTATCATGCGGATTGGAATCAAAATAGGCCATTCCTTCATTGGTGAGCTTATAATCCATGTTGCGATATCCGGCGCCCCATCCCCAATCCAAAGTCCGGTTAAGTTTGTACTTCATCTTAAATTCAATGGCGGCATCGCTCGAACCCCAGAATTTAGTCAAATCGGGATCGCCGGCAGTATTAAACCCCACATCCAGATGTATCCACCAGAAAACATTACGATTTGGTCCATACATTTGACGGTTGTATATCTGGTCGGCATTGTTTTGATCGAAAATGATCGTTTGAGCGTGAGTGGTGACGAGTGACGAGTGACAGGCGACGAGTAGCAGCAATAGTGACAGGTGACGGGTGACGGGTGACGAGTTGGGGTATAGGATCGTTTTGGCAGAATTTTTTCCAAATTTGCCGGAATGTTTGTATTGTATGTTTATTTTTTGTTTTATCATTTTTTATTGCGCGGTGACACTGCGTGTATCCTCGTCTGCGACGAGGTTTCTTCGCAAATTTCCGGGGATTACGCAGATTTACGCAGATTTTTTTCTGCGATTTCTACACAATCTGCGGGAAAATCATTCATCACTCATTATTCATCATTCATAAATCATAACTCATTGTGTATCCCATAAAATGGACACGCACGGTTTTGATATCGTCTTCTTGTAAATCTTTTATTGCAAATTTGAGTACTTCCGGTTGAAAAACTTCCGCAATAGCGTAGCGTTTCAACAATCTATTGTTTTTTTGCAAATGAAAATACAGTTTGTATGTATTCGATTCGGCGTGCATGGGAAAAAATCGTTTATCGACTGTAATCACAATGCTGTCGTTGGATTTTTCAATAACAAATGTCGGTTGAACGTCATTTTGTTCTTTGGTAAAATAAGTTGCCTGCGGCGTTCCGTATCCATGTGCATAGTCGAAATAAGGGTACAAATCGCCGGATTTTTGGATTTCCTGCAACATTTGCATGTTATTTAAACTGCGGTTCATTTGCCATGCACAAGCTGCAAATCCGCATAGCAAAGGCGAAGCGAAAGATGTACCATCCACATACTCAAAGCCGGAGCCTGTAGGTACAATAGCCGTTCCGTAAGCCGTTACATTCGGCTTCAAGCGCCCGTCGGCCGTGGGTCCGTAAGAGCTGAAACTGATGTGATGATTGGTCTTTTGTGAAATTCCACCAACAGCAATAACACTATCAGCATCGGCAGGAGCGCCAATAACGAGCCAACGCCCGTTAACACCTTCATTCCCGGCGGCATTTACCACCAGAATTCCCTTGCGGGCAGCAATCAAAGCGCCCCTGGAAGCCATGGATGTGTGCCCGTTCATATCGGAAGGAAAATAACGGTGATTGATATATCCGAGCGAACTATTAATCAAGTTTGCACCGTTGCGCGCAGCCCATTCAACAGCCAGCACCCAGCTTATTTCTTCACTGATTACTTCATAATTCACCTCAACAGTCGCAAGTAAAAATTCTGCGCCTGTGGCTAATCCCAAATCAATATCGCCATATTTTCCGGCAATGCACGAAAGTACCATCGTGCCGTGCGAAACGCCGCGATAAACATTGGGACTATTTTTGGGGAAATTCCAGGTTCCGACGATTTGATTGTTATCACGCAAGTGTTTAAAAACAGGATGTTGATCAACGCCTGGGAAACCGCCGTCGAATACGGCAATACGCATGCCTGTGCCATCAATTCCCATGTTTTTAAAGTAATTCCCACCCATGCGACTAAGCTGTTTGGCAGCGGCCAAACGCAGGTCTTCGGGGTTTGAAATTGAAATGCGCGACTCTGCTGATGTTGTTTGCAAAACGGCAACATCCGTTACTGAAGCCACAAACGGAAGCTGTTTTATGCGGTTTGCTTGACGCGAATTCATATCAACGGCAACGGCATTCAACCAACGACTTTCGGCCAAAATCTTTCCGGAAACGGCATGGACTTTATTCACATATTCCGCATTTAAAGGCAAGTCACATTCATCGGAAAGCGGAATATTGTTTTGCAAACGATAATTAATGGTTTTTATATCGAAATACGAGTATGGATCAAAAGCCACAGATGGCTTATCCGTAAAGGAAACCCAATATTTTTTAGCATTTAGGTTAAGTGCAAAAAACAAGAAAAACAACGTGCAAAAACTTAATTTTTTCATTGTCAAGTGTCAATTAACAATTGTCACTTTTAATGTCTTTGACATTCAGTTGGAGGCTGCATTTGCCGTTCCAGTCGTTTTCTTCAATGTGATAGCAAATATCGAATTTCTTTCCGCTGTTGATCGTCAGATAATGCCCGCCTTGATGGAAAGCAATGGCTTCGATGGGAAAACTTGATTTTTCGGGTTGATAAACTGCCATTTTGATATGGTTTGACCCCACTACACGGGCTTGTCCGCTATCTTTTACCTGTTTACTTGAGAAAACAGGATTGGCATTCCCGGGACCAAAAGGTGCAAATTGCTTGAGAATACGAATAAATTTCGGAGTAATATCTTGCAAAACGAGTTCTTCGTCGATTTCAATTTCCGGAACAAGTTCTTTGCCTTGTAAGGTTTCAGTGACGATATACTCAAAACGTTCACGAAATTCGGCAAAGTTCTCAGGTTTTAACGACAAACCGGCAGCATATTTATGCCCACCCCAATGTTCGAGTAAATCGTTACAGGCTTCAATGGCATCGTAAATATCAAAATCTTTTACAGAACGTGCGGATCCGGTCAGAAAATCGCCCGATTTCGTAAAAACAATGGTTGGACGGTAATAGTGTTCCGTAAGGCGTGAAGCCACAATTCCAATAACGCCCTTGTGCCAATCAGGGTTGTAAACAATCGTAGATTTACTATTTTTCAGATCGTCGTTGATATCAAATTCTTCAAGTGCTTCTTTGGTAGCTTGTGTATCCAGCGACTTGCGTTCGGTATTGTAATCATTGATCTTTTTACCCATTTCGTCGGCTTCCGCGATATTTTCGGAAAGCAAAAGGCGCACGGCATATTTGCCGTTTTCCATACGTCCGGCGGCATTGATGCGTGGGCCTATCAGAAAAACCAAATCTGTTAATGTCAATTCGCGTGAGAAATACAATTCGGCCTTCCCTTTGTTGCTCTTGTTGTAGTTGGAATATTTCAGAATGGCTTCGAGTGCAGGACGCGGTTTTTCGTTCAGTTGCTTTAATCCATAATAACTCAACACCCGGTTTTCGCCGGTAAGCGGCACAATGTCGGAGGCAATGCTGACTGCGACTAAATCGAGAAAGTCAAAGACTTCTTTTTCGTCGATATTGTTTTTTTGGGCGTAAGCCTGGATTAATTTAAACCCGACGCCGCATCCGGAAAGTTCTTTATACGGATAAGGGCAATCGCTTTGCTTAGGATCCAAAACCGCAAGTGCGTTTGGAATTTCATCGCCGGGACGATGATGGTCGCCTACGATAAAATCGATGCCCAATGAGTTGGAATAATCAATTTGCGAATTGGCTTTGATACCGCAATCGAGTGAGATGATGAGCGTAAATCCATTTTCTTTGGCGAAATCTATGCCGCGCAACGAAACGCCATAGCCGTCGGTATAACGATCCGGAATATAATATCCCACATGCGGATGTATGCGTTTGAGAAAAGAAAAAACGACAGCAACAGCCGTTGTCCCGTCCACATCGTAATCGCCGAAAACGAGTATTTTTTCACCATTTTGGATAGCTTTTTCGATGCGTTCGACAGCTTTGTGCATGTCTTTCATCAAGAACGGATCGTGCAGGTGTTCTAATTGCGGACGAAAGAAATCACGGGCTTCATCAAAGGTTTGAATCCCTCGTTGAACAAGGAGTTTGGCAATCGTAGCATCCACATTCAACGTATCTTGAATGGTTTGAACCGCTTCAAGATTGGGTGTTGTTTTATGTTTCCACTGTTTTTGCATTGTTCACGAAAATGTATAAACATGCAAAGATAGGATTTTTTTTTGGGAAAATCAAGTTAATTTTTCGAAAGTGATTGCGCGGTAACACTACGTGTATCTTTGCCTGCGGCAAAGGAGCATCGCAGATCGCGGAGATTACGCAGATTTCCGCAGATTTTTATGATACAAAAAATGGGTGCAGAAATTTCTGCACCCATTTTACATTTTATCGAAACAACAGGAATTATGCTTCCATGTGTCCTTCGTTTTTAATTTCAGCTTTGCTGCGTTTGTTTGGCAATTCGAGGCCATAGCCTTTTTTGCGGTCTTCTACTTTGAGCCACAAACCTAAAATCAAGGCTAAAATACCTAAACTTGCAAATACCAACATTGCAGGAGTGTAGTTATATTCTAAACTGGTTTTTCCGGGATTGGTTTCAACCAAAATCCAACCGATAATCATTGGAAATACCATCAAGCCGATATTTTGAATCCAGAAAATCACAGCGTAAGCGGAACCTAAATAGCGTTGATTAACGAGTTTTGGAACCGACGGCCATAAGGCTGCAGGAACCAACGAAAAAGAAACGCCCAACAATACGATTGCCGAATAAGCAACAGCTTCGGTGAGCGGAACCAAGGCGAAAATGGTGTGACAAACGGTCATCAAAATCGAACCGAAAATCAACATCGTTGCACCTTTCCCTTTGGTATCGAGGAAATAACCCAAAAGTGGGGTTAAAATCATGGCTCCAATGGGGAAGAAGGAGAAAATTCCGGAAGCGGTTTTAATGTCCATATTCAAGTTGATTGCCAACATTCCGGCTGCAAATTTTTGGAAAGGGAAGATTGCAGAATAATATAAAACACACAAGAAAGCGACAATCAAGAAGGTTTTACTTCCGAAAAGTTTACCAAGATCGCTGATTTTGAAATCGTCTTCGGGGTTGTGTTCATCGGTTTTTCCATGTCCGAGTTGTTTATCCAATTTCACATCCATCACTGCAAAAACGATGAAGGTAATCAAGCCGATAAGCAGTAATGTTGCGCAAAGCAAAACCGGTTGGCTAACAGAATTAAATTTTTCCGCAACAGTGGGAGAGATTCTGAAAACGGCAAAAACTCCCAAACGGGCAATAGCCATTTCCAGTCCCATTGCAAGGGCCATTTCTTTGCCGTCGAACCATTTGGCAATGGATTTAGAAACGGTAATACCGGCCATTTCCACACCGCAACCGAAAATCATAAATCCGAGCGACGCCAGTTTGGCCGTTGCCGGGAATGAAGTCCAGAATGAATTCAACGCATCATACAATGCGCCGCCTTCTGCAAACATGCCGCTTACGGCGTAATATTTGATGAAAGCACCGATTACCATTAAACTTGCCGATAAAATTCCGGTAAAACGGATGCCCATTTTATCGAGGATAATTCCCGCAAAAATGAGGAAAAAGCAAAATACGTTGAGGAAGAATTCGGATCCGGCAAATTTACCGAAGGTGTTGGCATCCCAGCCAAGATCGGTGTCGAGCATGGTTTGCAAAGGAGAAAGAACATCGACGAACATGTATCCGAAGAACATCATTGCAGCGATGAGCACGAGAGCGGTCCACCGCGCAAAGGGTGAATCGTTGAGGAATTTTTGTACTTGTGTCATTGTTATTGTTAATTAATGTTTAATATTTTATTTGTTTTCGCTATAACTTCTTCCTGTGATATTTCCCTAACCGGGCCATCATGATACAAAAGATATTGGTGTTGTTCTTCTTCGTTCATTCCTGAATAAGGCAGATATTGTGTAAACCCCCAATGATGCCCAAGCATTACAAGTCTTGGTACTTCAAAAGCATTTGCAAAATGAGCAAACGCACTATCTATACCTACAAAAAAGGTGGCATTCTTAATTAAGAATGCAATTTCAGTAAATGATAAACGTCCGGACGCGGCAATGAAATTGGGATGATCGCAAGTAATACGTTGCTTTAAATCAATCTCCACAACCGTAAAATCTTTATTTATCAAATATGAAACAAACATATTCCAATTTTCTATTCCCCATTCTTTCCCGGCATCATTCGATTTTATGTGAACAACTACATAGGGTTTCGGAATATTCAACTCTTTTATTTGAGGAGGCAAGTAATAAACAGGGCGCTCATTTAAGAGAGGGAGTCCGCCAATCAACGAAAATGTTTCGAGTAGATTATAGGTGTTGAAATAGTTATTTTGAGTGATATCTTTTCGGACAGGATTAGACAAAACCACTCGATAATCCGAGCAGAATTTCTTGTTAAAATGCATATCTACAATCTTAATCCGACTAAATAATCTTAGAAATCGTTTGATATAAACCCATTCACCAAAACTATCAACAGTAATAATCTGATCAATATTTGGATTATGTTGCAGAATTTCTTGATACTTTCGACTCGTAACTCTAATGATGTAAGCGTCCGGATATGTTGTTTTCAGGTATCTATCCACCGGTTCAGAAGCAACAATATCCCCAATATGCTCAAAAAGCGAAACAACAATGATCCGTTTCGGTGTTTTGTGAGTTATGATACTCCTACTTTTTTTGAGTGCTTGCGGTATAAGGGAAAAAGATTTTATTTTCCGTATTCGTTTATTTATTTTCTGAGAAATTGGCTTCATTATTTTTTAAAATATAGCCCCCCCTATAGCCTCTTTAATCAATTAATTATTTATTTATATTTCTCTTTAAACCATTCATAAACCGTTGCAATTCCTTCTTTCAATTCGGTTTTGTGTTTCCAGCCCAAATTGTGGAGTTTGGAAACGTCGAGCAGTTTTCGCGGTGTGCCGTCGGGCTTGGAAGCATCATTGACAATTTCACCTTGATAACCGACAATTTCTTTAATGATAGCGGCCAGTTCGCGTATTTCGAGGTCTTCGCCGGTTCCAACGTTTACGTGTTCTTCTCCGTCGTAATTTTGCATTAGAAAGACACAGGCATCGGCCAAATCGTCCACATACAAGAATTCGCGTTTCGGCGTGCCGGTTCCCCACATTACAACGTTGGGTTCGTTGTTGATTTTCGCTTCATGAAATTTGCGGATCAAAGCCGGTAAAACGTGTGAATTTTGCAAATCGAAATTATCATTCAAACCATACAAATTGGTAGGCATAGTGGAAATAAAATTGCAACCGTATTCGCGACGATAAAATTTGCATAATTCAATACCCACAATTTTCGCAATGGCGTACGCTTCATTGGTTTCTTCGAGCAAGCCGGTGAGCAGATAATCTTCTTTGATAGGCTGCGGCGCCATTTTCGGATAAATGCAGGAGCTTCCCAAAAACAATAGCTTTTTCACGCCGTTCACATACGAAGCATGAATAATATTGCTTTCGATCATCAAATTTTGATAGATAAATTGCGCCGGATAAGTATTGTTTGCATGAATGCCGCCTACTTTCGCGGCAGCGAGAAATACATAATCGGGTTTTTCTTTTGCAAAAAAATCGTTTACTGCTTGCTGATTGGTTAAATCTACTTCTTTCGATGTACGAAAAATAAGATTTGAAAATCCTTTTGCTTGCAGGTTGCGAACAATGGCAGATCCAACCATTCCTCGATGCCCTGCAACAAAAATCTTTGAGTTTTTTTCCATCTTGGGGAAATTGTTTAAAAGTTACCTTAAAAAATATCTTCTGACAGGATTTACAAGATTAACAGGATATTCGACTTCGTCGAAATAAAAAACATGTAAATCTGGTTAATCCTGTCAACAAAAGATTTTTAATATTTGATTCTTGAGTTATTCACTTTTTCAACATATTCATAGTCGAAACGCGCCATTTTTTTCACAAGTTCTGCAAAAGGCGTTTGAGTAGGATTCCAACCTAAAAGATTCTTCGCTTTTGCAGGATTTCCCATCAATTGTTCTACTTCCGTAGGACGGAAATACGTGGGATCCACTTCAACCAAAACGTCGCCGGTTTTCTTGCAAATACCTTTTTCATTTACGCCTTCGCCTTTCCATTCGAGTTCGATACCCACTTCCTGGAAAGCAAGTGTACAGAATTCGCGAACGGTGTGCATTTCGCCGGTAGCGATTACAAAGTCTTCGGGTTTTTCGTGTTGCAAAATCAACCACATACATTCTACATAATCTTTGGCATAACCCCAGTCGCGGCGGGCGTCAAGGTTTCCGAGATAAAGTTTCTTTTGGTATCCGCGTGCGATGCGGGCAGCAGCAAGTGTGATTTTACGTGTTACAAATGTTTCGCCGCGACGTTCGCTTTCGTGGTTAAACAAGATCCCATTTACAGCAAACATGTCATACGCTTCACGATAGTTTTTGGTGATCCAGAAACCGTACATTTTCGCGACAGCGTAAGGCGAACGCGGATAAAACGGTGTTGTTTCGCTTTGCGGAACTTCCTGTACCAAACCGTATAATTCGGATGTGGACGCCTGATAGATTTTTGTTGTTTTTTCTAATCCGCAAATACGCACAGCTTCGAGCAAGCGCAAGGTTCCAACACCATCGGTTTCCGCCGTATATTCGGGCACTTCGAACGATACTTTTACGTGTGACTGAGCCGCGAGGTTGTAGATTTCATCTGGTTTAATGGTTTGAATCAAACGGATTAAGTTTGACGAGTCGGTCATATCACCGTAATGCAATTGTACTTTGCGGCCTTTGTGCATGTCTTCGATCAAGTCGTCGATATATAGATGTTCGATTTTTTGCGTGTTGAAAATTGAACTTCTGCGGATAACCCCGTGAACGGCATATCCTTTTTCCAATAAAAATTCGGCCAAATACGATCCGTCTTGACCGTTAATTCCTGTGATGAGAGCTGTTTTCATTTTATAAGTGTTTGTTTATGTTTCAAATTGTGATTTTTGTAGATGGCACTCAAAAAAACGGATGATATGACTTTGTGTTTAAGCGACACGTAGCTAAAAATCTGTAGATAATAGTATAGCATTGTCAGGCCAATTTAGTTGTTACTGTAATACAATTAGTTTGGAAGCCTGTTCATTTACAACCAAATAATAAACTCCCGGCAAAATATGATGCAATGAGAGTGGGTGTATATCTCCACCTTGAAAAATCCATGATGTACGTAGCGTGCCTAAAAAATCATATAACCTTATCTCAACTTCCCCATTTATATTCTTCAAATCAACATTTACATAATTTTTAGTTGGATTCGGATAAATAATTCTCTTTAAATCGACTTCTATTGCTTTTTTCTGATCGACTTCTTGAGTATAAAATATTGTATAAATTCTTTGCTCAGCGTGATCTTCCGTAGTTACTGTTATTGTAATTTTGTCAATATCTTTATAAATTTCCACCTTTGCATTTGTATCAAAAGCGAATGCCTCTACGACAACCTCTACTGTTTCGTCTTGTAAAAGCAAGTGATAAATGGTACTATCCGAATTAAATTTAGGAACAAGCTCTCCTTTATTCACTGTAAGTTCCTGCAATGCTGCACCTCCATTTCGCATAACAGCAATTTCATATTCCAAAGAATCATACTGGTTTTCTGCTTTAACTAAAATGATAAATTTATTCAATCCCATATTTAGGAGTGTATCTGAAATATCAAATACCTTTGCCATTTCATTTGCGGCAATGCCTTTCAAGCTAATTTCGGTGACATTATTATGTACATTTACTTTATATTTTAGAGTGTCTTTATGAAAAGTCGGAAATAATTCGCCGGAGCTAACAATAAGAGATTTTAAAGTTGCATCGGAACTGCTATCACGAATAACACAGACAACATAAACCAGAGTGTCTTCGGTGCTTCCTGCTACTACTTCTATTTTAAATATATTCTCCCCAACATACAACACTGTATCAATTATACTATCCGAAACAACCGATTGATAATGCATCGCAATACTTGACAAAGTAATACGCTCAACATTATTACTCACTCGAACTGTATAATTTAAACTATCGGGATGAAAAACCGGAAACAATTCACCGGAACTAACAACCAACGATTGCAACGAAGCATCAAAATAGCTGTTTTGTTCTATAATCACAACATATCGTTTTACACTAATAGTATCATTATTAAGAACTTCGATAATCACACTGTCTCCCCAAAATGTTATACGTTTTCCTGAAACATTCCCTATTACAAAACCACCAAAATAAGATATCCCCGTTACATCTACATTGCTAACTTGATCATTGAGCCTAACTTTATACCTTAAAGTGTCCGGATGGAAAGACGGAATCAGTGTTCCCTCCGAAAGCAAAATAGTATCCAATCCTTTAACAAATGTAATTGTGTCTGAAATAATACTCTCACAGCCATTCGGATCAATCACCTTCACCCAATATTTCCCGTTTTTGTCAATAGCAAATTCATTGTTGGACGTTTCTATAGTATCATTCCAAATATACTTTCTATATCCGTGCACCGCCTGTATTTTAGTAGATTCTCCACTATTAAACTCATCAAGACTATAACGTCTAAGTGGTATTTTCTCATTTAACAAGCGCTCGCATTGTTGCTCGTTTGTTGTAAAGAAATTAACATTGAGCCAAGACATCCTTGCCTTGATCCAGTCTTGTAATCGCAAAACTTCACCGTTATATGTCTTAGGAAACGGGCTATAATTGGGCCACACACCTATCCCAAGAATGGACCATCTTTCAAAATTTCGTTCAACAGCAGCTGTTTCTATCAGTTGATTGGCATTGACTTGAATCATCAAACCAATCGAATCAAGCATTGGCTTTAGACTTTCATAACGTGCCCTTACTTTTTCTTTAAATATATCATCTTCAAAAAGACGGCGAAACCAACTTGCATAATAAATCCACAAGCTATCTTCCATGAAATTATTATTATAATCAATGTTGCCAAATGCAATATCAAAATCCCACACCGGGCCGAATTTCAGTTTCCCGTCACGGTCTTTATATATAAAAACACTGGCATGCATTATCGCGTCATTATTTTTTGCCAATTCGTTAACCAAATACCAATCAATTGCTGCATCTTCATCAATATATTTCCGAAAGCCATTGTCAATATCTGTAAAATCATCTCCAAACAAAACATTTTCAACCTCTTGTACATATCGAGCAATCCAATCTTTTTGTTCTTGAGAGATATTCTTTGCTTTCGGATATTTAATCACAAAACTATTCATGTTTGTGGAAAAACTGGAATCTTCTTCAGCAATCCGGATGCTTGGAGTTACTTCCACTAAATAGCCCCCACTGATATGCTCTTCGGGACTGGTTTTGTCTAATTTCTTAATATCAACCCTCTTACCTGCCCTCTTAATTTTTTCACAAAGAAAATATACCCCTTGATATTCCCTATTCACATACAATTCAACAAAACGTAATCTTGGCGACCAGTCCATCCCTATCATTTCTCCCAACTTGTATGCCACCGGTATCCGCAATAAACTTTTATCCGAATAACTGGCAATCAAGCACCACTCTTCGTCAGATGGCATACCCAAGAGGCCTTTAGCATTATCTTCATCATTCTCCGTTATCAAATCAATGTTGTAAGGTTTCTTCGGCATTCCCCAAGTAGAATTCCCTCTACCTTCAATAGTAATATAGCCGGAATATAGTTCACTAAGGTTATAATGGGAATTATCGCTATTTTGAATCTGCATGAAGGCTTTTGTCTTCACATCTTTTTCAATAGTTATTGCAGAATCGAAATCTATGGAAACAATCGCAATCCCCTTTGGGCTAAACAGCAAAGATGTGCTATCATTTTCTTCAACAATTTCACCAACACGGCTATTAGAATAGCCTTTTGTCCCACCATTGCTAAATATAACAAGCAAAACGGCACCGTCTGTCTCTCTACCCACTGTTTTGCTATCCCCTTCCGAGTATAAATCGGACTTCACTTCAAAATAATCCAACTCAGCCCCATTGTTATCGAACAATTTAAATGCTACATCCTTTTTCGCAGATATACCCCATGTAAATGTTTCTTCAACATTAGTACCTTCAGCCCACACTAAAAATCCTTTTGATGGTATGATCGTTCCGGGAGGAATAGACCAATTTGTGGCTTTGCCCTTTTCATCAATTTTTTGAAGTGTATATCCGGAAAGATCAACGTTTTCCTCTTCATCATTATAAATTTCCAGCCACTTTTCATTTCCGCTGATTTCGTTTACATAAATACGCTGTTGCGCATTAACACATAAAGAAACAAATGATAATAAAAAAACAAAGATCCTTTTCATGTGATATAATTCCTAAACTTCCTTCACTTATTTTAAGTGAAACTATTTCTTATCTGTTTCCAAACGTTCTTTCTGCGTAACTACTAAAAGGGTGCACACCCACATGAAAAATACAATTCCGCGTACAATGCTAAACACGCATTCCACTTGAAAAAAACATATTTCGATGATTAAAAATGCCAGTAATAAAAAATCTTTTTTACGGACAGCATTTACAAAAAGCCATATCAACCCAACGAGTAAAGCGCTGCCGAAAATGAGTCCGTATTGCATCCATTCACTTAAATATTGGTTGTGAACATTCTGAAACCCAAGTGCGGATTCAAATCCTAAAGTTTGTGCATAGGCATCGTTATTTAAAACACTTGGAACGCCTCCGGTACCCAATCCAAGCAACGGATGCTCGCCAATGCTATGGATGGCGGTCGTCCACATTTGCACACGGTATGGATCGACAAACTTTTGCGGCAATTCGGGAAAGAAATGAAAAACGGAAACAACTCCTAAGATAAGCAGGAATGCAGAAATGCAGAAGCGCAGAAGCGAGGTTTTCCAGTTGCTGTAAAAAATCCAGCTTATACCCAATACCAGCGGCAATGCCAACATCGCCACACGAGCGCCGGAAATAAAAATAAATACGCCGAAAAAGAATACAAAAGGTGCGATTTTTAAAAGAGACAACCACTTTTTATCCGGATTATAAAACAAGTAAATTGTAACAGCAATTGCAAATAATGCCATGATGGCGTAGTATGACGGATGACCGGACGAAAGCCATTCGAAAGGGTAATTCATCCAGTTTTTTACATTGTAGTCACTTAAATGAAAAGCCAAATAATCAACCGTGAAATTCAACAAACAAAAAGCAACACCAATGGTTGTTACAGCCAAAAAGCATTTTAATATTACTTTGAATTGTTCTTTGGTAAATGACATGCAAGTTGCAATTATTGGAAATAATATCAAGGAAGAACCTGTTTCCAGATACGTCATTCCATTGCTTCTATCGGGGGAATAGAATAATGCAATGAACATATAAAGATACATAAACACAAAGGGCATTAGTATCGAATGGACGGCAATCTTTTTGCGAATAATCGCAGCAATGAGGGAGGTTATCAAAAATAGTATTATTGCGTAACTAATCCATAAGGTATGCCCCCAAATACTAAAGGGTATAAGGATAAAAGATATTAAACTCAACGACTGGGGAATGGAATGGAGGTCTTTGCGATGAATGTAGAACAGCAATGCAAGAATAATTATGGAAAGGACAGCAAATATCAAAAAGTAATTATGAATATTCTGCCAAAGCATCGCAATAGTCTTATTTTTAAAAATCGGTATAAAAACATTCCATACAGGGCCGGTATCTGCATTCCACGGCCCCGTTCTTACAAATGCAATGGGATAATTGGGTAAATCGACAATGTAGATCATGCTGTTCTTGTACACACCCACTGATAAATCGGCTTGTGCTCTATACGGATAAATATCATCCACATCAGAATTGTATTGACGCCTTTCCGACGATAGGCTATTCGAATCTTCTGGAATAATATGTAGGGAAATAAACTCTGAGATTTGTCCATTGGTTGTATCTTGGATATAGACAATGCTATTTCCAACTACACATATTGTGAAGTTTTCTTTTTCAACAAGAACTCTAGATTTTTCTATTAAAGAATCAACCGTATTCCCTTGCAGAAAAGCAACGTTAAAAAGAATAAAAAAGAATATGAGCATTTTTTTTATATTCATATTTTATTTAGTTTTATAATACCTAATTTTTGTGTGCCTTCCAAAATTCACGATTTAAACGTTTTATTTATTTCTATACGTCTCCGATCAAAAAACCACCCCCATTTATTGAAATATTTTACTGCTGAAACAATGTGATATTTCAATAATTTCAGGCTTTTATACGATCCTTTCTCATAACAATGTGTTACAATCGCCTCGGGGAAAAATGCTGTTTTTGCAAATTGATGCGTTCGTCTACACAAATCAAGATCTTCCATATACATGAAGAAACGTTCGTCAAAACCTCCAAGCTGTATTAGAACATCCGTACGAAAAAACATGAAACAGCCGGACAAAGAAGGTACTCCAAAATATGTTTGCAAATAATCTAACCCCCTTAATTCATATCGCTCTTTCCTTTGCTTAGCTTTCGGCAAAAAAGAGAAGAAACGTCGAAAAATCAAGTCCACCGGCGTTGGCAGCATTTTACACAAATACTGTGTTTCCCCATCAGGATAAATAATTTTCGGCATAACCAACCCTATTTCCTGATGGACATCCATAAATGATTTTAATTTTTCAATTGTTCCTTCTTCGAAGCAGATATCCGGATTCAAAATCAGATGATAGTTGGATCCAGATTCAATTGCTCTTTTGATTGCAATATTATGTGCCGCACCAAAACCAACATTTCCTTGTCCATGGATGTATATTGTTTTGGATGATAATTCAGCTATAAAATTACGCATGGCATCACTGGAACTATTATCAACAATGTATAATTTGCTTACAATGCTATTATCAACAGCTTTTGTAATAGTTTCTATTTCTTCTTTGGTGCTATTGAATATTACAATAGATGCGGATATCATTTTGTTGAACAATTTTTATATAATATTATCGTTTCTTGTGATGTATTTGCCCAGGTATATTTAGCTGCTTGTTTACATGCTAGATTCGAAAGAGCATTTCTAAATTCTGTATCTTTTGCTAACTTTAGTATATTGTCTGCAATTTGGTCTGTGTTCATTGGATCTACCAGCAGTGCTGCATTACCCGCCACTTCAGGCATCGACGAAACATTACTTGTGATTACGGCTTTACTTTCATTCAATGCCTCTAATACTGGAAGACCAAATCCTTCATATAGAGAAATGTATGCAAAAATAAAACATTCTTTTAATAATGCGATCTTTTCTTCTTCGATTACAAAACCTGTAAAAATAACTCGATTTTTGAGCGTTAATTCATTAACTTTTTCAAAGATTGATTCATAGTACCACCCCTTTTTCCCAACAATAACTAAATCGCAATCAATACGTTGTTCTATTTTTGCATAAGCATCTATCAACCGTTCTATATTTTTTCTGGGCTCAAGTGTGCCAATAAAGAGCACATATGGTTTAGAGAGCTCAAATTTTGTTTTTATATCTTTAATTTTCGCAAATGCAGGATGATGATCCACAGCCAAAGGGATGACAGATATCTCGGATTTTGCTTTTGGAAAAAATCGTATTAAATCATTTGCTGTTGATTGTGAAACACAAACTAAATAATTTTTCGTTTTAGTAGCCAGCCCTATAAACCAACGAAAGTAATACCTTTTTGTAGTTGTATGTAATTCCGGATATATAAAAAATGTGAGATCGTGTATAGTTATAACACGTTTTGCCCCCAATTTAATGAGTGGAAATGAATAATGTAATGAGTGAATAACATCAACGTGGTATTTGGCAATGAGAAACGGAATATAAATTTGTTCCAACAAAAAACGAAAAAAAAATCGACGGAAAAATTTAGATTTTATTTTACAAGTCTTAACCGATGAGCCACAGAGTTCTATTAATTCGTTATCATCATCTTGTATTATAGCTATATATTCATTTTCCCCTGTATGTTGGGCTATATATCCAAGTAAATGTCGACCGTATACACCTACTCCCACTTTTTTTAATGGAATTTGAGAAAAATCTATTAGTACTTTCATTCTTTTACTTTTTATTTCCTATTTTACAATATTACAATATAGTTTTTTCTAAATCTTCTTCCCTAATTGACTTATATTAAAATTTTCCTCTGTTCTTTTTTAACAAAATATTGAACAACTAGTCCCAAGAAATAGACTCTCCTTTTAAATTAATTATCAATATTTTAAATAGCAGCTGAAAGAATCCCTCATTTCAGTTGCTGGTTGAACTAAATCCTACTATTTTTACAATCCCAACGATAAATGTAAGCAAACATAACAATACTATCGCATTCAACATAGTATCAAAAAGACTATTCACCCCCACAGAGGGGTCTCCAACAAAAGTAAGCATATTAAAATAAGCATAATAACAGAAAATAGATGTAACAATCCCTTGAGGCAATACTTTTGTCAGCTTAAATGCCATAAATGAACAAAAAAAACCAACCAAAAAAGAAAAAAGAAGTCCCCATTTGCCGAACATTACATAACCCAATATAGGCGGTCTCGCATTAGGCCCCAGCATAATGCCTTGTTTAGATGGAGTCAGTGCCCATGAAAGTTGTGCTCCTATGGCGGGTTTCACTTCTGAATAATCCACCATCCTCAATGGCCCTAATATGCCACTAAAAAAATAGTCCCCCCATGGCGATACATCTACCTCGCCAATCTTATCTTTAGGATATGCCATCCAATAACCATCTCCACAAGCGACTATCCTTGTAACCAACGAATTAAATGACCCTATCAACCCATTTTTAGAGGAAAAGGAAAATATAACAAGTGCTCCAGCCATCCCAAGAACTATAAGTCTTTTCATTATTTTTTTATTCGGCATCTCTTTTTCACAAAAATATAGATACCCAAAATAACCAAAAGCCAAAGAAAGCACACTTGATCGACTTCCCGATAAAATGGAAAAAACAATAATCACAAAAAAAACAAAAACAGCAAGGGTTTTTAGTATTTTTTTATTAGCCGATTTATTAAAAAGAAGATAAAAACTATACAATATGCAATATGTTGCAAAAAAAGGGTTCAAGCGACCCAGCGCCCCCAATCCTCCACTATCATAATAGACTTCTAATCGGCTTTTCATAAATGCAGGAATGCCCAGTTTGGAGTATGTTATCAATGTAAAAGAAGTCAGCAAAAAAAAGCTCAGCAAATATATAATAAATCCAAGCTCTTTTTCATTAGTCAACTTACGATTCGAAACGCTTAGCTTAAACCGCTTGGCCAATAAAAAACCTATCCAAAAAATGGTTTCTGCAATACAAAAATAAACAAAATGAAACGTTGGTATTTTCTGCATCAAAAATAAGAATACAGGTATCACATTTGCAAAAAAAGACATTACCAACACCATTGTTAAGGGGTCTATTAAGCTAACAAATAGTTTCCTGAAAATATAAATAAAAAAAGGTAATACAATCAGCATGGAAAGTACATACATGCCCCAATTGTCATATAAAAGCTGAAAGAAATCATCAAATTTCATCTCTATATCTCCCTTTTAATCCACCAATACGCGTATTCAACCTTTTTGCGAACAAGTGCTGTTTTTATTCCGTGAAGAAACGCATAAAATAAAAAGAACACCCTATCTACAAAATTGGGGGAGAATATAATATACATGGCTTTCATGTGTTCTTTATAAACTTTCAAATACTGCTCATGATTTGTGTTGGTTTTATAAAATGTTAAATCATGATCTATTCTACTATTTGACACAACAATATCAAATGCATGTTTCCTACAAAACAAGAACAAAAAAGTGTCTGTTCCATAACTTTTAAGTCCTTTGGGGAATAAAAAAGCATTTTTGATCATTCTCTTTACGGGAATTGTAACACCGCTATTTACTGCTGTTAAAAGTCGCAAAGGGGGTATTTTGTCTGTTTCCCATCCAAACCATTTCCACTGATACGCCGGGCTAATTCGTTTGTTATTGAAAAAAATCCGCGGAACAATAACAGCATCCGGGTGTTCTTGTATTGTTATTTGTAATTGGGTCACAAAATCATCCGCCAAACACGAATCGTGATCCAAAAGTGTGAGGTAATTTCTCTCTTCTTGTCCGGCCTGCAAAATATTTTGCTCATATACTTCAGACAAAGGAAGATTTTCAGGGCAAGAGATATAAGAAAAAGAAGAGGTGTATTGAGATAAAAAGGGTTTATTTTCTGCCTGAAAAACAGGAGAATTATCCCAGACAACAAGATGCTGTTCTGCTATCTGGGGTAAAAGTGTTCGAAGCGTATCGCTTTCCGAACATTTCTTTTTATACAATACGACTAAGAAAACAATCTTTTGATTCGGCATACAAAACCTTTATATTTGAAATATAGAATGGACAATACACGATAAAATATTCCATAATTATCTTGAATTACAGAAAATACTTCTTCTGCTACTCTTTTATCATTAGAAACCCCATCTAACGAATGTAAAGCGATGATTTCTTTTCCAAAAATAACATCTGCTTTTTGTTTAAATAGCTTTAAATTTAAATCAAAATCAGCAAACACTTTAAATTTTTCATTATAGAAAACATCAAGCTCCCGCCTGTAAAATAAGCCTTGATGAGGAAGAGTGTTGTGAGTCTTAATTTGCCAATTAAATTGAGGGTGAAAAATCGTTCCGCTTGATAGCTCCACAGGAAAAGCGATCAAATCAGCATCTCCATTTTTTTTAATAATATCGAAAAATGGTTTAATATCTCGCAAGAAATCGCCTTCATTAATAAATAAAAGCCAATCTCCAGCAGCCATTTTTATTCCCTTGTTCATTGCATTGTAAATTCCTTCATCTGTTTCACTTATCCAACGAAAAGAAATATTCGGAAATTCTCCCGCGTTGCAACGCGCATCATATTGTTTGATCAAATCAACCGTTCCATCAATGCTTGCTCCGTCAATAACAAGATATTCAATATTATCACAAGACTGATGAAAGATGCTAAGCATTGTTGCTTCCAATGCACAAACTCCATTGTAAACAACTGTGATAATGCTTATTTTAGGTGTCTTATTCATATAGCGATTTATAACATAATCCTCTATATATAGCACATGTTTCTTCAGCCATCTTCTTCCAAGAGAACTTTTGCATTTGTAAATAACCTTCTTCTATTTTTTCTGTTCTATATTTCTCAGAATTTAGTATTCGAGACACAGCATCCACCATTGAATCGACATTTTTAGGGTCAAAAAACACTCCTGCACTTCCTGCAACTTCAGGGAATGAACTTGCATCACTTAATGCAATCGGGCATCCGCAAGCAAATGATTCTAAAACAGGAATTCCAAAACCCTCGTATTCTGAAGGGAAAACAAATAAAGCTGCTTTGCTATAAAGTTCTTTCATTTGCTGGTCATTTACAAAAAGATGTTGGACAGAATCTAACACATGTAATTTTCTTAATAATACGGTTTCTGTTTCAGACAGCAAAGGACCGGTACAAATCAAATGCAAATCTTTATCCCTAGCATGCAATACGGCGAATGCTTCGGCAAATCGACTAAAGTTCTTGTATCCATCCCGCTGCCCTGTAAACAATATATATCTATCAGGTAGATGTAGTTCGTGCATTATTTTATTATTCCTATTCTCAAAACTTTGCCCCAAATGGGTAACCTCAATCTTACATGGGTCAACTTGAAAAATATCAATCAAATCTTTTTTCGTATTTTGGCTGACTGCGATTATCTTGCTCGCCTTTTCACACAAAAATCGTTTATTCTTTGAAGTTGTAGAATCATTCTTAAAAAGATCTGTGTGAGCATATTTCTCATGAATCATATCATGTACAGTCAAAACAAAAGGAGTATTTCCAATATGTTTCAAAAATGATGTATCGTAATATGTCGGATGTACAACATTGTATTCTTTTTTCTTCGCGGCATTGAAAAAAGCAATATTATTCATCATCTTCATAATCCTTATTTTACCTCGAAAATCTGTTTGCGGAAAAAAGGTGCAATATCTCAACGAGTCTTCGTAGGGAATATATTGATTATTTGACAAATTAAGAGGCAATTTGTGGGTAAAGTCTTGATCTAGATTTTGTATCAACTCCGAAAAATAACGTGATATCCCTCCAAATTTTTGCCATGTGAAAATTTGATTATCATATAATACCATCATTCGCTACTTCCCCCTAATCACGTTATACAACCGTCTCAACCCTGGTATTAAAGCAATGCGTTTTCTTATATTTCTTTTAATTTTTAAATACCTACGCCTAATAGTCCCTCGAAAAGGGAAATCTGCGGCATCTACTAATTTTTTCTCTATATCCAGCGATATCTCAGTATTGTCATTAAATATTAATTGTTCCCCCGAATACATTGGTTGAATGCTGTACTCCGATAATATTCCACAATGCATTCCAGAACCATCATTCCCATGGTTCTGCACCAAAGATTCTTTCGGAAATACATTAACCATGTTATTTTTCAAACAATGAAACTCCATAAGCGCATCACCGTACACATTCCCGTTAAGACGATTATCCTCCATAAGATTGAGCCAACAAACCGACATGCGTCCGATTGCCTTTTTTTTATACAACTCAAAATCTTTGGGATACCAATCCACTTTTAGATATTTATCCTTCCAAACCCCAAATCCCCATGCTGATATTTGCGTACTCGCAAACACGTCTGCTTTATACCTTTTCGGCATTTTAAAAGGATGTTTATATCCACAGACAGCAAATACACGTGGATTGTTTTGATAGTAATTGAGACCTCCGTTTATGAATTCAAGAAAATTAACAGAGAAAACATTGTCATCTTCTGTATAAATCATTGTATCATACTCCGAAAAAATTCTTTGTATGGCTTGTTCAAAAGCTCCAAGTGCTCCTAAGTTTTTTTCATAAGCCAACACTTCGACTTTTGAAAAACCTTTAATTGTTTGACAATAATTGCGGATATCTTCAACAGCCTGCCTGTCTTTTTCCGTTTTAGGAGCGTCAGAAGCAATAAACAATGGGCTTTTATCAGCCATCCGACATTTTGCCAACGATTCCACACAATTAACAAAGTGTGTTTTTCGAGTGTATACCTGAATTAAAATAGGAGCACAATTCATAAATCTATTTTTTATTTATCTTTAATAGCTCGCCTGTGTAACGGGATATTATCGCGTATATATCTAACCACTCTTGCATTCTAATCAGAGATGCAATTCCAATATAACACAAGACACCAACACTAAGTCCTACAAGCAATGTTAAAACATCCGATAATCCTATTTTTGTTAAGAAATATACAATACCCCCCATGCAAATGGACAACAAAAGCGAAGGCAATACAATTTTGAGCTGTGTAATTAAATTAATTTTAAGGATTTTCTTTGTATAATAAACATTCACATATAAACACAATATTGAACTAACCACTAATCCCACACACATGCTTATTACACCAAAAGGAACTGTTACAACAAGCGTGATAACACCTATTACTTTCTTTATAATTTCCAACCTCAAAAATAAATCAGATCTCCCTTTTGCTTGTAATATGGTTAAATTAAGCCCGTGAACAGGATACCACAAGTAAGAAATGCATAATATCTGCAGTAACATTACGACTCCCATCCATTTTTCTGTTAAGAATAAATGAATAAAAGGCTCGGAAAGAGCAGCGAGACCTATCATTAACGGAAAAATTATGAAAACTGATATACGTAAAAATTTATAAAACACATTTTTCAATTGCTCATCATCGTGTTGCACGTCACACATTACAGGATAAGCAACCCGCCCTATAATCATAGATAGATTCGACGAAGGAAACTGTGCAAACTGATCTGCTCTGGAATAATATCCCAACTCTTGTACTGTAAATTTTTTCCCAATAACCAATGTATATAAATTTCTAAAAATGGTCTCTAGCAAACCAGATAACAATAATTTAGATCCAAATGAAAATAATCGTTTAAAAGAATTTACCGAAAATGTCCATAATGGCCACCATTTCGATAATATCCATAACAACAATGTTCCAATTCCATTATATAGCAAACTTTGAAACACCAATGCCCAAACACCATAACCACTATACGCCATCCAAACGCCAATAGCCCCACTAATGATTACTGCAGTGAAAGATGCTTTGGCTTGTGTTCTGAAATCAATAAGAACGGTGAGTTTTGCCCGTGGTACAACCCCAAAAGCATTAATCAACAAATTGAGCGCAACAACTTTGGTAACCGGAACCAGAATGGGAGTGTTGTAAAATCCGGCTATCCATGGGGCAGAAAAGAACAGCGCAAAAAATAAAACAACGCTGATAACAATATTAAAATAAAATACCGTTGCATAATCCACTTCCGAACGGTCGTTTTTCTGAACCAATGCCGATGAAAAGCCACTGTCAATAAATGTTTGGAAAACGGCCAGAAAAATAGCAAGCATGGCTATAACCCCATAGTCTTCAGGCATCAAAATACGCGCCATGATGACCTGGATTACGAACTGGATACCCTGAACAGAGAACCGCTCAATGCTGCTCCAGGCAACTCCACTTATGGTTTTATGTTTGAGAGAGGACATTATAAAATACGTTCCATATATATATAATCGTCAACATTTTCTTTTTCTTCAAAACCAAACTTTTTGTATAACTGCCGTGCAGCCTTATTTTGCTTGTTAACCGACAAATAAATTTTTTTCAAATTTAACTGTTCGCGTGCATAATCCAGCAATAGTGTAGTTGCTTGTGAAGCAACACCTTTCCCCCAATAAGTTTTGTCGCCTATAAAAATATGATATTCGGCCGCGTTATTTTTTATATCTGTCAACTGAATATTGCCAACATATTTCTGCTCATCATCAACACAAATAGCAAACCGTTTTTCATCAACATTAGAGATGACTTGTGCAATCCAAGCCTTTTCAATTTCTTTGGTAACATGATTACTCCACTTTCGACCCGTTAATTTCCAAACATCAGGGTCATTTCTCCATTGCCATGAAATCTCTGCATCCGCTATTTTTAGCTCTCTAATAATGACATTCATCGTGTTATGATTTCTATAATTTTCATCATCTCTTTTTTGCTATATCTTTGATCAACCGGCAACGGGATAATTTCTTGTGCTAAGCTGTACTCTAATTGATCAGCATTACACCATTCCAAAACATTGGGCCAGTATTTAGCTACAAAAACTTTATGGCTAATCAACCGTTCCCTGAGCTGCAGGTCTTTAATTCTGAAAGGATAAACCATGGGAACTATATCATCAGCAATATCAATGGTTAATAAATTATCTTTACCTAATATACCATGCAAGTAATTAAAGTTTTTTATTCGTTGTTCCTTTGCTGTCTCATAATCAATACTCTTCAAAATGGCCGAAGTTAGATTAGACATTTCTTTTATTGGTTCGCCTGTCAATACATGATCATTTGCAGAGAAATCGGCATATCCTGCTTCAGCACCAATATCAAGTCGTTTCAACAAATGTGACATTCTTTCGAATGAAATATCTTTTGGAAACTCCATATCCAATAGTTTATCGGTATATAGATATGCACCATCTGCAACTCCAAAAAACTTGCGTGCAGAGTAAAATGTATCTACATTAAGTGTTGCTGGCGCATAAAATGCTTGACTGTTATCAATAATAATATTTTTATAATTATTGGAAACATTCTCCACTGTACTTTGCTTTATGCCAAAATAATTGGTATATAAAAAACATTCGTTGGGTCCTATAATTTTATTGAATAATGGCTCTAACTGTTCATCTATAGCATAAAACTCATATTCGAGACCTAATCGTTTTATGGGTTCAATAATCACTTCACAAGTGTAAAAAGGAATATAAATTTTCCGGTATTTTCTAACACGCAAAATATATTCCAAACAACAACGGGCAGTATTTAGCCTTAATGCATTTTCATGAAAATGCTTTTTGCTATTATTCAGTTCCAATCCGAAATATCCGCCGATCGCTGTTTCCACTAAATCAACTCGTAATTATCCAACATTACATTAATTTCTTCCGGTGAATTGAACATCATTACATCCAAAATAGAAAGCCCAGGTTCAAACATATTATTTTTTTGATCATATGGCATTATTTTAACAGATTGGAATTTTAAATCAATTCCGACTTCATTATATTTTACTTTATCAAAAAAACTTTGACCGCCCGGTGGATTCCAATATTCCTTTACGTTTCCAATAGTCTTACAGATGTTAAGAGCCCACTCATCAGGAGCGTGGACTTCTTCAATATCTAAGTGCATGTCACTAAATATATCAATCTTTTTTTCTATTCCAAGATAATTACAAATTAATTCTAATGCTTTTTTATTCAAAGAAACGATATCATTATATTCTTCAGCAAACAAAGTATTCAGTAAATTCAGTACTTTGAAGTAATACGGGGCATTTTTCTTGTATGGTTGTACTTGAGCAAGTATTTTTGATTTCCATTGTTGTGCATTGTCAATTGCTACATCTTTGATGATTGTGTCTCGTCCATCTTTTAATATCAATGGTACTTGGATATATAACCATCCTTCATTTTGTTTCAATATTCTATTTCTTTCAATCCATCCATGACGAATAAATTGTACCGGATCGAAAAGTATAAACTTATCAGTATGTTTTATTAAACTTATATACCCTATATATGGGAAAAAATAAGGTTGCATTATTCCAACTTTCATGATCACTCTTTGTATTTAATTACATTAACAACTCTCTCAATCTCTTCTTCCGTCAATTCATGATGCATCGGCAAACAAATTACCCCATTCGCCAGTTTCGTTGCATTCGGAAGATTATCCTTGTGTGCCGACAGAAGTCCACTATATGTGGGAAAATCACTAATTAACGGATAAAAGTATCGGCGTGCAAAAACATTATGTTCTTTCAGTTTTTCATACAAAGCATCACGGCTCATACCATATTCCGCTTCATTAATTAACATGGGAAAGTAAGAATGAGTATGTTCCACACCCGGTATCACTTCCATAAATGAAAGCCCTTTTACACCTACTAATGCTTGTCTGTAGAGTGCTTCCGCTGCTTTGCGTTTTGCAATGAACTCGTTCACATGCTTTAATTCCAGCAAGCCGTAAGCAGAACGGATTTCATCCATTTTTGCATTGATGCCTGGCGCTACAACGGTTATTTCATCTTCAAACCCAAAGTTTTTTAAATAATCAATGCGTTTTTTTGTTTCTGCATCGTGGCAAATCAATGCTCCGCCTTCAATGGTGTTGTACACTTTTGTTGCATGAAAACTCAATGTGCTCATATCTCCGGCATTCAATATTGATTGTCCATTAACTTTTACACCAAAAGCATGTGCAGCATCATAAATTATTTTTAACCCATATTTGTTTGCGATTTGCTGGATACGTTCAGTATCACAAGGAGTACCGTAAACATGCACAGGCATAATGGCAGTGGTTTGAGGTGTAATTGCCGCTTCGATTTTATTCGGATCCATATTTCCCGTCTTCGGGTCAATATCTACAAACACCGGTTTAATGCCGTTCCACCATAATGAATGTGTTGTTGCTACGAAGCTATAAGGAGTGGTAATAACTTCACCGGTAATGCGCAATGCCTGCAAGGCTGTAATAAGCGGCAAAGTTCCGTTAGTAAAAAGACTGATATATTTTACCCCTAAATATTCGCACAAGGCTTTTTCCAATTCCTGATGATAGTGACCATTGTTGGTAATCCACTTCCTTTTCCAAATATCTTGCAGATAAGGAATAAATTCATCTAAAGGCGGCAATGCCGGCTGCGTTACAAATATAGGTTTCTGGCTTTTCATATATTTAACTTTCCTTATATTTCTTAACTTTTATTTTTTACCACTTCCCAATACCCTCCTTTATCCGGCCCAATTCTTCGGAGCAGTCCCTTGTCTTTCAGCTTGGCAATATTCTCTCGCGTTTTGCGTAAGGAAATTCCCAAAAGTTCGGATAGCAATTCTCCGTCAATATAAGGATTCTCAGACATTTCGTGCAAAATAAATTTTTGGTTATCGGTGACCTTTAGACGGACTTTTTCAATGACTTTTTGAATGTCTTTTTTGTCGCCATTTTTAATGACCTTTTGAGTGACTGTTAACTTTTCGTTAACATTATATATCTTTTCAATCACCCCAACCACCATAGCCCCTTCTTCTGCCGTAGCAGTGATTTTCGCTTTTTTTTGTAAAACATCAATCACATTGCGAATAACAAAATGATGATTCTGCGCACTCCCTTTATATGCTCCATAATCATTACCCCCATTTGTAGGAGCAAGCTCGGGCATCACATAATTTTTCACATGGCAATATTCAACTTTATCCATGTACTGTCCACCTATTTTAACACTGCCTTTTTCAGCAATAATCGTCATGCTGCTCTCAAAATTCTTGTCCCACACAGCTGTAGAAAAATTCAAACATCCCATGCCGCCGTTCACAAATTCAAAACCAACAATCCCGGAATCTTCAAATTCTGTTAATTTTCGATGGTTAAAATTGCTAAAATGCGCTTGAACATTGCTTATATCTCCAAACAGCCACACCATCATATCAATAAAATGTGAAAATTGCGTGTACAAAGTTCCGCCATCCAACTTTTTTGACCCATGCCAGTTT
The DNA here is from genome assembly GCA_031551725.1 of Bacteroidales bacterium. Lineage (GTDB taxonomy): Bacteria > Bacteroidota > Bacteroidia > Bacteroidales > P3 > JAVBNF01. The sequence goes on from JAVBNF010000001.1 coordinate 94,603, forward strand.
TCAGCCGTATAATAACGTTCGTCACGATTCCAATAACAATTCAACTGTACCATGAAAATCTTTCCGAGTTTACCCGATTTTACAAGCTCCTTGATCCAAACCGAAGGCGGCGAATAGCGATTTTGCATTACGCAAAAAACCTTCTTCTTTGCTTTTTTCGAAGCCTCAATAAGGATATTCGCTCCTTTCGTGGTCAACGCCATCGGCTTTTCAACCACAACATGCCGCCCACTTTGCAACACCTTCACCGCTTGTTGCGCATGCCAACCGTTCGGCGTGCAAATATTCACCACATCCATATCCAAATCCGCCGCAAGCAAATCTTCAATCGAAGTAAAAAACGGAATTTTATATGCATCAATTCCCAGCTCTGATTTGCCCCGAACATCGCAAAGCGCAACAAGTTGTGCTCCCACTTCACGCGAAATCATCTCCGCATGCCGTTTCCCGATATGTCCGCAGCCTACAACTGCAAATTTGATTTTACTCACTTAACTCTTGTAACTATATTGTTTTCAAATTTGTAAACTTGATTGCTTTCCGGACAAACAGCATTTCCGTTCTTGTCAAAACTTAATTTATGTCCGTATTCGCTCATCCAGCCTGTTTGCCTTGCCGGATTTCCAATCATCAATGCATAATCCGGAACATCTTTTGTAATCACGGAACCTGCGCCGATAAAGGCAAATTCACCAATCGTATGTCCGCAAATAATAGTTGCATTCGCTCCAATTGTTGCGCCTTTTTTGACCAACGTCTTTTGATATTCGTTTTTACGAACAATCGCACCGCGCGGATTAATTACATTCGTAAAAACGCACGAAGGACCGAGAAACACATCGTCTTCACAAATCACACCGGTATAAACAGAAACATTGTTTTGAACTTTCACATTGTTTCCAAGCACAACTTCCGGCGAGATTACAACATTTTGACCAATATTGCAATTTTCTCCGATAATACAGCCGCTCATCAAATGAGAAAAATGCCAAATCTTGGAACCTGCTCCAATCAAGCATCCATCATCTACAACCGCTGTTTCGTGCTTAAAAAATCTTTCCATCTTACAATCTCACGGTCTTACAATCTTACGGTCTTACGGTCTTCATCAAAGGCTCCAGTAGCTCATTTCCTTAATCTTTCCTCTAAAAACACCTTTCACATCCATCAATACCGGATTTACTGAAGAAATTTCCAAAAAATCTTTTTCTGTAAAAGACTTGTACACATCATGCGCAACTGCAACAATAACGGCATCATACGCACTTCCAATTTCTTTTTTCAGTTGAAAATGATACTCTTTTTCCACCTCTCCGGCATCCGCAAACGGATCCATCAAATCAACACAAAGTCCTTGATCCTCTAACGAAGTCACAATATCGGCAATTTTCGTATTACGAATATCCGTTACATTTTCTTTGATGGTAAAACCCAAAATCAAAACCTTTGATTCCTTTATATTCTTGCCGCTTTCGCGAATTTTTGCAATTGTTTTTTCTGCTACATACAAACCCATTCCGTCATTTACAAAACGTCCGGCCTCTACCAATTTCGGTTCAACATTTTTTTGCCTGGCTTGATGAATAAGATAGTAAGGATCAACGCCTATGCAATGTCCACCAACTAATCCGGGATAGAACTTCTGAAAATTCCACTTCGTCGCAGCGGCATCAATGGCTTCAAATGTGTTCACATTCATTGCATCAAATACACGCGACATTTCATTCATCAACGCAATATTCAAATCGCGCTGCGTATTTTCCAAAATCTTTGCAGCCTCCGCCGTGCGGATATTTGGCGCACGATATACACCGGCTGTAACGATTTCCTCATATAAATTTGCAATCAAATCAAGTGTTGCATCGTCGGAAGCGGATACAATTTTCACTGTGTTTGCAAGCTTATGCACTCTGTCGCCGGGGTTAATTCGCTCGGGAGAGTAAGCAATCTTAAAATCAATACCGCCTTTCAAACCGGATAATTGTTCCAAAACAGGAACGCAATTTTCTTCCGTACATCCCGGAAAAACAGTCGATTCGTAAATAACGACATCGCCTGTTTTCAAACAACTTCCAACCGTTGAACTTGCATCTAACAAAAATTTCAAATCCGGTTTTTTATTTTCATCAATCGGCGTTGGAACCGTGATAATAAAAACATTCGCTCGTTTTATTTCTTCTGCATTTGAAGTAAAAACAATATTTGCATTTGCAAAATCTTCAATCGCAATTTCCTGATTCGGATCTGCTTTCATTTGCAAACTGCCAATTCTTGTTTCGTTAATATCAAAACCAATCACCGGAAACTTTTTAGCAAAAGCCAACGCCAACGGCAGTCCGACATAACCCAGCCCAATTACTGCTATTTCCTTTTGACTATGTGACATTTCAACTGACATTTGAATTAGTCCGTTTCCTTATCAAAACGTTCAATTTCTTTTTGTATCGTAGATTTTATTTCTTCCCAATTCACAGGAATCAACATTTCCGGCATTGGTTGTTCTTCAGCATCAACAAAATAAGCTAAACTACGGAAAACAGTATACAAAGGGGCATCTCTATATTTTTGTTCATACAATTCAAACATCTGTTTTAAAGAAAATTCTTTTAACAGAAAGTAAATATCCACAAAATCTTTACGCGTTCCTCGTCCTGTAAGTGCAGATAATTTCATTGCCGCAATATCTTTCCGCCCAGCCATGCGCACATTTTCATCTTCTACAATAACATCAATCCAAGGAAATTTATAATTTACGACATCTATTTTAATACCATTAACGAACATCATCTTTATCGGTTTGGTGTCATGCTCAAGGCTCACATTATAACCTTGTTCTTCAAGCGTAGAAACAATTTCCAAACCCGAAGCTTCTATATGCCCAAAGAAATCCAAGTCAATAGAATGCCTATGACCTATTTGAAGCGCAAGGGCAGTGCCTCCAACTAAACGTAAATCTTTAAACAGCGACAATTGCTGCAAAGATTTTAATAGATCCAATGTGGACTTTTCGACTGTAGCTGTTCGTAACATCTAAATTCGACCTCAGGTGTATGCGTAATGACAGAGATAAATGCCAGAGACTCAGGCATCATAATGCGCAATCGCATTGCTATATTTTTAATCTCTTCCAAACCATAAATTCGTTTAAGAAGTTTCCAGTCGCTCATTTGTCCGCGATCCAAAACCCGTCCCACCACGTATGCTTTATGTGCTTCCAAATCCAAATCTTTGAGATTGATATCCCAAAATAGATTTTTAGAAAACTGCGCTTTTATATGATCTTGTTGATTTTCCATTAATTACAACAAACTTATCAACTCCAAAAATGCTTAATTCCTAATTTTTAATTCTTAATTTTATAAAGCTCCGCCTCGTCACTCCCACCTTCAAAGCGTGTAACACCGTAACTTTTTTATTTCGGAATGTTTTTATTCGAAAATTTCCACATTCCCGCCCGGAACCGTGAACATGATGTTCGTTGCCAGGCTTTCTATTTCCATCACCAGCTTTTGCGCACCACGGATCTCCATCAGAGTCCCGAAATGCCCTTTCAGCGGGCCTTTGGTAATTTTTATCTTTTGTCCGGGTTCAAGCTTATGGTCTATCACCACAACCTCTGTATACCCTTCCACAATCCGCCGGATCATTTGCATCTCATCCTCACGGACCCTTGCCAACTCCGTCCCAAACCGAACAAAACCGACAATGTTTGCATCTCTCACAATCTCACCTGATTCACAAGCTGTTATTTTTGCAAACAGATATGATCGAAAAAGCGGTTCCAGTACTTTTTTCTTCCTGTCCGACCATTGCTTTAACACCGTCACACACGGAAGATAAACCGTAAAACCTTGTTTTTCCAACGTTTCGAACGCTTTTTTTTCTGCCCGCGGCCGCGTGTATAATACCCGCCAAACTGCTTGCTCCTCTACCAATCCTTGCATAATTTGTTGTGTAGCGCTTATTCGTTAGAATCCAGTTGTTTATAGATTTATATACATAGGATACAAAGTTACATAAAAAAATTGGCAAGAGCAACTGTTTTGCTGTTTATTTTTTACCATTTTTTCATTTTTTTTAGTACTTTTTCTTATTTCGGAAACTATTTTTTTTAACTAAATAGTTAATTTTTTAATCAAAAAATTTGTTATACAAAAAAAGTTTAATAACTTTGTAAAAAATTTAACTGATTAGTTAATAATTTAATTATGAAAAAAAATCCGAAATACGAAAGTTTAAACACGCGGGCAATTATATTATTAGCCGCTGAAGAGATTTTTGCAATAAAAGGGTATGCTGCTGCAACAACAGCCGAAATTGCTAAAAAAGCCGGTGTAAACAACGCTTTACTACACTATCATTTTCAAACGAAAGAAAACTTGTTTAATCATATCTTTAAACAAAAAATGCAAGATGCTGCTGTTTCTTTATTGAAAATTGTTGAACAAAATTCATCCTTAGAAGATGTGATCCGGCAAGGGATTGAAGCACATTTTGATTTTTTGCAAAATCATCCATACCTGCCAAAATTTGTACTTTCTGAAATATTTTTCGGAAACCATAAATTGTCGGAATTTTCAGAAATTTTTATTCCCGTTTTACAAAAAATGGATAAAAAATTAAGCAAATTAATCGAGAAAGATGTTAAGGCAAAAAAAATCCGTCCGATTACTCCGCTCGATTTGTTGCTAAACATTTTATCTTTAAACGTTCTTGCACACATTGCATTACCTGTTTTTTCAGAAGAATTAAAATTAAATAAACGAGCACACAACAAACTTCTCAATCAACGGAAAAAAGAAATTGTGACGTTGATTATGAATGGTATTAAAATCAATAAATGACGAGATGGCCACGCTGCGCCGGCCATGACAAATCGAAATCAGAAATGAAACGAATAACTCTAATAATATGCTTCGCATTTTGCTTCGTCAAAATGAACGCCCAATTGAGCCTCGACAGCTGTCAGGTTTGGGCGCGGCAGCAATTTCCGGCAATCAAACAGTTTGATTTGATTGAGAAATCGCGTGAGATGAATGTGTCGAATGCCGCACGTGGATACCTTCCACAATTAAGTATTACCGGTATTGGTGGGTATGTGGATGGCTTACCGAGTATTTCGATTCCGATTATGGGACAAGAAATGTCGTTCGAGCCGAGCAAAACCCAACTCATCGGAATGGCACAACTCAATCAGCCGATTTGGGACGGCGGCTACACGCACGCACAAAAAACAATTGCGAAAGCGAACAGCGAGGTAGAACGCGAAAATCTCGAAATACAATTTCAAAATTTGAAAGAGCGCGTGAATCAACTCTTTTTCGGAATTTTGATGATCGACGAGCAAATCCGTTTGTCGGATTTGTTGGACACAAATTTGAATTTAGCACTCAAACGGGCCGAAATTGCACGTCAAAACGGAGTCGCTTTTCAATCGGATATTGATGCAATTCGTGTTGAAATTCTGAAAGCGCAACAAAGCAAAATCAAATTGAATGCACAACGAAAAGCCTACGCAGATATGCTTGCGCTAATGATCGGAAAACGTATTGATGCAAATTCGAAATTCGAAATCCCAAATGATAAATTTGATATTTTAACCGCCGATTTGAAACGCCCGGAACTTGAGCTATTCAAACAACAAAAGGCCTTACTTTCTGCGCAGGAAGATTTAATTCGCGTGAAATTGATGCCGAAAATCGGATTGATGGGATTTGCTGTCGGAATGTCGCCGGGAATTGATATGTTTTCGAGTAGTTTTAATCATATTTTTGTGGGCGGACTTAGTGTTTCGTGGAATATCAGCGGTTTGTATACGAATGGAAATGATAAAAATTTAATTAAAACAAACATTTCCAAAGTCGAAAATCAGGAAGAGATTTTCCGTTTCAACACGAATTTGCAAATGCAGCAACAACAAAACGACTTGCTGCGTTCGAAACAAATGCTGGAGCAAGATGCCGAAATTGTTCAACTTCGCAGCAATATCAAGGATGCAAGCGTAACAAAATATGGTAACGGCGCATGCACCATGAACGATTTATTGCGCGACATGAATGCTGAAAATATGGCCAAACAAGACGCCGCCATTCATCGTATCGAGTATTTAATGAATTTGTATAATTATAAAACAACAATAGGAAGTTATTAAAATTCAGAAGGTTCAAGAAGTTCAGAAAACAAATCATCCGAACTTTCCAAACCATCTAAACCTTTCTAAACTTTCTGAACCGTTTAAACAAAAAATATGAAAACAAAACTCTTTTTAGGATTGATAGCTTTAGCCCTTGTGGGCTGTAAAAACGGCAATTCCGACTATGATGCTTCGGGAACTTTCGAAGCAACGGAAATCATTATTTCGTCGGAAGTTTCGGGAACAATTTTGTCTTTTGATGTTGAAGAAGGTGCGGAATTAAAGGCCGGAACGGTAGTGGGAATGATCGACAGCACACAGCTTTATTTGAAAAAAATGCAGTTAATGTATGGCGAAAAAGCTCTGAAATCGAGCCGTCCGGATGTGAATAAACAATTGGAATCGACCAAAGAAGAAATTGTACGTTTAAAACGTGAAAAAACACGAGTTGAAAATCTTTTCAAGGGCGACGCAGCCACGCAGCAGCAGGTGGACGATGTGAATACGCAATTGAAAGTTGCGCAAGCGCGTTTGTCTGCATTGCAAAATTCGTTGCAAACCAATATCGGAAATCTCGACCAACAAACGGCAGCAACACAGGTACAGATTGCGCAAATTGAAGATCAATTAAACAAATGTAAAATCACAAATCCGATTGATGGAACAGTGCTGAAAAAATATGCCGAAGTTTTCGAAATGGCCACTCCTGCAAGGCCTTTGTACAAGATTGCCGATATGCAGCATATTTATCTGCATGCTTATGCAAGTTTTGAGCGTTTGGCAAATGTAAAAATCGGTCAAGAAGTCACTGTTTACGCGGATTTCGGAAAAGATGGTTTGAAGCCGTACAAAGGAAAAATCACATGGATTTCCGATAAATCGGAATTCACACCGAAAACCGTGCAAACGCCCGATGAACGCGCCAATTTGGTATATGCAATAAAAATTGCCGTGGAAAACGACGGCTATTTGAAAATCGGCATGTATGGACAAACGAAGTTCAATTAGGAATTAAAAATTAAGAATTAGGAATGCTTTCGGATTCAGACAATATTGTTATTTGCCAATCGCTAAACAAAAAATATGAAACGATTGAAGCATTAAAAGACGTAAGTTTTGAGGTGCAGAAAGGAGAAATCTTTGGTTTGATTGGCCCTGATGGGGCAGGGAAAACATCATTGTTCCGTATTTTGACAACTTTGCTTTTGCCGGATTCCGGAACCGCAAGTGTGATGGGCCTGGATGTGGTGAAAGATTATAAAGAAATCCGCAAAAATGTGGGTTATATGCCCGGCCGGTTTTCGCTTTATCAGGATCTTTCGGTTGAAGAAAATCTGAATTTGTTTGCCCGCGTTTTCAACACAAGCATTCAAGAAAATTATCATTTAATTGAAGATATTTACACACAAATCGAACCATTTAAAAAACGCCGTGCGGGCAAGCTCTCCGGCGGAATGAAACAAAAGTTGGCTTTGTGTTGTGCACTTATTCACAAACCCGAAATTCTTTTTCTGGATGAACCGACAACAGGCGTAGATCCTGTTTCGCGAAAAGAGTTTTGGGGAATGCTGAAAAAGCTGCAATGCCAAGGACTAACGGTGATTGTGTCGACACCTTACATGGATGAAGCCAAACTTTGCGACCGCATTGCTTTTATCCATAAAGGTGAAATCTTAAAAATTGATACGCCGGATGGTTTAATAAAAAGTTTTTCGAAAAAACTATTTTTCGTCGAGCCTCAAGACTCGTACAATGCCTTGCTGACATTGAGAAAAGAAGAAAATGTGGATTCGGTTTTCGCGTTCGGCGACCGTTTGCACGTGACATTAAAAGATGAAACTAAAAAAATAAATTTTTGCGATTTGCAGGAGATCGAACCAGGAATTGAAGATTGTTTTATACAGTTGATACGATAATTGAACGAGGTGGCCACGCGCCTTCGAATTAAGATGACAACGAACTATTGACGAGGTGGCCACGCGCCTTCGGCGCTGGCCATGACAAGTGTAAAAAAGATGGATATAAATATAAAAGTTGAAAATTTAACAAAGAAATTCGGCAGTTTCACGGCCGTCGATCACATCACTTTTGAGGTGTCGAAAGGTGAAATTTTCGGATTTTTAGGCGCCAACGGAGCCGGAAAAACAACGGCCATGCGGATGCTGTGCGGATTGAGCAAACCCACGTCCGGTAAAGGTTTTGTGGCCGGATTTGATATTGAAAAACAAGCCGAAAAAGTAAAGAAAAACATCGGCTATATGAGCCAAAAATTTTCGCTTTATGAAGATCTGAAAGTTTGGGAAAATATCCGCTTGTTCGGCGGTATTTACGGACTTCCGGAAAAAATAATCAACGAAAAAACGGAAGATTTGTTGACTCGCCTTGATTTTACAGCTGAAAGAAATACGTTGGTGAAAGAACTTCCGTTGGGATGGAAACAGAAATTGTCGTTTTCGGTGGCTATTTTCCATGATCCGAAAATTGTTTTTCTGGACGAACCCACAGGCGGCGTAGATCCTGTAACACGCCGGCAGTTTTGGGAACAAATTTACGAAGCTGCCGGCCACGGAATTACGGTTTTCGTAACAACGCATTACATGGATGAAGCAGAATATTGCAACCGCGTTTCGATCATGGTGGACGGAAAAATTGAAGCATTAGACACTCCAAAAATGTTAAAAACAATCTATCAAACCGAAACCATGGAAGGCGTTTTTCATCAATTGGCACGCAAAGCAAAAAGAAGCGACGACTAAAATGAAACAATTTATTTCATTCATAAAAAAAGAATTTCTTCACATTGTCCGCGACCGGCGGACGATGTTGATTTTGCTGGGAATGCCGATTGTGCAAATTCTGCTGTTCGGTTTTGCGCTCACAACAGAGGTAAAAAACAGTAAAATCGCCGTTTTAGATCCATCGAAAGATGAAGTAACACGTGCCATTTTACAACGTTTAGAGAGTAGCGGATATTTCGATATTTCGGAATATTTAAATACTCCGGCAGAAATCGACAAAGCGTTTCAAGGTGGAAATATTGATATGATTGTTTCTTTTAGTCCGGATTTTGGCAATCAATTGCATCACGAAGGCACTGCGCAATTGCAGTTAATTGCCGATGCTTCCGACCCAAATACCGCACAAACACTGGTCGGATACGCAAACAACATTGTTCTTCAATATCAACAAGAGCAAATGGAAAACATGCAGATTCCGTTTGTGATTCATCCGGACGTGAAAATGCTTTACAATCCGCAATTGAAAGGCGCTTACAATTTTGTGCCGGGTGTGATGGGCTTGGTGTTAATGTTGATTTGTGCAATGATGACATCGATTTCCATTGTGCGCGAAAAAGAAATTGGAACCATGGAAGTACTCTTGGTTTCGCCCATGCGGCCCATTTTTATTATTTTGGCAAAAGTAGTCCCCTATTTCGTTTTGTCGTGCGTAAACGTTGCAACAATCCTATTGTTAGCGGTTTTTGTACTCGATGTCCCCATTGCCGGAAGTTTAATTGCACTGCTTTTTGCGTCGCTAATTTTTATTTTAGTTGCACTGGCATTGGGTTTGATGATTTCGAATTTCGCCCAAAACCAAATAACAGCCATGCTTTTTTCCGGAATGGTGTTGATGATGCCAACCATGATTTTATCGGGAATGATTTTTCCGATTGAAAGCATGCCGTTGATTTTACAGTGGTTTTCGCACATTGTGCCGGCCCGCTGGTATATTTCGGCGGTGAAGAAAATCATGATTCAAGGTGTGCCCATCCTTTATGCAAGTAAAGAATTGCTGATTATGCTCGGCATGATTGCGGTATTGCTAATGGCAAGTTTGAAAAAATTTAAAGTCAGATTGTAATGTTAAAATATCTAATAGAAAAAGAATTCAAACAACTTCTTCGGGATCCGTTTATTCCGAAGCTGATCATCATCTTTCCGGTATTGATTATGCTTATTTTACCGTGGGCGGCCACGATGGATGTGAAACGCATCAAGATTTGTGTGGTTGATAATGATCACAGTTCATACTCTCGCCGCCTAATTCAGAAAATTACGGCATCGGAATATTTTCAATTGGAAGAAACCGCAAATACGTACGCGGAAGGTATTATTTCCATAGAAAAAAATCATGCAGACGTTGTTTTCGAAATCAAATCCGGTTTTGAAAGCGATTTGATACGCGAAGGCACAGCAAATGTTTTCATCGCGGCAAACGCAGTAAACGGCATTAAAGGCGGTCTTGGTGCAACGTATTTATCGGGCATTATTCTGGATTTTTCGAACAATTTGCGTATGGAACAAGGAAACATGCAAGGCACAGCAAGTATTTCGCAAATTGACCTCCGTTCGCAATATTTCTATAATCCGCATTTGGAATACCGTTATTTTATGATTCCGGCGCTGATGGTTATTTTGTTGACGCTGCTTTGCGGATTTCTGCCGGCATTGAACATCGTCAAAGAAAAAGAAAACGGAACGATTGAACAAATTAATGTGACGCCGGTTAGCAAGCTCATGTTTATTTTAGGAAAATTAATTCCGCATTGGATTATCGGATTTATGGCTTTAAGCATTGCTTTTATCATTTCTGCTTTGGTTTACGGGCTGAACCCCGCAGGAAGTTTGCTCACGTTATACATGGGCGCCATGCTGTTTGTTTTGGTACTTTCGGGCGTCGGCATTGTTGTTTCAAACTATTCCGACACCATGCAGCAAGCCATGTTCGTTATCTTTTTCTTTATTTTGATTTTAATCTTAATTAGCGGACTCTTCACTCCTATCAGCAGTATGCCGAATTGGGGACAATGGCTTGCCGCCATTAATCCGCTAACATATTTTATCCGCATTATGCGTTTGGTTTTCCTTAAAGGAAGCGGGATTATCGAATTATATAAACCAATGTTAACCCTTTTTGGTTTTGCCGTTTTCTTTAATTTATGGGCGATCTATAGCTATCGCAAGGCCAATTAATTTCTTAATAAATTCTAACAAAAACTTAACGATTTCTAACAAGTATTGATTTACAAATTTTTAACACCTTTCAAATGTTAAACTTTGTTAAATCTTCTTTTAGAGGCTTTTACAGCACATCCCTTTTCTCTAATTTTACATCCGATTGTCAAATGAACCTTAACATTTATGCAAACGGAAGTAATTACATTAGAACAAACTTCGGACAAAGAATTAGTTCGCGATTTTCAAAACGGAGATACTCCGAAAATGGAAGTGCTTATCCGACGTTATCAGCAAAAGGTTTTTAATCAAATTGTGAAATCCAGAATCCCTCATTCAGACATCAATGATGTTTTTCAAAATACCTTCATGAAGGCCATTGAACACTTGCGAGAGCGGAATTATGAAGAAAAAGACATGTTTGAACAATGGATTTACAGACTGGCTCAAAATGAAATTAAGACTTTTCATCGAAAAAGAAGCCGTTTTTACAACCCTCTCTTTTCACAATCTCTAAATTATGAAAAAGAATATGTCGAACTTTGGGAAGTTGATGTTTTAAGTGAATCCATTGATCATGCAATGATTTGTATTGAAACTCTTCCGGATAAGCAAAAGGAAGTAGTTATGAAGCATCTTATACAAGGAGCCACTTTTCAAGAATTGGCCGAAAACCTTGATTGCAGCCTCAGCACCATTATCAGTCGTTACAGAAACGGCATTTTTCGGGTGCGCGAGCTTTTTCAAGAGAACATGCTGCTCCCAAACGAATTGAGAACACAAAAAAGATGCAGAAAAACTTTACTAAAAAAATACAGAAAGAATAAATAAAATCGTATCTTTGCGATGAATTAATTTTACCGACATGACTTTCGCCTCTATCGACATCGGTTCAACAGCTGTTAAATTCCTTATTGCAAGCGTTTTTGAAAACGAAAAAGGAAAAGTAGAAATGACGAAAAATACATTTATCCGTATTCCGCTCCGTTTAGGAACCGACGTATTTTCGCAAGGCTCTATTTCCGAGGAACGTATTGGAAACCTCATTCGCGTTCTATCGGCTTTCAACACTATTATTGATTTTGGAGATGTTGTCACTTACGATATATGTGCCACTTCTGCCATGCGCGAAGCAAAAAATTCGAAAGAAATTGTAAGCCGTGTAGAAAAAGAGACAGGTATGAAAATCCGCGTTATCAGCGGTGATGAAGAGGCTTCGATTATTCGCGGCGGCGTATTTTCGCTAAAAGATGAGAAAAATCAAAACGAAATGTTTATAGATGTCGGCGGCGGAAGTACCGAAATTTCTATCAGCTGCAACGGCAGGGTGATGAATTCGCATTCTTTTCCCGTTGGCACTGTTCGTCTTTTACAAAATTCCGTTCATAAAGACACCTGGGAAGAACTGGATATGTGGTTGTCCGACCATTTAAAAGGTATTGAAAATTTCGAATGTATCGGCTCCGGTGGAAATATCAGTAAACTTGTCAAACGCTTCGGCGATCCGTTCAGCCAAACAATGTCGTACAAAGAATTGCAGGCAGCACACAAAGAATTGCTTTCGCTAACGATAACAGAACGCATACAAAAATATCGTTTAAGTTCTGATCGTGCAGATGTAATTGTCCCTGCAGCAGAAGTTTATCTGCACATCATGAAACACATAAATGCGAAACAGATTTTTGCCCCAAAATTCGGTTTGGTTGACGGTTTAATTTATCAATTATATCAAGATAGAAAGCTATCTATATAAAAAATCTGTCCGCAACTTCATCCCTTCAAAAGGGATCTTCATCTGAATGTATCTGGGCGGAATCAAATCCTCGGCATTACTGGTTCCAAGTCCAAGTAAACGAACGCTTTGATTTGCTAAATCGGTTTGAAATAATAATTCTTTTGCGGTTTCAAAAAGAATTTGAAAATCCTTTACCGGCTCCGGAAGCGTACGGCTTCGGGTGATTATTTTAAAATCGGAAAATTTAATTTTCAACGTCACGGTACGCCCGAAAAACTCGTCTTTCCCCATCCGTCTCAATACTTCTTTTGCGAGATGATCAAGGATTTCCGATAATTCTGTTTTATCACTTTTGTCTTCCAAAAACGTAGTTTCGGAACTAACTGATTTCGTAATTCGATTGGGCTCAACAGCGCGATTGTCTACGCCGCGCACAATATGGTAGTAATAACCGCCGACTTTTCCAAACCACTTAATCATATTTTCTTCCGGAATTTTTTTCAAATCGGCACCTGTAAAAATGCCCATTAAATGCATGCGTTCGGCTGTTTTCTTACCAATTCCGTGAAATTTTTCAATTTGTAATTCTTCAATAAATTTCTCGGCATCTTGCGGTAGAATTGTAAAAAATCCGTTCGGTTTTTTATAGTCGGAAGCAATTTTTGCAAGGAATTTATTGTAAGAAATGCCTGCAGATGCTGTCAATCCGGTATCCTGGAAAATACGCTGTTGTATATCCTTCGCAATGCGCATCGCGGAAGCAATATTTTTTTTATTTTCAGTTACAGCCAAATAAGCCTCATCCAAAGAAAGCGGCTCTACCAAATCGGTATATTCGAAAAAAATATCGCGAATTTGTTGAGAAACCTCAGCATATACGCGAAAGCGCGGCAATACAAAAATCAAATCGGCACACTTCCGTTTTGCCGTTACCGACGGCATCGCCGAATGAATTCCATATTTACGAGCTTCGTAACTTGCAGCAGCAACTACGCCACGGGCTTCGGAATAGCCCACAGCAAGCGGTTTCCCACGATAAACAGGATTGTCGCGCTGCTCAATAGACGCATAAAATGCATCCATATCGATATGTATAATTTTTCTCAAATGCTACTGTTTGCCTATACGGCGGATAATCAATCGCAAAGGTTGATCATAAGTTAAATAACTCCAAACCCAATTCCAAAAGACAAATATACGATTTTTTACGCCTAAAATGGAAATTAAATGAATAAACATCCAAATAAACCATGCAAACATGCCGCTGAATTTCCAGTGTTTTAAGTCAACTACTGCTTTATTCCGTCCAATGGTTGCCATGCTTCCTTTGTCAAAATAAGAGAATGTTTCTAATGAATTTCCGTTTTGCAAATTATTCATATTCATTGCCAAATGGCGGCCTTGTTGAATAGCGACTTGTGCCAATTGTGGATGTCCGTTCGGAAACTCCGAATCTGTAGTTTGTAAAGCAATATCGCCAATGGCAAAGATATTTTCAGATCCTTGCACACGGTTGTAAGCATCTACATTGATGCGCCCGGCACGTCCAATCAATTTGGAATCAAGACCTTCAAATGTATTTGCCGTTACGCCGCTGGTCCAAATTAGCGTTTGCGTTTCAATTTCTTCATTATCGTTTATCTGAACTTTCCCGTTTTCATAAGCCTTCACAAAAGTGTTAAGACGAACATCCACTCCCATTTTTTGGAGAAACTTCAACGATTTCTCAGATGCGTTTTTCGACATGGCCATCAACAGCCGGTCGGAACCTTCAACCAAAGTGATTTGCATGTCTTTCGGACTAAGTTCGGAATAATCTTTATGCAGGATATTTTCTCGCATTTCAGCCAGTGCCCCGGCAATTTCCACGCCGGTAGGGCCGCCGCCGGCAATCACAATATGCAGAAGTGCGGCACGTTTTTCTCTTCCGCTGGCAGCTGCTTTTTCAAAATTCGAAAGGATATGATTACGCATGGCAAGCGCATCTTCGGCCGTTTTCATCGGTAAAGCATTTTTTTGAATGCTTTCAATATTGAAAAAATTAGACTTTGTGCCGGCAGCAATAACTAAGTAATCATAATCAAAACTGCCTAATTTTGTCTCTACAGTGTTATTTCCAGGATGTACAGCCGTTACTTCCGTCAAGCGGAAATGAAAGTCGTTGCGCGACTGAAACAGCCTTCTAAACGGAAATAAAATAGCGCTGACTTCCAAGCCGGACATTCCCACTTGATACAAAAGTGGAGGAAACTGATGATAATTATTCTTATCTAATAATATGATTTGGAAATTATTACGCTTCAATTTTTGAGCCAGCGCCAAGCCTCCAAAACCGCCACCGATAATTACAACCCGTTTTTTATCTGTTGAAGGAATATACAAAGTTTCCATAATCGCTTTTGAATTTGTATAGAAACAATTTGGCAGGCAAAAGGTTCATTATTCCTGCAACAATAGGGCTTGTTTTGTTTGATTACGCGGTGACGCTGGCGCGTATAGTCAGCTTTGCTGACGGTTCTTCGCGGATTTGCGGAGATGACGCGGATTTCCGCAGATTTTTATAATTTGGGATTGAAGGATGTAGGGGCAAACCCACGTGTTTGCCCATTGAGGATTGTAGGGGCTCAACATTTTGAGCCCTTACTGAGGATCGTGTGCAACGGTTTTCGCTCCGAAGGAGCATTATATCCCAGCCCCGGGCAGTGAGCGTAGCGAACAACGCCCGGGGTTAGGAGTCCCCCCCATGATATTTACCTGTGTGAACCGCTTCGCGGTTCACATGTGTAGACGATGTGAAACAAAACCGAAAGCGCCCCGCACCACACGACACGAAAGGATGCAGGGGTTTTGCTTTCGGGCGCCCATTGCTGTGCATGCGAGCCGGTTTACCTAAAACCTAATTGCGAATACAGCGAATGGAATGATCGGTCACATTGCAAACATAGTTAGACAAAATACTTCCTGTACTATAGTAAACCCGTTCACAATAAGCACCTCCATTATTTTGAATAAAGAAGGCATAGTCAGTGCCATAGCCTCTTCCGGGTGCAGTGATTACATTAAATCCATAATCATTTGTTCCATTACCGTAACTACAAGCTCTCAGCTTATTGCAATTACCACTACTGGATAAATTTTCCATATTTTGCCATTCAGTTGTTGTTGGAATACGCCAACCGGCAGGACATGCAGTTGGTGCTTCTCCATAAGTATACAACGCTCCATAGACATTACAATTGGTAGCTGAACCATTATAACAATGCCCAAATCCTGTTGGATGATAATTAAGATTTTCAGCCATCCACCATTTACCGTCGGGCATTTGCACCATCTTGTAAACCTTACCGTCGCGAGAATCGGTAAAAGTAGACAATACTACAGCACTGGCAGCGGGAGTTTTCAATAATTTGATGTTAAACTCCTGTGTATCCAATTTGCAATAATTAGGGTTGGAAGCTGCAATTTTTAAAGTGAAAACACTGCCGCTGACCACATCGGAAAGGCCGACGAAGTTTAAAATGACTTGGGTCGCCGAAATGGTAGGTGCAGGAGAAA
>JAVBNF010000048.1:0-5247 GCA_031551725.1 Bacteroidales bacterium
TAAGCCTGGCGACGAGGTAAGCGGCGGCGGTGGTGCCACGCTTTATATTATGACGGTGACCAGCACTACTCCGGGCGTGTTCAGTGGCACGGCCTACACCATTATGTCGCCCATGTGGGGCGGTGCCAAGCTGCGGATGACTTTTGAAAACGTAACCATCAACACCGACTACCAGCTGATGGACGGCGAATTTGTGGCAGTGAAGAACTGGAAAAGGCCGCAGATAACGAATTTGAATCCCCAAAAAGAAGAGCCGATTTTTGCCGACAATCAAGGCATCACGATTAAAGAAGTGGCGTTTACGATACCGGACGATGCGAGTTTTATGTTTGACAAAAGTACAGGAAAAATAGACATAAATGTCAATGGACAATCCATTGGCACGCTGGAATTGCAAGTTCCGACCACAGCGGAAGGCGAAACAAAAAACATTTGGTCGAGCACTTTTCCGATAACGGTGAAGGATAAGGATGGGAATGAGTACCAAATAGAATATGATGAGACTACGGAACCGGCGGAAAATGGAGAAGTGCCGTTGGTGGTGACGAAACTGAACGAAGGAGATAATGAAAATGACGTACAAGAAGTGCGAATAACTGAAGAAAATAAAAATAATTATAAGTTTCTTGTCAATGAAAGCGAAGTTGAAAATAGTACTTATTATTACACATTAGCTTCGCAAGACAACGATGAAAAAATCAACATAAAGATTATTGGGGAGTCTTTGCCAATTGACAGTTTAAAATGGAAATTAGGAAAAAAAGAAGTTGCAACAAAGAAAGATGCTTATTTGTTTTCTACAACAAAAGCTGGGAATTACACATTAACTGTGTATAAACACAAAGAAGCGATCGGAAAATTGGAAATTATTGTCTGCGACAAACCAAGCATTGTCTTTGATAAAGAAACTGCTTATGATGGTTCTTTTGGTTTTGACAACGGAGAAGAACTTACGGAAACAAAAGATTATCATAAATTGAAAATCGGGAAAACTACTTATACCGTTCCGTGGTTGGGATTATTGCCGGATCAAGAAGCAACTTTAACATTTAAATTTAATGCAAATGAAAAGTTGGAAAAAGATAAGGATTTTAAAGTAACACTGAAGAGTACGGCTCCAAATGAGATTACAATTGATAATCAAAGAGAACTATCTATGACATATCAACAATTGTCAACAAAAAATTCTATTCGAATAAAAAGTAGGGAAATTTCAGAAGAACCCAAATTTAACAATCCTGATTTTGTGTATGCAGTCGATAATAAAGGCGATACTGTTGGGAAAATAAATATATTGTGTAGTGATGTACAGCGACAAGACATCATCTTTGTGTATGTGCAGCATAATCGAAACGGATGTAGAACAGATCTTACAGTTGATAATATATTGAATACTGTGAATCAAAATTCTCACAATCAGCTTTATGTTAAGATGTTGCAAAGTGCGAATATAGAAGCAAGATGTTTTGATATATCAGCAGAATATAGTAGTCACCCTGATAACTTTGCCTCAATTAAAAGTGCTTTGACAACCGTATCAGGTTTGTATACATTGAAAACAGGAATAGTTACACCTCGAAATACAATTTTATTTTTTATCACAGATTTAGATTATGGAGATATTGGAGGAATTATGAACTCTGTCGGTGTAGGTTTGTTGAGTAAATCAGGAGGTGTGAAAAGCACTTGTCATGAACTTGGGCATGGTGTAGGATTGCCTCATCCTTTTTGTTGCTATAAATCAGATCAAAAAACAGCTGATGCTTGCAAAAATGAAACAACAAACAAAAACAGGTGTCTCATAGAAGGAAGTACAAAAAACAATTATATGGATTATATTTCGGATGTAAAAAGAAACATGTATTTCTTTTATCAATGGTCGATAACAAAACCTTTAGCAAATTAAAACAATGAAAACAAAAATATTTTTAGGAATATTGCTTATCAATTTCACAACAATTATTAATGCTCAACAATATGATTGTGGAGATATTTGGAGATCTATTGATGATTATCAAACAGGGAGATATTCAAACATCACATTTACAGGGCATGTATGTTTGACAGATTCGTTAAAAAACAAATTAATATCTGTATTAAGGAATGAATATACCGATGAAGAAATGGATGCTCGAATTACACGCGATATGGGTTCCAAGTGGCTGCAATATATCGAAAGAGATACACGAAATATATTAGCAAAAGACTCTTTATTAAATTATCAGCAGATTAAAGATAGTTTAATGAATGCAGAACTAGCGTATTGGAAAACCAAAGCGCAAAATCGACGGATTGATAAATCTGTGATAACGTTGATCAGTTTTCTTGATATTAAAGAAGCTATCCCCACTCTTCATGAAGCTATAAAAGACCCTAAACGATATGATACTTATACTATAGAAATAGCATTGGCACGCTTAAGAGATTCTGTTTACTATAAAAAATATTTTAATGAATGGTCTAAGCCTTTTGATAATGAAAAGGACATGATTCAAGAAACAGGGCATAAAAAAAGATTAATATTTTTAGCAACACAAGAATCAATGTATGCTTTGTCTAAATATTTATCTATAGATAAAGGAGAATACACTGTATCTGGTAGTGCAGAGCTTTATTATCACGTGGGTTATGACGTTTTATATACATTGTATCAAGGAGTGAAAAATGAGGATTTTCAGCAATATTTTAAAGAAAACTTTCTTTGGAGCTTTCTTCCGATGTATGCGATAGAAAAGAAAGATGTAAATAAGCCTGCCATTTCTTTTGCAATTGATTGGATGGAAGCTAATAAGGGTAAGTATATTATTGATAGGGATTTTTCGGTAAGGTTAGAAGATTAAATAGAATTTGTAATTGAAACAACGCTTTAAAATACAATTTTTTCTTTTCCTGCTTTTAGCGGTTAGCCACAGCCATGCCCAAACATGGAGCAATGGTGCTTCCCACGAGTGGCAGCCAAAGCTGTCAATTGACACCAATAAAGATGATTTTACCACACAAGCCAAAGAAGCTGCCATTATATTTGAACAAGGAAATGGTAAATACGCTTTTGACACTTGGAATCCCGTTTATCAAAAGTCGTTGCAGTTAAGGGCAAGATATGATGGCGCTAAATTTGATACGGGCTATGGAGCCTTTAAATTTATTCCTGCCGGCAAAAGCGATGAAGTCATTGCAAGAATAGAGATTAAGGATAAAAGTATTGATCCGGACAAAATCTTCTTTCAAACCAAAAACGGCACACGCTACCAAGTCCCCTACCAAAACGGAGCTTATAGGCTTACGCTTCCATCAGCAGCCGTAAACGACGGCTACGAACTCTATGCTTTTCATCCCAAAGGGATGGGGTATATTACTTTGGGCAAACTTGTGGTTTTGAGTTATCCCACCCACGAGCAGAAAGTGGTGCTTGTAAAAGTGAACGGTGCAAACATTGATGAACAGGCTGTAAAAGAAAAGTTTGATGACATCTATCATCCTGTGGGTGTGAACTGGAGCGTAAGCACAGATGCTTTTAGCTACAGTGGCGATGTTCAGTTTTTTGAAAGCAGCAGCGGTTTGCTGGATGCCTACACGACCCCGATGAAAGCTTTGCAGTCGGCCTACATGCAGGAGCGTGAAATTGATGCCGGAACGGCTTATGTTTTTATATTTGAAAATGGCGAAAGCAGCGACGAGCTCGACCGCAGCAAGGCTGGTTTTATGCCGCGTGGCAAGCAGTTTGGCTACATCTTTAAGAACGGTTTTGGCAGCACGGAAAACCTTTGCATCGGCATAGCGCACGAGCTTGGCCACGGGCAGTTCCAGCTCAAGCATCCGTTCGACAACAGCTACGGCCTAAAAGAAAAAGAGCTTCCCGAAAACCTGATGGACTACAAAGACGGCACCTCGCTTGCCAAATGGCAGTGGGACGGGATTAATGATCCGGGGCTGGTGAATAGGCTGTTTGAGAGGGATGAGGATGGGATGCTTGTATCAGGAAATCCGAAAGTATTGGTATTAATAGAAGAAGAGGGGTTTGGACATACTTGTCTAGGCTTGTATACTTCTAATGGTCTACAGATATATACTTTTGGTAGATATAATGGCTCTTACATACCTTCTTCAGGAGGATTTGGGCCTATTGGCGATGGAATTTTAGTAAGATATCAAAATAAAACGGATGTAGATTCTTATATTAAAGAACATTTAAACAAAGGAGGAACTGCGAAAATATATATGCTGTTTTTGGATAACATATCGCAGATAGAGTATTTTTTGCGTTCAAAATGGGAAGCGGGAGATGTGTTGTTGTCTGATAATCAGTATTTTTATACGGGTAGAAAAATAGGAACGTATATTTTGTCCTCAAATAATTGCACAACATTAACAGTAGAAGCCTTAAAAGAAGGAGGTTTTGATGTAATGAAAGAAGCTATAAATCTCGAAACTCCAAGTAATTCGACATGGGCACCACTAACATTAAGTTCATTCTTTAAATATTTTATTAAAACTCCGAAACAATATCAAGCATATGATGTCACAGAACAATTCAGAAAAAAATAAACATTGGGTATTGTTTATTTTATTCTTACTATCAATTATTCTTACAATATTATTTAGTATTAGATATGCCAATTTGAAATGGGAATATCCCTCAATGCAATATATTGATGATAAATACACCTTTGATATATTAAAAAATAAACTACAAAGAAAAGCAGATTTATTACATGTATGTATATTTACTAGTATAATAAGTTCTTTTATATGCTTAGTATTATTGATTCGAATTACAGTAAAAAGAGAAAGACAAGATAAAGAGTGATTTTCTGTTCGGTGAATGCTGTTGTATTTTGATGAGATTGATTGTAAAAATAAAAAATAATTTGAAACAACTTCCTAAAATATCAAATTCTCCTTCTCTGCTTTTAGCGGTCAGCTACAGCCATGCCCAGATGTGGGGCGGCGCCAAGCTGCGGATGACCTTTGAAAACGTAACCATCAACACCGACTACCAGCTGATGGACGGCGAATTTGTGGCGGTGAAAAACTGGAAAAAGCCGCAGATAACGAATTTGAATCCCCAAAAAGAAGAACCGACTTTTGGCGGCAATCAAGGCATTGCGATTAAAGAAGTGGCGTTTACGATACCGGACGATGCGAGTTTTATGTTTGACAAAAGTACAGGAAAAATAGACATAAATGTCAATGGCCAATCTATCGGCACGCTCGAACTGCAAGTTCCGCCAACAACAGAAGGAGATG
>JAVBNF010000057.1:0-65057 GCA_031551725.1 Bacteroidales bacterium
ACACAACATGAAAACACAATTACTTCGTGGCAGAAACGCAAAAATGCAAGAATGCAGAAGCGCAAGAGCGCAGAAATGCATAAAAATGACCGTCTTCTGCGTTTTTGCGCTTCTGCACTTCTGCATTACTTTCGCTCAAACCCCTGCCCCCGATTTCACCGACCCACGCGACGGCGAAACCTACAAAACCGTGATTATGCCCGACGGTAAGCGTTGGATGGCGGAAAACCTGCGGTATCGCAAGGGATTGGACAATTCGGTTTTCTCAAACAATACCACTGCAAATACATTTGCAGCGTTGAAAAACACTTATTTCTGTCCCGGTTCCGGCCCCTTAAACGTTTCTGCCAATCAGGCCGACCCTTTGGCTTGTGATTATTGGGGGTGCTTGTATCCTTGGTGGACTGCCAATGTAAATATTGCAAATACGGGGGTTAACTCCTTAAGCGGTCAACAAGGGATTTGTCCGCCGAATTGGCACTTGCCATCGGATAATGAATGGGCAGTCATGCTTAATTCCGTGGAAACCGGAACTAAAAACCACAACACGATGGGGACTGCCAATTATGGAACACGCGCCGGAGCTTTGTTGAAAGATACAGCAAGAGGGAGTTTTAATGATGATCAAGCATACAAAAAATATTGGACAGGTTCTGCTATTCCAAATGATAATATATACGGGTTCTCTGTTTTAGCTGCGGGCATGCGTACCTCTGCTGGTGCCTTTTCGGGCAACGGTACGCAGGCCCTTTTTTGGACAAGCAATGTGACAACACTCAATGCCACTGCGGTATCAAGACGTTTTGATAATACATTAAGCACTGTTTACCGCAATTCGGTACAGTCTTTGGGGGATGCCTTAGCGGTGAGATGTGTGGAAGGCGTTTGTAAGGATAGTTTTCCAATTGTTTTTGCCGCTATTCCTGCTTCTTGTGAAAATATTCCGATATGGAATGAAATAGGTGTTCTTACGGGTACCAAAACAAGAACGTATAATTTATCGGTTCCTGCTTCTATCGGGAATTGGACGTATGCCGTTAGTGTCAAAAGTTACACAACGTCAAGTGCACCAACCGTATCTATTTCCGGAAACGGAACAGCTTCCGCATCGGTAAAGTTTACTATTACCAGTCCGATTGTTGATAAAACATTCACAATTCTTATAACTGCCACCAATCCGATATATTGCGGACAATTATCCGAAACACATGTTTTCACACTCAAAGAAGTACCTGTTTTAACCACAATTGCCGGCAATGAAGCTGTTGGTGCTATCAAAACAATGACGGATGTTCGCGACTGCAAGGTGTATTCCATTATCAAAATGGCCGATGGCAAATGGTGGATGCGGGAGAACCTAAATTATCAAGCAGGATTGACATTTCGTTCAACAGTTGATTATTTTGCAACAATGACTAATGGAACTCCCGGTATAGGCAATTTTTGGTGTCCGGGAGCCGATCTAGCAACATCCTCAACTTTGAGTATGTGTGATACGTGGGGGGCTTTATATACGTGGGAATGTGTAATGTCCAAAGATGGTGTCGGGAGTTGGTCGGAACCTTCGGCCTCACAAATGTATGCAGGTTCAGGAAGCGGAAATCCTGCATCTGTTTCAGGTCGCGGCATTTGTCCTCCGGGGTGGCACGTTCCTTCGGACAGAGAATGGGGTGATATGTTAAATGCGGTAGAAACAGGAACTAAAAATCATAACACCGTACTTTCAGGAACATGGGCAGGAACCAATGCAGGAACAACATTAAAATCATCAGGCTTTACTACCGGAACCAAACAAACCACAGGATTTTCTGTAATCGCTTCGGGTTGTCGTAGTGCTTCTCTTACAATATTTTCCAATAGAAATGTGGTAGCCTATTTTTGTTCGGCTTCAAGTGTTTCAGCGTCTAACGCATGGCGCCGCCAATTCCAACCAGAGCAAAGTGGGGTGTACCGACTTTCCGGAAATCGGGCCAGTGGCTTTTCTGTCCGTTGTACACAAGATTAAAAAGATATACAATGTTAGGACGTTTGGAATGGTTTAGCATCTAAACTTCTAACTCTAACCTAAAAAATAACAACAGGCTCGCGCACAGCAATGGGCGTCCGAAAGCAAATTTCCCCACATCTTTTTTCATGGTGTGGTGTGGGGGACTTTCGAGATATTCTTTTCATTATCTCCAGTTTTAATTCAATCATAATCAACAAATAAAAAAGACTTTCATAAACCGATTTTTTTTCGTACCTTTGCAAGATTGTTCCAAATTTTAAATAAGTATTACAAACAACTTTTTAGAAAAAATCATGGCAAAAGAAAAGAAATTTATGACCTGCGACGGAAATACCGCCGCCTCTCATGTAGCTTACATGTTCAGTGAAGTTGCTGCTATCTTCCCGATTACTCCATCTTCTACGATGGCCGAAAACATCGACGAGTGGGCTTCTCAAGGTCGTAAAAATATGTTTGGTGAAATCGTTTCCGTTGTTGAAATGCAATCCGAAGCCGGCGCGGCAGGCGCCCTTCACGGCTCGCTTCAATCGGGCGCTTTAACCACAACATACACTGCATCACAAGGACTCTTGTTGATGATTCCGAATATGTACAAAATCGCCGGCGAACTTCTGCCTTGCGTTTTTCACGTAAGTGCACGTACACTCGCTGCTCACGCGTTGTCTATTTTCGGCGATCATTCCGATATTTATTCTGCTCGCCAAACAGGCTTTGCATTTTTAGCGTCAAGCTCTGTTCAACAAGCCATGGACTTGGCCGGCGTTGCACACCTCGCAGCCGTTAAATCGCGCGTGCCGTTCTGCCATTTCTTCGATGGTTTCAGAACTTCGCACGAAATTCAAAAAATCGAAACCGTTGACCAAGAAGACTTGAAAAATCTCTTGGATATGGAAGCATTGCAGGCTTTCCGCGATCGCGCTTTGAATCCGGAACACCCGGTAACACGCGGTACTGCGCAAAATCCCGACGTGTTCTTCCAAGCTAAAGAAGCCGGAAATCGTTATTTCGACGCTGTTCCCGATATCGTGAACAATTACATGCAGGAAATTTCAAAACTCACCGGCCGCGAATACAAACCGTTTACGTATTACGGTGACGAAAATGCCGAAAACATTATCGTTGCAATGGGTTCCGTTACCGAAACAATTCAGGAAACAGTGGACTTTTTGCGCAAGCAAGGCAAAAAAGTCGGTGTGTTGACCGTTCATTTATACCGCCCGTTCTCTGCAAAATATTTCATGAATGTGTTACCTAAATCGGTGAAAAAAATCACTGTTTTAGACCGCACCAAAGAAATCGGCGCAAACGGCGATCCGTTGTATTTGGACGTTGTAGAATTGTTTAACAACAAACAGGAACGTCCGATGATTGTCGGCGGACGCTACGGTTTGAGCTCGAAAGACACTACGCCGGCGCAAATTCTTTCTGTTTTCCAAAACATGGAAATGAACGAGCCGAAAAATCAATTTACCATTGGTATTGTTGATGATGTTACCTTCCGCTCGCTTCCGGTACTGCCCGAAATCAGCATGGCTGTTCCCGGTACATTCGAAGCCAAATTCTACGGCTTGGGTGCAGACGGTACGGTAGGCGCAAACAAAAACTCCATCAAAATCATTGGCGACAACACCAATAAATTCTGCCAAGCATATTTCGATTACGACAGTAAAAAATCCGGCGGTTTCACGTGTTCGCACTTGCGTTTTGGCGATAATGCGATCCGTTCGCCGTATTTGGTTACAACTCCCGATTTTGTTGCTTGCCACGTGTTCGGATACTTGTTTAAATATCCGATGTTGCAAGGTTTGAAAAAAGGCGGTACTTTCTTGTTGAATTCGCATTACAATGCAGAAGAAACCAAGAAACATCTTCCGGATGATGTGAAAAAATATTTAGCTGAAAACGATATTAAACTTTATATCATTGATGCTACCGAAATTGCGGAAGAAATTGGTTTGGGCAACCGTACGAACACCATTTTGCAATCGGCATTCTTTAAAATTTCGGGCGTAATTCCTTACGAAACCGCTGTTAAAGAACTGAAAAAAGCCATCGATAAATCGTATGGTAAAAAAGGCGACGGCATTGTTCAAATGAACTATGCGGCCGTGGATAGAGGCGGCGACGTTGTAGCTGTTGAAATTCCAAAAGAATGGAAAGATATTGTTGTGAAAAACGACGATAGCAATGCGAATCTCCCTGATTTTATCCGCAATGTGGTGATGCCGATCAATAACCAACGCGGGAATGAACTTCCTGTAAGCGCTTTCGTGGATATTGCCGACGGTACTTTCCCACAAAATACGGCAAAATACGAAAAACGTGGTATCGCATCTCACGTTCCGGAATGGATTCCGGAAAACTGTATCCAATGTAATCAATGTGCATACGTTTGTCCTCACGCTGCTATCCGCCCGTTCTTGTTAGATAGCGAAGAAGTGAAAAACATGCCGGAAGGTATGAAAACATTGAAAGCTGTTGGCCCCGGACTTAGCGAGGTACAATTCCGCATTCAAGTAACGCCCACAGACTGTACGGGTTGCGGAAACTGCGCCGATGTTTGTCCTGCGAAAACAAAAGCGTTGGAAATGAAATCGCTCGAATCGCAAGAAGAAATTCAAAATAAAAACTGGCGTTATATGATCGACAAAGTGACGAACAAATCGTACTTGGTTGATACACATCAAGCCGTTAAAACGAGCCAATTTGCACAACCATTGTTCGTGTTCTCCGGAGCATGTTCGGGTTGCGGCGAAACTCCGTATATCAAATTAATTACGCAATTGTTCGGCGAACGCATGATGATTGCCAATGCAACCGGTTGTACTTCTATTTACAGCGGTTCTTGCCCATCTACACCATATTCTACAAAACCGAACGGACGCGGACCGGCTTGGGGCAACTCTTTGTTCGAAGACAATGCCGAATTTGGTTTGGGTATGACGATTGGCGTGAAAAAAATGCGCGAACGCATCGAAAACATCATGACCGATGCAATTGCAAACTGCGACAAATGCTCGTCCGAACTCAAAGATCTTTTCAAACAATGGATTGAAAAGAAAAACGACGGCGACGCTTCCGCAGAAATTTCCGAAAAAATCAGACCGCTTGTTGCTGCTTGCGATTGCAAATATTGCAAAGAAATTCACAGCTTAGAGCAATACCTCATCAAAAAATCGCAATGGATTTTCGGTGGCGACGGTTGGGCGTATGATATCGGATACGGTGGATTAGACCACGTAATTGCTTCCGGCGAAGATGTAAATATCTTGGTTGTTGACACTGAAGTTTATTCAAATACCGGCGGACAAGCATCGAAATCTACTCCGGTAGGTGCTATTGCAAAATTCGCGTCAAGCGGAAAACGCATCCGCAAAAAAGATTTGGGATTGATTGCTACCACTTACGGCTACGTTTATGTTGCGCAAGTAGGTATGGGAGCAAACCAAAGTCAATATTTGAAAGTGTTGAAAGAAGCTGAAGCATATCCAGGACCTTCTTTGATTATCGCTTACGCTCCTTGTATCAACCACGGTTTGAAAGCCGGAATGGGCAAAACACAACGCGAAACCAAAAACGCCGTTGAATGCGGTTACTGGCATTTGTGGAGATACAATCCGCTGTTGGCAGCCGAAGGTAAAAATCCGTTTATTCTCGACAGCCCGGAACCGGATTGGAGTAAATTCCAAGACTTCATCATGGGCGAAGTGCGCTACAATTCATTGAAAAAAATGTTCCCGGCAGAAGCCGACGAATTGTTCAAAACAGCACAGGAAAACGCCATGTTGAGATACAATCAATACAAGCGTTTATCGGAAATGAACTATTAATAACCTAAAAATAATTTCTAACAATTAAAAAAATCTATGAAAACAAGAAAAATCTTTACAGCTCTTATGCTCTTAGCAGCAACCGCTCTCGTTGCAACATCTTGCAAAAAAGACGACGATGATGCTCGCGATGCATATGTTGGCGAATATTCCAGCGTTATGGCCGTTGTAACCGGTATTAAAACCGTAAATCCTAACTTTGCTGTGGATACTTTGTATTTCCAAAACTTAACTTTCAATGCTGCAAAAGAAGGTTCTGGCCTTAAAGTTACTGGAACAATCGAAAGCGCTCAAGTTCCCGGATTGTCAATTCCTGTTAGCTTGAATGTAACAAGCCTTGAATATGCATCAGACGTTGATGATGACGGAGTGGCTTACTCCATGTGCGCAGGAGATATTCTTCAACAAACAATTTCTGCAGTTATGGGAGGTACAACTATTCCTGTTGCTGTTGAAGGAGAAACTGGTGTGGCTGATGGATTATTTGCTATTGTCGGTGGTACCAAAGTGTTGAATCTGGATGTTATGGGGCAAGTGCAAGGTATTTCTGGCTCAGCTTTGAAAATCCAATGCGTAACCGCTCAATACAACTAAGAAAAATACGGTTGTTGTAAATTTTACAAAACAACACTTTTTTAAAGGGCGCAATTTGCGCCCTTTTTTGTTTAAATAAAATTCCGTACCTTTGTGAATAAATTTACAATTTTAGATTGGGAATTACGACGCAATGAACAGTCAATTCCTTATTTTTAATTCTTAATTCTTAATTAAAGTTATGCTTGCAGCAATTTCTCCCATCGACGGCCGCTACGCCGCTCAAACATCGGCTTTAGCCGCTTATTTTTCCGAAGAATCGCTTATCCGCTACCGTTTGCGGGTAGAAATCGAATATTTCATTGCGCTTTGCGAAATTCCGCTGAAACAACTGCAACATTTCCCAAAAAATCATTTTGCCGATTTGCGTAAACTTTACACCGATTTTCATGTGGATTATGCGGTGCGTATCAAAGACATTGAGAAAGTAACCAACCACGATGTTAAAGCCGTTGAATATTTCATCAAGGAAGAATTCGACCGCTTGGGATTGGCGGCTTATAAAGAATTTATCCATTTCGGATTAACCTCACAAGACATCAACAACACCGCGCAACCACTGGCGTTGAAGGAAGCATTGGAAAGCGTTTTTTATCCGGAATTGAAAAATGTTATTGAGAAATTGCGTAGCGATGCAAAGGACTGGAAAAACGTTCCGCTTTTGGCACGTACGCACGGACAACCGGCTTCTCCTACTATTTTGGGGAAAGAAATGATGGTGTACATCGAGCGCTTGGAAAAACAATTGGAGTTGGCATTAGCTGTTCCACATGCTGCAAAATTTGGAGGTGCAACGGGAAATTTCAACGCCTTGCATATCGCTTATCCGGGTGTGGATTGGCGCGCTTTCGCCGATCATTTTGTAAATTCGATTTTAGGATTGAATCGCTCGCATTTCACCACGCAAATCGAACATTACGATATGGCTGCAGCCTTATTTGACGCGCTCAAACGCATCAACACGATTTTAGTCGATTTAAGCCGCGATATGTGGACCTATATTTCGATGGATTATTTCAAACAGCAAATCAAAGCCGGCGAAGTAGGTTCTTCGGCCATGCCGCATAAAGTCAATCCGATCGACTTCGAAAATGCCGAAGGAAATTTAGGTTTAGCCAATGCCATTTACGAACATCTGGCGGCCAAACTTCCTATTTCCCGTTTGCAGCGCGACCTTACGGATTCAACCGTTACGCGTAATGTGGGCGTTCCGGTGGCACACAGTTTAATCGCTTTGAAATCTCTGCAAAAAGGCTTGAATAAATTACTTTTGAATAAGGATTTATTGATCGCCGATCTCGAAAACCATTGGGAAGTAGCAGCGGAAGCCATCCAAACGATTTTGCGCCGCGAAGCCTATCCAAATCCTTACGAAGCGTTGAAAGAACTTACGCGTACAAATGCAAAAATTACCAAAGAAAGTATCCATGCATTTATCGATACGCTGAATGTTTCCGACACCATCAAACACGAACTCAAGCAAGTTACACCGCAATCGTATACGGGATTGACGATGGCATAATTTATTTTTTTATTTCTCAAGATATTTTCGTAATTTTGCACGTTATGAATATCGAAATTCTAAAATCAAAACTGCATCGTGCCACGGTTACTCACGCGGAGCTCCACTATATTGGAAGCATCACGATTGATGAAAATTTAATGGATGCCGTTAACCTTATAGAAAACGAACGCGTCCACATTTACAACATCACCAATGGCGAACGTTTCGAGACCTACGTGATCAAAGGCGAGCGCGGTTCCGGAACCATCGGAATCAACGGCGCTGCTGCACATAAGGCTTCTCCGGGCGACCTGGTAATTATTGTTTCCTACGCAAGTATGGACTTCGAAGAAGCCAAAAAATTCACACCGCAAATTGCATTTCCGGACGAGAAAAACCAAATTTAATTGTTAATTATTAATTATTAATTGTTAATGAGGAGTGAAGCTCATTAATAATTAATAACTAACAATTTATAATTATGAAAAAACTTAAAGACATACTAAAGCTCATCATCTCCCTTGGAATCGGGGTGTTTTTGATTTGGTGGTTTTTGCGCACGCTTTCTGCAGAAGAACGCGCTGAGATTTGGGAATCTTTTCAACACATTAATTACGGAATTATCATTTTAATGTTTTTTGTCGGCATTGTCAGTCATTGGTTCCGCGCGCTGCGTTGGAATTTATTGATTGAGCCAATGGGTTATAAACCGAAAATAAAAAACACATTTTTGGCCGTAATGGTGGGCTATTTGGCAAACCTGGCGTTTCCTCGTTTAGGCGAAGTTGTTCGGTGCGGACTGTTGGACCGTTACGAAAAAATTCCGTTTACTAAACTTGTCGGAACCGTTGTGGTTGACCGCATTCTCGATTTGATTACGTTTGCATTGCTGTTTTTCCTGCTTTTGGCTGTCAATTTCGGTACTTTGCAAAGCTATGTTTACGAACATTTTTATTTGGGCTTTGCAGCGAAATTCGGAAACATTAACCTCTTTAAATTATTGATGTTTCTTGTTTCCGTCCTTATTTTATGCGGTATTTTGTTTTTTATTTTCAGAAAGAAAATTCAAAAAAATAAATTTTATCAAAAAATCAAAGAGCAATTTTTGCATTTGTGGGAAGGCATGCTTACGCTGAAAGATTTGAAACGTCCGGGGCTTTTCATCTTCCATTCGGTGATGATTTGGGTGTTTTATTTTCTCGGCGCTTACCTCACACTTTACGCAATCGGTGGAATTGAAAATAAAAGTCTGGTTGTAGGCTTGGCCGCGCTGGTGTTCGGCGCTATCGGCCCAATGGTTACGCCCGGCGGCATCGGCTTATATCCGGTTTTATTTTCCGAAACGCTCATGATTTACGGAACCGCCAAAACGCTCGGCTACGCTGCCGGCTGGATTGGCTGGACGATGCAAACGGTAACCGTACTTATTGTCGGTTTAGCCGCTGTGATTTTGCTTCCGGTGATTAATAAAAACATCAATAAAAAATAAAGTGTTTAGAAGGTTTAGGTGGTTCAGAAAGTTTAAGTGTAAAACTTCCTGAACTTCCTGAACTTCCTGAACTTATAAACAAAAATGTCCAACCTCTTAGACTCCTTAAACGAAGAACAACGCCAAGCGGCGGCCTGCATCGAAGGCCCAGTGATGATTATTGCCGGCGCCGGTTCGGGAAAAACACGCACGCTGACCTACCGTATTGCCAATATTTTGCAGCACGGCGTAGATCCGTTTAATGTGTTGGCCCTTACGTTTACCAACAAGGCCGCCAAAGAGATGAAAGAGCGGATCTCCACGCTTATCGGAAACGACGCCCGCTCGGTGTGGATGGGGACGTTTCACTCCATTTTTGCGCGCATTCTCCGTTCCGAAAGCGAATGTCTGGGATATCCGTCGAACTTTACCATTTACGATACCGACGATTCCAAAAGTTTAATCCGGAACATTGTCAAAGAACAAAACTTAGACCCCAAAGTTTATGCTGCCGGACACGTTTTGTCCCGTATTTCGGGCGCTAAAAGCAATCTAATCGGTCCGGGCGAATATCTGGCCAATACCGAAATTCAAGCGGCCGATTTTCAGGCGCGCAAGCCGATGATCGGACAAATCTACATGATGTACAACGAACGCCTGCGCCGTGCCGCTTCCATGGATTTCGACGATTTGTTGTTTAACACCAACGTCTTGTTCCGCGATTTCCCGGAAGTTTTGTACAAATATCAGCGCCGCTTCAAATATATTTTGGTGGATGAGTACCAAGATACGAATTACGCGCAATATCTGATTGTGAAAAAACTTGCCGCCAATAATGAAAACATCTGTGTGGTGGGCGACGACGCGCAAAGTATTTATTCGTTCCGTGGCGCGAATATTCAGAATATTTTAAATATTAAAAGCGATTATCCGTCGTTAAAAACGTTTAAACTCGAACAAAATTACCGCTCCACGCAAATGATTGTCAACGCGGCCAATGGCGTTATCAGCAATAACAAAGACCAATTCACAAAAGAAATTTGGACAGACAATGCTCTTGGCGAAAAAATCGGGCTGATTAAGGCCAATTCCGACAACGAGGAAGGCTTAAAAGTGGCGCATCAGGTATTCGAATATAAAATGAATAATCAGGCGCAAAACAAAGATTTTGCCGTTTTATATCGAACCAACAACCAATCGCGCGCCATTGAAGACGCTTTGCGCAAATTGAATATACCCTACCGCATTTACGGCGGAACCGGATTTTACAAACGCAAAGAAATTAAAGACATGCTGTCTTATTTCCGTTTGGTTGTGAATCCGCGCGACGAAGAAGCCTTGTTGCGCGTGATCAATTATCCGGCACGCGGAATCGGGCAAACCACTTTAGACCGCATTCGTTTGATTGCCGATCATCAGCAAGTCCCGATGTGGGATGTGATTGAAAATATCCAAGCCGCCGGAAGCGAAATCAACGGCCCCACCAAAGCGCGCATTGAGCAATTCGCATTGATGATTCGCGGATTGAATGTTCAGCTGAAAACAACCGACGCTTTTGAACTTGCCAAGCAAATCTGGCTGTCGTGCGGTATTATGAAAGCCTTGAAAGAAGAGGAAACTGCGGAAGCCATGGCACGCGAACAAAACATCGAAGAGTTGATTAACGCCATCAAGGATTTCAGCGAAACGGAGCAAAGTTTTTACGATAATGAAACCGGCGAACTTCAGGAAATCAAAGCCATGCGTACGTTGGATGAATTTATCCAGGACATTGCGCTGCTTACCGATGCCGATGAAGACGACCCCGAAAACCAGGATAAAGTTTCGTTAATGACCATTCACGCGGCCAAAGGGCTTGAATTTCCGTACGTTTTTGTGGTGGGTATGGAAGAAAATTTATTTCCGTCCACCATGTGCATCAACACCCGCGCGGAACTTGAAGAAGAACGCCGTTTATTTTACGTTGCAATTACACGTGCGGAGAAAAAATTATTTTTGTCATACGCCGAAAATCGTTTTCGTTGGGGACAGCATGTGTTTTGCGAACCCAGTCGTTTTTTGGAAGAAATTGCCGATCCATTTTACGACAAGCCGCTTCCGAAAGCCTTTATGGGAGCTGAACCCGAAAGCGATTACCAACAACGGATTTTCAAACCGAAAACCACCGTTGACACATCGAAATTTAAGAAACTGTCTCAACTCGAAAAGAAACAACCATTAGGGCGGGTTCAAGATTTTGAACCCTTACAATCGTCTACCGGGCAAACATCCGGGCAAACACGTGGGTTTGCCCCTACCAATTCGAAATCCGAAATTTCAAATATTGCTACTTCCGAAATTACCGAACTCATCGTCGGCATGCGGGTTTTGCACAAAACCTTCGGACAGGGCGTGGTTGTTGAACTTGAAGGCGAAGGCGTTAATCAGAAAGTAAGCGTTGACTTTGTGGGTGTTGGGCCGAAAAAGCTGCTCACCAAATTTGCAAAATTAAGTGCGATAGTTTAAAGTTTTTTTCGTATATTTGTATAATGAAAAAATTATACATCTTATCTTTCTTGCTAACAGCCTGTTTTTCTTTACAAAAAACACTGGCAATTCCTGCAACACCGGAGCCTTCTGTGATTAAACAGTCCGATGGTACAGAATTAACCGTATTTCTGCGCGGCGACGAATATTTCAATTTTTACACTACTGATGATAATTTAGTCATCATCAAAAATGAAACAGGAACCTTTGTTTACGCTGAACAAGATGTCGATGGTCATTTCACGCCAAGTAAAATCGTTGCTCACAACCGTTTCCAACGAACAAAAAACGAACAGCATTTTGTTTCGTCGTTTTCGCAAGATATTCTGAAAGCCTCTAAAATGCGCGCTAATATGGAGCGCCCGACTTATGCTCCACAAAAAGCAACGCCATTCAAAGGTTCAACAAAAATATTGTGTATTCTGGTGAATTTCACCAACCGCTCCTTCGTTTCTCCCACAGCACATGATGATTTTAACAAAATGATGAACGAAGAAGGTTATAGCGGAAATGGCTGTAAAGGCAGTGTTCGCGACTATTTCATTGCTTCTTCCGATAGTGTATTTATGCCCCAAATTGATGTGGTTGGACCGGTTGACTTACCGGAGTCAAGCATGTTTTACGCAGATCTTGGTGCCAAAGCAATGATGCTGGATGCTTGCCGCGCCGTGGACACTTCAATAAATTTTAAAGATTACGATTCGGACAAAAACGGAATTGTAGACGGCATTTTTGTATATTTTGCAGGCTATAACGCTGCCGAAAAGGGTGGCGACACCACCATTTGGCCGGTACAATCCATTTTCAGTAGTTCATACAAATTCGATGGTATCTCTCTTGGTAAAGTAGCCTGCGGTTCAGAATTAAAAGGAAATTCCGGCGAAAAAATGACCGGATTAGGTACGTTTACGCATGAATTTTCGCACGTTTTGGGTTTGCCGGATTATTATTGCACACTTTCAAATTGTAAAGTAAATACCGTTCGCTCTTGGAGTTTGATGGATTATGGTTGCTATAACGACTCTTCACGCACACCGCCTTTGTATTCGGCTTACGACCGTTTTCATGTGGGTTGGTATAATCCCGTATTTTTCCCGGACACCGGAGATTACGAGTTAAAACCGCTCCATACGGGCGATAAAGGATATGTTTTAAGTTTCGAAGAAACCAATAAGTTACCGGATGTTGGAAAACCGGTTTTAAATCCGATAGAATTGTTTTTCTTTGAAAACCGCCAGAAAAAAGGCTGGGATGCATTTTTGCCCGGAGAAGGACTTTTAATCTGGCATTTGTATTATTTTTCGCCGAATTGGTATCAATATCCGAATAATTTTTCCCCGATCGGTATGACTGTCGTTCGCGCCGACAGCACAAACACTTATACTGCCGAAGATTTAGCCGGAGACCCATTTCCGGGAACACACAATGTTACAAGTTTCTCGCCATCATGGTACGCTTACGGCACAGAGGATTTGTTTACAAATATTGAAGTTCTTGCCGACAGCAATATTCGTTTTCATTATTGGAGGAAAATAATCGCTCCGGATCCTGTAAAAAATACAGATATTCACTCGGATGATTATGTGCTTTGGCCAAATCCGGTTAATGATTATTTATATATCCAACAGAAATCTAATAATAAAATTACGGATATTCGTGTATTCGACATTTACGGCCGCACGGTGTTGCGCCCTCAACATCAAAATCAAGATTCTGAAATATTGGTTGATTTAAGCAATTATCAGGCCGGAATCTATTTCATCCGCATTGAAACTGCAAGCGGATTCTTTGGTCATAAAATTATCAAAAAATAACTCTCTTTCTTAATTTGAACTTTTATGAAACTTCTTTGTTTATATACATAAATAAAGAAATAATCGTTTAATTCTAAAAACTGATGTTATGAAAAAATCTATTTTCGCCCTGTTATTAGCTTTCCCGTTAGTATTTCTGTCTTGTAAAAAAGACGACGATGGGCCGTCTACGCCCGATTCTTTGGTCGGAACGACTTGGGTTTTCACGCAAAACATTCCTGTGATGAGTTACTCCTCTTCTACTACGTTTACTTTCACGAGTAGTCAAGTCACAATGACTACATCAACAATTGGCCCGGATGAATCTGCAACAAACACAAGCACCGTTAGTTACAGCTACAGCAAACCTAAGGTTATTATCGGTTCGGGAAGCAACCCGATGCAGGGAACGGTAACCGGAAATAAAATGACGTTCACGCAACAAGTTGAAGGCGGTACATCAACATATGTACTTACACTGCAATAAAACGAAGATCGTAAGATGGTAAAACCGTAAGAAGTGTAAGATGGTAAGAGCGCAAGATGGTAGGGCTGCAAAATCTTACGGTCTTACCATCTTACGGTCTTACGGTCTTAAATAATCCCTTCTCTCAGCAAATCGTGCAGATGCACAACGCCTTCGTAGTGTTTATCGGAATCGGCAACCAAAAGTTGGGTGATATTATTCTTACGCATTAAGTCCAATGCATTCACAGCCAATTCGCCGGAAGCAATGGTTTTGGGATTTTTGCTCATAATATCTTTGGCTTTCAACGATTGGAAATCGGCATTGTTTTGCAACATCCGTCGTAAATCGCCATCAGTAACAACACCAATTACAATATCATTTTCAATTACTGCGGCAACACCCAAGCGTTTGGAGGAAATCTCTACAATAACTTTGCGAATATCATCTTCAGGAGCAACCTGGGGCTTCTCGTTAACCGCAGAAAGTTCAGCCACACGTAAATATAATTGTTTTCCCAATGCTCCACCGGGATGATATTTTGCAAAATCGGCCGACGTAAAACCTCTGCATTCGAGTAACGAAACTGCAAGCGCGTCGCCCATCACCAATTGTGCTGTGGTACTGGTAGTTGGTGCCAAATTATTCGGACATGCTTCGCGTTCTACCGGACATAAAATCCGAAAATCGGCTTGTTTCGCAAGAAAAGAATCTTCATTCCCAACCAAACCAATCAACGTATTTCCAAAATTTTTAATTAAAGGAACAAGCACTTTTATTTCGGGTGTATTTCCACTTTTGGAAATACAAATCACAATATCATTTTTTTGAACAATTCCCAAATCGCCGTGAATGGCATCGGCGGCATGCATAAAAACGGCAGGCGTTCCCGTTGAATTTAATGTAGAAACAATTTTCATCCCGATATTGGCGCTTTTGCCGATTCCACTGACAATTAAACGACCTTCGGATTTCAAAATCGTTTCCACACATTTTGCAAATTCATCATTCACATAATTTGTCAAATGTTGAATGGCCGCACATTCTTCTTGAACAACTTTGAGGGCAATATTTTTAATTTCGCTTGTAGAGTGCATTTTTTACTTGCGTTTTAAGAATTTTTTGTTTACCTTTGATGTAAGAAATCCCCATTTTTGGGGAAATCAAGTACAAAGGTATTAAAAAGTTTTGAATAGCGGCAACAAAAATGGAATATAATCGCGAAATACTGCACGAGCAGTTGAAGACGATTTTTGGTTTCGACCAGTTCAAGGGCCTGCAAGAGGAAACAATCAACAGTTTGCTCTCGGGCACCGATACTTTTGTTATTATGCCTACCGGAGGTGGAAAATCGCTCTGCTATCAACTTCCCGCTTTAATGTGTCCGGGAACTGCCGTTATTATTTCACCACTGATTTCTTTGATGAAAAACCAAGTGGATGTTGTTCGCAATATGTACGGCAACAACGGCATTGCGCATTACCTAAATTCTTCGCTCACGAAACAGGAAATCAAAGACGTTCACGACGATTTGATTGCCAAGCGTACCAAATTGCTATTTGTGGCTCCTGAGTCGCTTACGAAACACGAAAATATCGAACTTTTCAAAAATATTGATATTTCTTTTTATGCCATTGATGAGGCGCATTGCATTTCCGAATGGGGACATGATTTCCGTCCCGAATACCGCCGATTGCGCCCAATTATCAACGACATCGGCAAGAAAGTTCCGCTTATTGCACTAACCGCCACCGCTACACCGAAAGTACAAAAGGACATTCAGAAAAGTTTGAACATGATGGACGCAAACGTCTATATTTCTTCGTTCAATCGTTCGAATTTATATTACGAAGTCCGCAAGAAAAACGGAAATACCGACAGGGATATTGTGCGTTTTATCCGCAACAATCCCGGAAAATCGGGCATTATCTACTGCTTGAGCCGTAAAAGTGTGGAAACGCTTTCCGAACTGCTTGTCGCGAATGGCATCCAAGCGCTGCCTTATCACGCCGGACTCGACGCTGTTACTCGCGGCGAACATCAGGATTTATTCCTGATGGAAAAAGCCGATGTGATTGTTGCAACCATTGCATTTGGAATGGGAATTGACAAGCCCGACGTACGTTTTGTGATTCATTACGACATCCCGAAAAGTTTGGAAGGTTATTATCAAGAAACCGGACGGGCAGGACGCGACAGCGGAGAAGGCCGCTGCATTGCCTATTATTGCGAAGAAGATATCGTTCGCCTTGAGAAATTTTTAAAAGATAAAACCTCAACCGAACAGGAAATCGGCAAACAATTGATTTCCGAAGTGGTTTCCTATTCATCCACCTCCATGTGCCGCCGCAAAGCGCTGCTGCACTATTTTGGAGAAAATTACCATCTCGAAAATTGTGAGAATTGCGACAACTGCCTTTCGCCGAAAGAAAAAATCAATGCAACGGAAGATGCGCAACTTCTTTTGTCGGCGGTTGAAAACGTAAATCAAGAACAAAAGTCGCGCTACATTGTCGATTTGCTGCAAGGTAAAAACTTATCCATCATTCGTGCGGCCGGACACGAAAATGTACCGGAATTCGGCGCCGGAAAAGAGCACGACGAACATTTCTGGAACGCCCTTATCCGCCACTGCTTGCAAGAAGATTTGCTAAATAAAGATATTGATAATTTCGGTGTTCTCAAACTTACGCAAAAAGGAAAAGATTTTATCACCGCTTCCTATCCGCTTTCCATTTCAAAAGACCACGACTACGATGCCGAAGAAGATCTTGCAGATGCAGCAGGAGAAAAACGCTCAAATGCTGTAGATACAGTACTGTTTGACCTTTTGAAAGAGTTGTTGAAAGAAATTTCCAAAAAAGAAAACCTGCCGCCGTTTGTTATTTTCCAAGAGCCATCGTTGGCAGATATGACCGTTCAATATCCGATTACGATAGAAGAAATGTGTCAGATTACGGGCGTTGGTGTTGGAAAAGCACAAAAATACGGACAGCCGTTTATCGAATTAATCAAGAAATACGTTGAAGAAAATGAAATCGAACGTCCGCAGGATTTGGTTGTAAAATCGCTGGTGAACAAATCCGGCTTGAAAGTTTATATCATTCAAAACATCGACCGGAAAATTTCGCTTGAAGACATCGCTTCCGCGAAAAACCTGAAATTTGAAGACCTTCTTACGGAGATCGAACGCATCGTGCAAAGCGGAACCAAATTAAATATCAATTATTATATTGATGAAGCAGTAGATTCCTATCATATCGAAGATATTTACGAATATTTCCGTGAAGCCGAAACCGACTCTGTTAAAGATGCTTTGGAAGAACTCGGCGAAGATGAATATACAGAAGAAGAAATTAGGCTGGTGCGGATAAAATTTTTGTCGGAAGAAGGAAATTAATCAATTGACAACTCTCTCATGAGCGAAGCGAATAATGGATAATTGACAATTGACAATGAGAATTAATTTTAAATTTTATAAAATGAAAAAAATTATTTTAGCTCTTTGTGTGGTGGTGAGTTTGGCAGCTTGCAAAGATGGGAAAAAAGAACCGAGTGTTAGACCTGCAACTGCAGAAGGTGCTGCTGCAAGCGGATTGAGTGTTGCATTTGTCAATACCGATTCTATTTTTGCAAAATACGATTACGTTATAGATGTGATGGGCGAATTGGATAAAACAGAAAAGAAATTCACTTCGGATTTGCAACAACGTGCAGCTAATTTCAAAGCAGATTATGATAATTATTTGAAAGTTGGCGCCACTTTGACCTTAAGCGAACAAAAGAAAAAAGAAGAACAATTGCAAAAAACGCAGGCTTCGCTCGGACAATTGGAGCAACAATATGCTCAACAATTGGGCACTTTACGCGCTCAACGCACTACCGAAGTACAAGATAAAATTTTCGAATTTATCGAAAAATACAACGAAGAAAATATTCACGCCGACATTGTATTCTCAAATGCCCGTACAAGCGGTGTTTTGTCCTCATCCAAAGACCGCGATTTCACAAATGAAATTTTGGATGCGATGAACAAAGAGTACGCTAAAAACAAGAAAAAATAATGACGCTCGACGCTTGGATTGACGCGGCTTTAGCCGAAGATGTAGGCAGCGGCGACCATACTTCACTCGCTTGTATTCCTTCCGGAAAACAAGGGCGGGCGCAGCTTTTGGTAAAAGAAAACGGCATTTTGGCCGGCATCGACGTTGCAAAAAAAATCTTTGCAATGGTTGATTCTACAATCGTTTTCACTGAAAAAATGCACGATGGCGACCGCATTCAAAAAGGCGACATTGCGTTTGAAGTCTCCGGGCCGTCCATTTCGTTGCTGACTGCCGAACGTTTAGTGTTGAACGTTATGCAACGCATGAGCGGCATTGCCACGCAAACCCGCTATTATGTGGATTTGCTGCAAGGTTTAAACACCCGTGTTCTCGACACACGCAAAACCACACCCAACATGCGGATGCTGGAAAAGTTGGCCGTAAAAATCGGCGGCGGCGAAAACCACCGTTTCGGTTTGTACGACATGCTGATGATTAAAGATAACCATGTGGATTTTGCCGGCGGCATTGAGCAAGCCATCCATGCGGCGCATGATTATTTGAAGAAAAAAAATCTCCATTTGAAAATCGAAATCGAAGTGCGCAACTTCGATGAACTTAATCAAGTGCTTGCTGTTGGCGGTGTCCAGCGGATTATGCTGGATAATTTTTCACCCGAAAATCTAAAAAAAGCCGTTGAAGTCATCGGTAGAAAATACGAAACCGAGGCTTCCGGCGGCATTACCGATAAAACGATCCGCGCTTACGCAGAAACAGGTGTTGACTTTATTTCCGTCGGCGCATTGACACATCATATTAAAAGTTTGGATTTAAGTTTGAAAGCGATTTAATCATGATTGATTTTTCCAAAATCCCTTCCCCTTGCTATGTTTTAGAAGAAACATTGCTGAAAGAAAATTTAACGCTTATCCGTCGTGTGAAAGAAGAAAGCGGTGCGAATATTATTCTTGCCTTTAAAGGCTTTGCCATGTGGGGCGCATTTCCGATTTTGAATCAATATGGATTTTATCAAGCCACTGCAAGTTCATTGGCGGAAGCCCGCTTGGCAGTGGAGGAGTTGGGAAGTCCTGCACATACGTATGCACCTGCATATACGAACGATGATATTGATGAAATTGCAGCACTGAGCAGTCATTTAACATTTAATTCGCTCTCGCAATATGAGCGTTTTATTGAACGTGCAAAAAAAATAAACGCCACTTTGTCGTTTGGCTTGCGCGTAAATCCTGAATATTCGGAAGTGGCAACAGATTTGTATAATCCCTGTGCACCGGGTTCGCGCTTGGGAATTACCAGTGATAAATTACAAAATTTGCCGGAAGGCATCGATGGTTTGCATTTTCACGCTTTGTGCGAATCAAATGCAAGCGAATTGAAAAAAGTGTTTGCGTCTTTTGAACAGCGTTTCGGCCATTTGATTCCGCAAATCAAGTGGCTGAACATGGGCGGCGGACATTTGATGACGCGCAAAAATTACGATGTTCAAGAATTGATTGATTTCTTAAAATCCGTAAAATCGAAATATCCGCATTTGGAGCTCATTTTAGAACCCGGGTCGGCCTTCGCATGGGAAACAGGTTATTTGGTGTCTACAATCGAAGATATTGTGGAAAATCACGGAACAAAAACAGCCATCTTAAATGTTTCTTTTACGGCGCACATGCCCGACTGTTTGGAAATGCCTTACAAACCCAAAGTTTTAGAAGCATTGCCGGAGCCAATAGAAGGCAAGCCAACCTATCGTTTAGGTGGAAACAGTTGTCTTTCGGGCGATTATATGGGCGATTGGTCGTTTGAAAAACCGCTGCAAATCGGCGACCGTTTAGTCTTTAATGATATGATTCATTATACCATGGTGAAGACCTGCACTTTCAATGGCATCAAACATCCTTCGATTGGTATTTGGTCGGACGAAAGCGGATTCCACTTGCTGCGCGAATTCGGGTATGAGGATTATAAGAATCGATTGAGCTAATATTTAATCACAAAGGGCACAAAGAATCTTCGTGATCTTTGTGCCCTTTGTGGTTAACAATTATCGTCTTCCAAAATACGCATCCACACGCATTTGTGCATTTGCGCGGAGATTGAAATAGTAGAATTGAAAATCTTGTCCGTGCAAAACACCTTTCGGGAAAGATCCGCCGGCATTGTAATAATCGTCCGGATTAATGGTTGAACAGCTGATCGTGCCTCTTGAATTGATTTGCGCATCGGCAAAACCCGATTTTACATCATAACCATCTTTCGATGCTCTTTCGATGTAAGTGCCGAGATTCAACGACGAGTCCGCCAATGTTGTTTTACGCGTCCAAGAAAGCGGATTGATGGCGATGCCGATTCCGTCGGCCATTACCGGGTTTGGCCCGTCAATATTCACTGCTTCGGTATTGTAAGAAATAATTACTTTGGTATCATACGAAGTATCGGCAAATTTGATGGTCGGATTTTGATCCAAATATGTTTGAGTGATGTCATAACCAACCAAATACGCTGCCACCATGCGGTTGTAAATATCCGGACGTTGAACCAGATATTCTTTCAGAAAATACATCAACAAATTAGAGCCTTGCGAATGCGCCGCCAAAATAAACGGCCGTCCGTTGTTGTAATTATTGATATAATATTCAAATGCGGCATACAAATCCGTGAGCGGCTCCTTGTGAAAAACCGCTTCTTTTTCAGCTACGCTTTTTTCCATAATCGCGAGGCTGCTTTGGCGGTAATAAGGGGCATACATATTCCCAACCGTTTCAAATGCAGTTGCTTGTCCTTCATACATAAACCTTGCGCCGGCACGATATTCTTCACTATTAATATCGGCAATCATTTCCGGCCCTGTAAAAACCGTCGGATATACATAAAATACATCCACGTCTTTTGCCGGATTGCTTTCGGTATAAATCCAATTGGACGATTTTGAATAATCCAGCGGATTTACTTTGTCATCGTCGTTTTTTTGTTTGCATCCTGCAAATAAAACGCCTGAGACTGCGGCAACAGAAAAGAATAAAATTGCTTTTTTCATATTTTTAGTTTTTAGTTATAATTTTTACAGAAATGCACATCGTTTTTTTTGTGGGATAAACTTATCTTCTCCCGAAATATGCGTTCACGCGTTCTTGAGCATTTGCACGAAGATTGAAATAGTAGAATTGATAATCGTAAACATGAAAAACCCCTTTCGGGAAAGGCCCGCCGGCGGTATAATAATTATCCGGATTAACGGTTGAACAGCTGATAGTTCCTCTTGAATTAATTTGCGCATCGGCAAAACCGGAAGATCTGACATAACCATTATCGGTGCTAATATATGTTCCCAAATTTAATGACGAATCGGCCAAAGCGGTACTGCGCGTCCATGAAAGCGGATTGATGGCGATACCGATTCCATCGGCCATTACCGGATTTGCCCCGTCAATATTCACTGCTTCAGTATTGTAGGAAATAATTACTTTGGTGTCATACGAAGTATCGGCAAATTTGATTTCCGGATTTTGATCTAAATAATCCTTTGTAATATCGCAACCTATCAAATACGCGGCAACCATACGGTTGTGAATGTCCGGATGCTTCACAACATATTCTTTCAAAAGATACATCAAAAGCGAAGATCCTTGCGATTGTGCTGCCAAAATAAACGGTCGCCCGTTGTTGTAGTTGTTGATGAAATATTCAAATGAAGCCGTTAAATCCGTGAGTGGCTCTTGATGAAATATCGCTTCTCTTTCAGCTGCTGTTTTTTTCACAACTTCCAAACTGGCCTGACGGTAATAAGGTGCATACATGTTCCCAACTGTCTCATAAGCCGTTGCTTGTGAACTGTATATCAATTGCGCTTGCGATCGAACTGCAGGATCTGTGACATCTGCAATCATGTTTGGTCCCATATAAACCGTCGGATATACATAAAACACATCCACGTCTTTAGTCGGATTGCTTTCGGTATGAACCCAATTGGACGATTTTGAATAATCCAGCGAAGTTACTTTGTCATCATCATTTTTGTCTTTGCATCCTGCAAATAAAACGCCCGATACTGCGGCAACAGAAAAGAATAAAATTGCTTTTTTCATATTTTCCTATTTTAATTATTTTTACAAAAATACGTGTTTTTCCGCAAAAATAACTGTCGATTTGTAAAAATTAAGTGCAAAAACGTAAAAAGCTTTCGTTTTTTGGTACTCAAATTTCAATAGATGAAATTATTTTTTGTGTGTAATCGGCTAAAAATAAAGGGATATTCAACAAATTTCCATCTTGTTTAAGATTTTTCTGTGAAAAACGAATGCGAATCTTCGGATTAAATTTTTCTTGATAAATCATAAAACTTTTGCTTTTC
The DNA here is from genome assembly GCA_031551725.1 of Bacteroidales bacterium. Classification (GTDB taxonomy): domain Bacteria; phylum Bacteroidota; class Bacteroidia; order Bacteroidales; family P3; genus JAVBNF01. The sequence continues at coordinate 22,599 of JAVBNF010000057.1, forward strand.
ACATTTTCTCCCGATTTTACTTCAATCGGAATAATTTCATTTTTATGTTGAAGAACAAAATCGACTTCCGAAAGATTTCCCGAAGACCAGTAGCGAAGCGTATTTTCATATTGATTAATCAGGCTTTGCAAGACAAAATTCTCGGCCAAACTTCCTTTAAATTCTGAAAACAAACTGTTCTCATCCGCAAATATTCCCGGGTCTAAATTTGCCAGGTTTCTCAACAAACCCACATCCAATAAATATAATTTAAAAGCCGACAAGTCATCATACGCTGATAATGGAATTGCGGGTTTCGTATTTCTCAACACACGATAAACCAATCCTGCATTGATTAACCACAAAAGAGCATCTTCATAATCTCTTGCACGCGCGCCGGGTTTTACAACTTGATAAATGAATTTTTTATTCTCTTTTGCCAATTGCGAAGGGATTGATTTCCAAATATAGCCCGTTTTCGGAATGTCTTTTATTTCTGCGTATTTTGAAAAATCGAGTAGATAAGCATTCGATATAGCTTGTAATACCTTTTCAACTTTCTGTAAATCTCTCGTTTCAATCAATGTTGTTGCGGCTTCCGGCAAGCCTCCGGAGATCAAAAATTGCTTAAATTCATTCGTCAACTGATCAAAAAACAAGTCCGGAAGTGCTTCCTGCATGGAGAATTTTTCCAAATATTCATGTAATGCCGGATTTGCAGCAGACAAAAATTCGGAAAATGATAACGGATAAATATTCAGGAATTCAACCTTACCTACCGGGAAAGACACGCCTTGATGCGCCAAAGCCACGCCCAATAATGAGCCTGCAGATGCAATTGTATATTCCGGCGCGTTTTCGCAAAAATACTTTAAACTATTCAACGCATTGCTACATTCTTGAATTTCATCAAAAATAATCAATGTTTTTTCAGGTAAAATCGCTTTCCCATGCACTGTCTCCAAGTTTTGCAAAATAAGTGCAACATCTTTGTCTTTTTCGAAAAACTGCTTTAGCTGCGGACGTTCATCGAAATTAAAATAAGCAATGTCATCAAAATATGCGTGCCCAAATTGTTTTAATATCCATGTTTTTCCAACTTGTCGTGCCCCTTGCAAAATTAGAGGTTTCCGATTTTTTGCATTTTTCCACGCCAAAAGATGGTCAAAAATTGCTCTTTTAATTTTCATTTTGTCAATTTTTATATTATCATCACAAAATCAACAACAAAGATACTAAAAAGTTTTTGTTTTGCCAAATATTCCCACGAATAATTGGAATTTTAACACATTTTTGGCACGAATAATTGGAAATTCAACACATTTTCGGCACGAATAAATTTACGAACGTTTGTACATTTCGTCGAAAAACAACTGCAATCCCTTATTTCCCTCTATCAACCATTCTTCCCAACCTTTTATGGAGTTTTCGCCGATAATATCAGAAACGTATTTAACAGCAACCATCGGAACACCCAGCAATTTACAAACCTGAGCAATCCCAACAGCTTCCATATCGAACACATCACCAATGGTATCGAGGCGTTCGGTTACAAAAGAGTCGCCGGAATTGCAAACAAAGCGTTTTTCATCGGGAAACAAATAAGCATATTTTTCCAATTCTTCCGCAAAGGAAAATATGTACGGCATTCCTAAAGGTTCGGATACTTTTTCGATTTCGCGGTCGGCAAATTTATCACATACCAAAATATCACCAAGTTTATGATCCACACTTCCGGCCGTTCCCATATTGATAACCAAGTCGGGCTGATGCTGCAAAATGGCTTGATACGTATGCATGGCCGCATTTACTTTGCCAACGCCGGTTTGGCATTGCACAACTTCGGCATTTTTCAATGCAATGTTTACTTTTTCCTGTTCGATTGCGTGAGCAACTAAAATTTTCATAGATTGTTTATTTTTATTCGGAAAAATATTGGCACCATTTCGTTAATCCGCATTCTTCGCATTTGGGTTTACGGGCAATACACACGTATCGTCCGTGCAGAATAAGCCAATGATGAGCGGTAGGAACCAATTCGGCGGGAAACAGTTTCATCAGTTGTTTTTCGGTTTCGAGCGGCGTTTTTGCATTTTGCGAAAGCCCTAAACGCGCCGACACGCGGAACACATGCGTATCAACCGCAAAAGCGGGTTTGTTATAAATTACGGAAGCGACAACGTTCGCTGTTTTTCGTCCAACGCCGGGCAGTTCCTGCAACAAATCTACATCCGACGGAACCTCATCTTTGAAGCGTTCATGCAACATCTGCGCCATTCCGACAAGGTTTTTGGCCTTGTTGTTCGGATAGGAAATTGAACGAATGTATTCAAAAACTTCTTCGGGTTCGGCTTTTGCCAATGTTTTGGGCGTAGGATATTTTTTAAAAAGAGCAGGCGTGGTCATATTCACACGTTTGTCCGTGCACTGCGCCGCCAAAATGGTTGCGACCAATAGTTCATAGGGATTATGATAATGAAGCTCCGACTCGGCCACGGGCATGTTTTCCTGAAACCAAGCGATAATATGTTTCACACGGGTTTTTGCCGTCATAAAAAAGCGTTTTTAAACAGCAAATATACGAATTTTTTTGAAGACCGGAAAATAGTAAGACGTGTAAGACCGTAAGACCGTAGTATCTTACCATCTTACACGTCTTACCATCTTACGGTCTGATGCGTAACGTACCATCACTCCAACCGCCATCGCGTTGATTTTGCCGGAAGTGATAGAGCTTGTCACCTAAAAGCAATTTATTGTTTAATAATCTTCACGCGCTCGTTGCCAATGCCTATGAAGTAAATTCCCGGAGCCAAATGCGACAGATCGATTTCTGTTTCTTTACCGTTTGAAGAATATTGTGCAACACAAACGCCAAAACCATTATAAACTTTAACCTGCTCCTTCATTGTCAATTGTCCGTTGTCAATTGTCAATTTCCCTTTTGTTGGATTCGGATACACCAAAATTTCGCCGCTTTTACCCCCTTTAACGGAAGTTATTTTTTCAAAAAACGCCACAATGGTATGGGAAGAAGCAATGTTTTCGAATGTATAAAAACCATCCGACACCGCCTCTTCGTTGTTGACATTATCAATCAACACGCGTTGCAATTTATATCCGGAGTTGGGAACAAACGTATAAGCAATTGTTGCGCCCATGTTCACCAGGCTGTCACCAACCGGAGAAATACTGCCATTTCCTCCGCTCACGCTTGCGCTGACAGTATAAATTGCCGGTTCGAAATTCGCAACAACGGTGTGTGCTCCGCTTACGTTTGTAAACGTATAACTGCCATTGTAAACCGCTTGCGTGTTTTCAAAACCATCAATCAATACTTCGAAAAGGCGATAGCCTTCGTCAGCCGTAAATGTAAAGGTTTTATTGTCAGAACTGTCAACCATTACAGTACCCGACGGACTGATGCTTCCGCCGCTTCCGGCTGTTGCTTCAATCGGATATTGAGGAAAGTTCAGTGATTTAAATACCACATGTATCGAATAATCATTTTTCACATGAGAAAAAGTATATGCTCCGTTAATAACTTTATGTGTAGAATCGCCGCCATTGACCCAAACTTTGTCGATGGCATATCCGAAATCGGGCGTAATCGTAAAACTTTGATTATTTCTTTCACGTACTTTCACTTCTCCGCTTGGCGTGATGCTGCCATGCTCATCCGCGGAAGCGTTGATCACAAAAATATTGACAATTTCTTCGAAAACAACATCAATAGTGTGATTGTTGTTGATATTTGCGAAAACATACGCGGCATCTTTCACCGCATTGGTATCATTTATGCCGTCAATTGATATTTGTGCAATTTTATATCCGGAATTCGGTGTGATGGCATAGCTTTTATTTGTTCCGCTATCCACCACGCTTATTCCGCTCGGATTGATGATTCCGCCGTATTCCACCGATGCCGTAATGGTATATTGCGGATATAAAGTAGATTTGTAAACCACACGGATATTGTGGCTGTCGGTCACATTTTTAAATGTATAAATTCCATCTTTTACCATACTTGTCGCATCCTGATTATTCACAATCAACGAATCGAGCGTGTAGCCGATTTTCGGGTTAAACGAAAACTCCTGATTACTGCCGTGCTCTACGGGAATTCTGCCGCTTGGAAGTATTTCGCCATGTTCGTCTGTTGTTGCGATAATCGGATAGGTTTTCTTTTTCGATTCCACCGCGATGGTGCTGTAGTTTTGAATATTTTTAAATGTATAAGATGTCAGTTTCCCACAATCTGCGCGGTTTACTCGCACGCGCAAGATTTCATATCCGGTCTTCGGAGCGATGGTGTAGCAAATGCTGTCGCCGGCAATCAGCGTGCTGTCGCCCGAAGGAGAGATGATAGAACCGCTGTCGGCAACCGCGTTGACAATATATTGCAACCTTCCGAAGTACACATGCATTTGGTTGTCGGAAGTCATGTTGCTAAACGTATATTCGTAAATTCTGCCGATGTTGTTTCCGTTTAAAACAATGCTATCGATTGTAAAACCGGTGTCGGGCAAAAATGTAAACTGTGCAGATTCGCCAAAAAGCAAGGATGCAGGCGTGTTTGGAGTGATTGTTCCGTTGGATGTTCCGGTAACGGTGGCCGTAAAACGACGAATCGGAACAATCTGCGGATAAGCAATGGCTTTGTTGTGCTCGTAATTCATCACCATAAGCACATCGCCTTCGGTCATCGCTTCCGGGAAAGTGAATTGCCAAGCCGTATCCGGATTTCGTAAGGTTCCCAATTTCTGCATAACCGGGAAATTGCCGATTTTCGTATATTTGTAAACAATCAAACTGTCCACTTGTTGATCAGTGGCACGCGTGCCTTTCACGAAATTCAGCGCAAGCGCAGTAAGGTTAGCCGGTGCGCTTTGATGTGGAAAATAGGGGAAGGTTTTATTTTCCGAAATCATCCAATTTTTTGAAAAATCCCAATTCGCAAACGTTGCCGATTGTTTCATTTCGGCAGTTGTTTTTCCGCTTATGCCCGCATGCGAGGTGTTTCCAACGGCATTGGTTTGTCCTGATGTTTCGGTATTGAAATAGCAATTTTGAATATCCGGATTGCCGTTTAAATATCCGATAAACGCGCCGGTATTACTTGTTCCGTTTACATTTGCAATAGTATATACTTGATGTGAAGGCGCGCCCTGTCCTTTCATTTCCAAATATTGCCCCACAAAACCGCCAACGTTCGCCATGCCGCTAACAGTTCCGGAAACATAAGCGTTTTCGACGAACACATTTCCGCCCAAGCGTCCGAATGCTCCGCCAACGTCGTTTGTTCCGCTTACGTTTGCATGAACGAAAATGGCATTATTTGTTATCATATTCGCACCATCGTTGTTGCCAACCAAACCACCTACAGCCGTTTCTCCCGATACATTGCCCATTGCGGACACGGCTGTCAGTGACATTTCGGAAGTACCGGCAAGAATGCCGACGTTATTTTTCCCGATGATGCTTCCACTTTCGTGAACAACGACATCCAAGCTGTCGATGCCTCCTCGTTCCGAAAAACCGAAAAGTCCGACATTGTCGGTTTGCGGACGATTGATGCGCAAGCCTGTTATTTTATGCCCGTTTCCATGCAGAAATCCATTGAAAGGCGCAAAGTGGTAGCCAATCGGCAACCATCCTTGTTCATCATAAAACTCGTCGGTAAAATCGCTCAAATCGATATCGTTTGCCAATGCAAAATGCGATTCGGATTCAAGCACGCCATCGTATGCACGGAGATTGTCGAGATCTTTTGCCGTGCGGATTTTGTAAGGATAACAAGAGCTTCCGTCTTCGCGAAAGACTTGTTGAAACGGCATTTTTTCGTTTTCACAAATGTTCCAGACCGTATTGAAATTAAATCCCGAAAAGGTACTTTTTGTAACCATTTCGGACGCGGTTTTTCCTGTAATTCCCGTTGCGGAAGGGTTGTTGCCAACGACATTCAAACTTGCCAAATCGGTATTGAAATACGAATTTGCAATGCTTCCTCCATTCATTTCACCGATAAATCCGCCTTTGTTTCCGGATCCTCCAACAGCCACGCTGACAAAAGAAGTAGCAATTGTTCCGGAAGTATGTTTTCCAACCAAGCCGCCGGCATTTGTGTTACCCGATATTTCATAGTAACCGGCCAACGACACTACGTTGCAATTTGAAATATCGGCGCTGTTTTCACCCACCAGACCGCCGGCGCAATCTGCGGAAATATTATTCACAATCATCCGGCAATTGCTGATCGTTCCGCCAAAAGCGCGACCCGCCAACGTGCCGGCATATTGCGAACCCGTGAGGCTGCCGTTTCTCAATTTTATCTGAATATTTTTCAAGGTTGCATCTTGTGTATAGCCGAAAAGTCCGATGGTTTGCACATCATTATTTTGAATGTTCAAATCAACAATTGTGTGTCCGTTTCCATCGAATGTTCCGTGGAAAGCATCATATTCACCGGCATCTTCTTCGCCCGTTCCGATGGGTTTCCAGTTGTCGGATGTTTCCAAAACAATATCTTTCATCATTTTGAAATGCGATTGCGCGTAATTTTTTCCGGTATAATTACGAAGGTTGTACAAATCTTTACGGTCGTAAATTTCATACGGAAAACATTCGGAACCATCGCCTTTTTGCGATTTCAGCGAAGGATAATTTTTGGTTTCGCATACTTGCCAAAGTTCGTCGAAATTCCAATTCGCGAAAGCAGAACGGCTTTTCATTTCGCTTTCTTTTTTGCTCACAACGTTAATCACATTATCGTAATAATCGCCACTTCCAACGCCCACCGGACAAATTCCCGACAAGTAGTAGCAATCGCGCACCAAACCTTTGTTTTCGCCCACAATGGCGCCGATCATATCTTGACCATTGACAATTTCTGTTGTATAACAATTATAAACTCCGGCTTCGCTTGTGGCGCTCGCGGCTTCAATACTTCCGCAAATGCCGCCGGCATATTGCGTTGCTTCAACAACAAATTGGGTATAACTATTTCTTACAATAGCCGCGGATGCGTTGTTATCAGCGTAAATTCCGCCCACTAAACCACCGACGGAATAGGTACTTTGATCAACAACCTGTTCGATTTCTCCAATCGAATGCGATTTTTCAACTACCGCTGTAGCACCTTGATAAGCTCCGCTGAAACCGATCAAGCCGCCGATAAATTCAATGCCGCCGTAAATTGTAGCTTCCGAAAAACAATTGTTCACTTCGGTTTTCACACCGCTTCCCGTAGCTTTATTGAATCCTACCAAGCCGCCAACATTAGAACCACCGGCATTAATTGTAATTTTCGCGTTGCAATTTTCGATGGTTGATACATTTTGCAAATCGGCAACCATATTGGCGCCAATCAAACCGCCCACATGATCACCACTCGCAGTTATTGTTCCTTTTACAGTGATGTTTCTGATGATGCTTTTTTGTTCGAAACCGTCGGTATAGCAATATCCAATCAATGCGCCCACATAATGATTTCCTTCAATTCCATCTTTGAATTCGAGGATGAGATTTTCGATACGGGCATTGTGCGTATAGCCAAACAACCCAACGTAATTGCTATCGGGCGTAGAAATATACAAACTGGAAATGCCGTATCCTCTACCGTTAAAATTTCCATAAAAATGCGAACTGTCGCCATAAGCGTTGCCGATAGGCTCCCAATTATTGCCTTTAAGGTCTATATCGCCGGACAGCGCAAAATGTTTGCCGGCATGTTGCGGCCCGAGGAAATTGCGTACCTCATCCAACTGCGTCGAAGTCCCGATCATGTAAGGATCGTGGGCTGTTCCGGAACCGATTCCATTCCAGCTTTGCGCCCGAAGAATTGTTGTGATAAACAATAATACCGGAATTAAAATATATTTTGTTTTCATCTGTTTATTTTTTGTGACGGGTTACTGTTTTACAATTTTTCTTACGATTATTCCTTCTTTTGTTTCAATATGCACGAAATACACACCGGCCGCCAGATGCGAAAGATTGATTTCTGTTTCGCTTCCGCTGAAAGGAGCAGTTGCAACGCAAATGCCGAAGGTGTTGCAAATTTTTATATCCACCCCCGCGCTTCGCGCACCCCCGCCGGCGGGGGATAAGGCCAAGCCGTATTTTAACTTTTCACTTTTAACCATTAACTTCCCTGCTGTTGGATTCGGATAAACATTGATAAAATCGGCATCGATTCCGTCTTTTGTCTTGCTTCCGATTCCCGATGCCAATACATAAGGCGCTTCGTCAGTTCCCATGGCCGCGTCGGGTGTAAATATGATTCGTTGAGCAATAATGAATTCTTCTTGTGTTGATGTTTTATATGCTTTCACCGCCAGTTCTTCGCCTGCCTGGTCGCCCATGATGGTAAGATACGCGTAATAACGACCGGTAGCCGGATTCAATTGCAAAACTTCGCTTCCCCGACAAACGCCTTTTTTATCAAACACGCCGATTTCAAATCCGGCACCGCATTCCACTTGATCTTTGCGGTAAATAGCCACAATGGTCATGTTGGATTGATAAGACGACGGATTGAATTCCCAGTGTTTCGCTTTCGCAACAGTTTTGCTCAACATCGGCCGCACAGCTTGCGAAGCAGAAAGAACGGGATAGTTGAATGATACGTTTCTACGTCCGGATTTATACATATAGCCTTTGCCGGGCTGCATGTATTCCAGCGTACCAATCCATCCGTTGGCAGTTCCCGTGTACATGGCAAAGTCGGTTTGGCTTTTGACAATGTCGCCTTCCATAGCCACCAATCCCGCCAAGGCATCGTTGATTTCCATCGATTGCGAAGGTACGTACCCAATCCAGTTCCAGTTGCTATCGAGCGTTATTGTCGGATTCGATGTGGCTCCCACAATTTTCAATGTTGAAACGGCAGATGTTTGAATATTGTACATTTTTCCGGGTTCTACTTTCGCAAGGCTTCCGTACCATGTATTATTCGCTCCATGCTGCTTGAAAGCATTGGCAAATTTAACGATATTCACGCTGTTGCCCAGACTTGAGAATGTTTTTTCAAAATTGGTAAAACTCGAATCGTTTACACTGAATGACACCCAATTCCAGCCGTTTCGCAAAGCAATCGATTGTTCGTAAATATTGCTTCCGGTTGAAAATAGTACAGGATTTCCAACACTTCCGTGAACGGAATTAGGTACAAAACTCAAAGCTATGCTTGTTTGCAAAGCAGGGAATACACGTCCGAGGTTGGCGTTCCAGGCTTTAAACACAAGGTTTCCGGAACTTTCGCCATAGATATTCATAAACAAATAATAGGCATCGTATTCTTCCATATAAGTAGGATGTGCAACGCCCACGCATTGGTCGCCGATGAAAGCTGCTACCATGTCTTCTTTGTCGGTTGAGAAGTTATCGTCTATTTTCAATTGTCCGACAATGCTCATGCTATTGGAAAATGCGCTCGGGTCCACTGTCCATTCGGGTTGCAAAGCACCCACTTTCACACGCAGTTTCAACACATCCGCCAAGAGCGAACCGTTCAAATAAAGCTGTTGTTCGTAGGTTCCGGCGCCCAAACTTTTGTTCACGGTAAACGTAACTTTAATATTCGAGCGCGGTTGAATTTTTCCGGACGTAATGCTCGCCGTAAGCCACGACGGCACTTGCGTGATGGTGAAATCCTGAACCATTCCGCTGTTATTGTTTACAAACACTTCAAATGTCAAACCGTTGTTTTCTTCCACTTTGAAATCCAATTCGGATTCGCTCCATTTCAATTGGTTTTTGCTAACGTATGCCGTCCATATGGTGGCTGCCGATTTATTGCCGTATTTATCGTACAAATCTTTCACGGAAACAGTCAGTACTACATTTTCCATGCGTTTCACGTAATCGTCACGTTCCGTTAAGGAAATTACGAGCTTGTCGCGATTAAGCGCCCATGTAAACGGAATGGATTCGATGGCCGGTGCGCTTTTTACGCCCACGCCTTCCACTTCAACCGCTGCATTTACCGTTGCACGTTCGGTAGAAAAATCTTTGGCGATGTTTTCATCCGTTGCCACAATCGTTGCATTGGGACCGTTTTTTTCAAACGGATAATAGGCCGTGAGTCCGGCTTCATTGCCTTGCAGTTTGGAGGTCATATTCATCGTGATGAGTTCTTCGCTACGGTACGAACGCCAATAGCGGAATTCGTCAAACTGTCCGTAAAGTTTCGTTTGTCCTTCGCATGCTCCCATTGTGAAATTAGCACCGGATAAACCGCCGACCGTATTTCCCAAACGGTAATTTTTCGCCACGCCATCTACATAAAACGTCGCGTTTCCGGTATGATTAACGGCAACGGCAACGTGGTGCCACTTATTGTCGAGATAATTCGCATCGCTTATTTTCGTAGAAATCGCATTGGCATCGAAATGCAATTTTCCATTTCTGAAACAGAGGTTGAATTGATCGCGTCTGTTAGCCATTGTTAGCCCGTTTCCGCCGGCAGTGAGCAGTGCAATTTCGGACGCGGTATTATTGGCTGCAGGAGCTTTAAACCAAAATTCCACGGTATAATCGTCATCAACCCGGATGTTTTTCATCGGGATGCTGATCGAGCCGTTTCCGGCAATGCCTTTGGCTTTTCCGACAGGATCGACAAACCATGCGGCAGAAACCCGGGCATTGCGGTTGCGCACTTTATCTTTCGCCACCGAGCCGAAACCTTCGTCCAACGGCCAGTTGGCATACAAATACGTTTCTTTTCCGGTAAGCGTGATATTGCGGTAAGCCGACATGTCTTCCACATCCATGGCTTTCGACCAAATACGAAATTCCTGGATATTTCCCCTGAAATAATTGCTGTTGTTGATGTTTTTCGCAAAACGCAACATCGACATGTTGGAATAAGGCCTTGCCATCAGGTCGTCCAAAAGAACCGTGCTGTTCACATATACCAGCAAACGCGTGCCGTCGAACATCACGCCCAAGTGCGCCCATGTGCCTTGAATCTGGTTAGATATCAGCGGGTTTGGCGATGTGTAAACAGTACCGTTGATGTTCACAACAATTTTGTCGGCTTCGTTTATGCCCACTTCAAAATAATTATCGGACGTTCCGTGTGTGAAAATTGTTCCGGCCTGTGCCATTTGCGGACGGTTGATCCAAAAGTCGATGGTGAAAATATTATTCAAATTGACTTTATCAACCACTTCGGCGCCATTGGCTGTGCCGTCGAACATCAGTCCGGAATTATGCTGTACCGTATAGCCCGGCAATAATCCCGTTACTTGAATGTTTCCGTTCAATTCAGGAAGAATAAGGCTTTGGTCGATTTCTTCATCGTATGTAACGGAAATATCTGCATCGGCCGTTAAAACGCCGGATGAAGGCTGCGGTTTCCCGAATATTTTCGGCGATTTATCGTCTTTTATCACATTGATGATGTTGCTTTCCGATGCCCTTGCGCCGTCGCCTGTAGCAATTGCTTTGAAATTATAAGTACGGTTCGGCGCATCTTTCATCTTCCAGTTATAGGTAATTGTGCTGCCTTGCAGGGTTTTTTGCGAGCTTGTTGGCGTTTTGGAATATTGCTCAAGCAACAGCCATTTATCATCGCTTTCGCTGGCCGATTTGTAGTACAATGAAATTGTTTTGAGCGTGGTGTTATTCACATCATAATCGCTGATTACAATCGGAAGAACACCTTTCAATCCGCTGATATTATTGGTGTCCATTTGCGATTGGTTGACAATAAAATTCGTGGTTGGCGATTTGATGTTGATTTCGCCGCAAGCGGGCACAAAATACGCTGTGATGCTGTATGTGGCTTCAATCAACGGATGATATTGGCCGTAGCTGTTGTCGCACATCGAGCGGAGACTTATTTCGATGTCTTCGTAATCAAACACATCTTCGCGTGTACGCGCCAACGAAAGGGTTTTATAGGTTTTCGCGCCGAAAGGAACGAGAATTTCGCGACCGTTTCCGATCGGCAAACCATCAATCGAAAGCACAGCTCCATTAGGATTGGTAGATTCGTTCACTTTAATTACGTAACTTACATCAGCACCCACTTCGGAATTGTTTTCCAATACCAATGAGAAGATCGCGGCTTTGTTTCCGGGAACGTTGGAACGCGTAGCCGGTTCGATAGTCAAGCCGGGTTTCTCGATTTGCGCGGTAGCCATGCTCAACACATGTTTTTGATCCGGTTCGAAATAATTGGCCATGTCGGCTCCTTCGTACGGGCACGAGGTTTGTCCGCCGCGTGTGCGGAAAATCGGGCCCCAGTTTCTCGGCGATTTATAGATGTCCACAGTCAAGAAGTCGCCCGGATTTTCATCTGCCAAGCGATAAGAATAAGCCTGAGTTGTTTGCTTACTTTCGGAAGAAGATATTTGATGGTCTGTCGACAATGTTTCTTTTATTGTCGATTTAATCCCCACACCCATGGCCATAAACTTAACATCTGCCATTCTTCCTCCCGAAATACCCCATTCGTGTGTTGCAGTAATCGTGGTTGTAAGCTCATTGGTTTCGATCGATTCATAAGAAGATCCCGCTTCAAATGACACATTTTTCAACGGCTTCGAATTATTGATGGCATCCAGTTTGTCTTGCTCATTTGCGGCAAGCACATCTTTCCAACCTTTGATATCGCCATTGTATAAAAACACAGAGTCGGTGAAATTATTTGTTGGTTTAATAGGTTCAAGCATATCATAAGCATCCGGCTCTCCGAAAGATTCGTGTCCAACAGGCACTTTGGAAACATACACATAATTATTCGAATCCCGCTGCGTATATCCCGGAGGATAAATCATCGCATTCCGAAGTTTTTTCAAATCAGGAATGATTTTATTTTCAATTCCGGCAACGGTGTATAAGAAATGCGTTTCAAACTCGGGCGAAACATCAATGGCAGAGCGTTGAGCAATGTAATATCCATTTCCAAGATTTACTTTCGAGTTATTGATCAGCCCTTGAACGGGCACATCGTCGGAGTAAGCGCCTAAAGCAACGGCCTCACTATATACAATGTTCTCGGAGTATCCCACAATCACATCGGCCATTGCGCCCACGTACGTAGGATCTTCGGAAGTGCTGTATATCGAGCTAAACGTTGTTTGTGTTTCTTTGGTATTGGAGTGCGTAAAATCATAAGAAGTTTCCAAATGTGCTCCCATAAAATTTTCAGAGTCCATTTGTTCTGTTGTCACACCCAATCCCACGGATACTTTTGTTCCAAAAACCACACCAAGTTCCGCTTCATATCCTAATCCCAAAGCGTAGGTATAATCGGTTGTTGTTGTGAAAGAGGCCGTATTTTCAAATACGGAATTACTGTTGCTTCCGGCGGGGTCGCGCAAAATCGTAAGAATATTTTTAGGACCGCGAGTTGTAAAATTACTTCCCGTTACGGCTCCACCGAGCAAATAACCTTTCAACGGCGCGTCTTCCGGGCGCCAGTTGGTTTTGATATTTCCGTTTTCGCCGGTAGCAGCCACGATGTTGAAGGTTTTGGTGTAGGTATTTACCGCATTCGGATCGCTGGTTCCGGTCATAGAAGGCATACCTCCGGTGAATATATATTTCACTTTCCCGGCCGTATCCAGTTCGAAAATTTCGTTTGCAATGGCCGCAAAATTATTATTCACCGTAACCTGCCCGTCAATTACCGGAACTTTATCTACAACAGTACCTTTGGTATATTTTTCATACACGGAAATCTCTACTTCATATTGCTCGTTTTGCAAAAACACCGGCATGTTGTTTGTTTTGTATTTTTTGGCTGCCGTATCAATTATAGCGAACTTAACGTCGGTTTTATTTTTTACCGGCAGTTCTTTTTCGCCAAAAAGCGTATCGATCACTTTTTTCGAAGAAATATTGGTGACAAAAATTTCGGGAGCATTTCTGCGGATATATTTTCCGGTTACGCCGCAATAAGCCACAGAATCGTTTTTAGGCTCTTTTTTAAAGCCTCCGGCACCGTCAGCCACTCTGATGGAATCGCCTGTAGGATTGAGCAAATAGTTTGTTGCGCCGGCTTTGGCGCTCAATTCCAGCGGAAGCAGCTGCTCTTCCGGCAAAACGTAGGGCGTTGTGCCCGTAATTGTTCCGGCTTGAACGTAAATCACGTTGAAATCTTCAGGAATCAAGTCTGCCACATATTCGCCGGTCAACGTATCCGGTTTGATCACAATTTCGTATTGCCCTGCCGATGATGACACTTGGCGGATAATGGTTGTTTTCGGGGTGTACACTTTACCGTTTGCCTGCATCGTTCTCGGATGATCGATTGTTGTGCTTACCGATGCCGACGCCGGAATCAACGGCGACGTTTCTTTAAAACGGGCTTTCAGCGTAAGCGAAGATGTTCCGATGTTGTTTTTACTTAAATTGAATCCCACCTCTTTTGCCGCTTCCACCGGACCTCCTGCCACACGACCAATCACACGCACGGTAGTGTTGTCGTAAAACGGATCTGTTATCTCCAGCGGTTTGTTAAACAAATAGGTTCCCGTTGCCGGGAAACGGCCATTATTCTTGAACGTATGTCCATTTTTCTTGATTTCGATGTAATGATTCCCAATCGGCACTTCTACTTCAAACTCTCCAAAATTGTTGGTTTGAATCATATTCCCATCCTTAACCGCTAAATTCCCATCCACATAAATCATCGCGGCTTCCACCGGGAATCGGGTGTTTTCATAAAAAACCTGACCATTTACCGTAAAGGAAGAAATATCCGTAAAGTTCACTTTATTATGCACGTATGCCGACGGATCCAAAAACAAAATTTCTTCGTTCGGATCGAAAGAATGCACATCATAAGTAGGAATGATGCGATACGTGGAACCTTCGTTGGCGTATGGAATGCCCGAAATCACGTAGTTGCCGTATTGATCGGTAATGCCGGAATACGACAGTTGGCTCTCGCTCGGCATGTCGGTCGACAAACTTGCTTTCCCACCCAGCGGATTGGCTGCAACTTTGCCGTGACGCTCGTTGGCAATACCATCGGTATATGAATAATCGTAAAATACGCCATCCACACCTTCGTCGAACTTCCAATAGCCGGCCAATCCCTCTTCATCGCCCGACAAGTAGCGCGACCAGGTGTTGGCAACCTCATTATCGGAAAGCGCTTTGGTCCAGAAACGAACCTCATCTATTTTACCAACACTCTTATAGTCAAGAATGTTAAATATGGTATCCGCATTAAAATCCGCATCCGAAATGTTTTGGGGAGTAAAGTTTTTTGTTCCCAATTTCTGACCGTCAATGTAGCAAGCAGCCGTATTTCCGGAACGCACAACCGTTACATGAAACCAATGTGGCGTTCCGTTTGTGTAAGGGACATTGTCGTAAAAATCCATTTTGCCGGATTTGTATATTTCCACTTTTACCTGACGCGTGTTGGCATTCCGGAAAACATCAATGTAAGTACTCGTTTTTGCTTTTGAAACCACAATTTTGTTGCCATCGGGCTCCCTATACGCCCAAAATTGGATGGAAAAGTTATTTTTTGTGTTAAAAATATTTTCTTTAGTGGCAACGGTTGCAACATTACCTGCTTTGTCTTCCGTGGAATTGCGCTCCAGCGAATAACCGGAATTCAACACGTTTTCGTTGGTTGCTTTTGCACGCACTTTCACATTTGGAACGGCCGAACCGCCGGCAAAACTTACACGTCCGGTAACTGTTCCCGTTGAACGGCGGAAACCGATTTCGGGTTGCAAAAATGTGAGCAGCGAATTGCCCGAACACGTAGCATAATAGCCCAGTCTGTATTCATAAATCGTGCCCGGCGCAGCATTCCTATCTTCCCAATATTTATTATCTCCTGCTATCTCGCCTTCAAAAACCTTGATCCACGCGCTGCTTCTATACGGACGGCGTTCGATGACTGTGTTTCCACCCACATTTATTTTACATTCTATAGTCACCTTATCGCTATACAATCCTTTAGAAGCCTTGTAATTGCTAACGGTTATCGCTCCCACTCCCATTGTAACCGTGGCAACGGCCGACTCAAAATTCAGGTTGCCGCTCACATGTTTAACCATGTATTCGAATTTGGAACAAGTGGTCAAGCCTGATGTATTTGTATAGTAAAAATGTTCCGAACCGTTGTATTGTTTTTTCGTAGCGCTTCCGGTGGCAATAGATGCAATTTCCGCCCACGGACTTTCGGAATTCGTCCGGCGATAAACTTTGTAAGTCGTGCCGGGGGTGCTGCATTTCCAATAAACATCGGTTGTTGTATTGCCGTTGTCTTTTACCGCCACATTGGTTATACGCATATCGTTGTAATTAATTGCATATCCTGCCGTTATCGAAGCAGAGGACGTCCAGCCGGTTTTGCCTTGCGGCGGACGGCTGATGCGATACGTGTACGTTTTCCCCTCCGCCAAAGCGGCATCGGTATCCGTAAATGTCAGTGTTTTGATGGTGTTATCCACAGCATCCGTTGGATAAGTAACGGTTTTGCTGATTTCTTTATACGCCCCTCCGTTTTCCGAACGCTCGATAATAAACGGCACCGAACTGTTATCTTTAAACGCTGCTTTTCCAAGGGTGTACCAAGTCAGTTTGATATGCTTGTCGGTATTTACCCGCTCGGCTTTTGCGTAGTGAGGTTGACCAAGTTTCGGTTCGAAACTAAACTTGGCGCTTTCATTTGTGTAAGAAGTGGAATTAATCATTTTCTCGTTTTTCACATAAAACGCGAAAGATGCCTCCGAGAAAAAAGAATACAACATCCGTTTCGTTTCCGCATCCGAATAGCCTTTATTGAGATACTGCTTAGCAAAATTTTTATCTTTCAGCTTTTCGCCGGCACTGTAGTTGTTGTCCACAAAATTTTTCCAGTTAAACGAAAACGTCTTACTGCCCGAAGAAATCGTTTGTATGAACTCGTATGTTTGTACGCCCAAAGTCGAACGCTCGGTAGAACTGACAAGTGCAGCCGGCAGCGTCATGACTGTGCGGAATGTGCATTTCTGACCTTCCACCGAATCCAAGTCAAATGTTACCATATGATCATTTGCATAAGTGATGCTTTTGATTTGCGGCTTGGGAACAATGGGTGCAAAATTCATGTAATCGTAAATAAAAGCAAGTTTAACCACACCCGAACTACCGGTTGTAATCCCACCTTCATTCGTTGTGGTATTTCCTTCCGGATTCGGCCCCCAATTATTATGACGATAATCGTCCGGCGCCCAACTAATAGCGGCTTTCAACCGTGCAAATTTGCCATCCTTCAGAAAATCGGCCGGCAGGGTAATTTCCACAGTTGCCCATATAGCATTCTGGTTTTGACTACTCTGTCCATATACACCATTTTTGTTCGATGGGAAATTGTACTTGCAATTATTGAACATCTCAATATTCGCCGAACGAACCCAATTTTGTGCAGGAACCGCAATAGGCGTGTTTTTCCGGCGTTCGCTCCACCAGCCATCTTGAAAATACATAGACATTAGGCGGTATTCCTTTTCTGCACCCTTCGAATCGTTGTACTGCAAATACAGATTAAAATAATCCAGCCAATCCCATAAATCGGTCTGAAAAATGTAAGGAAAAGTTACCGATAACACTCTCGTATTCGGATTGTAAGAATACGTAATCTCACTCTTCTGAATGATTTCGTGCTTGTAAAAATTATAAGCAGAAGCGCTGTGAGATGAAATGATCAAAACGATCATTGCTGCAAGCATACGAACAGATTTATTTCGAAATGCAAAACGTAAAAATGTTTTCATGAAAAACCTCTTTTTTATTTTAGTAATACAAAAATAATTTATGAAAATCTTTTTACATAATTTTAAAAGTCCTTTTTACCGCGTTTTACTATTTTTTTAGTCCGTCTGCTTGCGGAAGTGACAAAAAATCAAAAAAAATTTGATTTTTTGTCACCTATTTTTTGATTTTTTTGTATATTTGTAAAAAATATTCACATGATTATAATAGCATTAAGTATTATTATTGCTTTTTCTCTGGTCATTTTGTCCATCCGTCTTGTTTCTAAAAATAAAACATCCAAAGCCATAGATCCTGTTGTTGAAGCGGAACAAACTGAAAATAAGGACAAAAAACAGTATACGAAACATAACAAATTAAAAAAGAGCGATTTTGAGGATTACATCATCAAAAATAAAGCCTTTTTGAAACCGGATATTGGTATTAAAGAAACTGCTGATCAGCTAAATACAAATCACTCAACCCTTTCAACATTCATCAAGAATACGTACGGTGTTAATTTTGCACGCTTCATCAACACTTGCCGCCTGAAAGAATTGGAACGCTTGAGAAATTTATTGAAGAACAAAAACAAGGATATCAAACAATTAGTAACCGAATCCGGTTTTGGAAGTTACCGCAACTATTTGCGCGCCAAACAGATGGAAGAGGAAGAAGAAAATGACTAATCTCGAAATCATATTTTACTACGTCCCTGTGCTGTTCTGCTTTTTTGTAGCAGTTGCATTACTCATAAAGCCGGAAAAACAGCTTGCACAGAAATATCTCTGTGGGCTTTTTGCCATTCTCGGCAGCCTTTTGTTTTTGGGAACACTCAAAGATATTTTTATTCAAGACACAAAACTCGATCATATCATCTACTTTATCAACGTTTTATTTAACATTTTATGCGCTATTTCGGTTTTATTTTATTTCGTGGCGCTGATGCAGCCGCAAAAGCTGACCCACAAATACATCCTGTTTTTCGGCGCTTTAACGTTTTTCTACACGTTGGTAATGTGCATACCAGAACTGTTTGACCGTGCGCCGTTTATAACCGTTACCAAAGAAAATTTCAACCTTTTACTGCGACTGCTCGGTGCATTGTGTGAAATTTCACTCGAAATATACACAATTACCACTGTAACAGCAATGTATTTCCGCCACCGCCGTTTTATCCGCGAAAACTATTCGTACGAAGAAGACATCAACTTCCGCTGGGTATTTATCAGCAACGGTGTTTTGGTTTTAGCCGCCGTGGGCAGCTGGATTTGGACGCTTAAAGGGAATACAAACTACAGCCTGTTCTTTAATTTGAATGTCCTGATTGCAGCTTGGGTGGTATTTGTACTCGGTTATAAAAACAGGCAAATTCCGCTTCCCGAAAAAACAGAATCTAAGCTAAAAGCAGACGAACATATTTCGGTGGTTGGGCCTTCCTCACGGCAAATTCAAACGCGAGAAGCCTTGTTAAGTTATTTTGAAAAGGAAAGACCCTACCTCAACCCATCACTCTCATTGACAGATGTTGCAGATGCAATCAGCAGTAAACCAAGCTATTTATCAAGACTGATCAATCAAGAATTCAATGTCAACTTTTATGCATTTGTAAATAATTGCCGTTTGGACTACGCTATTTTGTTGATGCGTGAACAAAAAAAGAATTTGAT
The DNA here is from genome assembly GCA_031551725.1 of Bacteroidales bacterium. Taxonomy (GTDB): domain Bacteria; phylum Bacteroidota; class Bacteroidia; order Bacteroidales; family P3; genus JAVBNF01. Next base: position 41,960 of record JAVBNF010000057.1, read on the forward strand.
TATAAAGAATTTATATATGGACGCCGGTTTCAAATCGCGCAGCGTATTTTACCGCTTTTTTCACGAACGTACAGGGCTTTCGCCAAAGGTATTTCAAAAAAACATCATAAAACATAAATGACGAAAAGAAAAATACATCTTCTTTCCACCGCTGCAATCCTGCTTGTTTTAAGCGTTTTTGCATACAAAAGCAGCTTCCTTTCAGGACCTTCCGGACGTCATGCCTGGACGCAAGCCGACCGATTGGGAATTGCACTAAACTACGCAGAGCCAAATGCCAATCTGTTCAAACCCAAATCTTTTGTCCTAAATCCGCCTTCGCCCCCACAAAAAGCACTCGACACCTTGGAAGGCATCACGCGCATCGATTTTCCTCTGAGCGAATATCTTGCCGGATGCATTATGAATTTTTCGCATTGCAAAGAACCGGTGATATTTAGACTGTTTACTTTAATCTTAAGTTTAATCGGACTTTTATTCTTATTCCGGCTGCTAATTACAAACAATATTCCGTTTCAAAACGCATTATTGGCAGTCTTATTCATCTTTTCTTTACCCGTTTATATGTATTACCAGTGCAGTTTTCTGCCGGTTACGTCTGCCGCCGGACTTGCGTTTATTGCCTATTTCTACTATTTCCGCTATTTACAGGGCAAGAAATTCGCCAATTTTATAGTTGCTACTTCGTTTTTATTTACTGCCGTTTTATTTCGACTTCCCTTTATTATTCCTTTATTGGCGGTAATTGCGCAACAAGGCTTGAGCTATTTGCTAAACAAAAAAATCCAGTGGAAAGAAATTGCAGTTTTCGCATGTGTATTTGCTTTATTAATTGCTTATTATCTGTATAACAGTCGCTTACAACAAAAATACGGAGCTATTTTTCTCTCGTCGTTTATGCACGCGGCTTCCGTTAAGGAATTTTTCTTTTTAATGGGTAATATTCTCCGCTATCAAATGTGGCTCCGCCCGATTTTGATTATTCACATTGTTTTGATAATCTTCCTTTTAACAAACTTTTTTATTAAATATAAAGCCGGACATAAAAACATAACGGATGTACAAAAGTTTCTGCTTATTCAAGGGGGAATTACATTTGCAGGCGGATTTTGCTATTTCATCATCATGCAACAGCAGTTTATCCAACACGATTATTACTTTTTAGATACTTTTTTAGTCGCTTCTGTATTGATTTTGGCATTTTTATTTTCAATTGTAAATAGTCAAAATAAAAAAAGGAATATACTTGTTCATATCTCTCTTTTTGTATTGATTTCAGTGGCTTTATTTCAATCCATCCATTTTCAAAAACGCATTTTTTCAGAAAATTTCACACCGGATTTTGAACAAAATGTACAAGATATGCGCATTTTAATTGATAGAAATCATATCGCTTTAAGCGAAAAAATTGCGATCCCGGACGAAAATTATCCCGCAAATCTTGCTTTTTGCTATATCCGCAGGCACGGATTTGGCAATTATAACAACCTTCGGGAATACCTCCCACAGGCGGATTATATCTTGATTACACAAAAAAGTTTTGAGGAACATTTCCGCAAGGAATATCTGGAATTTCTTGATAAATTGAAGGTTGTGGATAGTTGTAAGACTGCGTTGTTGTTCCAATTATAGAGAAATTCTTTCGGCTTTAATTCTGAGAAGCCAATGCTTTAGTGGCAGCTTCGATAAAGCAGAGTGTTTCGAAAGAGTAGGGATCGATATCGGGCATTGGCCATGTGCTCCATATTACCGTTACCATATTCTGCTTCGGATTGATGTGAATATATTGTCCAAACACACCCATGGCAGAGAAGGTGCCGCGGATATATTCAAAGTTTGTGGTAGGTGTTGTGATGGCACGGTCGCCCCAAAATTCCTGATTATCGAGATATTCCCAACCCAGCCATGGATCGGGCGAGATAGACCACCAGTTATAACCATAACCGCATGGATAGAGGTAGGAAAATTCGGTTTGGTTGGGAAATGTGTACAGCTTTCCATAATCAAGATGCGGTTCCGCAGGAATGCTTGCTTCGCTGATCCAATTTTCCGGAAGTAGCGCTAGCCCGTTTACATTACCGTTTTTGAGAAAAAACAACCCAAAGCGTCCGTAATCACGCAGTGTCATGCTGATACATCCTCCACCCATTTCTTGTCCGTTGGGAGCGTCCAGCATCCAATAAGCGTCGGCTTCCATACCCATTGTGGCCCATATTTTTCGCGATAAATAACTCGACAGGTTTTCGCCTCCGAGTGCGGCACTGAGCACCGCTCCTTCCAAAACCGTTTCTCCGGTGTTGTAAGAATACCGGGTGCCTGGAGCTGCAGCCCTATTTAGCTTCGACAAAAGATTCATCATATTGCCGGGTTTCCCTTCTATAATGCCGTCCAGAAGCCGGTAGAGGTTGGCCGACTTATCGGTGTAATCTTCGTTCCATTCAGCTCCCGACGACATTTGCATCAGCTGACGAACAGTAACGCCGTCGTAAGCGGTTCCTGCAAATTGAGGAAGGTATTTTGTTACCAAATCATCCGGCGACAGTACGCCATCTTTAACCGCGATGCCTATAAGCGTTGAAGTAATGGATTTCGCAACCGAAAAAGAAGTCCATTTTGATTGTGAAGTATTGCCTTGTGCGTAGCGCTCCATCACAATTTCTCCATCTTTAATAATCAAAATCCCTGCAATGTTGTTCCGTCGAATAAAATCTTCCAAACCATATTGCGTGTGGTTGTCAATTGTATAATTCACGGTTGTGAGTTGGGAAGCAGCAAGCGGCAGAGGATATACATGACTTCCTTTCGTTATTTTTCGTGTATTAAAAATACGGTCGACATTTCGGAAATTTGCGGCTTTTCGCTCCACGGGGAGATAGAAAAATTCTGCAGCTGTAGCAAGTTGTCGGGTGTCGTTATCGACATTATCATCTTTACTGCAAGCCGTTGAACATACAGCAAAAGCAGCAAACAGTGCAATGAGGGTTAAAAATCTAAAAGTCAAAGCCTCTTTCATAAATAAAATTTAACATATTAAAACTTCACTATCCCATGAGCGAAGCGAAAGAAAAAGGCCGCAAGATCGTAAAAAGATAAAATTCCTACGATCTCGCCTGCCTTAGAGTTTTCTTACTGTTTTACAATTTTCACACGTTCGTTGCCGATACCGATGAAATAAATACCCGGTTTCAAATCCGAAAGATCAATTTCCGTTTCCTTGTTATTTGAAGAATATTGCGCAGCACAAACACCAAAACTATTATAAACTTTTATTTTCTCATTCATTCTCCACTCTCCATTCTCCACTCTCAATTTTCCGCTCGTTGGGTTCGGATAAACGGCAAATGAGGCACGTTTACCATCTTTCCTTACATTCGTTCCATTTGAATTGAAATAAGCCGTGTAGGCCTCATTTCCGCTTACCGCGAATTTGTACGGATTTTGCTTGATAGTGTCCGAAGAACCGCTTTTCAACCAGCCTGCAAATACGTTGTTTCCTTTCGTTGTTGCGGTAATGGTAACACTATCTCCCAAAATAAACACGTTTTTGTTGATGCTCACGCTGCCTTTGGCAGTGTCGTTACTTTTTACCGTTATGTTTGCCATTTCGAGGATGGTGCCAAAATTTCGCCATTGTTCAGTGGTATCGTAAGCTGTTTTAGAACCGTAAGGAACGACAAGTACCGCTCTGTCGGGATGGAAGAAAACGTCATAGTCTATGCCATCCACTTTTATAGATGGTAAATCTAACGGCGTTACCAGATCCACGATCAACGTGTCGGTTTGCATAACTTGGAAAGCCATTGGGGCAATCACTTCAAGATTTTTATAGATGCGATAGCTAATTTTTATAATAGGCACGGTGCTATCCACTTCGTGAATATCTTCTACCCCATTACCCACAAGGAAAGCGGCTTCATGAATTGCCACTGCTTTGTAGGGGATGTTAAATTTCTTTAATTCCGGGCAGGCATTTACAAAAGCCTCCGGAACTTGCGTTGCACTATCTGATACAACAACCTCGCGCAAATGTCCGCTTCCCTGAAAGGTGTGGCCCGGACCAAGATCGACAACCGTATTCGGTATAATCACTTTATGGGTTTGCTTCATTTCACGGAAACAACCTTGTCCAAGTTTTTTCACAAAAGGTTTCACTGTATAAATGCTGTCGCCGGCGCCCTCCACAAATACAACAAGGGTAGTAGAGTCTTTACTGTACACCACGTTGTCGATTGAGCAGTAGGTTTGATTGTTTGGCGAAATGACCAACTTACGAAGCGTAGATCCTCCAAAAACACCCATTCCTATAGAGTTAAGCGATGCGTCAAAATAAATGCTATCCAAGTTCGTCCATAAAAAAGCAAGATTTCCAAGAACTTCGAGATATTTGGGCATTTGAATTGTTCTCAGATGAATGCATTCGCGAAATGCAGCGTCGCCAATATCTGCAAGCGAATCCCAAAAACCCGTTACAGAGGTCAAGCTGGTAGCTTTGTGCGCGAATCCATCAAGGATTTCTTTCGTATGTGCCTGAAAATTGAGCGTTTTTAGAGCTGAGTTTTCAGCAAAAATTTTGAACCCAACTTTTGTCACAGTACTGGGGATGGTAACGTTTTCGGGACCTTGCTCACCTCTGTAAAATGCATAATCTGCAATAGAATCAACCGCCGCCGGAGCCGTATAATCGCCCGTTCTGCCACCCGGATATTGAATCAGGATTGTTTTGGTTTTGTTGTATAAAACACCGCTTTCAGACGAATAGTTCGGATTGCCGGATGCTACCGAAAAACCCGGGATATTTGCGCAAGCCGCAAATGCGCCGGGAGCAATATCTTCGAGGTTTTCCCCTATGGTAATCATCGATTTAAGGCTTTGGCAGTCTTGAAAAGCTCCCACTCCGATGCTTTCCAAATGCTCGGGAAGAGAAAGGCTGTCGGCTTTCAAGCAAAAGGCAAATGCGGCCATACCCAACTCCGTTACTTTTGCAGGAATAACAATTGATTTCAGTTTTGTACATTTCGCGAAAGCGCTTTCCCCAATAGTTGCGAGACTGTCCGGAAGCTTGACGCTTTCGAGTTCCGCGCACTTAAAGAAAGCGCCATTTCCGATAGACGTAATTTTTGGGGATAAATAAACACTATTTAATTCACCGGCGAAAGAAAACATGCCTTCTGAGACTGTCGCGCCATCAAGTGCCGTATTCAAAGAAACAGATCTAAGGCTGTCGCATTCCGAGAATACTTCTTTGTCCGTTCTTACAATGGTGAAAGGTGTTGAAACTGTTTTAAAATTCTTACATCTGAAGAACATCCACATTCCCAATACATCATTTTCTGTAAAATGTTCAGTGCGATTAGGATCTTCAATATAAAAAACACCACCGGCAACAATTCTTGCGCTGTCCAGAATAAGTGTTTCCAAAGAATAACCGGGCATGGGATTTCCAACGTCGTTGCTTCCACCCATATAGCGAAGCAAACGGATATCGGTTCCATTTAATTGTCCGAAAATAGTAAGGTGTTTAACATTTTCAGCCGTAGCTCCTTGAGCGGTAATGCTATCGCCCAAATGGCCGGCTGATAAGTTTCTAATAATCAATGTGTCTTTGCTTGCTTCTGCGAAGAAAGGAAACGCGAAAAAAGCAAAAAGAAAATAGAGAATGTGTTTTTTCATTGTTAACATAATTTTGTTTGTGAAGCAAATTTAGGTAAACACATGAAAAACTTAGTCTCATTCAATCAAAAATTAGTCTCGTTTTGTAAATTTTTGCGCCAAGCAAGCGGAGTCTTTCCATTTATCTGTTTGAAAATCCGATAGAAAGAAGATTTTGCCGAAAAGCCCGATTCGGTCCAAATTTCATCGAGAGACAGTCCGCTATTCGGATCGGAAAGTAATTTTTCGGCATGTTTCACACGAAGAATATTGATATAATCGTAAAAATGCATGCCATAAACCTGATTAAATAATAATGAAAGATACGTGCGATTCGTGTACAATCGAGCCACCAAACTATCAAGCGTTAGATCGGCTTGCAGGTGCAATTGCTCCTTGTTCAACAACTCTTGCAGCCGTTTATCTAAATTTTCCAAATTACTTTGCACAGTATCATTTACTGCACTTCCATTGATGTTGATTTCTTCAGTATTTTCTTCTTGCGCCCTCTGTTCCAATTCATATTCCATGTCTGCAGCCGAAAAACGGATGTTTAACACACTGTTTCCTACAAGAAAAAATAAAATAGAAAAAATCAGATAAGACACTTTTATCAACACGCCTTCCGCTTGGGCATTGATCGATATAATAAAACTATATAGCGACGTAAACACCAGTAATGCAATAGTAATATAAAAAATAAAGTAATCGTTTTTTTGGTCTTTATCGTCAATATTGGAATAATAATCACTCAAACGGCGACTATACCGACGCAGCAGTTTACTTATATAGATGATAACACATACCGTTTCGACCACAATCAAAGGATTAAGAAGCCAGTAAAACAGCGTAAGCAATTTGTAATCCCAGGTGTCCGGTGTCGGTAGTGGGATGTCAGCGTAAACATTATGTGTAAAAAGGATTGTATTGCTTTGACCTACTATCGCATAAAGCAACGCAATAATAGACATATAGATAAGCGGTGGAATAAAAAACCACAACACAACGCGCAAACGTACTTTATTTTCGGTAAGGAAACAAAAATAAACAGCATACAGAGGAATAATCCACAGCAATACAAGGAAATAGGCGATATCTACCTTGCTGGTACGAAGATAATCGGCTTCGGGCGCTCCCAAGTAAGAAAGAGAAAGCATCGAAAAAAGCAACATATTTGCACCCATAATCTTAGCCGAAAAACCATGCTTCTCTTTTTTCGAAAAAAGCAGAAACGCAACTATCAAGCAAGTAAAAGTAGGTAGTTGCGAATACAATAAGAAAATCGAGTGCGAAAGACTTTCCATTAGGGAATTTGAAATTGTACAAATATACTTTAAAATATTATCTGCAAAAGTAATTAAAAAAGAGCTAAACAGCAAATTGAGATTTACAATAAAAAAGCTAACAGATCTTGGAGATCTGTTAGCTTTAAGCAATTCCCGATAGTGAAAAAACTTTTAGTTTTTTAGAAGTTTATTTTGTATTTTTGCGTAAAATTCAGAATAAATTTTGTCATAATGATAGATAAAATAATTTATTTACAGTCTGTTATATCGTTCTCTTTATTTTCAATCGGATCTTTATTTCTTTTCTTGAAAGCTGAAGGACAGCGTGCCCGTAAGATATTGGCTTTAGTAATGGCAGCATGGGCCGTATTTTTTGCCGCATCGGTAATAAACAATCTGTTCGTTGGGAAAGTTCATTTTCAAGACCGTTTTTTTTCACCGTCCATCCTCATTATCGGCACATTTTATGTAATTTCCATCCTCCCTTTTGCTTTTGAAATTATCCGGCCGGGTTGGATCAGTGTGAAACGTTTTTCGTTTCTGTTACTCCCTTGGATGTTCACTTCTATGCTGTATTACTGCATTTTAAAAGTTTTACATGAACCGATTATTGAACTCTATGATTTCCCGGAACTACTAAACAACTTTTCTGATTTTAACGTTTGGTTCCGCTTTATTCTTTTCCTGATAATATTCGTATATATAACTGTTTTACACCTGATAACAATCAGGTATAGATCGTTATACAACGAATGGTGCTTGCAAAACTATGCCAATGTTGAGCAAATGGATATTTCGTGGCTCAAATATTTTGCTGCCGGAATGCTTGTAATTTCTCTAAATTACGGTCTTGCAGTGTTTAACGTCAGCAGCTTGGTATACGTTTTTCATCAAATAGCCTTGCAGTTTGTGTTCGGACTGGCTTTTTACAAGATGCTGTTCCACAAAAATCCGTATTCCGAGAACTTCTTCAAAGATGGAATGAATGAGGAAAAAACGTATCAAATCGAAAATGATTCGAAAAAACATCCCGATAATCTGTTCAAAGAAAATCTGCCTTTTTATAAGGAAACGGTTGAAAACTGGATGCAAAGCAGTCATCCTTATTTGCATAGCGATTTCAAACTCATGGATGCAGGTGAAGTCTTGCCCTTGAATCGCTCGTATTTATCGCGTGTTTTTAACGAAGGCTTCGGGGTTTCGTTCAGTCAATATGTTCAGGATTTTCGTATAGAACAAAGCAAAACACTTTTAACTTCGGAAAGAAATTTAACTATCAACGAAATTGCGTATAAAAGTGGCTTTGCCTCTTCTTCAGCCTTTCATTCTGCATTTATTAAAAAAACAGGCCTAACACCAAAGAAATTCAGAGAGTTAAATTAAATCTTAAGTGACAAAAAATCAAAAAAAATTTGATTTTTTGTCACTTAATTTTGGTAATGATAGTGCAAAAAGTTTCGATTATCAACAATCTGTTTTGAAATTAGAATAAAAAAAAGACCCGACCAGTATTTTCCGGCGGGTCTTCTTAAATTTTATAATTTCAGGAAGAATTATTTTACAAGAATCGCTTGTCCTCTTCCGGCACCTTGGTCCACACGGATACTTGTACCTGTGCCGTTTTTCCAGTATTTAGCATCTTGACCTTCTCTACCGGAAACATATACATCCCCGTCTTTTACGTAGATGGAAAGAGCGGTTGGGTAAGTTGATCCGGTGGCAAGTACAGTTTCTACACCATTTTTCCAGTATCGAGCCGTGTTGCTTCCGCTAACCGTTTCATAACCGGCTACATACACATCATTTCCGGAAACAAAAACAGAACGCGCTTCTCCATTTCCTAATTCAGTAGGAACATTATCTACCCAAAGCATTGCTTTTTTAGGGCTTCCACTATAGCCTGTCACATACACTTTACCATTTGCAACGAAAATATCGGTTGTGTAGGCACCTTGGGGAAGTGCTGTTCCGTTACCATTCACCCACACATACGCTTGATTTCCGATAGTTCCGGCAACATACACATTGCTTCCGTCAACAAAAACAGCATTTGCGCGAGAATATGTTGAACCGTCGTGATAATGAGCCTTCACGCCATCAATCCATATGGTTGCAGCATTATTAATGGTGCCCGTCGGTTGCGTTGCTCCAACAACGTATTCCTTACCTCCGGCAACACAAACATCATAGGCATAACTATGAGTAATCCCGTTTGTGAAAGAAGTTATGGCACCGTTTTTCCAAACAGAAGCCTGGTATACGCCACTTTTCTTAACGGAACCTGCTACATAAGCAGTGTTTCCGGACATTGCAATAGATTGAAAATTAGCAGTGTCGGTGGTGAGTTTTGTGGCTGTTCCGTCAATCCACAAATAGCTCCATGTGCTGTCTGTGACTACAACATACGTTTGCGCGGCTGTCGGATTCGGAGCAGGGTCGTCTTTTTTCTTTTTGCAAGAAGTAGTTACAGTGAAAGAGAATACAAACGCTAACGTGAGAGCGATTAGTACGATTTTTTTCATGTTTTTTTAATTTTAAATTTATAATTTTAGTATCTGGTTATAAGGTATACAAAGATAAAAAAAAATTATCTTTTTTCCTAAAAAAAAGAATCCCATTAAACTGATTTTTCAAAATGAGACGCTTTTTAAATTAAGAATTAAAAATTAAAAATTAAAAAAATATTTTTCACTTTATTTACTTGCAATCAAAAAGATATAACCTCCTATAAGTGACAAAAAATCAAAAAAAATTTGATTTTTTGTCACTTTCGGAAAAGAAACTCGACAATAAAATCTGTTTTATGATTTGAGATTTAACTTCGCAACAAACTCGGAAGGCGTTGTTTGTTCGCTTTCCGAAAAAATACGATAAAAAGCTGATCGTGAAGAGAATCCGCATCCATACATCAACTCTTTAATGGATTTTTGAGGATCCGCTTTTGCCAAGACCTTGAAATGTTGGATTCTCAAAAAGTTCATGTATTCGCGGAAGCCCGTAAATCCGGCAGCTTTTATGGCTTTCACCACTACGGTTTGCGAAGTATGCATCTCATTAGCTAAATCAATAAGCCTATAAGTTTGATTTACAAATGAATATTGCGTCTGGAAATGGGTTTGCATTTTTTCAAAAAGCACATTGATAACAAACGTTTCCTGATTTACATTTTCGTTTTTCCCCCCTGTAATACGATATGAAAAAGGATTTTCATACAACAGAAAATAAACAGAAAATATAATGCACGGAATTGTATTAGCCATGCTGGCCGTATAAAAAACAAAGCTATTTTCAAATATCGTATAAGCAATATAGTAAGCCAGCATAAAAAACAGGCTTGCGATAAAAATATGCATAAATCGCGTTGCCCTGCGCCGTGCCGATGTCCAATCGGACAAAACAGGAATGAAAAAATAAGATAATAATATGATTAGAATAAAACCAAAAAGGAAAAGCCTGACTTGTATATCCTGTTCACTTATATTTAACACAATACCCTTAAAATCATGCACTTCTGTAAACTTTCCATTGAAAAGATTGTAGCAAACCGCAATTAGAATAACAATCAAGACAGGGATAAAAAACACCACGAATTTAACTCTGGTAAGATATGCCGGACGTAACGAACTCAATGGGAAAAGCGACATCACCGCTGCAACCGTAAAACCTTTAATCATGGGTGTCCACCGCAACAATCCGTAATGATTATCGCTGTATACAAAATTTTCGAATACATAAATCCGAATCCATTCCACACTTCCGTAAAGCAGTACAATGCCCATCAGCAGCATGATTACTCCCCACCAAAGCCGGATCCGATTGTCATGTGCACGGAAAATCAATATAATCCCAAGTACAAATGTCGCAAGGTTGAAAAAGGCATCGAAATATAATAAGAATAATTCCATAAACATGGTAGAGCTGTTGCATGCAACGGCTCTACGATTGATTATACCTCAACCGGTTTCAGGTTATCAATGATAAACGCCTGACGGTCGGGCGTGTTTTTACCCATATAAAAATCTAAAATTTCTTGTAGTCCGGAATCTTTTTTCAGAATCACCGGATCCAAACGCATTTGCGCACCAATAAAGGCTTTGAACTCGTCGGGCGAGATTTCTCCCAAACCTTTAAATCGTGTGATTTCGGGATTTGCACCCAGTTGTTTCAAGGCTTCCAAGCGCTCTTCTTCGGTGTAGCAATAAAACGTCTTTTGCTTGTTGCGCACACGAAACAAAGGCGTTTGCAAAATATAAACGTGCCCGGCACGAATCATATCGGGGAAGAATTGCAAGAAGAATGTCAATAACAACAAGCGGATGTGCATCCCGTCCACATCGGCATCGGTAGCAATTACGACATTGTTGTAACGCAAATTTTCCAGCTCTTCGCCCACATTTAACGCGGCTTGCAAGAGGTTGAATTCTTCGTTTTCATACACAATTTTTTTGCTCAAACCATAGCAGTTAAGCGGCTTCCCTTTAAGTTTGAAAACGGCTTGCGTATTCACATCGCGCACTTTGGTAACCGAACCACCCGCAGAATCACCCTCGGTAATGAACAGCGTAGATTCCAAACGACGATCGTGGTTACTGTTGTAGTGCACCCGGCAATCGCACAATTTTTTATTGTGCAAACTCACTTTTTTCGCGCTGTCTTTCGCAATTTTCTTGATATCGGCAATGTCCTTACGTTCGCGCTCGTTTTGGATGATTTTTTGCAGAAGCGCTTCCGCAACATCGCTGTGCATGTGCAGGAAATTGTCGAGGTGCTTTTTCACGATATTTCCCACATAATTCCGCACCGTTTCGCCATTTGGCTCCATGTTGTTCGAGCCTAATTTTGTTTTGGTTTGCGATTCAAAAACAGGTTCTTGGATTTTGATACTAATCGCGGCAACAACCGATGTTCGAATATCCGACGGATCGTAGTCTTTTTTGTAAAATTCGCGAATCGTTTTCACAAATGCTTCGCGGAAAGCGGCCTGGTGCGTACCGCCTTGCGTGGTGTGCTGTCCGTTTACAAACGAATAGTATTCTTCGCCATATTGGCGCGGATGGTGCGTGAACGCGAATTCGAAATCTTCGTCTTTGATATACACAATCGGATACAACGGCTCACCTTCAATGGTGTTGTCGAGCAAATCCTGCAATCCGTTTTTGGAAACGTATTTATTTCCGTTGAACGAAAGTGTCAATCCGTTGTTCAAATACGCGTAGTTCCACAGCATTTTTTCGATATATTCATCGATAAAATGATATTGTCCAAATACGCTTTCGTCGGGGACAAAGGTAATGAGCGTACCATTGCGCTGGCTCGACATTTCGAGCGGATGATCTTCGATGATTTTTCCTTGGTCGAATTCTACTTTCTTGGTTTGTCCGTCGCGGAACGATTGCACGGAAAAATAAGAGGAAAGCGCATTAACAGCTTTCGTACCCACCCCGTTCAAACCCACGGCTTTCTTGAAAGTTTTGTTGTCGTACTTCGCTCCGGTATTGATTTTACTCACCACATCGGCCACTTTCCCGAGCGGAATACCACGTCCGTAGTCGCGAACAGTGACTTTCTTTTCTTTCAACGTAATTTCGATGGTTCTACCGTTGCCCATCACAAATTCATCAATCGAGTTATCGATTACTTCTTTGATAAGCACGTAAATACCATCGTCTTGCGAGCTTCCGTCGCCCAACTTTCCAATATACATCCCCGGACGCAAGCGGATATGCTCGTTCCATTCGAGGGATTTAATACTGTCTTCTGTGTAACTGTTTTGTTCTAATTCTTCCATATTTTTGATGTACGATGTATGATACACGAAGGAAGTTCCCCATATCTCGCGCATCATAAATTACTATTTTTTCTTTATCACATAAAAAGCACAAGTAGTAACAAAATTGCGGAAATAAGGAATTTTTCCAATCCATTTATTCTGTTTGCGCGGCTTCAAATTAAACTTATATTTGTAAATCGGATTAATTAAAAAAAGCTCTTTTTCTGCAATTGTATAATCGGTTTTTCGAATAATTTTTTCAAAGCGATCAATTGATATTCCTGTTTCTTTTATTTCAAGCAAGTCTTCCGGATTTTCTCCAAAAACCTTCAACATTGCACTATATAAAAATCGAGGCAACAAGTGATAATAAGGAAGTATGGATAAAAACTTATTTTTGCATACTTGTTGGTGGCCGCCAAAAGGCATTTGCCAAGGTGGAAATCCAAAGAAAATAATGCCATCGTCTTTAATAAAGGTTTTCATCCATACAATCAATCGTTCTTGGTCGTAAATGTGCTCAATAACATCTTTCAAGATAACAATATCAAAAAGGCCTCCAAAATCAGTTGCCGGATCTGCATCATAAATATCTTTTGCAATCAAACGAACTTTGTTTTGCTCTTGTTCTTCTTTAAGTCTTTGCTTGCCTATTTCAAGTTTATTCTCATGTAATTCCACACCAACGCCGTAGCAACCTCTATCAACAAAAGCTTTCAAAACACCACCTTCTCCTGCACCAATTTCCAGCACACGAAGTCCTTCGTCAACTTTTTTTACTTTTTCAATAAACGGAATTACATATTCTGCGGTATTTTCTACTTGCATATCGAAATATCGCATTCGATCTTCATGAAATCCAAACATATTTTAAACTTTTATTTGCAACATTTCTTTAATCTTGTTCATTGCGTTTGCAATGCCGTTTTCATTGCTGCCGCCTGCGGTTGCGTAGAACGGTTGTCCGCCGCCGCTGCCGCCGATTTCTTTCGCCGATTCGCGGATAATGGCCGATGCATTCAAGCCTTTTGCAACCACATCATCGCCCAACAGCAAATGAATGTAAGGCTTGTTGTTATTGACTCCTGTAGCTATGAAAACAACGTTCTTGAGTTCTTTTCTTAATCCGAAAGCAACGTCTTTGATAATTTCCGGCATCAATTCGGCATGAATTTCAATCAGCGCATAATCGCCGGTTTCAATAGCGTCTTCAACCAATCGTTTTTGAATTTCGGTAACACGCTCAGCCATCATTTCGGCGAGTTGTTTGTTCATTTTTTCGTTGTGCTCAACCACTTTGGTAACCGCCTGCATTAATTCGCCCGATCCGCCGAAAAGTTCCCGCATTTCATGTGCCATACGTTGGAAACTATATACAAATTCCTCCGCATTTTCGGCCGTCACCGCTTCAATACGGCGGATTCCGGATGCTACCGCACCTTCGGAAAGAATTTTGAAAAATCCGATGTCGCCGGTTGCATTTACGTGCGTACCGCCGCATAATTCCACCGAATCGCCAAACTGCATCACGCGCACTTTGTCGCCGTATTTTTCGCCAAACAAGGCCATTGCGCCCAGTTTGCGTGCATCTTCGATGTTCATTTCGCGGTTTTCGGTTTTACCGATGTTTTGGCGAATCATGGCGTTCACCATGCGTTCTACCTTCACCAATTCTTCCAAACTTACTTTTTGGAAATGCGAAAAGTCGAAACGCAAATTGCGATCATTCACCAACGAGCCTTTTTGCTCCACATGCGTGCCCAACACCTGACGCAAAGCGTAGTGCAGCAAGTGCGTGGCCGTGTGGTTGCAGGCCGTTGCTTGGCGCGATTTTTGATCAACAACCGCCTTGAATGTCTCTGCAGGATTTTGCGGCAATTTATCCGCCAAATGAATGCTTAATAAATTCTCTTTTTTGGTGTAGGTAATCGGAATTTTTTCGCCCGATTTGGTTTCAATATAGCCCGTATCGCCCACCTGTCCGCCACTTTCTGCGTAGAACGGTGTTTGTGAAAATACAAGCTGGTATTGCTCTTTATTTTTTGCTTTTACTTTACGGTAACGCAAAATTTCTACTTCTGCTTCAAGCTGATCGTAACCCAAAAATTTCGTAAGTTCGCCTTCTTTTACAATCACCCAATCGTCGGTATCTACTGCGGCATCTTTGCGCGAACGGTCTTTTTGTGCCGCGAGTTCTGTTTCAAATTCGGCATGATTGAGCGTCATGTTATTTTCACGCAAAATCAGTTCGGTCAAGTCGATCGGAAAGCCGTACGTATCGTACAAAACAAAGCAATCCTGACCACTGATTTCGGTTTTATTCTCAGCTTTTGCTTTTTGAATTTGTTGGTCTAACAAACGGATTCCTGTTTCGAGCGTACGCAAAAACGTTGCTTCTTCTTCCATCATCACTTTGCGCACCAAGTCTTGCTGCGATGCGATTTCTTTGAACGTTCCTTTCATTTGTTCCGTTAAAACGGGAACGAGCAAATGCATGAACGGTTCTTTGAAATTCAGGAACGTATAACCATAACGCACGGCACGGCGCAAAATACGGCGGATGACATATCCGGCTTTGTTGTTCGACGGCAATTGTCCGTCGGCAATCGCGAAACTTACCGCACGAACATGGTCGGCAATGACACGCATTGCTACGTCCGACATTTTTTCGGCGCCGTATTTGATGCCCGAAAGTTGCGACAAATGCTGAATCAGCGGTTGAAAAACATCGGTATCGTAGTTCGATTGTTTGCCTTGCAAAGCCATGCACAATCGTTCGAAACCCATGCCGGTATCCACGTGTTTCGCAGGAAGTTCAACAAGCGAACCGTTTGCCATGCGGTTAAATTGCATAAACACAAGATTCCAAACTTCCACCACTTGCGGATGGTCTTTATTTACCAATTCCTTTCCGGATATTTTCTTTTTTTCTTCTTCCGAACGGAGGTCGATATGAATTTCGGAACAGGGTCCGCAAGGGCCGGTATCGCCCATTTCCCAAAAATTATCTTTCTTGGATCCAAGCAAAATGCGGTCTTCGGCAATCCATTTTTTCCAAAAGTTGTAGGCCTCTTCGTCTTTCGGCATCTTATCTTTTTCATCACCGCCAAAAATGGTAACGTAGAGGATGTTTTTATCGATTTTGTAAACTTCCGTGAGCAATTCCCACGCCCAAGCAATGGCTTCTTCTTTGAAATAATCGCCAAACGACCAGTTGCCGAGCATTTCGAACATGGTGTGGTGGTAAGTGTCAAAACCTACTTCATCCAAGTCGTTGTGTTTTCCGGAAACGCGCAAACACTTTTGGGTATCGGCCACACGTGCATATTTGCGAGGCATATTTCCAAGAAAAATATCCTTGAATTGATTCATTCCGGCATTGGTAAACATCAAAGTCGGGTCGTCTTTGACTACCATCGGCGCAGAATCAACAATCTGGTGTTGTTTCGATGCAAAAAAATCGAGGAATGTCTTACGGATTTCAATTGATTTCATAGAGTTTATCGTAATTATGCTAATCTGCAAAGATACGAAAAAAGTGATAAAAAATCAATTATTTTTATTTTTCAATCATCGCGAAAAATGTAGCTTCATCTAAAAGCGGGATATTGAGTTGTTCCGCTTTTTTCTTTTTCTCAGGGCCCATTTTTTCGCCGGCAAGTAGAAAAGACGTGGTTTTTGAAAGTCCGCTTACATTTTTTCCGCCGTGCAGTTCAACGAGTTTTTTGATTTCATCGCGCGAACGCGAAAAAGTACCGCTCACGACAAAGGTTTTCCCTTCAAGTTTATTGCTTAATAAAGATTGTGAGTCTTCGGTTATTTCGAATTGGAGTCCGGATTTACGCAGGTTTTCAATGATTTCCAAGTGTTCAGGTCGTTGAAAATAAGCAATGACGCTTTCAGCAATTTTGATGCCGATTTCATCCACATTTACCAAATCTTCTAGACTCGCTTTCAGCAATTCTTCGATGGACCGGTAGTGAAAAGCCAATTTCTTCGCTACTGTTTCTCCCACAAAGCGAATTCCTAATGCATACAGAACTTTTTCAAAACCGATTTTTTTCGAATTTTCAAGCCCTTTCAGAATATTTTCAACCGTTTTTTCGCGAAAGCTGATTTTCTTAACTTTGCCGTCTTCGGAAACGATTTCGCGTTCAAGTCCAAGTAGTTGTTCGTATGTTAAAAGATATAAATCGGAAGCATTCCGCACTAATTTTTTATCAAACAGCATTTCGATTTTACCTTCGCCGAGGCTGTCGATATTCATGGCTTTACGGCTGATAAAATGTTCCAATTTGCCTTTTGTTTGCGGTGGACATCTATCTTCGTTCGGACAATAATGATTGGCTTCGCCATCCTTACGTACCAAAGGCGTTCCGCATTCCGGACACGTTGAAATATATTCAAAAACAGCAGCATTTTCCGGACGTTTTTCCAAATCTACACCGACAATTTTCGGAATAATTTCGCCACCTTTTTCCACCAAAACGGTATCATGCAAACGGATGTCCATTTTTTCGATGATGTCCGCATTATGCAAAGAGGCACGTTTGACCACGGTTCCGGCCAATAAAACGGGCTTCAAATTTGCCACGGGTGTAATGGCGCCGGTGCGTCCAACCTGAAAGGAAACGGACAATAATTCGGTTGCCGCCTGTTCGGCTTTAAATTTGTAGGCAATGGCCCAACGCGGCGATTTGGCGGTAAATCCGAGCGAATCCCACAGATGAATTTGATCCACTTTAATTACAATACCGTCGATATCAAACGGCAGTTCGCGGCGCGCAGTATCCCAATAATTGATAAAATCGAAAACCTGTTCAAGATTTTCGCACTTTGCGAAGAAATTGCCCGTTTTCAAGCCCCAACTTTTGGCTTTTTGCAAACGCTCGTAATGGTAATCGGAAGGCAAATTTTCGCCCATCAAGAAGTATAAAAAACAATCCAAATTTCGTTTGGCAACTTCTTTCGGATCCTGCATTTTCAGGCTTCCGGAAGCGGCATTCCGCGGATTGGCAAAAGGCTCATCTTCATCTTCTTCGCGCAAGCGATTAAGGTTTTCAAATTCTTTATGCGGCAAAATTATTTCCCCACGAATTTCGAAATCATCCGGAAAATCGCCCTGCAAGCGCAAAGGAATGCTTTTAATGGTTTTCACGTTCGACGTAACATCATCGCCCTTCACGCCGTCGCCGCGGGTAACAGCTTGCGTCAAAAGCCCGTTTTTGTAGGTAATTCCAATGGCAACGCCGTCGTATTTCAGTTCGCAAACGTAAGAAAAAGGCTCAGTTGTTAGTTTGCGGATGCGTTGGTCGAAATCCACAATTTCCTCTTGGGAGTAAGTATTTCCAAGCGAAAGCATCGGGTAGCGATGTTCCACTTGCGTGAAATTTTTAGTAATGTCGCCCCCTACCCTTTGCGTGGGCGAATCGGGCAGCATGTATTGCGGATATTGCTTTTCGAGTGCAATGAGTTCGCTCAGCAACATATCAAAATCGTAGTCGCTAATGGATGGTTGGTCCAAAATGTAATAACGATAGTTGTGATCGTTGAGTTCGCGGGTGAGTTGTTGTATGCGGAGTTCGGGATTCATGATATTTTGTAAGGACGTTGCATGCAACGACTTTACTTTATTTTTTCATAAAAAGAAATCAGTTTACAAATAATTTCTTTCGATTGATGTTTTTCTAAAATGGTTTCTTTGGCGTTATTTCCAATGCGTTCGGCAAAAGCGGGGTCGTGCACGCAGTTGCGGATGGCACGCAGGAAATCGTCGGGTGTATCGGCAATTAAAATATTCTCTTTGTCATTTCCATAAATGCCTTCGGCGCCAATAGTCGTGGTAATTACCGCTTTTCCGGCATACATGGCTTCGATAACTTTTATTTTCACGCCGCTACCCGAAAGCAAAGGCGCTATCATCACACTTTTTCCGGCCATAAACATTTGGGCATCTTCCACTTCACCCATCAAAATGACGTTCGGATAACGCTTTTGAATGAGCCACGATGGTGTAGAACGCCCGGCAATATAGTATTTCAAATCGGGAAATTCGTGATGGATGCTTGGCCAGATTTTATCCAAAAACCAACGCAAGCCTTCGCAATTAGGCGCCCATTTCATCGATCCGATAAAGAATAAGGATGGGATTTCTACCGGGATATCTTCAGGAATGGCTTGCGCAATGATGCCGAACGGAATTTCTTCAACCGGTGTTTTTACATCCAAACTTCTGAAAAAATCGGCATCCGTGCCCGAAATACATGCAACGCCATCCATGTTTCGAATTTGCGATATTTCGAACTGTTCAAAGCGTTTGGCAAGAATTCTTAAATAGATTTTCTTAACCGGATTATGTGTGTTTTCGGCTAATCGTCTCCAAATTGTATGCTCAACATTGTGTGCACGCAATACAATTTTGGCTTTTGAAAGTTTCCTAAAAACAGGAATGTAAGAGGCAAAATTAATACTTTCGATTTGAATAATATCAAATTTTTCGGATGTTAATATTCCTTCTATTTTTGTTTGTAAATCTTTCGAATAAAAACGTTTGGCGTGATATGATTCGTTTGTAAAAAGATTAAAAAGTGCATTTAAAAATTTTACACGCAAATCGATAAAAACGGACTCAAAATGCACATCATGCATATAGTCTTCCGGAATTTTGTCCCACAAAACGGGGTGTTTGCGCGACTCAACCGCCAAAACTTTCACCTCGTGTCCTTCTTCAAAAAGGCCTTTGGTGATGATGTGCATGGCAATGCTTCCGCCGTCTAAGGGAGGATAAGGCGGTTTGTTGCATATCTGTAGAATTTTCATTTTCTACCGATTAATCTGTTGAAGGTACGCCGCCAAGAATCTGCATCTAAAAGCGATGAATCTTGATTGGATTTATAGAGTAAAAACGCGCCGACACATAAGAAAATAAACGGCGTGATCCACATGCCTTCCCACACGGGCATTTCGCCTGTGCGTACATATTTTTCGCCAATTAATGAGCCAACGTGGAAAGAGATAAATAAAAAGACGGAAACCACTACCGGCATTCCCAGTCCGCCTTTTCGAATAATCGCGCCAAGCGGAGCACCAATTAAGAACAGTACCATACACGCAAATGATAAGCTAAACTTACGATTTGCCTCGATTTCGTGAATATAAATATATTCTTTTTGTCCGGAAATATTGAGGTTTTCATAGCTCAAATTGCCCATCAACGGAGAAATGCTTGACGTGATGTATCGGTTTTCGTTAGGTATCGGTTTTGAAACGACATTAAATGCCGTATCAATTGTACGAGTCGGAATGGTTGAATCATCCTGCATCATTGCATAGAAACGGTGATTTCGCAAGATAAAATGCGAAACATTATCCACTTCTTCGTTTAGTGTTTGGCGCAAAGTGTCAAGTTGATGATTTAGGCCGGCAAGATTTTTCTGACGGTAGTGATTGCGGAACAACGATTCGTCGGAATCCGGCAGTTTAAAAGCCGAAAGGTCGAAACGGATTTGCTGTTCGCCAAATTTGGCACGTCCAAACGGATTTGGGCTTTTCGAAGCAAATGATGTTTGGTCTTCGTAGGTATATCCGTCAAAAAGCGTAAATACCAAATATTTTCCATCAGCTGTTGTTTGCATAATTCCGGATTTGGCCATGGTCATGCGTGGATGTTCGGGGCCTCCGGTATGATCGTAAATTTGCACATCCTGGATATGTTTGCCATCGCGGTTTTTCTTGCCAATACGGATAACATAGCCATCCATTTGATTGTAAAAAACACCTTCGCGGATATTTACCGCCGGTTTTTTGGTTTGGATGCTGTGAAGCATGGTCCGGTATCTCAGAAATGCCTCAGGCATAATGTTGTTTGAAAAATAAAATGACATTCCGCAGATAATCAGCGTCAGCACTGCCATTGGACGCACGGCTTTGGCAAGCGAAATGCCGGCCGATTTCATGGCCACCAGTTCGTAGCGTTCGCCAAGGTTTCCCATCGTCATGAGCGATGCCAAAAGCACGGCGAGCGGAAGCGCCATCGGCACCAAAAGCAAAGATGCATAGAAAATAAATTTCAAAACGATGGATAATTCAATGCCTTTTCCGACCAAATCGTCCATATATTTCCAAAGGAACTGCATTAAAAGCACAACCAATGCAATAAAAAACGTAAGAATCAGCGGTCCGATATACGATTTAAGGAGCAGTTTATTTAACTTTTTCATCTAAAAAAATTGTTTTAGATTGCAAAGATAAGAAAAATAATTGTTAATTATTAATGGTTAATTGTTAATGAGGCTGCAATTAACTTAAATTTCTTATTTCGGTATGAGGGCGCCCATCGGTTTGTGGGGTTTTTCGTCGATTTGTTAAAATTAAAAATGCCGTCGGTTAAAACCAACGGCAATGGTGTAGAGACGCAATGCATTGCGTCTCTACAAGAAGGACAAACGTTCTCAACAACGTCCACCGCAACACGTTCGACTTGGAAAACCGCCAGATTTATCCCTGAAAATCATCTACATCACACATCGTATATCGCTCAACCCCTAAGGCAGCGCACCGAGAAGCCGTGCGAACGTGCATGTGGAAAACGGAACACAGATGTGTAACCAAAGTAGAAGTACCGCATCCACGCACCCCAAGAAGAATCACCACCTGACGCACTCCAGAAGTAGGCATTCACCCCACGATCGAGGAAGCTCGTGCCATCGTGCTTACGACAGCCCGCCGGAAGCACGGAAAAGCCGTATTGATCCGTACGGGTAACACTGTAATTTTTACCGGAGCTATGCATTAAACGTGTACCGGCGTCGATGCCCATCCAATACTGAGTGGAAGAAGAGCCAATATTGTGATTTCTGTAACCACCATTAGCAACCGTATTCATGATAGTAGACAACGTATTTCCGTTGCTCGTTTCAACGGCATTTAACATGGTACCCCATTCGTTGTCTGTTGGAACATGCCAACCACTGGGGCAGATACCCCTTCCTCCAACTTGATTATTATTAGTACCCACCGCTGCATAATTACCATTGTAGGAACCTGTAATAGCACCGTTAGCAGAATTACCGTCACGCCACATCGCCGCATCCCAAGTGTAGAGGGCCCCGTATTTTTCACAGTCGGCGAGCGTAGTAGTATTCGGATTACCAAGTTTGTCGTCTGTACCGGGACACCAAAAGGACTGACTCCCCTGTCCACCGCCGGTAGCACCGTTGGGAGAATTAGAAGTAGCACGGAAAGTCATCCCTGTTTGGTAATTGAGATTCTCAGCCATCCACTCTTTGCCGTCGGGCATCGTAACAGTTTTGTAAACCTTGCCGTCTCGAGGATCGGTCATGCTTGAACCTGCGTACAGTTTGAAGGTAATGTAAAGATTTTGATTGATGTTGCAATAGTTAGGATTAGAGGCCACAACAGAAAACTGCACCGTTTGACCATCGTTAGAGGAAGAAAGGCCCTTAAATAAGATTTCTACCAAAGTATCGGACCCCAAATTTCGAGGTTGGTAGAAGGTGGTTACATCAACCGTTACCCCGCTTGGAACAGTGAATGCATCGGGGGTAACGGTGTATTTCCACACGCCGCCCGAAACAGGAAGTTTGAAAGAAAAAAATGAAAACGCCTTGCCCTGTGCAGGCAGAAATTCAACCGTATCATAGGCCGTGTCAAGCGTCTTAGAGCCAAGTTTTGAAACCAAAAACGGAACGCGAAAACCTTCATCGCAACTTCCCTCCACACAGCGAACAGACAGCGCGTCCGCCCGAAGTTGCGTGGTAGAGCCGCTTCCTAAATCAGAGCTGTTTGTAAATATTTTTGAACTTGCTTGAGTGCCGTTGGTATTGGGGGTGCTTGTCCAGAAAAGAGCCTGCGTACCGTTGCCAAAATAGGCACCAGCAGTGGTACGCAAGCCCGCAGCCAAAGCAGAGAACCCGTATGAATTATTATTTTGTAAAGCAGCATTTGTCCAATATCTTTTATATGCCTGATTATTTGCAAATGTGCCGCGAACAGTGTCTTTCAGCAAACGCCCGGCATCCGTCGTTCCTCCGATTTTTGTGAAAAGCAAATTCCACTCGTTATCCGTGGGCAAATGCCAGCCATTTGGACAGATTCCTTGTTCCCCCAAAGTAGTATTCACGGCGGTATTGGCTGAATTTGCATAAGCCACCCAAAAAGGATAAAGCGCTCCCCAATATTCACAAGACAAGGGATCGGCTTGATTAACGGAGGTATTTAGCAGTCCGGGACCCGGGCAGTAATACGTGCTTTTCGAAGCAGCAAAGCTATTTGCAGTCGTATTGTTTGAGAAAATCGGATTGTTCAAACCATTGCGATACCGCAGGTTTTCTGCCATCCAGCGTTTGCCGTCGGGCATAATCACGGTTTTGTA
>JAVBNF010000013.1:0-11907 GCA_031551725.1 Bacteroidales bacterium
CAGCGCATCGTTGCCCTCTTCCATGAACGGAAGATGCTTATTCACGTTGGATAAATCCCGAACCTCAAACATCTCAAACAGCAAATCAAACTCCGAAAGCTCTTTCCAGAGTTTGTCCATGTCCACAGAGTCTTTCTTCTGATTGGGAACGGTTTGCGAAAATCCAAAAAACGGAAGCAGCGCAAAAAATATAAATATTAGTTTCCTGTTCATCAGTTTAGTTTGTAGCTGTGCTCATTAATCATTTACCAATATAATCTTAAATTCCCTGCTTGCCATTCCCGACCACAGTTTGAGCACATAAATGCCGGAACGGCGCCCCTCAAGGTTGTATTCCAAAATAAATTTATGGGCTTCCGATAGCGAACGCTTGTCCAAGATGCGGCCGCTGTTGTCAATAAGCATGGAATGCAATAGCGCTTCCGTGCTCAGCTCTACTTCCGTAGTAAAACGTCCTTTATTGGGATTCGGATAGAGCTTCACATTTGCAAAGCCAATAAATGCGATGCCGTTTTCTATTTCGTCTTCCGGCTCCACCCAAATGCCGTCATCGCTGTGGTCCTCATCCGTTTTCCCGTCAATGCCGGGCATTCGAAAGCCATCGTTCGACACGCAGATGATCTTTGTTTTCACCGATGGACACAAAGAGCCGTCGCTCACCGTAAGTTTCACTTCATAGTCGCCATTTACCAAAAACCGGTAATAGGGGCTTTCGTCCGTTGAGCGGTAGCCGTTGGAAATTTCCCACACATAAGAGAGTTCTCGGCCTTCCGATTGCGAAAGGTTGATAATATGTACCGTATCGTTTTTCTTAATGGCGCTGGAAAGCAAAAAGTCGGCTTTCAGTCCGGTAGCACCTAAAGTGAGCTTTACACTGTCGGAAGCACGACAGCCGTTGATATATTCCACATAAACAGCATGCATCCCTTGCTGATTGCTGGAAAGCACAGTGCCCGTTTTTACCGTTTTATCGGGCAGCGTCCAGCGGATCATCGAGGCTCCGGCCTGTGCCGTCAGGTCGAACGTTGCCGGCACTTGGTCGCACAACAACCGATCGCTGCCCAAATCAAATTTCGGCGCATCCTTGTATTGCACAAAAACTTCGGCCATTTGCTCGCATCCGCTCGGATGAACGGCTTTCACAGTATACACCCCTCCGGTTGATACCGCAATTGCGCTGTCTGTAAAACCGGTGTTCCATAAATAGCTTGCAGGCGTATCATTGCCGGCATGCAGCATAATGACTTCGTTGGAACAAACGCTTGTATCGCCTCCGGGATTTAAATTTGGAACCTCTTTTATTAAAACCTTAATTGTATCGGTAATTTCACAAATACTGTCTTTCAGTTTTACAAAATAAGTTCCGCTTTCGCGAATATCCACTTCTCGTGTTTGCTTGCCGTTCGACCACAGATATTCTGCATTCGGATAATTCACGCTAAGTGATAACTCTCCACAACGAGCAGTATCTTTGGGAAGCCCGGTAGAAATCTGCGTATTTAAAATAACTGTCACCTCTTCGTCCGCATAACAACCTTGCACACTTGTCAATCTCAAAGTATAAAAACCCGACTGCTCCACAGTCAAAGTCGGCTTTGTACTGCGGTCCGACCATAGATAGCTCACGCCGCTATCCTGCGGCTTAAGCATAATGGAATTTCGACAGGTATGAATTTCTCGTCCGAAATTAATTTTCGGATTGGGATAAACAAATACGCTATCTATATATTCGCGCTGCCACGATCCGGTAGCAGCCACCAATTTTAAAACATATTTGCCGGGAGTGGAAAAATAATAGGTCGGTTCAGATTCTCTTTTATTTCCAAAATACCAAGTGAATTTCAAATCATCGTCCGTTCGTTTATCTTTATCATATTCAACGGTTTTATCAACAAGAGTAAGGACGTCGCCGACACAGAAGTTGCGTTTGTTTTCCAAAATTTCAAAACGAACATCCGCACGATCACGGATAATTACCTTCACGCTTGTATCATTTGAACAAGCCTCCAGTTTCATATTCAACCGCACATCAAAAGTGTCAAAACAAGGAAAGGTGTGGAAAAAACGATCAGCATTACTCACCGAATCGCCGTTAACAAACCAGCTTATGAGCGGCTTGGAGGCCGGCGTGTGAATAGTTAGCGCATCCAATTTGCGAATGGAATCTGTAACATAACCCACATGAATTTCCGGAAACGGCTTGTTTTCAAGCCTGACATTAAAAGTAGTACTATCCTTGCATCCATAATTCGAAACAACATTTAGCTTGATTAGAGGTTCTATATACGAGTTTGAGCCAACATCATAACTGTGTTCAACAGAATCTGCCAGATAAGAAACCGCACCATCGCCAAAATTCCATAAGTACGATGAAATAACCGCCTTGCCGCTTGTATCGTTATGATAAAAAGTAAAAGGATCGGTCATGCATTTTAACAAATCATCGTTTTTAGAAGTGATAAAAGGCTTTGGATTCGGTTGATATTTCACAACAACGCTGTCGCTGTTTTCGCAACCGTTTTCAGAAATAACACGCACGAAATAAATCTTCGAACTATCTTGCGGCACTTTGAAAAAGTTCGTATCCTTAATCAAACTGCCGTTCCAATAATACACAAATTTTCCCGGAAACGTTCCTGCATTCTTAATATTTGCATGCAGCGTGAGTGGATTTTTATGGCAAATGTTCGTGTCTTTTCCCAAATCTATTTCCGGCAATACATCGCAATTTTTCTTCGCTACCGTAATCCGGAAGACATCCTGTGGCTTAGCTACCGTATCCCAATCAATAATAGCCGTTACCGTCCGGTTAACCGTATCAACTTTCGACTCCAGCCGGATGGCCTTGGGCAGCTGCTGATCATTGTAGTTCCATGCTGAAAAGCCGGAAAGCATTTGATGTGGCTTGACATCATGCTTAAAATAATGAAAACGGAAAGTGTCCGATAAATCTCCACCTTGTTTTAGAATTGTAAACTGCCTGTTGATGCTCGTGTCCGTAATTTTATGCATAGAATCATTCGTACGAATCACTTTTACAAAAACTTTACTTGTGTTTTTTAGGAAAATTTCCAGTCCGATAGATTTCAACCCATTTAAAGGGGCGTCGTCATTTCCTTTATAGGCAATAATGCTTCCTGCACCTCGAACACAAGCATCTTCCGATTCATTGAAAAACACACCCGTACCGCCATATTTGTTCATCCCTTCTTCGGCGTATAGCAACAAGTTATAACCGTTCAGATACACGTTTTTTTGAAAAGTCAATTTCCCCTGCATGTGAATATCACTTGTAAGTTCAACATCGTTGTTCAAATAAACATCGGATAGATAAATCCCTCCATTTACCGCAGAATTCACAATTTTTTGCCGGTTTTTACCGGCAAAATACACACTGCCGCGGCGTACAAGGGGAGAAGAAAAGCGCACTGAATCTTTTCGAGCGATAGTATCGGCGGCGCTAAATGTACTTTGCCCGTTTGTAGAAAAAAAGAACAATCGCCCGCCTTTATTAACCAAGCCGCCCGTTAAATGCAACTCTCCCGCATTACGCACCGCCGCATCATGGGACATATCATTAATAAAATCGCCATTGATATACAGCTGCGTCAGCGTATCAATAGTAATAAAGTTCCGGGAATAAAAATCAGTTTTACTATCCTGGGCATAGCACAGGAAAAATATATGCAGGAAAAATAAAACAAAAATGCTTTTTAGTGCGAAGAAGAAAGCATGTTTTTTTACTCTAAGAGATAAGAGGGGGTCGAGTAGTTTTTTGCATAAGAATAGGTTTTGTAAAAAAACAAAAGAGGGTAGGCTTCGCATTTTGCAAAGTCCCAGTTGTTCTGGTTGCATAATATGTATAGGTTTGTCATGTTAAATCATTTCTAAAACTATTTACACTTACATTTTCATAACCCTTCAAAGGCAAAGATACGATTTTATTTTGAATTATTACTGATTTTCAAGATAAAAATTGGCGGTATAGTTTGTGTTTCTGATTAAAATTACGACTTCGGAGTAATTTTTAGCCTCGCAGAGCAAGCGTTTTTGACTGCCAATTCGAAAAATGGCAGCCAAAAACATACCTTGCCAATCACGACTGTGATTGAAGCAAATGGCAGACATTGTGATGGTGCGACCGATGGATGGAGTTGCACCGTCGCACGGTCGGTCGGTTGCACTGTTAGTTGGTCACTCCATCGGTCGGTTAGTCAATTACATCGCTAGTCGGTTGCTCCGTCTGTTCGTTGTACTGTCAGTCGGTCACTCCGTTAGTGAGTTATTGTTTAACGGACGAGGCTGTTTATTTCCGCTGTTTTTACTTTTCAAGTGTTTAACCTTTGTAAAGGCCCCAAAAGTGGAGTGTTCAGCCCATGCAAGGTTTTTGCAAAAAATACGCTCGAAGAGGAAGATTTTTCGTAAAACCAACGATCCGACCTCGCTTGGGCGCGGAACACGGAACTAACTTTGCCTTTAAAAAGTTAAACGCGGATGATTTCTTATCCCACAGCTAATTGGCAATATGAAAAAAAATGATTAAAAATCGAAGTAAAAGATACTTGTAGAGTTCTTAAAAAGCACGTGTCGATATATGCAAAAAAAATGTATTTTCAAAACAAAAAAAAGTGTAGCATTTTATCTACATAATGTAAATCAATTCAACAACATACAAAGTGTAAGGAAAAACCTACACTTCATTGTTTCTTCAAAAACCACAACTTAACTTTGCAGAAAATTTATTAACTAAAAAAATTATAAGCCTATGGAAAATGTAGCATTAATCAATCAAAAAGATTTAGAACAAGTTCTGAAACAGCTCAACACTATTCATCAATTTATTGTCAAATCCGACATCAAGCCGGCTCGTCGTCTTCGGTCGGAATGGCTCAGCAGTAATGAAGCAACGCAGGTGCTGCAATGTAGTATGCGCACTTTACAAAATTACATCAACGAAGGACTGTTACCACGCCGGATTCAAAAACGGCGTCTTTATTTCACGACCGAAGATATAGAAAATTTCCTACAGGGAAAACATCGTTAATTTCGAAATCTATTTTCCAGTTCTCCCAAACGTTCCACAAGTTTATCAAAAGACAAAGAGGCTCCATAAATCATGGTTTGTTGCATTGTTTCATAATCTTGCTGCCATTCGTTAAATACACTTCGCGGAGGAATAATATTAAGATTGTTTCGAATATTTGAGCCGTAATCTATACCGCCTACAGACGTGAAAACTGAACGATGGTGCTGTATGGCACTCCAAAGTTCGTGGTCGGAAACCGCCTTTACAGCAAAATCCTCATCCATCATTTTTACCAAATCATACAAGTGTCTTGACTTGCGATCAGCTTTCATAGAACCGTTTCCATTGAAAATTTCGTGTAATAAAAATATTTTCTCTAAAAATGTTTTTTTAGGAACAGTTGTAATAATATCTGAATCAACAAGCGAAGTATCAATATCAAAATTTTCAGAAACCATACTCCTTACATGGCCTTTAGCCGTAGGTTCAATCAGTGATCTCGCACCTATTTCAAGCACAATTTCCGAAAGCATATAACTCATCTCATCAAACAGTGATTGATAACGGATGAAAATTTTCCGAGGTTCCGGATATGTTGTATCGCCTTCGCCGTCCGGCTCAGCTTCGACAACGCAATAGTTATTTAAAGCCTGTTGTTTAATAGCATTCTGTAAAGCATTGCAAAATTCCTGTTTTACAAAAAGTGAGGATTGTTTTCGCAGATTTTTCAACTGTTTTTTAGTCAAATCGCCATCCAAACCGAAATACTGTCTATCAATAGTCAAATCAATATCCTCACTAAATCGTTCAATAATATTCCAAACTTTGCTCAACGAAGTACCACCCTTGAATATCAACATATCTGCAAACGGTAATGAAAATACAATCTGTAAAATTGCCGTTACCCACAGATCTTTCTCAACAACTTGTGGCGCAAGATTTGTTCTTCTTGATGTTTGTTCAATGATCGTTATTTGTCGCTCTTTTGCGAACGCTAGAAAATTATTCATACAGTAATTTCATTAGTATCGATTTTATCCACTCCGGCATTAATTTAACATCTTGCAGGACATCTGTTTCTTTTGAGGTTTGTTGCAGAATAGATTTTAGCTTATCCAAATGCTCTTGTGTTACGCCATCTCTTGTGAGTTCTTTTAGTGCAAATACAATAAGCATAGCCAAATCGCTTTTGAAAGCGAGATTTTTGGGAGCAGTGTGTTTAAATAAAATTCCTTTACCGTTGCCTATTTTTATTTTACGAGGACTGCCGTCCGTGAGAAAAACAAAATTTGCAGGAACCTGTGTCGATAATCCCAAACGATTTAGAGCGTATGTTCCTGTTGGAACAATACGTGCTTGATCTTTTTTTGCAATGTGTTTAGCGATAACATCAAGCGAAGGGTACAGCATCCCTAACTCTTTGTCTATCTTTGGATAGAGATAAATACCTGTTCCGAGACGTATGATAAATCCATCCTGCGCCAAACGTGATAGCGTATGACGAACAGCCAAATGTGTCCCATATGCAGAAAAATCATTCGCAAAAAATATCTTTCCTCGACCTTTCTTTTTTATCGAAATTTCTATTTGACTATGTGTTGATTGCATAATTATGGAAATTTAATCACGGAACACTTTTACGATAAATATGTTCCAAATATTTTGCAAATATACATCTTTTTTTCTTAAAAATGAAAGAAATATATAGATTTTTTAGTTACAAAGTAAAGCCAACACTAACAAACCGTAGCCTGATAAGATTGCCCAATCCGATCCATTAAATTATTCATATCTCGACCCACTTTTTTGTTTACTATTTTGGCGTAATGTTGTGTCATCGCAAGGCTTTTGTGTCCAAGCATGTGCGATACCGTTTCAATCGGGACATCATTGGCAAGGGTTATTGTCGTGGCGAAAGTATGCCGGGCAACGTGCGTGGTTAAATGCTTGTTTAGCTTACAATGCTCTTCTATCTTTTTCAACCATTTGTTGCGAGTGTAGGTGCATTGAACAGGTATCAACTTTGTATGGTATGGCAAATGTTCAAAATCTTCACCACAAAATTTCTTCAACAATTCTTCCGCTTGAGGCAGCAATGGAATATTAGCAATAATATCCGTTTTTTGCCGCCATGTACGAATCCACCACTTACCATCAATCTTCACCAAATGCTCTCGCGTCAAATTCTTTGCATCACAACATGCAAGTCCGGTAAACACCGAAAATAAAAACACATCACGCTCATTTTCCATCCGTTTTTCCGGAAAGGTTGCCGAAAGCAAAACATTAAGTTCGTCTTCCGTCAAATGGTTTCGCTTGCCATTCAGTTTTAAACTTAGTGGAATACCAACCATCGGATTTGAAGTAATAATGTTGTATTGAAGTGCTTTTTCAAATATGCTTTTCACTTTTTGTAAACAAAGTACAATGTAGTTATGTCCGATTGATTGGGACGATAAATACTGAATAAATCGATCAATCATCTGCCTATCCACCTTTCGTGCCGGGATATCACTTAATCGATAATTTTCTTTTAGAAAACATTCCATAAAATATAGCGTTCTCCGGCACAAATTATACGCATGAACGGATTTCTCTTTCCGCAGATAATACGTTTTTTCTTCTTCGATGCGTTTTTGCATTAACTCACACCAAGTAGCCTCTGTGTCTGCTCTTGCTCCGAACAAAGCCGCTCGAAACATCTCGGCGGTGATACAAGTTTCGTTAAGCAAAAACTCCGTTTGAATTTTGTTTACTTTCACACGGATGGCATCCATGTAATTTGAGATTTCTTTTACTTCCGGCGATTTGCCGAACGGGAAGCCTTTTTTATCCCAAGAGGCGGGATTAATACTTCGTTTGATACTCGTTGCGATTTTCGTTCCATTTACGCTTATGCGTAAATATATTGGGGAATTGCCATTTTTGTCTTTTCGTGTTTTGTTGATGTAGAAAAACAACGAATACGTGCTTTTTTGTGTTCTCATTTTTTAACTGTTTTTTCGATTTGTAAAATTACTTATTGAGTTTTGAAACTCAAATCGAAAACAGTTGTAATTAAATGAATTACACAAAAAATAAATCGTTAATCCTGCTAACTTCTTGCTAACCAAATTACACATTTGCTTGCCGTTCTTTACTCCTTTCTTTTTGCGCAAATGTCTAAAATTCAGCAATTTTCACACCTTTTCAAAAATCACTTTGCAGAAGTAGAAATTTACGAAAATAATTGTTAATTGTTAATTGTTAAATTATTAATATTATCAAAATCAATATTTTAAAATATAATTTAAAAAAAACAACTCGAACTTTAAACTCAAAATCAAAAACCTCTTTTTGCCCGCTCTGCCGTTGGAATTACGTCGTTTCGCTTGCGTACAGGTGTGCCGGACAAAGGAGATGCAGGTACAGTCGATTTCGGTTTCATATTTCCCGAAGTTGTGCGTGTACGAGGTGCTAAACCTTTCGGCGATTGCGGTTCACCGGAAGGCACATACTGTGTACGGCGTTCGGAGATAATACTTTTGTCGGCGTTGATATTGTTGACCCGACGAATTTTTGAAGATAAATTATGTCCGCCTGTCAAACGCGGGGAATTGTACGAAATAATCATCGACGGCGTTTTCATCCATGGCGAACAACTGTTTTTCAAACTACTCGAATAATCATTTTTCACATCCGACAAATTCACGCCAAGCTCTTTTAAATTGGGCTTTCCGAATGCAAAAATAGTTTCCATAACCGAACTCCCCAAGCGGTACATTTGATAGCGTTCTTTATTTGAAAACGCTTCACTTCGCGGATATGCCAAATATCGGCATAACTTGTCAAACGTTACATCATCTGTGTTTTTCAACTGTTGTTGAAGATTCCGCAATTGATTTTTGAGACGTCCTTGCGTTTCGGTTGCTGTATTTTCAAAAATATCATTCTTCCTTTCAACATCCAGCAATTGCTTATTCTCGCGCTCCCAATCAGCAAGCTGTCGACTTACATCTGCTTTATGAAATTGTTCGTAATTCTTTTTTCCTACTTTGCGTGAAATCGTATCAATAGCATCCGGACTTAAATTACGAATATTCGTAAGCAAGGTTTTACAAGGCGAAATAAGAATTCCTGCTTTGTTTTTCGGCGCATAATGTACGCTATCATTGGCGTTGGTAATGCCATTGTCCATAAAAATCTGGTACAAACTGGTGTATTGAACTACACGGATTAAATCGGTATTGCATAATCCGGAAAAATAATCGTATGCTCTGTTTTCATAACTTCGTCCTGCGGAAATATAACCGTGCTGCGAATTAAAATACGATACCGGAAGTGAGCCGGTTCGATTGAGCGCATATAAATGTAAAGCATCGTAATCGTAAGCAAACATAGTGTTTGCGGTGTTCCAATTATACACCAATTCGTTCAATCCCAATTTCGAAAATAACGGCTTGTCAAACGGAAAATACGACGGTTTCGGATAATCATAATCAACGTAATGCAAAGTGCCGTTTTCCGACCAATCTTTTAATAAAATATCAGTAATGGTGAGTAAATGCCCAAATTCAGTGTGCTCCAATTGCGGACTTAAATACGTCGGACACCAGTCTTTACTACTAGCCATCTTGCCTGCGAGCAAATCGTTTACATCCAAACTTTGCGAAAGCTCGCCATCCTTGATAGATGCGATTAACAAAATGGTTTCGACATTCAACGGAGGCAGTTCCAAAAGATTTGAAGATCGCTCGCGGCCAATAATCACAAGGGTTGCCGAGTCGGAAACAGCGCCGAGAATCAGATCCGCATCCAATACAAACTTGCGGATATTGCTTTGCTGCGTGGTGATATCCGTATTTTTTTTAACGACCAAATCACAAATCCGGGAGCCTTACTATAAAAAACGCCGTTCTTTTTGTTCTGAAAAATATCGGGAATACTGAATGTTTTCGATGTATCGGATAAATCCAAAAATACTTCTTTATCTTTGATAAACCATTGATTAATTTCCGCTAATGATATGCGATAATTCAACATCTCCTTAGAGAAATAAATACGCGAGGTATCTAACGGAAGTTTTTCTGTGAATGATTTATAGTCCGACAAATATAAAATTTCATTTAGCTTTTTACTCAAATTATCAATATTTCCGGACGTTGCGCGACCAACACAAATAACAACATCTTTCATCCAACCATCATATCCGACCGGGTGTGTTTTGATTTCGGCATGAATATTGAATTGATGAAAAACCGCGGCAATACTATCGAACACAACATAGTCTGCGGGTTCGGAAAGGATAAAAACAAAACTGCTGTCGGCAAATTTTTGCACACCCAACATCTGATAATGAAACGGGCATTTATTTCGAAAGTCCTTATAAACACTATCTTTTTGAAGAAATGCATTTGTATTTTGAAGATCGAAATATTGATTAGGAATAAATTCCACATCCAAGACTTTGGCCGTATAGCGGCGTCCGGTATCGGTTTTCCAAATTACAAAACCTGCAATTATCAAAACAAGAACACTTCCTAAAAGTATTTTTCTTTTACGATTTGCAGATTTCATTGGTTATGATTTGGAAAAATTTCTGCGAAATTCGGCACAAACAACGGAAGTTGCCACCGATGCATTTAAGGATTCCGCATGATATTGTTGCGTAGAATAGCACGGAATATGAATTTTATGGGTAATAAATTTCTGCACTTCACGCGAAATTCCGTTAGCTTCATTTCCTACGACAATAAGGCCATTTGAAGATAATTTAGTTTCATACAAACTCTCTCCTTCAAGCAAAGTACCGTAAACAGGGCAATTTGCAGGCACGCCGGATAAAAATTCCGGAAGATTTTTATAAAAAACATTCACGCGTCCGGTTGATCCCATTGCAGATTGAACGGTTTTAGGATTATAAACATCCACACTGTCGTTCGAACAAATAATGTTCGGAATGCCGAACCAATCGGCAATACGAATAATAGTACCAAGGTTCCCCGGATCATTGATCGTATCTAAAACAAGTGTTAATTGTTCAAAAATATTCTTGGGAAACACTTGTTGTTTAGGGATTTCAAGTATTGCCAACACTTGATTAGGCGTTTTCAATCCGCTAATGCGCTCAAGTTCTTTTTCGGAAACATGCACCAACTCAACATTTTTCAATGCTTCGGGATGTGCAGTTTTCCATGAATCAACCGCATAAATCGTTTTCGGTTTATTAGACGAAACCAATAAATCATCAACGATTTTCGGGGTTTCGGCAACAAAAAGATTTTCGCTTTCGCGAAATTTCTTTTGCTGAAGCGACTTGATTAATTTTATTTGAGCGACAGATAACATGGATGCAAAGATACAAAAATAATTATTAATGGTTAATTATTAATTGTTAATGAGGGGTTATTTTCAATTTAATAAATAAGGTCAACAATAAACGTAGAGACGCAATGCATTGCGTCTCTACAAGAAGGACAAACGTTTTCAACGAAGCTCAGCCACAGCACGTGCAGCCTGCGAAACGACCGCCGCTTGTCCTTGAATTTGGATGACGGGATGGCCACGCTTCGCTCGCCATGACTAATCCCTGAGGCAGCGCACCAAGAAGCCGAACGAACGACTGTTCGGGTAACGGTGCACAGAAGCGTAACCAAAGTTGAAGCCCCGAGTCCACGCACTCGAAGCGTCATAACCTGAGGCACTCCAGAAGTAGGCGAGCGTCCCACGACCGTAGAAGCGCGTGCCATCGTAATAACGAGAGCCGGCCGGAAGCACGGAAAAACCGTATTGGTCCTTACGGGTAACGCTGTAATTACCTCCACTCGTATGCATTAATCGTACACCTGCGTCAATACCCAACCAATATGCAGAACCGGATGAACCTGTATTATGGTTGCGCT
>JAVBNF010000058.1:0-14082 GCA_031551725.1 Bacteroidales bacterium
TGGCAATAGAAACTATTGGAGCCGTCGGTGTATTGAAATTGGTGACAGCAATGACATACGTCCAATTACCCGTGGTAGATGGAACAGAAAGATTGTATTTTCTTGTTTTCGAATTGGATTTAAATCCAATCTCATTCCAAATAGGAATAGATTCGCATTCGTCAGCAACGGCTGTGAAAACAATAAGCGAGGAGTCTGTACATTCTCCTTCCACACAGCGCACGGACAATGCATCCGCGCGATTCTGCGTGGAGGAGCCGGTTACTGAATTTACACTGTTTGTAAATATTTTTGAATACGCTTGAGTTCCGTTGGTATTGGCAGTGCTCGTCCAGAAAAGAGCTTGCGTACCATTGCCTGAATAGGCACCGGCAGTGCTACGCAAGCCCGCAGCCAGAACTTTGAACCCGAAACTATCTTTGTTAGCCACAGCAGAGCTTGTCCAAAGATTTTTATATGCTTGATTATTGTTAAATGTGCCGCGTGCAGCGTCTTTCAAGAAGGCTCCTGCATTGGCCGTTCCGCCAATGGCAGCGAACAGTCCATCCCATTCGCTATTTGTCGGCAAGTGCCAGCCCGGCGGACAAATCCCTTGTTCGCCGAGTGCAGTACTTACAGCCGTATTTGCAGAATTTGCGTAAGCCACCCAAAAAGGATAAAGTGCGCCCCAGTATTCACAAGCCAAAGGATCAGCTTGATTTACAGAAGTGTTTAATGGTCCGGGCCCCGGACAGTAATACAAGTTTTTCGAAGCGGCAAAGGTGTTTACACTTGATGGAGGAACATTGGGAACAACAGGATTGTCCAAACCCTTGCGATACCGCAGGTTTTCCGCCATCCAACGTTTGCCGTCAGGCATGAGAACGGTTTTGTAGGTTTGACCGTCGCGAGGGTCGATGAAATCGAGGGCAAGGGTTTGTGCAAATACCGGCAGCAATGCAAAAACGCAGAATTGCAGAAAAATCCATCGTGCGAACCGTAGGGGCAGCCCCACGTGTCTGCCCTTGTTCAATGGGCGAACGCGTGGGTTCGCCCGTACAATCGGTGGCACGTTGTTGGCAGGGCAACCGCAAGGGTTGCCCGTACAAGCCGCATTCGGAAATTGTAAATTTGTTTTCATGTTGTGTTTTTATTTAATTGTTAGTTTCATTTTCCAACAAGCCCCGAAGGGGCTGTATGTAAATAAAAAGGCGCGAGTTGAATTCTTATTACTTGTAAGGTACGACCAAGCACCATGACGAAATAAGACACAACTCACGCCGGAACACAGCATGAGCGAATCGCTTACAAACTCCTCGTCATTAAAAAATTGGTCGTTTTTACAAGTGGAATTTAAGCTAACGCTTTTTTATTTATGTTTGATTAAGTTTCGTTTTTTTTTCTATAAAAATAATTTTAGTTCTTTAAAAGTACGATGTGATGGACATACTCGTATATCGTACATCTGACATCGTATATTTATTCCGCAAAGTTAGATATTTTTTTTGGAAACACAAAATTTTTACTTTTTATCTTTTAACTTTTAACTTTTATTCGTATCTTTGCACGGTAAGAAATAACTATGATTAGTAGACATTCCCTTCGCGAAAAAGTTCTTCAAACCGTTTATGCCTTTGTTCAAAGTGAGGACAACCGCTTGGATATTGCAGAAAAGAACATGCAGCACGAACTGCATAAACTTTACGAACTTTATATTACGCTGTTTTCAGTTATTGTAGAATTGGCCGATTATGCGCAGGAACGCATGGATGAGGCCAAACAAAAACACTTCCCCACGCCGGAAGAACTCAATCCGAATATGCGGTTTGTTAATAATCCGGTGATTGATTTGATTCGAAACAACCCTGTTTATATCCTAAAAACAGCGGAGTTTAAAATCAATTGGAAAAACGAAAAAGAGATTTTCAGAAATATCTATCAAAGCCTTATCAAGTCGGAGTTTTACCTTAATTATATGGAGGCGGAAACGACCGATTTTCAAACGGATTTGAGTTTCATTTCCAATCTTTTGCGTAAGCGTTTAAGCAACAATAGCTTGCTTTTCTATTATTTCGAAGAACGTAATATGCACTGGGCTGGCGATTTCGAAAATGTGGTTTTCTGGACATATAAATCGGTGAAATCAATAGAAGAAGATAAAGAAAACTTTATTTTAACCGAAGATTTATTTTTGGAAGAAGAGGACAAGAATTTTGCGGTTGAACTTTTACGTAGAACGGTGATGAACCTTGATAAAACCGAAGAAATGGTGAAATCGAAGGTCGAAAACTGGGAAGTAGAACGTGTTGCTTTATTGGATTTGTTGGTGATGAAAATGGCTGTTACCGAGTTTTTGGATTTCCCAACCATTCCACTTAAAGTAACTATAAATGAATATATTGACGTTGCCAAAGTTTTTGGATCCGAAAAAAGCAGTAGCTTTGTCAACGGATTATTAAACCGTATCCAAGACGACCTTAAAGCCGAAGGAAAAATCAAGAAAACCGGACGGGGACTTATTGAAAATTAGGAATTTAAAATTAAGAATTAGGACGCAGCTCATTAAACTTTAAACTTTAAACGTTAAACATTAAACAAAATAGGACATGAACATTTTATTAGACGCAGCAGCCGGAAATAACAGCGGTTTGATGCAAATCTTGATGCTTGTAGGTATCGTAGTTATTTTTTATTTCTTTATGATTCGTCCGCAATCGAAGAAAAACAAGGAACAACGTGCTTTCAGAGAAAGCCTTCAAAAAGGACAAAAAGTTGTTACAATCGGTGGAATTCATGGAAAAATCACTGAAATTGAAGAAACAACCGTTGTAATCGAAACTGAAGGCCAAACACGTTTGCGTTTGGAAAAATCGGCGATTACTCCGGTTTTCGAACAACAAGCGAAATAATTTTAACCATGAAAATCGTTGGGCTCACCGGCGGTATAGGTAGTGGTAAATCTACGGTTGCCAAGATTTTTCTAAATCTTGGCATTCCCGTTTATATGGCCGATGCCGAAGCGAAGAAAATCAGCGAACGACCGGACGTTTTGCAAGAAATTGCAACACATTTTGGAAACACAGTCTTAACTGAATCCGGACAACTTAATCGCAGTCAATTAGCTGAAATTGTTTTTAATAACGAAGATGAACTGCATTGGCTCAATCATCTTTTGCATCCGAAAGTCAAAACGGATTTTTTGCAATGGATAAAACTACAAAATGCACCTTTTGTAGTAATGGAGTCGGCCATTTTAGTCGAAGCCGGCTTCTCTCCTATGTTCGATGAAGTGATTTGCGTGGAAGCACCGCAAGAAGCCCGTATCTGCCGCGTTGTTCATCGCGACAGCATGAATCAACAAGCTGTTTTAGAACGTATTCATAACCAAATTTCACAAGAAGAGCGTGCGAAATATGCCACCATTATTATTAAAAATGATGATAATGACTTGGTTTTGCCGCAGGTTTTGGAGATTTATGAATCTCTTACCCACAATACTGACAGACAGGATTAACAAGATTTACAGGATCTTTTCCGAAGGCAAAATAAAAAACATGTTAATCCTGTTCATCCTGTCAAAATAAAATCATGTCCCTGACGGGATTTTTTTATTTATCAACAATTTTTTCATCTTTTTTGTGAAAATCTTTACAGAATAAAAAACTGTTATATCGGATAAAATACTTATCTTTGTCAATTGAAATATAAATAAAACCTTATCAATTATGAGTTTTAGAATCCTCGTCTTAGCGAAGCAAGTACCTGATACTCGCAATGTTGGAAAAGACGCAATGAAAGAAGACGGTACTGTTAACCGTGCCGCCCTTCCCGCAATCTTCAATCCTGAAGATTTGAACGCCCTTGAAATGGCTTTAAAAGTAAAAGAGCGTATGCAAGACGCTGAAGTCGTAATTCTTACGATGGGACCTCCGCGTGCAGCCGAAATCATCCGCGAAGCAATGTATCGCGGTGCAGATCGCGGTTTCTTGATTACCGACATGAAATTTGCCGGTGCAGATACGTTGGCTACTTCATACACTATTTCAATGGCTTGCAAAAAGTTAATGCCGTTTGATTTGATCATTTGCGGTCGCCAAGCTATTGATGGCGACACTGCGCAAGTAGGTCCGCAAACAGCTGAAAAACTGAGTATTCCACAAATTACGTACGCCGAAGATTTGATTGATGTGAATGCGAAAGACATTACCATCAAACGTCGCTTGGAACGTGGTATCGAGACCGTTAAATCTCCGCTTCCGTGTTTGGTAACCGTTCACAGCTCTGCCGACGAATGCCGTCCGCGTAACGCGAAAATGACCATGAAATTCAAACACGCACGTACAACTACCGAAATTCAAGGCGAAGACAAGGATTACACCGAGCTTCAAAACGGACGTCCGTATTTGCAAATTCAAGAATGGACAGCTGCCGATTTGGACGCTCAACCGGAACAACTTGGCTTGTCTGGTTCTCCTACAAAAGTGAAAAAAATCGACAATGTGGTTCTTGCTCATAAAGATGCAACTATGCTTTCGAACTCGGATGCAGATGTGAATCTGTTGATTAAGGAGTTGATGGAAGCGCACATTATTGGATAATTAAAAATTAGGAATTAAGAATTAAGAATTAGGAATTTTATTCCATAATTCACTAATTATAAATAAAATGAATAACGTATTTATATATTGCGAAGTTACTGAAGAAGGTACGATTGCCGATGTTAGTTTGGAACTTTGCTCCAAGGGCCGAAAATTGGCCAACGACTTGAAAGTGAAATTGGAAGCCGTTGTTATTGGTCATGATCTTAAAGATCTTGATAAACAACTTTTTCCATATGGTGTAGATGTGATTCATTACGCAAACGACCAACGTTTGTTTCCGTTCAGCACGCTGCCCCACACATCAATTATTGTAAACCTATTCAAAGAGTTGCAACCTGAAATTGCACTTTTTGGGGCAACTTCGATCGGCCGCGACCTGGCGCCGCGTGTTTCTTCGTCATTACATTCCGGACTTACAGCCGATTGTACATCTCTGGAAATCGGTTCTCACGAAGATAAAAAAGCCGGAAAGGTCTACGAGCAGTTATTGTATCAAATTCGTCCCGCTTTCGGCGGAAATATCGTTGCTACGATTATTAACCCGGAATGCCGTCCGCAAATGGCTACCGTTCGCGAAGGCGTGATGAAACGCGAAGTTTTTGATGCGAATTACAAAGGCGAAATCAAGAATATTGATGTAAATAAATATACATCTCCGGAAGATTTTGTTTGCGCAATTATCGACCGTCATATCGAAGCCCAAAAAGTAAATATCAAAGGCGCACAAATCATTGTTGCAGGTGGTTATGGAGTTGGTTCGAAGGAAAACTTTAAGTTGCTTTACGACCTTGCCGAAGCCATCGGCGGCGAAGTTGGAGCTACACGTGCAGCGGTTGACGGCGGTTTTATTGAACACGAACGTCAAATCGGACAAACAGGTGTTACCGTTCGTCCTAAGTTGTTCATTGCGTGTGGAATTTCCGGTGCAGTTCAACATCGGGCAGGTATGGATCAATCGGCCAAAATCGTCAGTATCAATACCGATCCGAACGCTCCGATGAATAAAATTGCAGATTACTGCATCAACGGACGTATTGAAGACGTGCTTCCGAAAATGTTGAAATACTATAAAGCTAATTCTAAATAAGATAGAGAGTGTATAGATTGCTTTTCTATATTGTTTTCGTTCCGCTTTCCTGGCTTCCGATGCGCGTTTTATATGTGATTTCGGATGTAATGTGTTTCTTTTTAAGAGATGTCTTTAAGTATCGTAAAGATATAATTACGAATAATATAAGAAATTCATTTAAAGAAAAAGATGAAATAGAAATTAAACAAATAGTTAAGCAATTTTATCAACACTTATCGGATATTTTTATTGAAGCATTTAAAATGTTAAGCCTATCGCGAAAAGCAGTCATGAAACGGTATTGTTGTAAAAATCCGGAACTGATTAATGCCTATTTCGATCAAGGAAAGAGCGTTGTGATGATGTCCGGACATTTCAACAATTGGGAATACATGGTGCTTTCATTGGATATGCAGTTTAAACATCACGGTATCGGCGTTGGAAAACCACTGTCTAACAAAGGTTTTGGAAAGATTTTAACCGACTTTCGCACTCGCTACGGTACCGAAGTGATTGACGCAACCAACTCCCGCGAAAAGTTTGCCAAATACGACGCAGACAAGTATTTATGCAACTACATGATGCTCAACGACCAATGGCCTGGAGACACATATAAATGTTATTGGGCTAATTTTTTAGATCAAGACACCGCTATTATATACGGTCCCGAACATTATGCAAAAAAATATGATTATCCGGTCTTTTTTTATAGTGTAAACAAAATTAAACGAGGATATTACGAATTCGAAGTCCAATTGATTACCGACAAACCAAATGAAACCACTTATGGCGAAATTACGGAAAAAGGCGCTCATTTACTGGAAGATGCTATTCGTAAAAATCCGTCCCAATGGCTTTGGTCGCACAAACGTTGGAAACAACAGCGTCCGGCCGATTATAAATATAGAAATTAATTAGAAATCTTTAAATACCATACAATTATGGGAAATTTTTTCACAGACAATGAGGCTTTGAAATTTCACTTGCAACATCCTACAATGAGCAAATGTGTGAAGTTAAAAGAAAATAATTATGCTGACAAAGGCAAATACGATTACGCTCCGGCAGATTTCGAAGATGCTTTGGACAGCTACGAAAAAGTAATGGAAATCATTGGCGAAATTTGTGCCGATGTGATTGCTCCGAATGCAGAAAGCGTGGATCATGACGGTCCGCAATTGATTAATAATGAAGTTCATTATGCAAAAGGAACGCAACAACACCACGAGACATTGACAAAAGCCGGTGTTTATGGTCTTTCGTTGCCTCGCCAATATGGCGGTTTGAATTTCAGCATGGTACCTTATGTGATGGCTGCCGAATTGGTTTCCCGCGGAGATGCCGGTTTTGCCAACATCTGGGGACTTCAAGATTGCGCAGAAACCATCCATGAGTTTGCTTCTGAAGAGATTAAAAACGAATATTTACCACGTATCAACAAAGGCGAAACCTGTTCTATGGACTTGACTGAGCCGGATGCTGGATCTGATTTGCAAGCAGTTCAACTCAAGGCTACTTGGGACGAAGCCGGAAAATGCTGGCGTTTGAACGGCGTTAAACGCTTTATTACCAACGGTGATGCGAATATCAAATTGGTGTTGGCACGCTCGGAAGAAGGAACAAACGACGGCCGCGGTCTCTCCTATTTCGTTTACGACCGTAAAAATAAAGCAGTTACTGTTCGCCGTATCGAAAATAAAATGGGTATCAAAGGTTCGCCTACTTGCGAATTGGTATTTAACAATGCACCTGCTCAAATTATTGGCGACCGTAAATTAGGATTGATTAAATACGTAATGTCGTTGATGAACGGCGCTCGTTTGGGCGTTGGTGCTCAATCGGTTGGATTGGCAGAAGCTGCTTACCGCGAAGCTGTTAAATATGCTGAAGAACGCGAGCAATTTGGCAAAGCAATTATCAAGTTCCCGGCAGTTTACGAACTGCTTACGAACATGAAAGTGAAAGTAGATGCTTCCCGTACGATTTTGTATGAAACCGCTCGTATGGTGGACATTTACAAATCATACCAAAATCTTCAAAACGAAGGAAATACTTTGTCGCCGGAAGATCGTACTGATCTCAAATTGCACCAACGTAATGCCGATATGCTCACGCCGATGCTCAAAATGCTTTCGAGCGAATGGGCTAACCAAGTGTGCTACGATTCGCAACAAGTACATGCCGGAACAGGCTTCATGAAAGATTTCCCAATTGAACGTATGTACCGCGACGCACGTATTTTGACGATTTATGAGGGAACTTCTCAATTGCAAGTTGTTGCTGCTATCCGCCACGTTGTGAACGGCAATTATATCAAATTAATCAAAGAAAACTACGAAGCAGTTAATGTTCATCCGGAACTTGCCTCTTTGGTGGATACTTTGAAACAAATGACGGAGATTTATCAAGCGGCTGTGGCCCTTGTACAAGGAGCCGGCAGCGAAGAAGTGTTGGATTTCCACGCACGCCGTTTGGTTGAAATGGCAGGCGCGATCGTTATCGGATACCTTTTGGTGCTTGATACCAACCGCGACATGCAGTATAAGAAATCGGCCGAAATCTTTGTCCGCAACGGTTTTGCCGATGCAAACAGACAGCTT
Organism: Bacteroidales bacterium; assembly: GCA_031551725.1. Taxonomy (GTDB): domain Bacteria; phylum Bacteroidota; class Bacteroidia; order Bacteroidales; family P3; genus JAVBNF01. Next base: position 8,250 of record JAVBNF010000058.1, read on the forward strand.
ACTTTCATCCAAAACTTCGATCCGAAGTCTTTGGCAGAATACAAATACTAATTGTTAATTATTAATTGTTAATTATAAATTGTTAATGAGCTTCGCCTAAATTATAGAAGTTGATAAAAAGGGAAAGTGCCTCCAAAATATTTTATTTAGAGGCACTTTTTTCTTGGGCACAGCCCATTAATAATTTATAATTAATAATTTACATTAAAACAGCATTCCAATCTGATACACTGCAAACGATACCAACCAAGCCAAAGCTGTGGTGTAGAACATCACGAACAGCGCCCAGTTCCAGCCGGATTCTTTCTTAATGGCTGCCAATGCTGCTGCACATGGAAAATAAATCAAAATGAATAACATCAACCCGTAAGCCACCAATGGATTAAAGACTTTTTCTCCTACATGCGGACCACTTTTATGTAGTTGTTGCTGCAATTTCGACTGCAAGCCTTCAACGCCTTGAGTTTCTTCATCCGTTTGATACAAAACGCCCATTGTGCTGACTACAATCTCTTTCGCCGCAAGGCCGGTAATGATGCTCACACCAATTTTCCAGTCGAAGCCCAAAGGCATGATTACCGGTTCAATCCAATGTCCCAAACGACCGATATATGATTGTTCCAAATGTTCGGAAGCTTTCTCATATTCAATTGTTTGGATTTGATCTTCACGTTCTGCTTCGTCAGAAATCGTATTTTCAATTTGAACAATTTGTGAATCATAGTCTTGTGTATAATTCACTTCTTTTGGGAAATAACCCAGCGCCCAAATAGCAATGGAAGCCACTAAAATCAGCGTTCCCATCTTCTTCAAATATTGTACCGCTTTGTCCCACATGTGAATAGTAGTGTTTTTCAAGGTTGGAATGCGATACGGAGGAAGTTCCATCACAAAAGGTGTATTTTGACCTTTAAAAAGCGTGTTTTTAAAGATTAAAGCCATAATAATGCTAAGGGCGATTCCGGCCAAATAAACCGAAAATAATACCAATCCTTGATGATGCGGAAAGAATGCCGAAATAATTAAAATATATACCGGTAAACGTGCGCTGCACGACATAAACGGAATAATGAGCATCGTCAAAAGCCGGTCACGCTTACTTTCGAGCGTACGTGTAGCCATAATTGCCGGCACATTACAGCCGAAACCCATCAATAATGGAATAAACGATTTCCCGTGCAACCCGATTTTATGCATAACTCTATCCATAATAAACGCTACGCGAGCCATATAGCCGGTATCCTCCATAATGGAGATAAAGAAAAACAAGAATAAAATGTTTGGTAAAAAGACAATAACGCCGCCAACACCGCCGATGATGCCGTCGAGTACCAAATCGTGCACCCAGCCTTCCGGCAAAATGTTTCCAAGCCAATTTCCAACAAACTCCACTCCCATTTCAATCCATTCCATCGGATATGCGCCCAGGGTAAAGGTTCCTTGAAACATGAGGTACATGAAAATCAATAAAATCGGGAATCCCAACAGTGGATGTGTAAGAAAAGCATCAATACGATTGGTTTGTTCATGCTTATCGACCTTCGCTTCTTTGTACGTTTCGCGTAAAGCGCCGTTTACAAAACCGAATTTGGCATTGGAAATAATAGTGCGAACAGGTTCTTTATAAGCATTTTCCAATTGTTCAATCGATTCTTTTGCAGCATTATCAATTTCAGTTAAATTGCTTGCTGTTTTTAAAAGTTCATGAACATGCTGATCTTTTTCAAGTAATTTTATTGACAAGTAGCGTCCGGAAAAACGGTTGCCAATCTCATCATTTTTTAGGATTAAACTACGGATGTACGTAATTTTTTTCTCCAAAACATCTCCATAATTGATGTGTACATGGCGTGCATCGGGATCTTGATCCTCAAAAACTTCAATGATTTTATCCATCAAAGCCTCCATCCCTACATTTCGGGATGCAATGGTTGGAACAATCGGAATACCAAGTAGTTTACCAAGTAAAATATGATTTAAAACAGCGCCTGATTTATTGAGTTCGTCGCTCATATTTAAAGCAATCACCACCTTCACATTCATGTCAATGAGCTGTGTCGTCAAGTAGAGATTGCGTTCCAAGTTAGAAGCATCAATCACATTTACAACCACATCCGGCATTTCTTTCAATAAATGTTGACGGACATAAAGTTCTTCGGGCGTATATTCGGTAATGGAATAGGTTCCAGGGAGATCAAAAAAATCGAGCGTATAATTATCGTGAGTCACACGGCCGTGCTTGGCATCCACGGTGACGCCGGCATAATTGCCGACTTTTTCGTGCAAACCCGTAATCTGATTGAACAAAGTTGTTTTTCCGCTGTTGGGATTTCCAACAATAGCGATGTGAATACTGTTTTCAAACAAAAGTTTGTGAGCATTTTCTTTTTCAGCATCATGCGGAAGAGTTCCATGATATTCAAAAGCATTGACGTTGGCTGCATCTTCTTCGCGAACAACTTCAATAAGAGCGGCTTCACTGCGGCGAAGTGCCACATGTGAGCCCAATATTTCATATTCGATCGGATCTTGGAGCGGGGCATTCTTTATGATTTTAACCCTTTTGCCCCGCACAAACCCCATTTCTATAATTCTGTTCCGAAAACCTCCCCGACCGTGCACTTTAGTAATTATGCACGATGTGCCGGTATCAAGGTCGGCCAACGTTAAAAAGTCTTTATCTTCGTTCATTTGATTCAAATTAGGTTGCAAAATTAATTGAAGTTTAGGAAGTATGCAATCCCTATTTGTAGGGATTTTTAGAGTTAAAAGTTAAAAGTAAAAAAAAAGCCTCGTATGTATACAACAAACGAGGCTTTCAATTTATTTCAATGTATTTATTGATTTTTCAGTTCTTCGATTTTGGCTTTGGCTTCGCCTAAAGCTTTTTCGATAGATTTTGTTTTCGAGAAAGTAAGGATGTTGCCGGGACCGGTTTCTTGAAGTCTGAAAAACCAAGTAGCTTGTTTGCCATTCACGCTGTAGCCGAATTCCACACCATCGGACGTAACATATTTGTTTTCCAAATAAAGCGGACGATTGACAACGTCGTTATTCACCTCATTTTTAAACTTTTCGAGATTAGTAATAATTTTCAGCAAGTCGGAATATGTAATAAATACCGTAATTTTATTGTTCTTTTCCTCATTTGAAATTTGATAGAAAAACGCATTAACACTATCGTTTTCGCTCATTTTTCGTACACGGCAATCGGCGCCACCCAAATTATCTTCATTTAATTTATAATCCGTTAACTTGATATTTGTTGAGGTTTTGGAAGTCCAAGCATCCATTTCCGTAAGCTTTTCTGTATTGTTTTGCGCGAAAATAGCAGTTGTTCCGAAAAACACACTTATTACAAATATTGATTTTTTAAGCATGATATTAATGTTTTTGTTCTACAAAGATAGAAATAAAAATTAAAATAGGCAAATACAATAAATGATTATTGAAAGAATCTACAATATTTCTAATTTTGAGGGTAAGGATTAAGGAGAAAGTTATTAATAAAAAAGATTAATTATCTAAGCCTAAGCGAATAAAATTTCCGGCATCCGAAAATTGAGATTCTGTTTGTTTTCGTAATTGTTGAAGTTTAATGCTTTCGGGCTTGGAGGTAACAGCGGTAAGTTTTTGACGGAAAGTGGATTTATTCATTGAATTGAAATTTGAATGAGATTATTTTTCTATGAATAACTCCGATTCCATAATTTCTATAAGCCGCTCATATTTATTTTGAGGAATATTCCAAAAATATGTATTATCAACTTGTAAAGAATCTTTAATATATTGTTCCGTTTCACGCCCAAAATAAAGTCGATCTTGAATCAGAATTGCAGAAAACTCGCTCCTATGTTCTCCCATCTCTCTTGAAACAGCAAGATTTTTAGGTAAAATAATTTGCTTATTATTATCATCAAAAAAAGAGATGTCTATATTTTTATAGATTCCATAATCATATAGCTTTTCTGTAGCTGGGAGTCTATAAAAAATCTTTGCCGTTTTATCTATTAATTCGATTCTTTTGTCTATTAGTAATTTCCTGTCTGACGTTTTTACTTGATTTTTTGCCTGCCTATTTGAAATACACAAAGATAAAAGAAGAAATATACCTCCTATAAAGGCTGCTATAATTGATGGGTGCTGTATTTTTTCTTTCATATTGCAAAATCTCTTTTTTATTTATTTTTCAATTTTTCTATTCATTTAAAATTATACCACCCAACTTTCAGCCAAAACATCGCTCCGCTTGGCCATGGGTTTATAAATTTTTTCTTAATTATTTATTAATTCCGCAAATATACAAATAATTCACAACAAATAGTATTCATTTTTTCGAAAATATAACAAAAAAGGCTACTACCGAAATTATCTCCGATAGCAGCCTTTATAGACTACAATAGTTCTTTATTTAAGCATCCTCGCCACTTCCTCTTTTCCCCCGTAGCTTTCCCCCGCCTGTTCTCCCAATCTCTGCATGATCTCGATAGATTCAGGCGTGGCCATGTCAAGATGAATCAGTTCCTGTTCTTCTGCCGACATGGGAAGCGCCGGAATACGGAAATATTTCACAGGAACCGATAAATGCGCCGCCATCTGCTCAACCAACGCGTCTGTGGATTGACTTTGACTGCTCATCATGATTTCAAACAAATCGTCTTTCCAATCTTTTAGAGATTTATCGGTCGGACTACCCGCCGGATAAGTTATCGATTTATCCAAACTGCTAATTGAAAGAATTTCAATAGAATCATACGGTTTACCTTCACCAACAAAATATTGAATTGCTTCCATAAGGGCAAATGCAGTTGGATTATCGGCCCATGTTCCCCCATCAATAAACTGTTTGTTGCCCATGCTTTCAATGGTATGCACCGGTAAAAGCGTGGGCGCGGCAGAAGTAGAAAGTGCGACATCCACGTATGTTACTTCATTGTCCAAATCATGGTCTGCGCCATAATACCGGAATGTGTATGGAAGTCCGGTTGTTATGCAAAATGAAGGGATGTATAAGAAAGCACGGCTTTCTTTGAGTTTTTTATCTTGAAGAAGATTCTGCAAGGCTTCTTTCAACGGTTTATCCGAGAACTTTCCTCCACTGACAGCTTGTCTGTAAGCTGCTTTCATACTCGACATGGGTGGAAAAATTTCTTCCCCTTTTTCGACATAAAGTTTGGATATTTCCTTGGCCGGAATATTTGCCGACAATCCCAATGCAATCAATCCCCCCGTTGAAGTTCCACAAAACATATCGAAATGATCGGACATCCGGCAGTTATATTTTTCTTCAAGAACTTCGAGAATCGTCGACGAGTAAAGGCCTTTGATTCCACCGCCGTCAACGGTTAAAATTCTGAATACTTTACGAGTTTGAAGTGTATCTTCTGCAAAAACGTACGTGTTCAAAGTAAGGCAACAGAAAACAAATATTCCTAAAATTCTTATTTTTTTCATATCGTTTGATTTTATATTTACAAAGGTACACAAAAATGGAAGTCCATCAACAAAAAAAGCACCTCAAGGGTGCTTTCAATTTGAAATTAGGTTCTCAATATCCGTTTTTAAGTCGATTGAGGAAGTAGTCCCGTGCAGATTTGAACTGCAGACCCCTACATTATCAGTGTAGTGCTCTAACCAAACTGAGCTACGGGACTGTTTTAATTGTTAATTATTAATTGTTAATGGTTAATGAAGTTGGACTTGGTTTCAAAAAAAAAGGAATTAAGAATAAGAATATCACTTTCTTCATTCATAATTCCTATGTTTTTTTTAATTAACCATTAATAATTAACAATTAATCATTATTTGAAATATGTAAAACTCAGCAAAGCAA
>JAVBNF010000066.1:0-21280 GCA_031551725.1 Bacteroidales bacterium
CAGCGAAGCTGGCCATACACGTAGTGTCACTGTATAATCAAAAATTTTCATTTTGTAATATTTTTGAAACAATAGAAAACCGGTTAGCACGCACAGCAATGGGCGTCCGAAAGCAAAATCCCCGCATCCTTTCATGTTGTGGTGCGGGGCGCTTTCGGTATTTTTAAATAAAAATTAATTTTTAATATTTCCAACTGCGTACAAGGGATAAATCTCAAATTGTTCGTATTTTCCAAAGTTTTCGAGCGATGCGCGAATACCAAAAGCTGTTTTCTTTTCTTTCAAAAATTCAAACATACTTTGCATGGAACCTTTTACGTTTCTTCTCTTTGCTCCATAAAAGCAATTCTTTGTCAATAGTTCGTTCTAAATAACTCATTTTTTAAAATGCTAATTATTAATATTATTTGTTAATAATTTCGAAAATCCAATTCAATAATGATACTATTTTTCCGATAATCGTATGCAACGATAATGATATTTTTCCGAAAAACCAATCCAATAATAATATGAATTTTCCGAAAATAGTATTCAATAAAATTCTAATCCGTCAATTTCGCCAACATTTTAAACCTCAAACTGCCGCGCATCCGGTCGGCGCTGTGTACGCGAATACGCACACGATCGCCGGCAGCATATCGTTTTTGAGTGGCCTCGCCTTCCAAAACATAATTTTTCGAATTGAATACATAAACATCGTCCATAAGTGAAAAAATAGGAACGGCGCCGACAACTCCCATATCGAAAATCTCTATATTGATTTCCGAATTGCTGATGTTCGTTATGATTCCTTCGAACTCTTCGCCCACACGGTGTTCGAAGAATTCGGCCACTTTCATGGCGTCATAACGTTTCTCAAAGAGGTCGGCGCGTTCCTGCATCCGCGTGATGTGACGGCATTTTTCTTCGTAATCTTCATAATTAAGATTACCTCCGTTTGCAAACAGGTAGTGATCGATTAAGCGGTGCACCACCACGTCGGAATATCGGCGCATAGGAGAGGTAAAGTGGGTGTAAAATCGCTCTGCCAATCCATAATGTCCCCGGTTTACTGTTGAATAATACGCTTTGGCCATCGACTGCAGGGCCAAAGTGATTAACAAATTTTCTTCGCGTTTGCCGCGTATTTTTTCTAATAATTTTCCTAATTGAATACTGATTTCTCGGTCGGTGTTCGCTGCCAGAGGATATCCCAAACGTGCTGCAACCCTACGGAATTCGGCAAAACGTTTTGCATCCGGCAATCCGTGAACACGGTAAATAAACGGACTCGAACCGCGCTTCTGAGTCATTTTGCTGATCTTTGTCGCTATTTCCACATTCGCCAAAATCATAAATTCTTCAATCAAATACATTGCTTCCGTACGGATTTTCGGTGTAATATCCGTCGGTTTCATGCTTTTGTCAAATTTGATATTTAATTCTGCACGCCCTTCGAACGAAAGCGAACCATTGTCCGTACGTTGTTTCCGTAAGATTTGTGACAGGTCATACAAATAATTTATTTCTTTTTGATACTCTCCGCGTTTATTTAAAATCGCATCTGTCGCTTCCGTATAGCTGAACTTGCGTTTCGAATGAATAACACTGCGTGTGATATCGCTTTTTATAACTTTCGCTTCTTTCGTTATCTCCACAATTACCGACATTGCGTAGCGATCTTCATTTGGCACAAGCGAGCAAATATCAAGCAATGCCTGCGGAAGCATGTGCAACACTTGATCTCCGATATATACGGAAGTGGCGCGCGAATAAGCGGCTCTGTCCACCATCGTGCCTTCTTTTATATAATGAGTTACATCGGCAATGTGAATGCCGATTTCGTAATTTCCATTTTCTAACTTCCGGAAAGAAATAGCATCGTCAATATCCACGCATCCTTCCGGGTCAATGGTGAATGTGGTGATGTCGCGCATATCGCGGCGTTTGGCGTTTTCCGTTGCCGTAAACGGCGTAACCATATTTTCTGCCGCCGTTTCTTCTTCCGGCGTAAATTTATATTTAAATCCGTTGCGGGTCACAAATGCCGCAAAATCGGTATGCTCTTCGTTGGCGTGGCCGATTACTTCCACCACTTTGCCGCGCATGTAGCGGCGTTCTTGCGTCCAAGGTTCGAGGTCGACAACCACACGATCGCCGCTTTGGGCTTTTTGTACATTCTCAAGTGGAATCATAATATCGCGGAAAGCGCCATAATTATCCGCAATAAAGAACGCCTTTTGTTTCATCACCTCGATGGTTCCTACCAATCGTTGTTGTGCGTAATGCATCACGCGCAGCACTTCGGCGCTTTGTCTTCCTTTTTCATTCATGAAAACAATCGCAGAGACATTGTCGCCATGTTGTGCGCCGTTGAGGTCTTTAAGCGCAACAGGAATATCTTTTTTGAATCTTCCGGTAATCAAAACCGGTCTCTCAGGGGCAGACAGGTCCACAACCCCTTTAACCCTATTGTTTTCGGCAAAACAATAGCGTCCGGGGAAAGGCTCCTCGATCGTTTTTCGTTTAAGAAGAAGCATCAGCGCATCGTCGAGCATGCGTTGCTCCTGGATGCTGCGTACGCCTAATTGTCGTGCCAGATGGTGATTGGAGTGCGTTTTGGTCGGCATGATTTCAAACAGCCTTACCAATTTCGCAGCAACATCACGCTTGCCGACATTATTAGAGTCTTCTTCTTTAGAAAATAATCGACGAACCCATCTCGTTACATATAACGATTGTAGAAGTTCCGTCATAGACCTTGCCTTTTATTGTCTTCTGTGCGAACGACAAGGCATAGCTCCGCCAGGACATGCTTTTGGGCATATCTTTCCCTGGATCTATTTGTCGATGGAATTATTAATGATTAATTATTAATTGTTAATGCGCGCAACGCCTCCATTTATCGAAAAAACGATAATAGAGGATATACGACATTAGTCATTAATAAACCACTAATGATGTCCCTAATCAACCGAATATAATCGTTGAACGAAGAATGCTTAACGTTTAATGTTTAAAGACAAACCCTTTTGTATGGGCACACGCCTCTAACATTAACAATTAACCATTAATCATTAACCATTATAAAATCGCGTTTAACTGTTGAACGTTTAACGTTTAATGTTTAAAGAATCATGTCGCTGCTGTACGACAAAAAACTCCAAGCATTAATAATTAACCATTAACAATTAACCATTAACGAAGATGTAAATGCTCCCAAACCTCAGATTGATCCCTGCATGGATCACTTTGCACATTAATGTCCAGTACAGACTTCCGGATTCAATCGTTAGCTGTTTGCTCCTAACGATACTGTTTCATGAGGATCTGCTGTTTCCTCATAAAGCGTCATCGATGGTCTTACTCTCTTCTTCATTCATAATGGTCTGCTGTTCCCTTATGAATATTTCCGATTTTTACATCCGATGATTAACAGAAGCCGATTTTCTTTCTTCGGTTTACTAACAAATAAAAGGTTTAAAAACCTGCAAGGTCTTAAATATAGATTGCCTCCATATACTGCCGGATCGACAGTGAAGGCCGTCTGGAAAGTTAATTACTAAGTTAGGAGGTCCCCCTCTCGCTTCCCATGCTCTTTGCGAAACGCTGCTGTTCGTTTGGCAAAACACCTGGGCGGTGTTTACTTTTTTCGGGTTCATAATTTGTCTATTTTTGGTTCTGTGCTTTCTTTTTTAATTTAAGTTTAGGTTGTTTAGAAGGTTTAGGTTGTTTAGGTTGTTTAGAAGGTTTAGAAGGTTTAGGTGGTTTAGAAGATTTAGTATTCTGTACTTCCTGAACTCCCTGAACTTCCTGAACTTCTTGAACTCCCTGAACTATTTGATAACGCCGAGCTCTTTTCCCACTTCCGTGAACGCTGCGATACATTTGTCTAAGTGCTCTTTTTCATGAGCAGCCGACAATTGTACGCGGATGCGCGCTTGATCTTTCGGAACAACAGGATAGAAGAATCCGGTTACGTAAATGCCTTTTTCGAGCATTTTATTGGCCATTTGCTGCGAAACTTTTGCGTCGTACAACATCACTGCACAAATTGCCGATTGCGTAGGCTTGATGTCGAAACCTGCCGCTTTCATTTTTTCTACAAAATAAGTTGTATTTGCGTGTAGTTTATCTTGGAGTTCGTTGGTTTCATCCATCATTTCGAACATGCGCACACCCGCTGCCGCCACCATCGGAGGGATGGAGTTGGAGAACAAATAGGGGCGTGAACGTTGACGAAGCATATCGATCACTTCTTTTTTTCCGGTGGTAAATCCGCCGATAGCGCCGCCGAATGCTTTTCCGAGCGTGCCGGTGATGATGTCCACTTGTCCGCGACAGTTGTATTCTTCAGTCACACCACGGCCTGTTCTACCTACAACGCCGGCCGAATGGCTTTCGTCAACCATCACAAGGGCGTTGTACTTTTTAGCTAATTCTACAATTGTATCCATTGGAGGTACGTTGCCGTCCATTGAGAACACGCCGTCGGTAACAATAATGCGGAAACGTTGCGCTTGCGCTTCTTGCAAACATTTTTCAAGTTCGGCCATATCGGCGTTGGCATAACGGTAGCGTTTTGCTTTACACAAACGCACGCCGTCGATGATTGAAGCGTGGTTCAAAGCATCGGAAATAATGGCATCTTGTTCGGTAAACAACGGTTCGAAAACACCGCCGTTGGCATCGAAACAAGCGGCGTATAAAATTGCATCTTCAGTGCCGAAGAAATGAGCGATTTTTTCTTCCAGTTTTTTATGTAAATCTTGTGTGCCACAGATGAAACGCACCGACGACATGCCGTATCCGCGTTCATCCAAGGCTTTTTTAGCTGCGTTGATCAACTCCGGGCTATTGGCCAATCCGAGATAATTGTTTGCACAAAAATTCAATACATCTTGTCCGGTGCTGATTTTAATGGCAGCGGTTTGTTGCGACACGATTTCGCGTTCGTTTTTGTAAAGGCCCGCATCTTTGATTTCTTGCAACTCTTTTTGCAGCGATTGATAAAAATTTTGATCCATTTTATAATAATTTTTTATACTTTTCACCTAATATAACGCGTAAAATTAAGCATTTTCCAGCATTTAGCAAAGAAAAAAATGAGAATATTTTGATAAATGGTTATTATTGAAATGCAAAGTGTTGAAGTTTAAATAATAAAAATGAAAAAAAGAGTGTTGATAAACAATGATTTTAAGACTGTTTTGGAATTTTTTTATGCAATACGAATTTTTTATTTTGAAAAATAATGTTTATCTTTGCGGAAATAATAAGTTAACAAGGTAACGAGTTAACAAGAAAACAAAACATAAAACTATAGAAAAACACTAATTAAACATAAATAAAGAAAGCGTAAGCTTAAATTCTTTGTCCGAAAACGACCAAAACTTTCATAACAGAAGAATTGATAAGCGATGCGCTCATGCTGTGTTCCGGCGTGAGTTGTGTCTTTTTTCTGTTATGGGTGCTTGGTCGTACCCCGGACAAAATAAGAATTCAACTCGCGCCTTTTTTATTTACATACAGCCCCTGCGGGGCTTGATGGAAAATAAATTACCAATTAAATAAATACACAACATGAAAAAAATTATCTTCTTTTTTTTGTTAATTTTAGGATTATCGCAAGAATCTTTTGCTGTTTTTGATCCAACAATGGGACTTTGGTGTTCATCGAAGAACGATTCTATCCTGATTTCTACTCCTCGCGACTCTACTGGGGTTGTTTATCATTCTGGTTATTTTGAAATGGGAGATACTTTGTTTTTTGATGATGACATTTGGTATTACATACCTCCTGATTCATCACGTACAACATACCCTCCCGGTTGCCATAATTGTCCGCAAATTCCCGGTATTATGTGTATAATGTCTGTTTCTGGAGGAGAAAATCCACCTTTTAATCCAAATGTACAATCTGTTTGTTCCGGTCTTTCTATTGGCACCACTACAAGATTTGCTGATAGTCGTGATGGCGAGACTTATAAAGCTGTTTTAATGCCGGATAGAAGATGTTGGATGGCAGAAAATTTGCGGTATCGTAAGGGGTTGAATAATCCTGTTTTTTCAAATCAACCTGTAACAACCAATACAAATGCATTACAAAATACATATTACTGTCCGGGACATGGGCCGCTTGTTACAGGAACTCCAACTACACAATCTGATCCGCTTGCTTGTGAGTATTGGGGGTGTTTGTATCCTTGGTGGTCGGCAATGATGGTTCGTAATGATGGGGTTGCGCCTTATTTTTCGGACACTGTGGCAACTCAAGGGTTGTGCCCCCCGGGATGGCATTTGCCAAGTGATAAGGAGTGGGGGAATTTATTCGATGCTGTGGAACGAGACAAGGATCCGTCGTTTGTTTCTTTACATGCATCTATTTTAACTAAGAGCGGATACTATGGAACGATTACGAACAATAAAGTAGGCTCTTATCTCAAATCCGCTAATATTAAGACTGGAGATTGTAAAGAATGTGAACCGCAATGGACTTCGGGAAGTTCGACAGATGATTATGGTTTTAGTATCTTACCGGCGGGTTGTCGTGACCAAAATGGATCCGCGTATTTGAAAAGGGGCGCTAATACATATTTTTGGACATCCAGCAAGTCGTCTACCGCAAATTATGGGATTTATCGCGGCTTTGCCGATACGGAAGTTCGTGTCGGACGTTGGGATAACTACGGTTCCTACGGTTTGTCCGTTCGATGTGTGGAAGGGGAATATGCTTTCATACCTGAAATCTCTTTGTGTGTAAGCGGAGATGTTTATGAAGTTGCTGTGAAAAATTTTCAAGATTGTTCAAGTTTTATATTTAATATTGATGGCGTTGACCAACCGGAAGGAGTTGAATCTTATCGTTTCTTTGCGGCATCGGATGTCGGAAAAACTGTTAAAGTTAAATGCCTTTTATCTGATGGATGGGTATCTTCAGATGGAGTTACAATAGGGGCGAGTGATGATACGATTCCAGATGCACCTGCCCTATCGGTGAATACAAATTCAGGAACTGCTTATAATGCAACAATTACGACAACAGCGACAGCCGTTTCAGGATGCATTGTAAATTGGCTTGATCTACCACCCGGAGGTGCAATATCGTCAATAAATAAATTGACATACTCTGGAACTAGCTACTCTATTTATGCAACCAGCGTTAATACGACAACAGGGTGTGTAAGTTCGGATAGGGCAATGAGCACAGTGTTGCTTTATAGCGGAGCCGCTGCAGCACGAACTTTAAGACCCGGCACGTATCAAATCGAATGCTGGGGAGCCAGTGGTGGGGCAGGCTTAAACAATGGAGAAAGGATTATAGAACAAGGTGGATTGGGAGCACACGTGAAAGGACGCATAAAAATAACTACCCCTGTAGCAGTGTACGTTCACGTTGGAGGAAAAGGCAGCAATTCAAGTGGGCAAACAGGAGGAAGTGGAGGATATAACGGAGGCGGAAAGGGTGGTGATGATACTTACGAAACAGCAACAATAGGAGAGGCTGCAGGCGGAGGAGGTGGTGCTTCCGATATCCGCTTAAGTTCGGGAGCATGGAACAATGCAACGGGATTGAGAAGTAGGATAATGGTTGCGGCCGGAGGAAGTGGGGGATATGCCTCGCACGTTTCTCATGGTGGAACTTCAAGTGTGACAGTGGCCACGGGTACAACAAATCAAACAAGTGGCAATGCGTTTGGAGTGGGAGGTGCAGGAGAAGTTTGCACCATTAACAATTGCGCTCCCGGTAGTGGCGGTGGCGGTGGATATTATGGTGGTTGGGGAGGTAGAAAATCAGCAACAGGAAATGCCTTGGGTAGTGGGGGAAGCTCTTTTATCTCAGGTGTTTCATGGTGTAATGCCGTCAATGCATCCGGAGTGCATACCGGTCAACCCAATCATTATAGCGGTTTAGTATTCACAGGTGCTGAAGCATATACCGTTAAACGGAATGGCCATGGTACAGTTGTGATTGTCCGTACAGGCAATTAAAATATATTTTGCAAATAAGGTGATTTTTGGTTCATCAAACCCGCAAAATCTGCTGTTTGCGGGGATTTCTTGTAGAGACGCAATGCATTGCGTCTCTACGTTTTTTTATAGAAGAAATAAATAGCAGCTTCATTCACCATTCACCATTTACCATTCACAATTATTTTTTCAAAATCTATTGTCTTTCAGAAAAAAAAAACTTACTTTTGTACTCTTTTTGATTGAAAATTAGAAAACATACATACAATGGTAAAGAAAATTTTAGTGACAGGTGCTAACGGCCAAATTGGCTCGGAGTTGGTGCTTGCTTTCCGCAAAATTTATGGCAATGATAATGTAATTGCATCAGACGTGAGAGATCGTTTTAACGACAAAATTAAAGATGGTCCTACTGAATTGCTCGATGTATTGGATGCACAAGGTATTGCCAATGCAGTTGATAAATATAAAGCTGATGCTGTTGTGCATTTGGCTGCAATTCTTTCTGCTGTGGGCGAACAAAAACCGCAAATGGCGTGGAATGTGAACATGAACGGCTCTTTAAACGTGCTCGAAGTGGCTCGCGAAAAAGGATTGAAACGCGTATTGATTCCAAGTTCAATCGCTGCTTTCGGTCCTACAACACCGATTGACAATACTCCGCAAGATACTATTTTACAGCCATCCACAATGTACGGTGTCACCAAAGTTGCCGGTGAATTGTTGGGCGATTATTATGTGCAAAAATACGGTTTGGATGTTCGCGGACTTCGCTATCCGGGCATCATCAGCAACGAAACGCTTCCCGGCGGCGGCACAACCGATTATGCCGTAGCTATTTACTTCGAGGCTGTAAAACATCATAAATACGAATGCTTCCTTTCGGAAAACACGATGCTTCCGATGATGTATATGCCTGACTGCTTGAAAGCTACAACCGATTTGTTTCAAGCGGATTTCGCAAAATTGAAACATCATGCAGGTTTCAACGTTGGCGCATTTAGCGTAACTCCGAAAGATGTGGCTGCTTCGATTAAAAAATATATGCCTGATTTCGAAATTACCTATAATCCAGACTTCCGCCAAGCCATTGCCGATTCGTGGCCAAACTCGATCGACGACAGCTGCGCACGCGAAGAATGGGGCTGGAAACCGTCTTACGACCTTGATGCGATGACGCAAGACATGCTCAAGGTTATTGCTGCGAAAAATTTATAATTTGCATAAAAATGAATGGTAGAGACGCAATGCATTGCGTCTCTACGTGTTTTATATCAATTCGAATGATTAAAATTTATCTAAAAAAAGGCAAAGACGAAGCCCTTGCTCGTTTTCATCCGTGGATTTTTTCGGGTGCCATTGCTCGCACTGAAGGACAACCGGAAGAAGGCGATATTGTGCATGTGTATAGCCATTCCGGCAGTTTTCTGGCAGTCGGGATGTGTCAAATCGGTTCCATTGCCGTGCGGATTTTGAGTTTCGAAAATGTTGAAATCAATGATGATTTCTGGTTTCAGCGCTTGTCGGAAGCCTACGCTTTGCGCGAAAAATTAGGGCTGACCGATAATCCGCAAACCAATTGCTATCGCCTTGTTCACGGTGAAGGCGACCGTTTGCCGGGTTTGATTATTGATATTTATAATGATGCCGCCGTTGTGCAAGCCCATGCTGTCGGCATGTATTTGTGTCGAAATTCCATTGCGGAAGCGTTGAAAAAGATTTATGGCAACCGTCTGAAAGCAATCTATGATAAGAGTTCGCAAACCTTGCCATTTAAAGCCGGTTTGAATGCAAAAGACGAATATTTATTTGGAAGCAATCCTTCCACCATTGTACTTGAGCACGGCAAGAAATTTAAAATTGATTGGGAAGGCGGACAGAAAACCGGATTTTTCCTCGATCAGCGTGAAAATAGAAAACTTCTGGAGGAATTTTGCAAAGATAAAAAAGTGTTAAATACTTTTGCTTATACCGGAGGATTCTCCATTTATGCTTTAAACGGAGGTGCCAAATTAGTACATTCTGTTGATAGTTCTGCGAAAGCAATGCAATTGACGGACGAAAATGTTCAATTGAATTTTGGCGACAAAGCGCCGCACCAATCTTTTGCACAAGACACATTCGATTTCTTTAAGGAAACGCAAGAAAAATATGATGTTATTATTTTAGATCCGCCGGCATTTGCCAAGCATGGCAATGCTTTGAAAAATGCACTGCAAGGTTATAAACGGTTAAATGCGCAGGCGTTTTCTCAAATTAATAAAGATGGATTTTTGTTTACTTATAGTTGTTCGCAAGCGGTAAGCCGCGAGCAATTCCGTTTGGCAGTATTTTCCGCTGCCGCGATAAGCAAGCGCAATGTCCGTATTGTGCATCAGCTTTCACAACCTGCAGATCATCCGATTAATATTTATCATCCGGAAGGGGAATATCTTAAGGGATTGGTTTTGTATGTAGAGTAAAAAGACCGCAAGACGGGTAAGACCGTAAGATTGTAAGACGGGTAAGATTGTAAGACCGTAAGATTGTAAGACCGTAAGATTGTAAGACCGTAAGATTGTAAGACCGTAAGATTGTAAGACCGTAAGATTGTAAGACCGTAAGACGTGTAAGATCGTAAGACGTGTAAGATCGTAAAAAAAAGACCGTAAGAAGTGCATCCACTCTTACGGTCTTACTATTTATAATCTTACGGTCTTACAATCTTGCGGTCTTACAATTATCCCGCGAGCGTAAATCTGATTGGTAAGTTAAATTGCACACGTACGGCTTTACCACGTTGTTTACCGGGCGCCCATTTCGGCATGCTTTTCACAACGCTAACAGCCATTTCGTCGCAACCACCGCCGATACCGCGAAGTACGCGAACATCGGTTACACTTCCGTCTTTTTCAACAACGAAAGTAACATATACGGTTCCTTGGATGCCTGTTTCACGAGCAATCGTTGGATATTTCACGTTTTCTGCAATGTATTTCATCAACGCCTCTTCACCACCGGGGAAACCCGGTTTATCTTCTACAATTTGGAAGATTTCTTGTTCTTCAACTTCTTCTTCCACTGCAGCAGGAGGGGTGTAGGCAATAACTTCTTTTTGATCCGTACTCGCATCAATAGGCATAAAGTCGTTTTTAAGTTCGACCTTATTATCTACAATTTCAATTTGATCTACAACTGCCGGAGGTGGTGGCGGTGGTGGCGGCGGAGGGGTGTTTTGATTGGTTTGAATAATCATTTCTTCTTCGGCAACCGTACGGGTGTCACTCAAGTCTTGAAGTTCGATTTTGTCGTATGTTTTCCATTCAAAGGCAACAAAAACGAGCAAAAGCGTGGCAACAAGACCAACTTCGGTGAAAAGGCTCCGTTTGTTTTCCAAATCGGCTCTTTCTGTCTTTTTCTTTTCCATTGTTTTAGCTTTTTCTGATGCTAAGTTACGAAAAAAAAACAACTCTGCAAGGGATTATTTGCAAAAAAAAATAGATAAAATTAGATAGTGCTGAAAATCAATGATTTTAAAAACGTCTTTGAACAAAATCAATGAGGGTGCGGAAGGCTAATTCGTCCTTTTTCCACATGTGTTTTTGCTGAAGTTCGTCTAAATATGCCAATGCGTCTTCTGAATTTTCTGCATCATTGAGTATTCCGATAGTATCGGTATATTCCTTCATATTACCTTTGAAAAGCTCATTAATAAAAAGAAATTTCTCATTAATTCCAATGAGCGATCGTAGGTCAGAAGCCGGGTGTTTGAAGGAGGTGTTAAGCGTTTCTTTTTGGTTTTGCCCGATGCTATCGTTTAGCGAAGTGTTATTATCCTTATATTTATCGGCAATGGTTTGCAGCGACGAAAAAATGTCGAGCGGCTTGTAGTCGTTTTTGTGTGTTTCATGCTTGGGCTTTTCTGCCGGTGCTGTTTCGCGAATACGATTGAGCATTGAGTTTACAGATGCAGGTTTTTCGGGCTTTGCCTCCGGTTTAACTTTCTCTTCTTCTATAACCTCCACTTGCAATAGCGGCAGGTCTTCTACAGGAGAAATCTTATTTTCGCTCAAAATTTCGATAGCAAGAGGCTTTTCTTCAGCAATAGGCGTTGTAACGGGCTCTGGTGTCGACTCAATTTTTTCGACAGTTTTATCAACCGGATTTGTGATTTTTTTCTCAATTCCATTATCAGAATGAGCAACCGAAGGCTTTGGCTTTGAAAATTCATCTTCAAATATTTCCGCAATTAGTAATTCTTTTTTCTCGCGTTCGTGCTCGCTGATTCGTTCCAGACGGATAACTTCGGTGTAAAGTGAACGAATTTCATCTTTCAAACAGTCCCAGTCCAGTTGAGAAATGTTTTCTTTATTGTCAGTCATGTGTTCCATGCGTCTAACGATGAGTTCGAGGCGGTCCACAATTGCTATTTTGAGTTTCGTTCTTTCCATGACAAAGTCCTTTTTATAATCTTTTGCAAAATAATTCATTTTATTGCTATTTTTATAGTGTTTTTTTTATTATTTTTGAACATTCGAAAGTTAAAAACGTAAAAGCCTGACAAATTGAGGGATTTGAAGAAGGTGTTTTGCAAAATAAAATAAAATATTCTATGCATTTAGAAAATCCGGAGCATTTTACATCTCAAAAAGGATGGATCGAAGTGATTTGCGGTTCGATGTTTTCGGGAAAAACCGAAGAGTTGATCCGCCGTTTGAATCGTGCGCGTATTGCTAAGCAAAAAGTGGAGATTTTTAAACCGGCTATTGATATCCGTTATGATGAAAATAATGTAGTGTCGCACAATTCGACAGTAATTTCTTCCACACCTGTTGAGGCTGCTTCGAGTATATTGCTTTACGCGAATGATGCTACGGTGATTGGGATTGACGAAGCACAATTTTTTGATGATGAACTGGAGCATGTTTGTGAAACACTTGCCAATAATGGTGTTCGTGTGATTGTGGCCGGTTTGGATATGGATTTTAAAGGCCATCCGTTTGGCCCAATGCCGGCATTGTTGGCTCGAGCTGAATTTGTGACGAAAGTTCATGCTATTTGCATGCAATGTGGAGCACCGGCGCAGTATTCGCACCGTAAAGTGGGTGGCGACAAGCTGGTGATGATCGGCGAAACAGAATCGTATGAGCCGTTGTGCCGCAGTTGTTATAATCGAGAGGATAAGAATAAATGAAAATTGCGCGGCGTTGATGAGTGTATTTTGTGTTTTAGAAAAATATTCATAACTTTGCGAAAATTAATATACGATGTGCGAGGAAAATATTGCTCATAATCAAAACATTATATAAAAAAGAAATATAATTAAACATAAATAAAAAGCGTTAGCTTAAATTCTTTTTGTAGAAAACCTGCAAACTTTCCATGACTAAAGAATTTATAAGCCATACGCTCATGCTGTGTTCCGGCGTGAGTTGTATCTTATTTAGTCATGGGTGCTTGCAGGTACCTCTACAATAGTAAGATTTCAACTTGCGCCTTTTTTATTTTGAAAATTAAATAAATATAGCATGAAACAAAAATTATTTTTGCCTTTTGTAAAAAAGAACACTTGTTGGTTTTTAGGCTTGTCTTTGGTATTACTTGGTGTCGCTTGTGAAGGAAATATTTCCAAAGAACAACATACAAAAAGAGATAGAATACCGGTGGAAATTTCGAAAAAGTGTAATGTGAAAGCATCTTGTAATCTACAACTTGCAGATGTTAAGGGTGTGGATTTTATTATTTTTGCAAAAGAAGTTACTATTGATTGGGGTGATGACTCCGTTAGTTTTTATCGGCCTCAAAAATGGGATGGAGTGGAATATTATGCTTTTGGAGAGATAGAGGAAACACATTTTATTTACTGTTCTCACACGTATGAAGATTCGATCGCTAAGGATATTCGTATCTCTTCAACAGATTTGCTCTATTTGGATTGTAGTTTGAATCACATTGTTTCAATGGATATTCGGGATCTCGCATCTTTGGTTTATTTGGATTGTAGTTGGAATCGGTTAACAAATGTTGATATTTGTGGAAATCCGTATTTACAAACCATGGATTGTTCTTCGAATAGTTTAAGAGACTTAAACGTAGCACAGAATCTTCGACTGGGAAAGCTGGATTGTAGCAGTAATCAGTTTTCATTCACAGCTCTCAATATGATTCATCAAACACTTCCACGTGCGAATATCAAGATGTTTGATAATCCTGGAAATGACTTGTTTAGGCGGTTTATGGACAAGGTTCGGACAAAAGAATAAAATCACAACCCAGAAACCATCAAATTACATCCTCTTACATCGCTGTTGTCGAAACGTCCTAAAACTTCGAATTTGCCGTCGGGACGGAGTTTCCCAAGGTCTTGTGTGGCAATGAACGGGCAGGAATATAAGTTTGCAAAATCAATAACATTGATACCACCGGTAGCGCCATCTTTGGCTAATTGCAACGGGTTGTTGGTTTCTCGGATGAGGATTTTCATCCAAGGAGGACAGTTGTAAATGCCGTTTCCGGAAGAATAGGCTTGCGAAAAAAGTTCGGTCATGCCGTATTCCGAATAAATTGAGGCAACACCAAAACGTTCGCATAATAAAGCGTGTAATTCTTCGCGTACCATTTCCTTGCGGCGGCCTTTCATCCCGCCGGTTTCAAAAACAGTGGTATGATTTAAATTCAATTTTGCTTTTTCGGTTAAATCCAAGAGCGCGTAGGTAACACCAAATAAAATGGTCGGTTGTCCTTGTTTTTCCAAACGTTGCAAGGTTTGCAAAAGTTCATCTTGATTATTCAAATAAAAACCGTTTTCCGGATGTCCGCTTGCCTCATTCAGCTTTTCAATCATATAAATCAACGAAGAATTGCCTTGTTCCAGATAATTTGGAAGGAGCGAAAGAAAGCAGTATTTTTGCGGGTTTCCAAAGAAATGTTCAAAACCTTTTAATAGGCTTTCATCATAAATACCAAAATCGACAATATGATGTTTGCTGGTGATTTCGGACGTGGTGCCGCTGCTTTTGAAAAAATCAACAAAGGAAAAACCTTCGAGCGCAACGGTTTGGGTTTTGAAAAATTGAATGGGTAAAAAGGGGATGTTGTCTGAATGATTGATCTTTTTTGGATTGATTTTCAGTAAATCACAATATTTTCGGTAAACGAGATTATGATGGTAATGCGCCTCGAAAAGTTCCAAAGCCATAGCTTCGAAATCGGATCGATTATTAATTTTGAAAATATTTTCTCTTAAGATATTCAGTTCTTTCATCTGTTCATTTTATTTATATGTTTTGGTCAGATGGAATACGCCATGATAATTATTTCGTTTGATTGGGACTTTTTTTATGGCTATTTCATAAAAAAGCATTACCTTTGTATGCTATGGAAAATGCATTTGCAAAAATACGATTTTTATTTTTAACAGCAGTCATTGCCATGCTATTTTCTTTTTGTACTCGCAGTGAAACCCTGCCGGACGAGCCTTATATCGAATATCGTAGTTTTAATATTATTCAAGATACGGCGTCTACAGATGGTAAGCTGACCATGTATTTGCAAGACGGCGATTGCAACATGGGGCTTCCGCCGATTGAAGACACAACCTTGCCAATCAAGTACCGCTATAATTTTTTTATGATTGCTTATCAGAAAAATAATGATGGAACGTATTCGCGCTTGGTGAATTTTATGGAAGATCCGCCGGTAGAACTCGATACGATTAAATATCGTTTTTCGCCGCTTCCGACCGATGCCGGCATGTGTCCGCTGAAATGCACGATTGATTTGAAAATGGTAAATTCAGAACTTTCAATGTACAAAACGGCTTCTCCTACGGGAATTGTGTGTTTTGATGTGTACGTTTACGATCGTTCGTTTACACAAAGTAATATAGTGCGCACGCCCGATATAAACCTTAACAGTCTTTAACCAATGGCCAAGAATCTATACACTGAACGGGGACGCATTTTAATTATCGCATTTACGATAATTATTGCCTTGTATTGGATTCGGTTGTTTTATATACAAGTCATCGATAAAAGTTATTCGATTTATGCGAAAAACAACGCTTTCCGCAATGTGACCCAATATCCGGCACGTGGTTTGATTTATGACCGTAACGGAAAATTGATGGTTTATAACGAAGCGGTGTACGATTTGATGGTGATTCCAATGCAAGTCAAAGACCTTGATACTGCAAGTTTGGCAGCTTTAATTGATTTGACAACGGATGAAGTGAAGCAGCGTTTGGCGAAAGCATACTCGCATTCACGTTATGCACCTTCAATTTTTGAAAAACAATTGTCGAAAGAAACATACGGGAAATTACAAGAATATTTGTTTAAATATCGTGGTTTTTATGTCCAAACACGTACGCTGCGCAAATATCCGAAACCGATTGCAGCCCATATTTTAGGTCATATCGGCGAGGTTGATGAAAAATATATCCAAAAACATCCTTATTACAAGCCCGGCGATTACGTGGGAATCAACGGATTGGAAAGCTATTATGAAGAATATCTGCGCGGTCGCAAAGGTGTGAAAGTGATTATGGTGGACGTGCATAATCGTGAAAAAGGTAGTTATCAAAACGGTTTGTATGACACGAATTCGATTGCCGGACTCTCGCTTTATACCACGTTGGATGCCGATTTGCAAGAATATGGCGAGCAGTTGATGGGGAATAAACGAGGCAGTGTCGTGGCCATTGAGCCTTCAACAGGAGAGGTGCTTGCGCTGATCAGTACACCCACTTACGACCCTAACTTACTTGTTGGACGAGTGCGCAACAAAAACTATATGATGTTGTTGAATGATCCCAAAAAACCATTATTCGATCGTGCTTTGATGGCCCTGTATCCGCCCGGCTCTATCTTTAAAATTGCACAATCACTGGTTGGTTTGGAAGAAGGCGTGATTAATGAAGGGACGAGCATAGCTTGTGATAGAAGTTTGGTAAACTGTCACAACCATCCCACGGCCATGGATTTGAAAAGCGCCATTAAAATGTCGTGCAATCCGTATTATTACGTCGTTTTTAAACGGATGATTATGCAAAATAAAAGCACAAACCGTTTTAAAGACAGTCGTATCGGACTTGATGAATGGGAAAAACATATCAAAAGTTTCGGTTTCGGAACGCGTTTGGATATTGATTTGCCGAACGTGAAAAAAGGATTTGTTCCCGATGTGGCTTTCTACGACCGTGTTTATGGAAAGGAACAATGGGCGTTTAGTACCATTTATTCATTGAGTATCGGACAAGGTGAGATGGGGATTATTCCGTTGCAAATGGCGAACATGGCTGCTATTATTGCTAATCGCGGTTATTATTTCACACCGCATGTGATGAAGCATATCGACGACAGCGTTTTTGCCAAGGATGTTTACAAAGAAAAGCATTACACAAGTGTGCGTTCGCAATATTTTACCACGACAGTGGAAGGGATGTATGAAGTAGTGAACGAGCCCGGCGGAACAGCTCGCATCGCGCGTTTGGATACGATTGTGGTGTGTGGAAAAACCGGAACTGCCCAAAATCCGGGAAAAGACCACTCGGTATTCATTGCTTTTGCACCGAAAGATAATCCGAAAATTGCTATATCTGTGTATGTTGAGAATGCAGGTTGGGGCGGAAGTTATGCCGCGCCGATAGCAAGTTTGATGATTGAGAAATATTTGACCGGGCAAGTGAAACGGGCTGATTTGGAAAAACGAATGAAAGAAGCAGATTTTTTAAACGCGAAATGAGAAACGAAAAAAGCATATGGAAAAACACTGATTGGACAACGGTTTTTATATACGTTGCCCTCGTGTTAATGGGCTGGATAAGCATTTATGCTGCCGTGTATGATGAAACGTTTCATAATATTTTCAGTCCGTCGCAGCGCTATGGAAAGCAGGCGATATTTATTATCGTAGGTCTCGTAATCGCGATGGTTACCATGCTTTTAGATGGGCGATTTTTTCAGAATTTAGCGCCGTTGCTATATATTTTGTTCATCGTTCTTTTAGTGGGTGTTTTGGTAGTTGGTACCAAGATATCGGGTGCACGGTCATGGTATCAGTTTGGCTCTTTCTCGTTTCAGCCTTCTGAATTTGCGAAGTTTGCAACTTGCTTGATGTTAGCACGCTATTTAGGAGAACCAGAAATCAATATAAAGAGATTTAAAACCAAATTCCTGTCTTTAGCATTGATTTTTTTACCTGTCGGTTTGATTTTATTGCAACCGGACATGGGTTCTGCATTGGTGTTTTTCTCTTTAATTTTAGTGCTTTACCGCGAAGGATTTCCCGCATGGACGTTGGTTGTAGGTTTGGTGGCGGTTGTTTTATTTGTGTTGTCGCTTGTAATAAATGTATATATCTTAATGGGAATTATTGCTGCCGCCGTTTTGATGTTGATTTATTTTAGTAAAACAACAACGAAGAATATATTTACCGGACTTGTTATTTTAGTGGCTTCCTGCGGATTTGTTTATACGGCCGACTATGCATTTGATAAATTAGAAAAGCATCAAAAAGACCGTATTAATGTGTTGCTGGGAAAAGAAGTCGATTTGCGCGGCGTCGGATATAACGTCAATCAATCTAAAATTGCAATTGGCTCAGGAGGTTTTTTCGGAAAAGGTTTTTTAAAAGGAACACAAACAAAATTTAATTTCGTGCCCGAACAAAGTACCGATTTCATCTTCTGTACAGTCGGTGAAGAATGGGGATTGGTGGGATGTACTGTTGTTTTAGGCCTGTTTTTATGGTTGATTGCGCGCCTAATTATGATGGCCGAACGACAGCGAACTGTTTTTGGGCGTGTGTACGGCTACGGTGTGGCGTGTATTTTATTTTTCCACGTTTTTGTAAATGTCGGAATGGCTATCGGCGTACTACCGGTAATTGGAATTCCGTTGCCGTTTTTTAGCTATGGAGGTTCGTCGTTATGGGCTTTCACCTTATTGCTGTTTGTCTTTGTCAAGCAAGATGCAAGCCGTGTTGCGTAATGTTACCAGTTCGCAAATGCTTTTTGGTAAATATTTTCTGCAAGTTCTTTTGAAATCACGTTGATTAATTCGTCTTCAACCGAAGATAAATCCAATGAACTATCGTAATCTTTATAAACGGAAAAACGTTGGGTGAAATTTTGTTTTTCGTCTAACTTGTTAATGTAAATTACAGAAACGGTAATTGTTAAACGGTTCTGAGCAGCCACGTCGTTGCTTTGGATGGCCATTGGCGTTACAGTGTAATCTACAATTTCGCCGCTAAATTGCACATCACCGTCAAATTCTACAGGCGACAAGCGTGCACGCGAAACAATATAATTTCTCAATTCATCTGTAAAAACTTGACTTAAGTTTGGTTGAATCAATGCTGCTTTATTCGGGAAGTATTCGATACTTACTGTTTTTGTTCCTGGTGTGATAGATGCACCGGAAAAACTGTAACACGAATTCAGCGTAAGCGAGAGCAATACACAGACGAAGAGCGTTGAAATAATCTTACATCCGAAAATACCGGATGGCCGCGCACCAAAGGTGCTCGCCATGACGAAACTTGAAACTGTTTTTTCTAATTTATTCAAGGCCATATTCTTTAATTTTTCTGTATAAAGTTCGCTCGGAGATACCTAATTCTTCAGCGGCAGCGCGGCGTTTTCCACGATGTCTGTCGAGCGATTTTTTGATCATGTCCATTTCCTTTTTAGTTAAAGAAAGCGATTCTTCTTCCGGAGCTTCGACAGTGGTTTCTACTTGAATTGGGCGTGGACGTTCGTTTTTTGCAGGAGCATATTTAGATGTTGCAGTTGCCGGCAAAATCGTAACTTCCGGAAACTCTTCTTCTGCAATTTGCTTGATTTCAGTGCGTGGAGATGAATAAGTGTGAGTTTCGTTGTTTTTTAATAGATTAGAAATTACAGCTTTTAAATCGTTGACTTCTTTGCGCATGTCAAATAACACGCTGTATAGAATTTCTCGTTCCGATAGGCTTTCCGTTGCCCCCGGATAAAGCATCGGCAAGTCGGATGCCGGTGGCGGCAGGCATTTCATTAATGCTTCCGCAGATATCTTTCTATTGGCTTCGGTCACGGCAATTTGTTCGGCCACATTTTTGAGTTGACGGATATTCCCTTTCCAGCGGTAATTTAATAAATAGTCGCGTGCTTCCGCTTCCAGTTCCGGAATTGGCATGCGGTAGCGTTCGCAAATGTCGGATGCGAATTTGCGGAACAAAAGTTCAATATCGCCTTTACGATCACGCAAGGGCGGCACTTGAATGGAAATTGCATTTAAGCGGTAAAATAGGTCTTCGCGGAATTTGCCGCGGCTGATGGCATCTTGTACATTTACGTTGGTAGCTGCCACAACGCGCACATCAATCTTTTGTGTTTTTGAAGAGCCTACTTTAAAAAACTCGCCGCTTTCGAGTACACGTAATAAACGCACTTGTGTTTCGAGCGGAAGTTCGGCCACTTCATCAAGAAAGATGGTGCCGCCGGCTGCTACTTCGAAATAGCCTTTCCGTGTATCTTTAGCATCAGTAAACGCGCCTTTTTCGTGTCCGAAAAGTTCGGAATCAATCGTTCCCGCCGGAATCGCACCGCAGTTGATGGCAATATACGGACCGTGTTTGCGGGCGCTCAGTTGGTGGATGATTTTAGGAAAAAATTCCTTACCTACGCCGCTTTCGCCGGTAATAAGCACGCTCAAATCGGTACTTGCTACCTGTGCGGCAATATTAATGGCGCGGTTTAAAGCCGGATCGTCGCCGATAATTCCAAAACGTTGTTTGATCGTTTGTATATCCATGCAGCAAAGATACTAATTTTTTCTGACATTTTGGCAGGTTTTTTTGTGCTTTTTATTTATTTATTTTAAAATTCAGAAATTATTCTTATCTTTGCGAAATAATAGTTAACGAGAGAATAAGTTAACAAAAAACGAGATAACTAAAAAAACAAAGTTATAAAAAGAAACAGATAATTAATAAATAAAGAAGCGTAAGCTTAAATTCTTTGACCGAAAACGTCCAAAACTTTCACAAATGAAGAATTGATAAGCGATGCGCTCATGCTGTGTTCACGGCGTGAGTTGTATCTTATTTCATTTGTGGGTGCTTGGACGTACCTCGGGAAAAATAAGATTTTCAACTCGCGCCTTTTTTTGTTATGCATATACAGACCCTTCGGGTCTTGTTGAAAAATGATTAACAATTAAATACGACACAACATGAAAACACAACTACTTCGTGGCAGAAACGCAAGAATGCAGAAATGCAGAAAAATGTTCTTCTTCTGCGCTTTTGCATTTTTGCACTTCTGCTTTACTTTCGCCCAAACTCCCGGCTTGCCGTTGTACGACAA
>JAVBNF010000031.1:0-17509 GCA_031551725.1 Bacteroidales bacterium
ACTTTCTAAACTTTCTAAACTTTCTAAACTTTCTAAACTTTCTAAACTTTCTAAACTTTCTAAACTTTCTAAACTTTCTAAACTTTCTAAACTTTCTAAACTTTCTGAACTTTCTAAACTTTCTGAACTTTTTATTCAAACGTTATCGCTATCTGTACATTCCGTGCCCGCAACGATTCAATGCCTTTTGTATAAACGCTGTTGTCGTGTTCCAATAGATCGAGAAAACCGAATGAAAATTTGAGTTCCAGGGAAATTTTATTGTAATAAGGCAAATAAAAATCAAAACCGGTTCCAACGGTATATAGGAAATCGCTTGATTTTAATTTGACAAGATATTCATCTTCGTCGCTCGATTTTTTTCCGGCATTGGATGCCAAATCGAGATTGTACATAAATCCGCTAACTACGTAAGCACGATAGTTTTGCAAACGTTTTGATTTCCATTTCACTTCCAAAGGCAAACTAACATAGGTCGTTTCGATCGTCTTGGTTGTTTTCAATAAACCTCCCGGAATAGGTTCGGTATATATCAAATCCCGTTGCCCGAGTGTAAGAACGGGTACGAAACGCAGGTCGAAATATTGTGCTAAACTTAAATTTGTGACAATTCCCACAGCAAAGCCGGATTTAGAAACGGGTTCGACACCATAGAGCGAATCGCCGCTCTTGTAATCCGGTTTCATTTTTACATTAAAATCCAAATCGCCTACGCCGAGCAAAAAGCCGAAGTGCAAACGTTGATTTTCATAATAAGGATTGTTGGGTGGCAGATACCTACGCTGAGCCTGCACTTGAAAACAAGAGCACGCCAGCATAAAAAACAGGCTTAATGTAGATATAAACTTCACAATAGACAAAGGCATTATCTGTTTATCAAACAAATACTGTGCCAAAGTAGACTTTTATTTAACAATTCAATTTTAATTCTTCAAGAAATTGACTCTTTTCAATGGGAACCACTCCAACGTGTTCGCAAACCAAACCACCGGCTAAATTGGATATTTGAGCAATGGCTTGCGGTGAACATTGACAAGCTAAACACAAGGCTGCTACGCTGATAACCGTATCGCCGGCTCCCGAAACATCTGCAATTTTGCGAAGATGAGCCGGAAAGATATCAAAACCTTTTTCATGTTGAATTGAAACGCCCAACTCAGACAAGGTGGTCATAACCATCTGAATGTTATTTGCTTTCTGCAAGTTTTCCATTGCGGATTTTAGGGCCGGCGTATCTTTTTTGTTGAAATCGATTTTTACACCTTCTTTCAACTCTTTCAGATTTGGCTTGAAAAGCGTAACATTTTTATATTCAAGAAAATTACGTTTTTTCGGATCTACACAAACCGGAATATTCAAACTATTGGCTTTATCTGTCACAGCCTTAATGATTTCAGGAGTTAAGCAGCCTTTGTCGTAGTCTTGAAAAATAATGGCATCAATTTTTCCGTTGTCCAGCAATTGATTGCAAACAGCAATAAATGCTTGAGCTTCAGAAGTATTTACCGGATGGATTTGTTCTTCGTCCACACGCAACATCTGCACGTTGTTGCCAATAATTCGTGTTTTAACAGTGGTAATGCGGCTTTCGGATTCAACGAGCCCGGCTGTATCCACACCGGCTTCTGCAAACAAGCGCTTCATGGTTTCGCCTTGTTTGTCTTTGCCGATAATACTACAAATCACAACATTAGCATCAAGTGCTCGTATGTTGAGCGCAACATTGGCCGCGCCGCCCAAACGGTCTTCGGTATGATTGATAGCTACCACAGGTACAGGCGCTTCCGGAGAAATACGATCGACTTGTCCGAACATGTAAGAATCTATCATGATGTCGCCGACAATCATGATGCGCTTACGTGTAAAATCTTCGAGCAGTTGAGTATAGTTCATTTCTTAGAGTTCCAAATCGCCATTGATCACTTCTACCCATGGAAGGCCGTTTTTGTTGAGCTCTTCCATAAACGGATCCGGGTTGAATTCTTCAACGTTATATACGCCCGGTTTTTTCCACAACCCTTTTACAAACATCATGGCGCCAATCATTGCAGGAACGCCGGTAGTGTAGCTAACGCCTTGAGTTCCGGTTTCTTTAAATGCAATTTCGTGGCTGCAATTGTTATAAATGTAATAAGTCTTTTCTTTTCCGTCTTTGATACCGCGGATGCGGCAGCCGATGGAGGTCCAACCGGTATAGTTTTCTCCCAAATCGCCCGGATTAGGAAGCACTTCTTTCAGAAATTGGATAGGCACAATTTCTACGCCTTTGTAAATAATTGGATCGATGCGCGCCATTCCGATGTTTTGAATTACACGCAAGTGAGTTAGATACTCCTGTCCGAATGTCATCCAGAAACGGGCGCGTTTGATGGTCGGATAGTTTTTTACCAGCGATTCCAATTCTTCGTGATAAATCACATACGATTCTTTAGGCCCGATATGTGGGTAATTCAATGCTTTATGAATTTCGTGCGGTTCGGTTTCCACCCAATCTCCGTTTTCCCAGAATTTCCCTTTTTGAGTAACTTCGCGGATATTGATTTCCGGATTGAAATTGGTGGCAAAGGCTTTGCCATGGTCGCCTGCGTTGCAATCAACAATATCCAAATAATGCATTTCGTCGAAATGATGTTTAGCGGCATAAGCAGTAAAGATGCTGGTTACACCCGGATCAAAACCGCAACCTAAAATAGCGGTCAAACCTGCGGCTTTGAATTTATCTTGATAAGCCCATTGCCAGCTGTATTCATATTTGGCTTCGTCTTTCGGCTCGTAGTTAGCTGTATCCATGTAGTTTACACCGGCTTCCAAACAAGCATCCATAATGGTAAGATCTTGGTAGGGAAGAGCAACATTGATCACTAATTCCGGTTTAAAATCTTTTAATAATTTTACCAATTCTGGCACATTGTCGGCGTCCACTTGGGCGGTTTTAATGCGGTTTCCGCCGATTGCCTGTGCGATGGCGTCGCATTTCGACTTGGTTCTACTTGCCAACATAATGTCTGTAAACACTTCAGGATGTGCAGCAACTTTGTGTGCAACTACGGTTCCAACGCCGCCGGCGCCGATAATTAATACTTTGCTCATAATGCTTTTTAATTTTTCAGACGACAAATATACGCATTTTTATTGAATTTTGGAAATCTTAAGGCTGAATTGTTTGTGATTTTTGAGGAGATTTGCCTTTTTTCTTTTTGACTTTTACAGGCTCGATGCTTACACAATAGTTGAACAAACGCATTAGATCGTCGCCGTTGTTGTATCTTACTCGTTCATCTTTTAAGTAGAACTCTAGTTGATTTTCTGTATATGGAAAGGCTTTGAAAAAGGCTTTTCGTTTGGCTTTCATTAATTTTTTTCCGGCTTGAATATAAAAAGAGTTGTAGCGCTTAAACGTTGTATGTTCTGTAATTTCTAAATTTTTTGAATTGTCAATTTGAGAATCATATATTTGCATGCTTTTTACATTCGAAGCATCGGTTTGAACACCAAAAGCGCCTTCTTTTTTACGTTCAGACGGAATCATTGTGCGCTTGATATACAGTTCAATACGCTGAGGAGGAGTTTTTCCGTTTGAGGCTAAAACTTCCATATAGCTTCCGTTTACATACCTAAACATCCGCTTGTCAACTTTAATTAAGTCTGTTTTTTCTGGACTGCTTAATGCAAAAGTGTCCCCACGGCGGTCGATAAAAAGCATTTCATTGGTATAGATGTCATAATTTAACCATGCTTTTAACGAATCTTTTCCAATAAAAACAAAACCGGTTACAAAGTGCGGAAGAAGCAAACGCTCAGTGGAATAAACTTGATGTAGATTATCTTTATGGTCTTGTTTTAAATCATACAAATTTTGACTGTGACTTTTTAAGAAGATACTCGGAAAAATCACAAATAGAAGCAAGATTTTTTTCATAATTTACAATGTTCTTTTGACAAATATACAAATTATTATTCAAACAATCAGTGTTTTTGCTTTACCACTTGTGCTTTTTGCAAATGTTGTTTGTATATGATGAAAATAGCCATAATCAAAGCAAAAGAAATCAAACCGTCAATAAAGAATCCGTATTTTTCGCCGGTGATGCCGATTGCCCAACCTGTAAAAGTGTTGCCGATAGGGGTTGAACCGGTGTTTAGCAGTACGTAAATACTCATCACGCGGCCGCGAAATTCATCGTTGGTGTTGAGTTGGATGCGCGTATTTGCCCGGTTTAAGAAACAAAGATTGGTGAAGCCGATAATAGCAAGCAATCCAGCAATATATGCAAGGTGAAATTCTGTGGGGATGTTCACAATGGTGAGCATCTGCGCAAGCGCCATGATAACCGCAACCAGAATTAAAAAATGTTTGGTGTGGATTTTATTTCCGAAACCGGCCATAAACAAAGCGCCGAAAAGCGATCCTACGCCAAAAATAGACATTAATAAGCTATATGTTTGTTCGTCGCCGAGCATTACGTCTTTTGCAAATACAGGAATGACCACATTTGCATTCATTGAGAATACGCATACAATAGCCATAATCACAAATGTAGGGAAGATGATTTTGTTGTGAAAAGCGTATTTCACACCGGAAATAACGTCCGACAAAATGTCGTTTTCTTCTTGTTTTTTCAACGGATTTCCGGCCACGCTGATAATTGCAATGCTTATAATTACAGGAATATAGCTTAATCCGTTAATCAAAAAACATTCGGCAGTGCCGATGTATTTCATGATTAAACCGGCGACAGCAGGCCCTACAATACGGCCGAGATTGAATACAGTAGAATTTAACGAAATCGCATTCGGCAGATCTTTTTTACCAACTAATTCCACAAAATAGGCTTGACGTGTGGGCTGGTCGATGCTGTTTGAAATTCCTGCAACAAGCGCCAAGGCTGCGAAATACCAGTAGTTGGTTGCACCTTGCCAAACCAGCAAAGCCAATGCCAGGGATTGGATCAAGAATACACTTTGCGTGATGAGTAATATTTTCTTTTTAGGAAAACGTTCGATCAAAACGCCCATAAACAGTGAGAGTGCAAGTACAGGGCCGAATTCGAAAACGGCCATCAAACCCAATAAAAACGGCGATCCGCTGATTTTGTAAACATACCAGCTTAAAGCCGTTACTTGAATCATGCTCCCGATGATGGAAATGGCTTGCCCGATCCAAAAAGACAGAAAATCTTTGTGGTAGAGGGAAGAAAACGTATGTTTAAATATTGAACTTAAGGACATGATTGAGTAATTAATTTCGAATTTGGAATTTCGGATTGTTTTTCAAAATTCGAAATCCGAAATTCGAAATTATTTTATCGAATAAACATTAATTCCCGATATTTTGGCAATGGCCACATTTCGTCGTCGATAATACGTTCGAGCTTGTCGGCGTTGTAACGAATTTCTTTCATATACGGCAAAACCTTTTCGTTGTAGGCTTTTGCGCGTTTCGCATAATCGTCAATCGTATTGGCTTTTTTACGTTCAGCAACCATCAAACGTACTTGCTCACGGATGTTTTTTATGTATCCGCCTATTTTTTTGATGGATTGAATTTGCGGCTCGGCCAGATCTTCGTAGTCTTTTTTAGTCAGAATTTTTTGAAGTCCGCAAACATTTTCAATCAAATTGTTTTGATAGCGAATGGCAGTTGGAATGATGTGATTAATAGCTAAATCAACAACAACGCGGGCTTCGATCTGCGCTTTTTTTACATATATTTCATTGAAAATTTCAGAACGGCCTTTGAGTTCGTTTTTATTTAAAACATTAATTTCGGTGAAAAGTTTGATTGTGTGTGGTTCCAGATATACCTTAAATGCGGTAGGAGCATCGGGTACGCTGCGCAAACCACGCTTGTGAGCTTCATCCACCCATTCCTGACTGTAACCGTTTCCGTCAAAACGGATCGCTTTTGATTCTTCGATAAATTTTTGCAGAATCTGAAAAATGGCCTCGTCTTTTTTTACATCCTTTGCTATCAAGGCATCCACTTCTTTTTTGAAACGGATAAATTGTTGTGCCGCAGCGGTATTCAGTGCCATCATAGGAAACGCACAATTGGACGAAGAACCGATTGCGCGGAATTCGAAGCGGTTTCCTGTAAAAGCAAATGGTGATGTACGGTTGCGGTCGGTGTTGTCGGGCAAGATTTCCGGAATTTTGCCAACAACATCCAATTTGAGTTCTGTTTTTTCATCGGGCGTCATTTTCTTTTTGGTAACACGTTTTTCGATTAAATCGAGTGTCTTTGATAATGTGGAACCCAGGAAAATAGACATGATCGCGGGCGGCGCTTCGCCTGCTCCCAAGCGTAGCGAGTTGTTGAGCGACATGATGCTGCTCATCAGCAGATAATGGTGTTCATAAACCGCACGGATGGTACAAACAAAAAATGTGAGGAATTGCAAATTGCTGCGCGGCGTTTTGCCCGGCGAAAGCAAATTGACGCCGGTATCTGTAACTAAAGACCAATTGCAATGCTTCCCGGAACCGTTAACACCTAAAAACGGTTTTTCGTGAAACAGGATTTTTAAATTATGTTTCCCTGCAACGCGTTGAATGATGGTCATTAAAAGCAAGTTGTGGTCGATTGCCAAATTGGCTTCTTCGTAAAGCGGTGCGCATTCGAATTGCCCGGGAGCAGCTTCGTTATGGCGCGTTTTCAAGAGAATACCGAGTTTGTAGGCTTCGGTTTCAAAATCTTTCATAAAGCATACCATGCGTTCAGGAATGGCTCCGAAGTAATGGTCTTCAAGCTGTTGGTCTTTTGCGGCAACGTGTCCGATCAACGTGCGTCCGGTAATTTGCAAGTCAGGACGGGCATTGTACAGTGCCTCATCTACAGCAAAATATTCTTGTTCAATACCGAGCATGCTGTTTACGATTTTGACATCTTTGTCAAAATAATGACAAAGCTCCACAGCCGATTTATCCAATGCTTGCAATGAACGCAGCAACGGCGCTTTTTGGTCGAGCGCTTCGCCGTTGTATGAAACAAAAATTGTTGGGATACATAAAGTTTGGTCGAAGACGAAAGCAGGTGAGGAGGGATCCCAGGCCGTGTATCCGCGGGCTTCAAATGTATTTCTCAAGCCTCCGTTTGGAAAGCTGGAAGCGTCGGGTTCTTGCTGTACAAGCGCGTCGCCGCTGAAATTTTCGAAAACAGTGCCGTCTTTGGAACGGTCCAAAAAACTGTCGTGTTTCTCTGCTGTGGCATCTGTAAACGGGTGAAACCAGTGTGTGTAATGGGTGGCGCCGCGTTCCATGGCCCAGGTTTTCATGCCTAAAGCAACTTGGTCGGCAATTTTTCGGTCGATTTTTTTTCCTTCGTCAATCGCACTGATAACGGCATTAAAGGCTTCAGGAGGGAGAAAATGCCGCATGGCTTTACGGTCGAAAACGTTTATTCCGAAATAATCGGAAGCACGTTGAGGTTCTGCAAAATGATTATTATTTAATCGCCCCCCTATTTCTTTGAAGGCTCTTTGCCGAAAATTGCTCATTTTTTCAAATTTAAGTTAAAAATTGGGTAGTGTTAACACAAAATTATAAAAAAATGACAGGATATGCAAATTTTTTTGTAAAAATTGATTCTGTAAAAAAAACAGTTCTACATTGAACTGTTTTTTAAGAAATCCATTACGTGCATATTAAAAACATCCGGCATCTTAAATGCCAGGAAATGATTGCCGTTTGGAATTATTAATCGTTGAGAACCCGCAATAGCATTGTGAATATCGTCGTTTTCCTGTTGGCTAACCATATCGCGTTCTCCGGTAACAACAAGTGTAGGAACTTTGATTGTTGCGATTTCAGAAAGTTTCAGATAGGGTTGAAAAACCATCAATGCCCAAACTTCCCTTGTTTTTCGCGCTTTTGAAGAGTAAATGGATTGAAATAAAAGTTTGCAATATGCTTTTTGAATTTGCTTGCGAGGTTTCGGCTTCAAGCCTTTCGGCGTGTAATTTCCGCCCAGTAGAATCAATGATTGTATGCGTTCTTGAGCAATCAATGCGAAATACATGGCCGTAATTGCGCCGTCGCTGAAACCCAAAATATGTGCTTTTTCAATCTTTAATTCATTGAAAACATTCAATAAGTCTTGCGCAAAGAGTTGATAAGTGAGCTTTCCTTGACCACGCGTTGATTTGCCGTGAGCACGTGTATCAACAGCCACGACTTTGTAAAATTGCGAAAAATAATCAATCTGCGCTTTGAAAATAGTCGAATCTTCGCCGTTTCCGTGAAGTAAAACCAAGGTTTCCGGATGTCGTGCGCCGTAAATTTCGCAATTGATAATGGCTGTGTTTGAATGGATTTTCATAATAAATTTATGCAAAAATACAAAATAATCGTTATACTAAACGCTTATTCGTGCGAGAAATTTATAAAAACATGATCCAGCTTACGCCATCGTGAAGTTTGTTGAAACCGTTTGTTTTTAACAGATGTTGAGCTTGTTGACTGCGCATTCCGCTTTGGCAAACCGTAATAATTTCAGCGTCTTTGTTGAGTTCGGAAATACGCGAAGGCAGTTCGTTTAGAGGAATGTTGATTGAGCTTGCCGCATGACTTTCGGCGTATTCATCACGATTGCGTACATCCAATAAAATGGCGCCCTGTTTTACCAACTCTTTTAAGTGATTGTTGTCTGTAGATTGAAAAAACATGATTTTTAAGATTAAAGATTTCTGCAAATATACAAATTATTTCTAAAGGAAAATAATTTTATTGGAAAATTGTTTCAATGGAAAATAATTTGTACTTTTGCATAAAATAAAATAAATATGAAACATGTCATTATCGGTGGAGTGGCCGGAGGTGCCACGGCTGCTGCGCGCATCCGAAGAGCAGATGAGGATGCTGAAATTGTGTTGCTTGAAAAAGGTTCCTATATATCTTATGCTAATTGCGGTTTGCCCTATTATATCGGTGGTGTGATTGAACAGCGCGAGAAATTGTTTTTACAAACGCCCGCTTCTTTCGGCAAACGCTTTAAGATTGATGTGCGTGTGGAAAACGAGGTTGTTGCTATTCATGCGGATAAGAAACAGATTACGGTTCGTAAATCCGATGGTTCCGAATATGTTGAAACGTACGATAAACTCTTGCTTTCGCCCGGCGCATCGCCTGTAAAACCGCCCATTCCCGGAATACACACAGAAGGTATTTTTACTTTGCGTGATGTGAAAGATACGGATATGATTAAAAATTATCTAAAAAATCATACGATCCGCAATGCTGTTGTGGTTGGCGCCGGATTTATCGGCTTAGAGATGGCGGAAAACCTGCGCCATGCCGGCGCAAAAGTGTCGATTGTGGAAAAAAGCAATCAGGTAATGACGCCGATTGATTTCTCAATGGCGGCGCATGTGCATCAGCATCTTTCGCAAAAAGGCGTGAATTTATATTTGGAACAAGGCGTGGAGTCGTTTGAGAATAAAGACGGACGAATTTTAGTGCATTGTGAAAAAAATATGACTTTGCCCGCAGATATTGTGATACTTTCAATTGGTGTGCGCCCGGAAACAACGCTTGCAAAATCGGCCGGATTGAAAATTGGCGAAACGGGCGGCATTTGGGTTGACGAATTTTTACAAACGTCGGCAAAAGATATTTATGCCGTAGGCGATGCCATTGAGTTTCCGCATCCTTTAACGGGTAAACCGTGGCTTAATTATCTTGCGAATCCTGCGAACCGCCAAGGACGTATTGTTGCCGATAATATGGTTTTTAATAATGTTGAAAAATACGAAGGCGCTATCGGCACCGCAATTGCGAAGGTGTTTGATTTAACGGTTGCAACTACCGGGCTTGCGGCTAAACGTTTGCAGCAAATGCAAATCAAGTATCAAAGTTCTACCACACACGGGAATTCGCATTCCGGCTATTATCCCGATGCTTTGCCGTTGAGTATCAAATTGATGTTTGATCCGGATAATGGAAAATTGTACGGCGCTCAGTGTGTCGGATTTGATGGCGTGGATAAAAGGATTGATCAAGCCGCTTTGATTATCAAGAAAAACGGTACGATTTACGATTTAATTAAGTTGGAACATGCTTATGCTCCACCGTTTTCTTCGGCAAAAGATCCGCTGGCTATTGCGGGTTATGTGGCAAGCAACATCATTGGCAATATCATGCCGGTTGTTTCCTGGCGCGATATTGAAAAAGCCGATCTTTCGAAAGTTGTGATTCTGGATGTGCGTACACGCGAAGAATTTTCAATGGGGGCTATTCGCGGATCCGTGAATATTCCGGTGGATGAGCTGCGCGACCGCATTTCCGAGTTATCGTCCGATAAAACAATTTATATTTATTGTGCAATTGGTTTGCGCGGATATTTAGCATTGAAAATCCTTACGGCTAAAGGTTTTAAAGATGTAAGAAACCTTTCCGGTGGTTACAAAACACATTCAATTGCCACTGCTGAAATCAAAAATGAAGAAATAATTGTAAATAATCCGAAACCCGAAACTCAAGATGCCCACGCACCTTCGATGCTCGGCATGACAAAACAAGAAATGAAAATGATGAAATTAGATGCATGCGGATTACAATGTCCGGGACCCATTGTACGTTTGAAACAAGCAATGGATAAAATGGAAATCGGCGAGCGTTTGGAAATGACCGCTACGGATGCAGGTTTTGCCAATGATGTACAAGCATGGTGTAACTCGACAGGAAATATTTTGGTTTCAAAAACGATGGAAAAAGGCGTGTTTACGGTTGTTGTTGAGAAATCTGCGAAAGCATGCAGAACAGTGAGCTCATGCGACGGGAAAGCAAAAACCTTGATCATGTTCAGCGATGATTTGGATAAAGCATTGGCAACGTTCGTACTTGCGAACGGTGCAGCGGCAACCGGTCAGAAAGTCTCTATTTTCTTCACTTTTTGGGGATTGAATGTAATCAAAAAAGTAAAGAAACCGAAAATAGAAAAGGATATTTTCGGAAAAATGTTTTCAATGATGTTGCCTTCAAACTCACTGAAATTAAAGCTTTCGAAGTTTAATATGTTAGGAATGGGCAGTTGGATGATGCGTTTGATTATGAAACAGAAAAATATCGATTCGCTTGAAAGCCTGCGTGAACAGGCGCTTGCACAAGGTGTCGAATTTATTGCCTGCCAAATGTCGATGGATGTGATGGGAGTAAAACGTGAAGAATTGCTCGACGATGTTGTTGTGGGCGGTGTTGCGACTTATATCGAACGTGCAGATCAAGCAAATATCAATCTTTTTATTTAAACGAATGGAGAAACTGTGTAAAATCAGGGATGTTTACCGCGCTATTGCAGATTACGAGGTGCAATTACAACAAACCTACAATCTCTCGTTAAACGAAGGCATGTTGTTGTGCACATTGCATAAAACCGATAATTTGACGTCAGGTGAGCTCGCAGGATATCTCGGACTGACGACTTCAAATACATCCAAAGTAATTCTTTCGCTTGAAAAGAAAGCCTTTGTGAAACGTGTTATGAGTAAAGAAGACAAACGGATGATGCATTTTTCCTTAACCGCAAAAGGAAGCAAGCAGCTTGAGAAAATCAAAAGCTCAAAATTAGAGTTGCCCGGTTTGTTGGAAGGTTTATGCTCGATTTTATAAACAAGCAGCCTTTTCGCAAAATTTTTCACAAGCTCGATCCAGCATCTCAAACACATTCTCAAACCCAGTGTTTCCGCCGTAGTAAGGATCAGGAACCATACGGTTTTCTCCCGGATGGGTAATGTTTAAAATAAAGTCTGTTTTTTGCCGGTCTGTATCTGATTTTGCAACACGCATCACATCCGTGTAATTGCGGTTGTCCATTACAAATATTTTATCGAATTTCTTAAAATCTTCGTATTTGAAAGTGCGGGAACGGATGTCATTAATATCTATTCCGTATTTTTTTGCTGTAGCGATAGCGCGGCTGTCGGCGCAATCGCCGCTGTGATACGGTTCAAATCCGGCAGAATCCACTTCAATATGTAATCCTTTTTCTTTTGCTTTATGCCTTAAAATCCCTTCTGCCATTGGAGAACGACAGATATTGCCGAGGCAAACCATTAACACTTTCATAAATAAAAAATCGTAAAAATATCGGGCAAAGATACAAAATATTTGCCACTTACACAAAGGGGTGTAAAAATCAAGAAATTAGAGAACTATACAAAATCATGCTAACGATTTGGAGATTTTTGTACTTCATTTAGTTAGAACTATTTTCGTGGATACAAAAGTACGAAAAAATATTGGGACATGATAAAATATTTTCAAAATCTCTCGTTCAAATCAAATACATAAATCGCTGTGATTTTTTTGGTGGGAATGCCAATATTTCAGATTCTATTTGTCATTTCAGACAAAACAAAAAAAGCAATTTTGGTCGGATATACGACCAAAATTGCTTTTCCAACACATAAATGCGTCGTTTGTCAGCGATAAGTATTCACTATAAAATGGACGGTTTTGCGGATTGATAAACCGAACTTCCGCCTGCCATGAAGGTTTCCAAGTCTTCTTTGAGAAAATAAAGTCTGCGACCTGTGCGACGATAAGGCAGATTGCCTCTATCGATGTAGTTGTGAATACTTCGCGTACTGCAATGAAGGACTTTGGCTGCTTCTTCGGTACTTAGCCAACGGTCATTGAGTTTGCTAAAAGAGGTTTGTGAATTGCGACGTAAAAGGAAAAGCATTTCCTCCATGCGTTCATGAAGTCGCGATACATCATCTTTGTGAATTAGTGTGAATGTTTCCATCTTGTTTTCTGATTTTGTGGGTTAATAATTTAATTTGTTTTCGACCAACTTCTGTGAGTTGATTTTCGATTACAAAATTACATCAGTACAAGCAATTAATAAAGCGTAAAACAACGCAAAAAGATGAAAAATTATACATTTTTCAAAACGGGGTATTTTGCTGCAAAAAGCGATAGTTTCGCGATAAAAAGCAGTTAAAAGCGATAGATTTAGTGTCAAAAAGCAGATTTTTGCTTAAAAAAGCGATAAAAAAGCAGATTTTTGCTTTATTAAAAGTTATAAGCGTATGAAAATGTCGTTGTAAAATCTTTTTGCTTGGATTTGTTTGCGACAGTACGCTGCTGATTTTGTAAGGATAAGCTAAAGTTATTTCTTTTGAGAAACATATACGAGCAATTAATTCGAGTGTTTAATATTTTGCTCGCTGCAATACTGCCGTTTTGGGAAATATTGTAAGAAAAAGAAAACATTGTTGTTAATTTTTTATCAAAAAATTTATAACCAACACTCATATTCGGTCCGTAAATTTTCATATTTAAAGTATGCGAAATTGTATTTGAGAAATTAAAGCTCGCAGATGCTGTTAATTGAGTGGGCTGATGCGTAAAGTTATAAGAAACGGCGGTATTATACATTTTCATCCCACTGTTTGTATCAATAATTCCACCTTGTTTGGCAGCCGATTCCTGATAATTAATGCTGCCATTAATCGATTGCCGATTTACATCTTTCTTTCCAAAACCATAAACAATGTTTACTCCAGCATTTTGCGAAAGTTGTAAATAGTCGAGCGTGTCGATATGATCGAAAGGACTTGCTTGATTTATGTAATCAAATTCAGTTTTTTTATTGGTATATGATTGGAAGTTAGAGTAAGTCAAGTTAGTACTTAAATTTTGTGTAATGTTGTAGTTTAAGTTTACGGCGCCCACTATCCGTTGGGTTTTATCGATATTGTTGCTTTCAAGGTCATCGTGCTGTATGCCGATATTTGCAGAAAAAGTAATTTTATCTTTAAAAAAGGGTCGAGCAAAATTAACTGTTATATTTTCAAGGTCGTTGGTAAAATAGTAGGCCCCAAGTGTTTTATACTCGGGGTCAATTCGTTCATATCCGATACCAAACGTATTCTTCATTAACTGATAAGTCAAATTTAATTTCAGCGCGTTATAAGCAGATGATAAAGTATTGTTATTTTTAAGCCCCAGCGTATCAATAAGCAGATCACTAACAGAAGAGGAAATATTATGATTTAAAATACTTAACCCATATTCGGCATTCAGGGATAGGTTTCTAATGAGCCGGATTGAGGCATCCCAACTCATGGCGACATTACTTTGCGGAAGAATATTTAACGTTGCAGGAATAAAATCAACAGAGGAGGGATCGTCTTTTGCTCCGAAAACAGACATTCCGAGTGTTAAGTTATCAAAGCTATATTTGAATTTTACACCTCCTCCCATCCGCTTATACGCAGGTAGCTTGTTGGGTTCTTCCGGATGATAGGGTGTTGTTCTGACAAGGCGTCCGTACATGGCTGAGATTTCAAAGGGCATTTTATCGGGCGTGAGTTCCACACCTGCACCGGTAAATTGTATCCCACTTAATGTGTATGGAGAAAAACTCATAGAAACCTCTCCAATATGGGCAGCAATCCATTTGTAGGAAGGATGTAAACTTAGTTGATTAGGCAGCGAAGGATATGTATAACCGCTACCCATATTGTTGAGTACAAAAGAGAATGGGAGGTTAATTTGTGAAAAGATATTCAAGTTTAAGTTGGCCGACAATACCCATGTAAAAGGTTGGCGATTTAGGTTGTCTCCATTATAATAAATTGCATTAGCCGAAAATCCGCCATTGATCTTTGCTGCGTTCTTCCAACTAAACTGTTCTTTTAAATTGTCGAATTTAATTTGTTGGGCATTGAGCATCGAATAGCCTGATATCAATAAAAAAGCAAGTATGTATCTCAAATTTTTCAAATGATGTTTTTATTATAATTTTTATTTTTCACCGCCACAAATTCGCCGTCCATCAGCTGGTAGTCGGTGTTGATGGTTACGTTTTCAAAGGTCATCCGCAGCTTGGCGCCGCCCCACATCTGGGCATGGCTGTGGCCGGCCGCTAAAAGCAGAGAAGGAGAATATGATATTTTAGGAAGTTGGTTCAAATCTATTTTTTATTATACGGCATATTCACCCGCCAATAGGCTTGCTCTTTGTCATAAACTTTCATTAACTCTTGTGTAGCTTTTATTACATTATCCCTTCCTTTCAGTAAATCGTCACAATCATCATACGATCTTGGTAATGACAAACCTTTTGTCAAATCAACTCCAGACCAATCTTGATAATAATTAACTCTGGTGATTAAACTGCTTAATGCCTCACAATTGAATTGTGTTTCAAAATCAGAAATGGGTTCAATCATAACCGTAATCGGTAGTACTTCTATCATCTTACGCAGCCCATATGAAGTGGAAGATACACTCTCTATCTCTCGTAGCATTGTTAAGCCATCTATAGATTTGCCTTTTGTTTTGACAAATAACGCTACTTCTTTATCGAAAGACTGTTGTGCTTCAGGATCGCCTAATAAAATCAAAAGACGTCGATATTCTTCCTTGCCA
Organism: Bacteroidales bacterium; assembly: GCA_031551725.1. Classification (GTDB taxonomy): domain Bacteria; phylum Bacteroidota; class Bacteroidia; order Bacteroidales; family P3; genus JAVBNF01. Next base: position 15,375 of record JAVBNF010000031.1, read on the forward strand.
GATTCTTTCCAATATCGTTTGAGATGAGTATAAACCTCTGGATAAGGAATACAAACGAGCATTTCAAGCACTGAAGTAAAGGGGTACAAGGTGTTTCTTTCTACTTGCTCCCTGTAACTAGCGATATTTTCATTGATTGCACTATCTGCATATATTCTATATCGTGAAGTGTCTGCTACAATAGAATCATAAAAATTTTTATTTTGAACAAGATCCTTGACTAGAACATTGACAAATGTTACATTCCTTTCAACTTTTTCTTTTTCTTTTCTAATTTCATATTCTTGATACATCTTAACATCAAACAATTTTAACATATATTTTTTAACAGAATCATTATAATACAAAAATTTGTAATTTAATGACAATTCCGTTTCTTGCATTTTGTAATAAGCTTCAACAGCTGTACTCGTTCTGAAATAATGAAGAATTGTATCAATAGATAATGTGGCATTTTGACTTCTCATACTCAATGGAGCCAATAAAGCCATGATTAAAATTAGTTTTTTCATAATTAATTACTATCTCGATTACTATTTAATAATTGTATTTTTACCCAAGTTTTTTTTGTATTGAAATAATCCATAAAATTGTTTGTTTTTGCTTGATCTGCAATTGCTGGAATTCGATCAGAAGGATTAAAAGAATCAGGAAATCCCAGCCAATGACCGAGTTCATGAGCAGTTGTTGTGCCTTCAATCTGACGCGTATTTCCTAAAAGTTGTACCCCCCCACAGCCCCCTCTAATATGGAAGCCTCCATATTTCTTGCCCGGTTGATTAGGAACCTGAATAGTAAGGTTTGTAATATAATAATAATCATGTTTTTTATTAAAAGGATTATTCGGTTTCATTACAGGATTCACATTATTCAAAACTCCCAAAATGTAGGTAGAATAACCTTCTCCTCTCATTGTTGCAGTATCTGTTATTTGTCTGCTGGTGTAGCGGTGTGAAATCGTTTTTATATGTATTGTTGTATTAACAAACAACTGATTAAGAGAACTTGTTTTTAAAAATGTATTCAACGCTTCTTGTGAAGAGGTATCTACTGGATAAGTATCTTGATCTGCAAATTTAACAATAAATAGGGAGATCTCCTTATCGGCAGGGATTGCACAATAATACTCAAGCATTCCTACTTTTTCACCTAAAGGCTGAACTATGACATCTATATTCAAAGATTTTAACTTTGCTTTATCAATAAAATCTTTTGCATCAATTGTGATAGACTGTATGGGGGAATTATCCGTAATAACTATTTTATTCAGAATAGAAGGTCTATATTGTAGCTTAAAATTTTTATCATTCTTCATTTTTAGTTCATCTTCTGTTCTGAAAAATGTATAAATCACTTTTAATTTTCTTTCTTCTCCCTTATATACTCCCACCACCGGTGCATAATAGGTTTTTGTCTGCCCATTGCGAATGACCGAAAAACTTTTGTATTTATACGCATCTGCAACGTTTAACAGATTGGGATAACAATATCCCGTATCAAATAAGAATTCTCCATTATAGCCGGGTAATGTGCTAAATGAGATTATTGGCGGATAATAGGGAGTGATGTATAAACTTGCTAACGTATCGCCTTTACCACTCAACAATAAAAGTAAATTAGTATCTGCTGTTAGTTTCTGTTTGCTTGCGTCCAACGAATATGTTAATTCAGAAATGTTTTCTGTTTTACCATTTAACAACCATTTTACTTGCTTTATCGCTGTGTCCACATCTTTTGCTGTAATTTCCTGCTTTGTATTCATGTATTGTGTGGCAAAATAACTTCCACTTGCATATTGATAATCGCCTATTTCAAAATAAATTCCTTTAGCAGGTTGTTTTGCAATAGTATCTGATGTTGTAGAATTTAGCTTTGTTACAATCAACGGGATTTCCTTATTTGAAGTATTGCTATTTTGTCCATCTGTATAAGTTTCTGTTGTTTCTTCCGGCCATTCCACCTTGTACTCATTCCCATCCTTATCCTTCACCGTTATCGGAAAAGTACTTGCCCAAATGTTTTTCACATCTCCTTCTGTTGTTGGCGGAACTTGCAGTTCGAGCGTGCCGATAGATTGGCCATTGACATTTATGTCTATTTTTCCTGTACTTTTGTCAAACATAAAACTCGCATCG